>CAYQNO010000010.1:0-21623 GCA_964419045.1 uncultured Flavobacteriales bacterium
ACGCGACAATCCTTCGTCCGTACGCTCTTTACAACCATCACCCACAGCGTTGCGCAGATTGTACGCCATCAACATGTGGCGAATACCAAGCTGGTAGTACGTCGATATCATGTTTATGTCGTAGTTGACGGGGTTTGTTCCCTGTATATGGAAAACAATAGCAAGTTTGTCTTCACGTTTGGCACGTTCGACATCATCTACATGCTCAACCAGCACGTATTTGTCGGGATGTGCTAAAAAATAAACACGTTCTTTAGCTATCTTATGGATCATTTCAGGCAAGCTTGTAAGATCAAATCCCAACGTCAGGGAAACCACGTCGTAGCCAGCGCTATTCATACGCAGGAGAAGATTCTGACGCGTCTCTGCCGGGGCTTTATCAAGCCATGGTAGCGTATTGTCCCACACGAGAGCCCCGCGATGCAAAAGTGCCGCTTCTCCTGCCACACCCCATTCTGATTTCATCATGTTCGGGGAGTTTTCCAATTGTTATCTCCTTAATTCAGCATCAACATTTTGGGCCAGTTTGGTTTTGATAACCCAGTTAGATTTACCTCCACTTGATTATATGCACATTATCGCTGAACTACAGCTGACCAACACATTTAAACTATCCGAGTCAATGGAAGCTTGAATACCATTGAACCTATGACGACAAACTCCGAAAAAGTGACATTGCGATTTTAAATTCTTCTACCTCTGTTCCCAACAATTTTGCTAGTTCCGTCACAAGGAACACCGTATTGACCCCCAAAATAGATCAGTGGCCGACCCTCGGAATACTTGAAACGATCGACCTCACCAACGATGATATGATGGTCCCCACCTTCATGACAGGCAGCCTTGCAACACTCAAAATATGCAAGGCAGTTGGGAATTAGCGGGACTCCATTTACGCCAGAATACCAGTCAAGGTTATCAAACCTATTGTTGATAGAAGAGGCAAATCGATCTGATAGATGTTGTTGATCCGCAGCCAATACGTTAACAGCAAAACGCTCACATTCTAGAAAGACGCCCAAAACAGGCGTATCATTTGATAGACTCCACAAAATCATCGCTGGGTTCAGTGACAAGGAACTAAACGAATTGACTGTGAGACCTTCGGGTTCTCCACCTTTGGTTAGGGTTGTAATGATGGTAACCCCTGTGGCGAATTGTCCCAACGCGTCACGAAATTTTCGTTGATCTATAGCCTCCTCTATCATCTATAATTTTGCCTCCTTATTTAGATTCGGCTCTATCAATGCTCCACCCTCGGACACTGGAAAATTAAACTCAAGCCTTATGCCGTCCGGATCATTTACAAAGAGTTGCTGAACCCGTTGCCCCGGCACAGCCTGTTGATCAAACTTTATGCTCTTTTTTCTGAGCCTTCTTAGCATATCGTCTAGGCCTTTCGCCCGAAATGCAATATGATCTAGGGCACCGGTTCCTTTGATTTCCTTACCGCCACTCTGCTTCAGACGCAATGCCCTTCGGGTTTCATCATCTATCAGATGAACAACAGGCTTCGTACCACAATATAGCCACGCACCACCGAACGAAAAGGCTGGCCGCTTGCCTTTCCTAAGTCCAACAACATCAGTATAAAATTCCGTAGATACGTCAAGATTACTGACATTTATCGTGAAGTGATCTAACAGTTCGATTCCCATCACTAGTACCCCTGATTGTTATTACCAAGAGCATATCTCTTGTCGGTGGAGTTCGTCACCGTCAAAGTGTTTTTCTGCGAGGTAGCCTTATAAAATTTAAAGGTTCGATTTTGATAGTATCGTGACCGTTATACTGTGAACTAGCTAGATACTTTGAACTGCCTAGATAACCGTCAACTCTATGGCTCGAGGCGTTCAGATGATCAACAATAGGTCTTTAGTTTGTCAACCTGAAGTTATCACCACCTGTTGCTAAGCACCTCTCTCTTGGAGCCGTAATACCTGGTCAAGAGGCCATACCGAAGACCTTGAGCGCAAAAGAATAAACAAAAGCCACTTCTTCTAGTTTATCAAAGCGACCTGAAGCGCCTGCATGTCCGGCGTTCATATTTGTTCTCAAGAGGAGTAGATTGTTCCCAGTCTTGAGTGCTCTTAGCTTTGCTACCCACTTTGCCGGCTCCCAATATGTCACTCTCGGATCCGTAAGGCCAGCCGTCACAATTATATTTGGATAAGACTGACGAGCAACATTGGAATACGGGCAATAGTCTCGAATTGTATTATAAGCTTTCTGGTTCTTAATAGGGTTACCCCATTCAGTCCATTCGGGTGGTGTTAGTGGCAGTTCCGCATCACACATGGTGTTAAGCACATCAACAAACGGGACTTCTGCAATAATCACCTTAAAAAGTTCTGGCCGCATGTTGGCAACAGCACCCATTAACATTCCACCGGCACTACCACCATGTGCCACAATCTTATCCAATTCTGTGTATCCAGTATTAATTAGATGTTCGGCAGCCGAAATAAAATCAAGGAAAGTATTGGTCTTACGATTGAGCTTTCCATCAAAATACCATTGATATCCCTTATCCGTACCGCCGCGAATATGTGCTATTGCGAAAATAAAGCCTCGGTCGACAAGGCTTAACCTATTTGCAGAGAAACTAGCGGGCACTGAATGACCATAGGATCCGTAACCATAGAGAAGAACCGGTGCGGTGCCATCCACTGGCGTAGTTCGGGCATGAAACAGCGAGATCGGAACTAGCGCGCCATCGTGGCCGGTCGCGAATAGCCGCTTAGACACATATGCCGAAGAATCATAGCCACTTGGGATTTCCCGCTCCTTCCGCAAGGTTCTTGTACGCTTACACATATCATAGTCAAAAACTTGTTGTGGCGTGATCAATGAGCTGTAGGAAAAACGCAGAATAACCGTGTCAAACTCGAAACCGGGTACGAGGTCTACGTCATAAGCTTCCTCTCCAAATACTACATCGTGCCGATCTCCGTCAGTGAGCCTCATTACCACGATGCGTGGCAATCCATCAGCGATCTCCAACCAAACTAGATAGTCCCGAAATACAGTCAGTTTCTTAATAAGGCGTCCAGGCACGTGTATCACCCAATCGCGCCAATGTTCGCATCCAACTTTTTCAAGTTGCGTCTCCATTATTTTATAGTCAATTGCGGCACCAGTATTCGTCAAAATAAGGAAACGATTTCCGTTATCGCTGATGTCATAGTCGACACCAGTCTCCCTCTCAGCAAATAGTACCGGTTGGGAGTTTGGCAAATCGGCATCAATGATGCGAATTTCAGCTGTAAGAGCATGGTCGCTCGATTTTAGTAATATGAAACGAGAGCTCTCAGTCTTACTGATGGAAATAAAAAAACTGGGATCAGTTTCTTCAAACAGTAGCTCATCGCAAGTTGTATCATTGCCAAGTTTATGACGAAAAACTTGGGAAGGACGATGATTCTCATCGAGACGTGCGTAATATAAAGTCAGACTATCATTGCCCCAAATTATACCACCTTGCGTATCAATGATTTCGTCTTTAAGCGTTTCTCCTGTCTTCAGATCCCTGACACGGATCGTGTATTTCTCGGAGCCTTTTAGGTCAGTAGCATACGCGAAATATCGGTGACTGGGGCTATGCTCGCAGTCGCTAACTCGAAAAAAAGTTTCTTCAGACGCCATTTGTTCAGTATCGAGCAATATTTCTTCTGGAGCATCACTTGTGTCATTACTTCTACGACAATAAACCGGATGTTGCCCCCCAGTTTCGTACCTCCGATAATAAGAAAATTTGCCATCGCGTGACGGAACCGAAAAATCATCCTGCTTAATGCGGTTTTTCATTTCGTTCAGTAGTTGTTCTTTAAACTGTTCATCCTGAGCAAGAACTTCCCTTGTGTATTGGTTTTCCGCATCCAAGTAATCGCGTATTTCAGAATCCAATACACTGGGGTCACGCATGACCTGCTGCCAGTTACAAGCCTTTAGCCAACCATAATTATCAGGTTGCGAATATCCATGATGCTCTAAAGTAGATTCACATTTGGCAGCAATTGGCGGTTTAAGGATCACCTATTTTTAACTCCCTTTTTATTTATCGTTAATCTTATTCATGGAAGAGTCTGTGGAGGTTAGTTCCCTAGAAGATTACAGCAGACCCCCCAAGACAGTAAGGTTAGAATGGTAAATTCTCTCTAGCAGAGTTGTGCAATCAATCTATGGTGGACGGGAGACCATCCTTCATTCCAACGCGTAGCGGTTTTTTATTCATGCGTCGAATTCCTGCGGCAAAAAGCCTACGACGTTGCATTGGTTTCAAATCAGCTGCGACGTCAATGAATGCGGTATTGAACGCCGATTGATTTTCCATGGATACTTCAATAAAACGCTTTAGTGCGACCTCCAGCGCTACCTTATTAAATTGTTCCGCGCCCATTGCGGTAAACGTCTCCTCCCGCGCTTGCCGGATTGCGCCCCCTAATGGTTTTATCCTTCCGTCATACATCAACCACATGTGCTTCATGGCAGCCTTGGTATGTTCATCCATATGATGACTTACGCCATACTTTTTAAATCGTTTGGAATGTACGACATCATGCTCGTGATAGGCCCAATATGAGACAACTGCTCCGATTATGAAAAAATTTACAGCCAGTGAAACAAACATGACAATAGTCCAGCGCCTCGACAACTGTTGCATTTGTCTTAATCCTTCAACTTGAGTTCGGCTTGAGTGTTTACCTTTCTAACTTTCTACTGTGCTACGCCTATTAAAATGACATTCTACATAACGGTCAGCAGGCAGCCCTGACAATTTTGAAAATTGCTAGTATTTTTTAGGAATGTTTGTCTCTTGCGACAAACGGAATACGCAAAATTTTAAATACAATTCTTGACAACTTTCACTTTGACGAGCATATAGTTTTTTTTAATTAGACGAACAATGAACGCCTGCCGCAATAAACACTAACTTGTTGAAATTAAACATATAATCACACCATTTCTTGATCTAAAAAGCGTTGGTAGCATTGCTTCCACGCACCATAAAGGATTTGCTCAGTGAAGTTATTTATTCGATCGATCCCCATTCTCGGCTTCTGTATTTTCTTTTACACACTCACACCAGTCTTGGCAGCCGGTGGGCCAAACGTTGTTGTCAGTATAAAACCCATCCACGCTTTAGTTTTAGCAGTCATGGCTAATATCAGCGAGCCAAAACTACTTATGCGGTCAGGTGAATCGCCACATACGTTTCAGCTAAAACCTTCCGGTGCACGTACCCTAAGCGAAGCCGATGTCATATTCTGGATGGGACCGGGACTGGAAAGTTTTCTCACGAAGCCTCTTCGGGCTTTACCGCAACATGCGCAACTCATAGCACTACGGGATGCTCCGGGTGTAACGCTATTGACAACACTTGATAGGCATTTGAAAAAAGTAGACGAGCACAGCGACGAGGACGAGCACAGCGACGAGGATTCTAACCATGCCCATGGCACAGTCGACATGCACGCCTGGCTCGACCCTATTAATGTGAAGGCTATGGTTGCACATATTACTGCGATTCTCGTCGCAGCTGATCCGACGAACAAAAAGACCTACAAGCACAATTCAGCGGAGTTGGACCGAAAACTCACAATTCTAGACCAAGAATTGAAAAATCTTCTCAGACCCCTTAGAAATGATCCTTACATCGTATTTCATGACGCCTACCAGTATTTTGAGAAACGTTACAGCCTCTCCCATGTAGGTACCATCTTGGTGAACCCCCACGAACAGCTCAGCGCTAAGAGGCTAAAAAAATTCAGATCACTGATCTTAGAATTAGGTTCAGTTTGCGTTTTTTCCGAACCACAATTCCCTTCGAAGGTAGTTGATATTATCACAGAGGGTACAAGAGCTAGAGTGGCTGTGCTTGACCCACTGGGAGTAGCACTTGAACCTGGTCCCAATCTTTACTTCGACCTAATCAATCAATTGGGAAATAACTTCGCACAATGCCTGACCCAATCTTCATGAATTAATTTCATAGAAAATTTTCAGATTCTGACAACAAATTTACTTGATTTAACCGCACAAATACCCCATTTACTAAATATTGGACAATTTTAGTCCAGATTTGAGTGATCGACCTTTGTTGCGACTAAGCAGAATGACAGATTTTGGTATGGTAGTGCTGTCTCGTATCGCGCGAAGCCAGGATTCTCTCTTGACTGCCGCGTATTTGGCAGAGGTAACTGGCCTACCGATGCCAAGTGTAAGTAAGGTCCTAAAGACCCTTGCTAGGGCGCAAGTGGTTACATCTCATCGTGGCGTAAACGGTGGCTATTCATTATCTCGACCTGCCAACCAAATCACCGTCGAGCAAGTAATCTCAGCACTTGAAGGCCCAGTTGCGCTAACCGCATGCGTCGATGGTACCACAGGTAACTGCTGTGTCGAAACAATTTGCCCTATCCGTGGACAGTGGGACAAGGTCAATGCAGCAATTAGCGGCGCGTTACGTGCAATCACTCTGGCAGAGATCGCAGCTCCCTCAAATAGTTTTACATTTTTGGCAAAGCCGGATAACGGCAGTGCAAGCCAGGTTGAATCTGTTAGCCCATAAACAGTAGAACCAGTTAAGACAAGAATTGAGTAATCCAATGGAAGAGCTTGGATAAATGCCAGTCACAACTGAAACAACAGAACAAGTCCATTCTATAACCAGCGAAACGTATAAATACGGCTTCGTTACCGAGATAGAAACGGACCAAGCACCAAAAGGCTTGAATGAGGATATAATTCGCCTGATCTCAGCAAAGAAAAACGATCCTCAGTGGCTTCTAGAGTCGCGCCTCAAGGCCTACAGGCACTGGCAAACGATGGCCGAGCCAAATTGGGCCATGGTTAAGTTCCCGCAGATCGATTATCAGGACTCATATTATTTTTCAGCGCCAAAGACTAAAGATCAACCCAAAAGCCTGGATGAAGTTGATCCGGAATTGCTAAAAACATATGAGAAACTTGGTATTCCATTGCAGGAACAGAAAGTGCTCGCCGGCGTCGCCGTAGACGCAGTATTCGACAGTGTATCAGTGGCGACAACATACAAAGGCAAGCTGGAAGAGCTTGGAATTATCTTTTGTTCATTTTCCGAGGCATTGCAAAAATGCCCGGAGTTAGTACGTAAATACATGGGGTCTGTCGTTCCCTATGGAGATAACAAGCATGCTTGCCTAAACGCTGCCGTATTCACTGATGGTTCATTCGTGTATATCCCACCCGGTGTACGTTGTCCTATGGAACTTTCAACCTATTTTCGTATTAATGCTGCGGAGACGGGCCAATTTGAACGTACACTCATAATCGCGGATCGAGATAGCTACGTAAGTTATTTGGAAGGTTGCACTGCACCGATGCGCGACGAAAATCAGCTTCACGCAGCTGTCGTCGAGTTGATCGCATTGGATAATGCTGAGATAAAATACTCAACGGTACAAAACTGGTACCCAGGCGACGCACAAGGCAAAGGTGGCATCTATAATTTTGTAACCAAACGTGGTGCATGCCGCGGGAACCATTCCAAAATATCCTGGACCCAGGTAGAGACGGGATCGGCGATCACTTGGAAGTATCCTAGCTGTATACTTCAGGGCGACAATTCAGTTGGTGAATTTTATTCAGTCGCAATCACAAACAATATGCAACAAGCTGATACCGGAACAAAAATGATCCATATTGGCCGTAATACCAGTTCACGTATCATCTCAAAAGGAATTTCAGCCGGTAACGCTAACAATGCATACCGGGGGCTGGTTCGTATTAATCCAACTGCTGAGAATGCGCGTAACTATACCCAATGTGACAGCTTACTGGTTGGTGATACCTGTGGCGCCCATACAGTACCGTATATCGAATCTCGAAACCCCACAGCTCGAGTGGAACATGAAGCAACAACTAGTAAAATAAGCGAGGACCAGCTCTTCTATTGTCGTCAGAGAGGTATTTCAAGCGAAGAGGCCATATCATTAGTCGTCAACGGGTTCTGTAGAGAAGTAATGCAGACTCTACCGATGGAGTTTGCAGTAGAAGCGCAAAAACTAATTGGGATAAGCCTTGAAGGCAGCGTTGGATGATCGTCACGCTGTAAATTGAAATTGGAAAATGAATGGCACTACTAGAAATTACAAATTTGCACGCGAGCGTCGAGGAGAGGCAAATCCTTAACGGCATAGAACTTGTCATCAATACTGGTGAAGTGCATGCGATTATGGGACCTAATGGCTCGGGGAAGAGTTCTTTATCTTACGTCCTCTCCGGCCGTGATGGTTATGAGGTTACAAGTGGTCAGGTAAGTTACCAGGGTAATGATTTGCTAAAATTGGAGCCAGAAATTCGTGCGCGGGAAGGGGTATTTCTTGCCTTCCAATACCCCACCGAAATACCAGGAGTGACAACCACCACATTTCTCAGAACTGCTGTCAATTCCATCCGCAAACACCGTGGCGAATCTGAGTACGATGCCATGCAATTCGTTAAGCATGCCCGCGCGAAAGCGGCAGAGCTTGGAATTGATGAAGACATGCTGAAGCGCTCAATTAATACGGGATTTTCAGGTGGCGAAAAAAAGCGTGCTGAGGTGCTGCAGATGGTATTACTTGAGCCAAAACTTGCCATCCTTGATGAAACAGACTCAGGACTGGATATTGACGCCTTAAAGGTTGTCGCAAATGGGGTAAACACACAGCGGTCGGCAGATCGTGGAATGCTCATAATTACCCACTATCAACGGCTCCTCGAATACATAATTCCCGACCATGTTCATGTGTTATCGGGCGGCAAGATAGTCAAATCAGGCGGGAGCGACCTTGCACTCGAACTCGAAAAAAAGGGCTATAGAGAATTTCTTGGTGAGGCGGCGTAGCGGTATACCGTTAGTATAAAATGGCCCTGAAAACTCCCATAATAGAACCGATCGTCGAACAATACGCTGCTATAACAGCTCAGCGAGGTAATAATGAGCCCGGTTGGCTTAAGACATTGCGAAAAGATGGCATAGAAGTCTTTCGAAAAACGGGATTTCCAAACCGCAAAGTCGAAGCCTGGAAATATACTAATCTCAACAAACTTACGAAAATCGGCTTTGCGCCGGCTAACCCAACACCTGAAATCAATACTCTATCGCTACCATCGCTCGACTTAGATGGATTTCGTATAGTCTTCATCAACGGCCAATTTCAGCCCCTACTTTCACTATTAGACGAACTTCCTGATGGCATTGAGATTGATAGCCTTAACAAGAAAATTCAAAGCCAGCCAGACCTATTGAAATCACGACTTTGTAGTAGCCCCGCGTCACAGGATACGCCGATGACGGCACTTAATATAGCATTCGCGGAAGATGGCCTCTATTTGCGTGTCGCGCCGAATACCCACCTCAATCAACCCCTACACATAATTTCTGTTGGTCAGGCACCCGATTTTCCCGTCGCCTTCCACACACGTACGCTAATGGATATTGGTGCGGGTGCCAGTATAAACGTAATAGAAAGCCATATTGGCCATGAAGGAGATTCCTACTTTTCGAATTCATTGTGTGAAATATTCGCAGATAGGGATTCACGACTTGGATATTATAAACTGCAAGACGAAAGTCGAAATGCTTTCAACATTGGGCTAACTAATCTGGATCTCGCCCGAGGTGCATTTTTTGATGGCTTTAGCCTGCAGGTAGGCGCGTTACTCGCGCGGAACGAACTTAAAGCGCGAATAGGGAGTGAAGATATTGAGTGCCGAATGAATGGAGCGTTTCTAGCTAACAATTCTCAACAGATCGATAACACAACATTAATCCACCACGACGAAGGTGGTAGCCAGTCACGACAGATATTTAAAGGTGTACTCGATGATCGGGCTAAAGGCATTTTTCAAGGTAAGATACTTGTTGCGCCCCATGCACAGAAAACTGATGGTAACCAAATGAGCCGTACAATTCTACTTTCGAATTCAGCTGAAATGGATTGTAAGCCCGAGCTGGAAATATATGCTGACGACGTAAAATGTAGTCATGGCGCGACGGTCGGAGAACTCGAAGACGAAGCGGTTTTCTATTTACGATCTCGTGGCATAGACCAGGAAGAGGCACGCAGCATCCTGGTTCAAGGGTTTCTTACAGGGGTAATCGAAGAAATAACTAACCTGACTGCTCGGAAAGCATTCAATGGGATCGTCCACCAATTGCTGGACAAAGAATTGAGAGCGAAGTCGTGAACACGCCCCAAGATATCCTAGAACATTGTAGTGCGTCTAGAAAAACGACAGGACCAAGCACTAAACCGTATGATGTTGACAGTGTGCGCTCAGACTTCCCAATTCTTAGCCGGGAGGTATACGGGCGACCGCTAGTATATCTTGATAATGCCGCATCCGCACAAAAGCCACAGCAGGTAATTGATGCTGAAGTCAAAGTCTACGAGAACGACTACTCAAATGTACATCGGGGTGCCCACTTCCTGAGTGAACGGGCCACTGAAAGATTCGAAGCCGCACGGATTATTGTCCAGCAATTTTTAAATGCTAAACATGCACATGAAATTGTTTTTACGCGAAACGGAACAGAAGCCATAAACCTTGTCGCATCAAGCTTCGGTCGTTCGACACTTTCAGAAGGTGACGAAATCATCCTCACGGAATTGGAACATCATGCCAATATCGTCCCTTGGCAACTGTTACGAGATGAAAAAGGTCTCGTTCTAAAATTCGCGCCGATAAGTGATGAAGGTGAATTGTTGATTTCTGAGTATGAGAAACTCCTGTCACCTAAAACTAAACTCGTTGCCATTAGTCATATGTCTAACGTTCTTGGAACGATTCTGCCTGTAAGTGATATCATTGCTCGTGCACATTCTGTTGGTGCAAAGGTATTACTTGATGGATGCCAAGCGGTTACGCACTTACCGGTCGATGTAAGAGCACTCGACTGCGACTTTTACGTTTTTTCTGGCCACAAACTTTACGGACCTTCCGGCATTGGAGTTCTATTTGGAAAAGAAACTTTGCTCGATACCATGCCACCCTATCAGGGTGGTGGCGAGATGATCAGTAGGGTTACTTTAGAGAAAAGTACATGGGCGCCACCACCTCATAAATTTGAAGCTGGTACGCCGGCAATAGCCCAGGCAATAGCTCTTGGGAGCGCCATCGACTACGTATCTGCAATTGGTCTTAAGCGTATTGCCGAACACGAGCTAGACATATTGAAATACTCGACAAAGCGTTTGTCAGAAATAAATAAACTCAAAATAATTGGCACGTGCCCAGGAAAGGCAAGCGTTATATCTTTCACATTGGGCGATGTTCATCCACATGACATTGCTACTATAGTCGACCGTGCCGGGATTGCCATTCGGGCCGGACATCATTGCGCACTTCCGCTAATGGATCGGATGGGAATTCCAGCCACTGCGCGTGCATCATTTGGTCTATACAACAAAAAAAGCGAAGTAGACTTGCTAGCAGAAGCATTAGAACAGGTTCTGGATATATTTGGATCATGAACGACGAGCTGCGTGAACTTTATCAAGAGGTCATCCTCGATCACGGTAAGAACCCAAGGAATTTCCGACACCCGGAAGATGTAACTTACCAGGCTCAAGGAGATAATCCACTGTGCGGCGATCAGTTAACCGTTTATCTGAAGGTGGATGAGAACGGAATTGTTAACGATGCCGCATTTGAGGGCCGAGGTTGCGCGATTTCTGTAGCTTCAGCCTCTCTAATGACAGAATTAGTTCGTGGCAAAAGTGAAGAAAATGTGCGCAGGCTATTTAAATGTTTCCATATGCTAGCTACTGGTGAAAAGGGTGTGGCACCAGCTGACTTGTCTGATGACCTTGAACGCCTTCAGGTACTATCTGGTGTCCGAGAATTTCCCATGCGGGTCAAATGCGCAACACTTGCCTGGCATACTATGAGCGCTGCACTTGAAGGCCAAAAAACGACAACGACCGAATAAGATAGATAAGGATCCGAAATGGCGAGAATAGATAACGATGATAAGAGCCTCTGGGACTTCATGCCCTCTCCCTTATCGGTCGAGGAAATCACCGCACACGCAGGTAAGCCACTTACAGATAAGTCATCCGTGGCAACAAAGGACATGGTTATAGATGGGTTGCGGAAAGTTTACGATCCAGAAATTCCTGTTAACATTTATGATTTAGGCTTGATCTACGAACTCGACATACGTTCCGACGGATCTGTACAAGTAAAGATGACGCTGACCGCCCCCGGTTGTCCGGTTGCGGGAATTATGCCGAAAATGATCGCCGACGCGGCTGCAAACGTCGAAGGAACGGGTGAAGTCGAAGTTACACTAGTTTGGGACCCACCATGGAATTCGGATATGATGTCGGATGATGCAAAACTAGCGCTCGGTATTTTCTAGATAGCAGGCTAATAATAATTGTTATGGTTAGGAGTTAAGAGATGTCAGGATCAATTCTTCAGCTTTCTGATGCCGCGGCAAACCGTGCGAGAGAACTAATAAGCAAGGCAGAGAAACCGGTTTTAGGTCTCCGTATCGGAGTTCGTACTCAGGGATGCTCTGGAATGAGTTATTTCGTTGAATATGCCGAAAATCATAATCCTTTGGAAGAAGTTGTAGAGGATAAAGGCGTTAAAATTTTTGTTGATTCCATGGCCTTGATGTATTTCATCGGTGCCGAAATGGACTATCAGGAAGACAGACTGCAATCTGGGTTTACTTTTAATAATCCTAACGAAAAAGCTCGTTGCGGCTGCGGCGAGTCATTTAGCATCTGACTTGATTAAGATGACATTATTCATACCAATGTGTAGTGAAACGAATATTCTTAAACAAATGATGAGCCAGAATCGTAGACACGAACTTATAACTCCTTGATCATGTGCTCAACGTTATCTAGAGACAACAATATGAATGAAATTAATAATACTGAAGCTGGAGGCCTAAAACTTTCAGATAATCCTGAATATTTTGACAACTACTCCTGTCGCCAACGAATACGTGGAAAATGGTTAACGGTTGACTGATAGTGGATAGTGGAGATGCGAGGGATATGACTAGGGCGCAATTACTCTCACTCGGCGATCTAGCCCTGCAGTCGGGTCAAGTTCTTCCCGATGCCAGACTTATATACAAAACATACGGCAGCCTAAACGCTGCTAGGGATAATGTTATAGTCTACCTGACAAGATTTGGCGGCACCCATGTTGATAATGAAGTTTTCATCGGAGATGACATGGCGCTTAATCCCAACAACTATTTTATTGTTGTTCCAAACATGTTTGGGAACGGTGCCTCGTCCTCGCCAAGCAATACACCGGCACCATTTGACAGGTCCAATTTTCCTAATACCACTATACATGACCACGTATGTGCTCAGCACAGATTAATCACTGAAGATTTGGGTATAGATCGTATAAAACTGGTGGTCGGTTGGTCCATGGGCGGACTCCAGACCTTCCATTGGGCAGCCCTCTATCCGGAGATGGTTGAACGCATGGCACCTCTATGCGGTGCTGCTCGCTGTGCCAACCATAATTATGTATTTCTCGAAGGCATGAAGGCAGCCCTAACCGCCGACCAGAATTGGCAAGACGGACTCTATAACTCTCCGCCAACAACAGGACTGCGCGCTATCGGCCGTGCCTGGGCAAGCTGGGCGTTGTCACAGGGTTTTTTTCGGGAGGAACTCTACCGTGAACTCGGCCACGACACTATGGACGACTATCTCCGTGATTATTGGGAACCAATGTTCCTAGCACGCGATGCTAACAACATGCTCGCGATGATCTGGACTTGGCAACATGCTGATATCAGCGCAAATGAAATCTACAAAGGAGATTTCGAGAAAGCTCTCGGTGCAATTACCGCCAAAAGCTTTATTATGCCTGGGGAAACAGACCTTTATTTTCAGGCGGCGGACAGCGCCTACGAAGTAAAGCACATGCCCAACGCAGAGCTGCGCCCAATTCCCTCACTATATGGCCATCTTGCAGCCGGCGATAAGGACCCTGCCGATACAAAATTTATAAACGATGCTATAAATGAGCTGCTAGCAAGTTAACTTCACAGTATGTGAACTGTTCACTCAATAATAGCGCAGATACTCCCGCTTCTCCCAGTCGGTAATGTACTCGTGGAATCGTGCCCATTCATCATGCTTATAGTGGCTAAAAGAATTATGCATAGTTGGGCCGAGCACCTCTTTTGTCAGTTCGTCTTTGTCGAACGCCTGAATCGCTTCTAAGAGGTTAGTCGGCAAATGCTTGATGCCGGCTTTAGCAAGTTCACTCTCATTCATGTCATATAGTGTCTTGTTCGTTGGAGGACCAGGATCAAGCTTCTTTGTCATACCTTCGAGAGCTGCTGCCGAGCTCATCGCAAGGCCAAGGTATGCGTTAACACACATATCAACTGCTCGGTTCTCGATAGCCTTTCGACTCTGTGGTAAACGTAACATCGATGAACGGTTATTATCACCATAGCTAATGTGGGTTGGCGCCCACGTCACAGTTCCTCCTTCGAACGCACTCGCTACGCCGATAAGCCCCTTGTACGAATTGACTGTGGAACAAGCAATTGCGGTAAGCGCCGCACCATGTTGCATAAGGCCAGCGACTGCATTATAAGCAGAATCACCCCAAGGGCCGTCCAATTCACCAAAGAGATTTACATCCGGTTTTTTAGTTGAGCGCGCACTCAAATTGACGTGAGCGCCGGAGCGCCAGTCACCCTGCGTAGGCTTTGGCATGTAGGTTACGAAATAGCCATTTCGTTTTGCAATCTCCTTCAACAAAATTCGTAGGAAAGTGAATCGGTCCGCCATTGTCAAAACGTCCGCATAACCAAAATCAAGTTCGAACTGTGAATAAGCGCCCTCGGCTACAACATCCTTCAATCCCCAACCCAACTCGCCAAGGATATCTATCAACTGGCTAAGAAATGGCATCGAGTCGATTGAATACTCAGCATCGTAGCCAAATGCCTGCCGCAAAGGACGCATCGCCCCAGGAATTATGGGATCATCATCAATCGCCTTGTGAAAATTGCCATCTTCATCATAACTCATGACGATAAACTCTGGCTCCATCCCTGCATAGAACGCATAGCCCGCATCGGCTGAAACCTTTATTTGACGTTTGAGTGCAAGCCGGGGACAAACATTATAGGGTTTTCCTACCATGAACAGATCAGCGAACACCCAGGCGCAAGTCTTATCCCACGGACAAATCACCAAACTGTCTAGATCGGGTACTGGGATCTGATCAGGATCAGCAGGGCCTAATTCAGGTACCATCGAGACCGAATGCACAGCAAATTGTGGCCCCCGTCCAAGGCATATTTCCTCGAATTCAGATATTGGCACGGGTTTAGTTTTGGGCAGCCCCAAAATATCGATCCAGCAGGATAGAACATATTTGACGCCAGCCTCTTCAAGACGGCTTCGGGCTTCAGCTATTCGCTCTTTGTCCGGGAATGCATCTGCAATGGAAGCTGGATATAGGGCACTCATGTTTTTCCCCCTTATTATGACACAAAATTTTTTAACCTCGTCGCATATTATTTATCAACTGCCTGGAGCAAAAGATAAAACAATACTGATTCCAACTAGGTTAATGGAGTCAGTCTACAAAATTCGGGACTAGGCAACTATAATCAGACTGGAGACGGCTCAATATAATTCCATAATTGTTTGAATGATGGGCAAATGGGATAGTCAAGACGCTCCTAATGTTTGTAAATTAAAAAGTATTTTCTGCCATTGAGTCCGATCAAACAAAAAAAATTGAGTGATAAACGTTATTTTCGTCAAAATTCTGTCCCCCTCAGACACTGTAAACAAGTGGGTACATCTCGCTGTCGAGGAGATCGCCAGACTTCAGATCAGGGTTATAGAGCCACTCGTTGGTCGCAGGTTCGTAATAACGGACGTCGGCACCTGCAAAGCGAATAGCATAGGCTCGCCGCCACTTTTCCGAGGTAATGTTGGCGGCCGCACCATGCACAGTCATTGCGTGGAATACACAAACATCACCTGGTTCCATGTCCCATGAAATAATGTCGTATCGATCTCGTTCAGCCTCAAAGTCGGGAAGCGGATCGTACGTTTCTCCTTCAGCTCCTTTTGGTTCCACAGCTCCTCCACCAAAGTTGGGCTGAAAAGGCTGGTATCTACGATTCCAGTTATGGGAGCCACTCAGAAACTCGAGCGCCCCGTTCTCCGTGTCAATATAATCGAGGGCAACCCACGTCGTAGCAACCTGCCAGCCCTTGAGGGGCCAATAAGGCAAATCGTTATGCCAGCCTGTCCTCGTAGCGGTACCAGGCGCCTTTGCAAACAACTGATCCATGAAAAGATTCACACGTTCCGTTTTTAATAATTCCGCAGCCATCTGTGGCACCGGTGATTCTTGACAAAATCGTGCAAACTCGTCATCTCCTCTCCACAATAACCGCCTCGCAAAAAAACCCTCATCGCGCTCGAGTTGCCGCTCTGCTGCGCCGCGTAAGCAGTCGAGCCATGCCTCGTCTATCGCGGCTCTCAATAGAACAACACCATCACGTTCGAAAGTGGATATTTGATCCTTACTGATTAGCGCTCTTTCCATGGTGTTCATATCATCCATGCTACACGGGCTCTATGCTACTTCCGCTTTCAATTCTTTGACACGGCGTTCAACTTCAACCTTTCGTTCCTCATAAGTAAGCTGCTGTGTTTCCAGAACTATATTAGCAACATTACGTCCAAATTTTTTACGAAACTTTGCATCTTCTTCGTCGTTACCCTTCTGTGGCAAGTTCACAATAACGTCACATGAAAGTGTGTGAACAAGACCATCTTCGTGACACTTCATTCGTGGCGGATTTTTACCCTTCTTAACATCGCTAATGGAGCGACTTATTAATTGTCGTAACATTGCCACACCAGTATCTGTATGTCCTAAGTGCTCAAGTTTACGTTTTGCAATTGGACCTTGTGCAACCAGAGCTTCATAATCACCAGGATATCTTTGTCCCTCTTCATAGGTACGCTCGTATTTGGTTTGACCCATATAATCGATTGTGTTGTGTCCACATTTCTTCGGGTCACCACGCCCACCTGCATCTAGTTCATCGTTGTAGTGACGCCACGCAACAATTTTACAGTGGGTATCATCAACTGGTACTGTCCATGTCGTAATTGCAGCTCTCGGAAAAAATTTCTCACGATCTGGGTTTTGATAGATATCAGCCGGCTGTGAAAAGTTAGGCACAAACAACTCGTTCAATCTAACCCACACGAATTCTTCCCAACGCCGGGAGTTCGTAACGAACAATCCAGTGTTATCCGGCAACTTCCTAAATTCCGTTTGCGAATAGGCACCCCAAGATTCATAAAATTGTGGACCCGTCATGCGCGTGTGGAGGAAAACACTATGGAATGGATCCATAGGCTGCTCTTGGACTTGTAACCAGTTACAGTCCATATCAATTTCGTATGGAACAGTGAGGTTATCCTTACGCTCCATCGTGTCGTAAATTGGAAAAGCTGGTTTTTCTTCCGGTGGTCCCATATAAGAAAACACAAGCCCCTTATACTCTAGCGCTGGATAGGCACCATGATAAAGACTGTTCTTAATTGGACTATCTTCTGGCTCACCAGGTGTCTCTAAAATTCGGCCGTCAACATCGAATAACCAACCGTGATAGCAGCAACGAATACCGTGCTCAGCAATTACTCCATATTCTAGAGAAGTGCGTCGGTGACTGCATTGTCTATGGAGGACGCCAACTTGACCTGAGAGATCCCGAAACACGACCAGGTCCTCACCCATAATACGTATAGCTAAAGGCAGATCATTGAGCCTATCCGACATACAGACTGGCTGCCAAAAACGTCTGAGATATTCTCCACACGGTGTTCCAGGGCCGACGTGGGTCAAACCAGCATCATCGTCGGCATCGCTTACACGATGGTAACCATTATAGGCCAGTATTTCTTTTGAATTAACTGCCGACATCGTTCCTCCAATTTATCACAAAAGTAAAATCTCGCTTACAGTTTACATCAAATAATCAATCGTCTGAACCACGGATACTGCAAAGCAGGCGCCTTACGACGCGCGTTTGGAATAACCGAAAAACTAACGATAGAGTCTGGTAATCTATTGTATACGCATAAAACCATAATCTTCGCTTAACAACCTATCAAGTCTCACAACTGAAAGTTTGATTACTTTTAATCTCTATATCTGACTGTACTAATTGAACGCAAAAGATTATGAACAAACATACTGCCGTTTACCTATCCACCGATAGTGTTATGATATCCTCTCGGTAGGTCGTACCTTAGGTCATTAATTTTCTAGGTTACCTAACCTAACAAACGATGGAAAAGCCGCAAGAATCAAAGTAATTTGGAGAATGGAGATGTCGGATCTGGCGATAAAGGAAACTAACAATCGAATTGCAATTAATCCGATAAGCGGAGCGCTCGGAGCCGAGATTAGTGGAGTGGATCTGTCGCGTCCATTGGATAACAAGACCTTTTCGGATATTTACCAGGCCTTCCTCGATCATCTTGTCATCTTTTTCAACGACCAAATTATCACACTCGATCACCAGGAGGAATTCGCTCGCCGATTCGGCAAGCTACACATCCATCCTCTAACAGAAGGGATGGATGGCCATCCGGAAGCAATAGAAATTGTCAAAGAACGAGAAGAACGACACAATTGGGGTGACCGCTGGCACATTGATCTTACCGCACTTGAACGTCCACCGCTTGGTTCTATCCTTTACGCCAAAGAGGTTCCAGCCTATTGCGGGGATACCTCCTGGTCAAACTTGTATTTGGCATATGAGACGCTCTCAGAGGGAATGAAGAGGCTCATCAATGAATTAGTCTGTGTGCATTCGGGTGGTGCCGACGGCTATAAGAATTTTAAGGGCATGCAACATATCGATGCGCCGCAGATGAAGGCAGAGCATCCACTCGTTCGCACCCATCCTGACACAGGGAAAAAGTCGCTCTTCCTAAGCCGCAAAGCGATCAAACATTTTAAGGGCATGACACCTGAGGAAAGCGCACCGTTGCTTGATTATCTATACCAACACGCAACAAATCCAGATTTTTCATGTCGTTTCCACTGGCGTAATAATTCGTTAGCGATGTGGGACAATCGCTGTACTCAACACCGGGTTGCGGCAGACTATTTTTATGACCAGCGCGGGATTGAGCCGGTTTACCGACGTATGCACCGCGTTACGGTTGAGGGCGATCGTCCAATTTAATTCTGCACGACTGATCGTGGTTACAATAATTTAGTAGCAGTAGTACAAGCGATAATGTTGCGTGGTAACGTCCCAATGTGTTCTTTTAAGAAGCTATTAAGCAAATACCTTAACCGGCAAACAATTATCTTGGCAGTCATCTGACTGCATTTGGGGGTACGAATGACTGAGCGAATTCCTGTAAATCCTGGCATCGTAGACTGGGCGGGCGAAAATCCTGGAATTTATCTAAAAGATACACCCGACGGTGACTATGTGAGCTTAGGGTTATTCTTCCGCATCGTACTCTCACCCCATGGTCGTGGGCACACTATGCTGATTCTTGGCGCACCCAATGAAGCCAAAGGGTACCCCGATGCAATGAACCTTTGCTTTACAGATAACGAACCGCTTACTCACTACTTGATAGACAACTTCGCTTCCAAGTTTCCCACCTTCAAAGGCCAACCCGGGCTTCTCAACGCTACCTGGGTACCGATGACCTCTATCGAAAAATCAGGTGATTTAAAATCTGAATATATAGAAACCGCAAATGGTGATAGTGTAACCGCGTCAATGATTTGGAAGAACCTAAATCCACCATTTGCAGTTGAGGTTTCGCCGGCCCATTCTGTTACAGGTGCACACGATATGTACAGCGTGTTTCTTGAAGCTACCGACGCTGCTATATCTATAAACGGAACTGAATTAGGAGGTAAAGTAGCGGACCGAATCCTGTTTGGTAAAACCATCAGCACTGCCTTTCTTGCCTTTGCTGAGACTTGGGTTACGCCAGCCGCCTAGTGAATTGTAGGTACCAACCCTAACCAATATAAAGAGTGAGTAAGCCATGCCGTTGATAGATGAACCGAAGAACCCCGGGACCATTCACTGGGCCGGAGAAAATCCTGGTATTTTGCTCAAGGAGACTGAAGACGGTCCTTGGTCAGCAATTACACTGTTTTTCCGTATTGCATGGTCACCTCATGGACAAGGTCAAACGCTTTTGCTCCTTGAAAACCCTAATGAGGCAAAAACCCTTCCCGACGCACACAATGTAATTATGGGTGACAATGAACCTTTGACTCGGTTTCTCCAGGCTGAATTTATTGAAGGAAACATTGAACGGCTAGGTGGCGCGCCAGGATATGAATCGGTACCGTATGTACCAATAACCAATGCTTACGCTACTGGTGATCCACACAGTCGCTATACCGAGGTAATTAAAAGCAAAGATTTCGAAGTTGAACTCGTTTGGGACGGCCTTGGAACACCTACTGCACTAGAAGTTCCACCTGAGTTAACGGGTACTAAGAAGCACACAATGTTTAGTTTGCTAGTTGAGTCTAGGGACCCAGCGATCCTGATTAACGGAAAAAAATTACCAGGTAGACCAGGCAGCCGGGTCCAAGCCGGAATCGAAACGACGACAGCCTTCCTATATTTCTGTGAGACTTGGATTTGGCCTCCGTGATCATTTTGCCGTTTGGCAAAGAGTAGACATACTCAAGGATGCGATTCGGATGAGCATAGAGATCAGCAAACCAACAGGTGATTTTGGTGGTTACGCGCGCAACTCAGAGATGCTTGCACCAGCGGATGACGAGTTAACCAAAGTCGGTCCTGAAACACCCTGTGGCGAATATCTGCGCCGCTACTGGATGCCAATCGCGATGACACAGCAGATCACAGATCTGCCGCTGCGTATTCGTATTCTGGGCGAGGATCTAGTTCTCTTCCGCGACAGGTCCGATCAGTTCGGCCTGTTACATCTGAATTGTAGTCATCGTAACGCATCGCTTGAATACGGTATCATCGAAGAAAAGGGTATCCGTTGCTGTTACCATGGCTGGCATTATGACGTGGACGGCACGATCATCGAGGCCGGCGCCGAACCAATGGATAGTAAAATTCTCCAAAATGTCCGCCACGGTGCTTACCCGGTGATCGAGTTCAAAGGACTCATCTTTACCTATATGGGACCGGCAAAAGAGATGCCTGCCTTCCCGGTGCTTGACCACTTCGATCTCGGACCTGGTGACGACATGGTTCCGTTTCTTATCCCCAGCCCCTGCAACTGGCTGCAGGTCTATGAAAACTCTTTCGATCCGTTCCATACTGCGTTTCTGCACACGCGAGTGTCGGGAACCCAGTTTACTGATGAATTCGCCGTACTGCCCGTCATCGATATTTTCGAGCGTGACTATGGATACGCCTACACGAATTCCAGGCGAGTCGACGACAAAATCTGGGTGCGTGTCCACGATCACATGCCGCCTAACTTTTCGCAGAATGGTAGCATGCATCCCGATGCAAACGAATCACTTTATTTTGCCCGTGCAGGACTGACACGCTGGGTTGTGCCCGTTGATGATACCAA
>CAYQNO010000011.1:0-39123 GCA_964419045.1 uncultured Flavobacteriales bacterium
GGGTTTCCCCCACAGCGACCTCAACGCTGCGCGTCTACCAATTCCGCCACGACCGCTTTTAATATACCCAATCCAAAACTATGGTATTTGATAGACAAATACCAAATATATCAACTATGTGTTCGGAGATAGCAAATACCCCATACAGGATCAAGCGCAAGTGGTTAACGCATAATATGGTCGTAACTAAAGACATTGAATGGCGTATAAGTAACAGACCAGTAGATTATCTTTTAGCCGTATCAGAAATGGAACAGCGTGTTGCAATGATCCGCACTGGTGATGCAGCGGAACTTGTCTGGCTAGTAGAACATCCACCACTTTACACTGCTGGCGCCAGCGCACTCGATAAAGATTTGCTGGACAGGGATCGGTTTCCAGTTCACCGTTCTGGCAGAGGCGGTCAATTTACTTATCACGGTCCATGACAACGCGTCGCGTACGTTATGCTAAATCTTAATCAACGCGGCCGAGATGTTCGACGTTATGTCACCGACCTGGAAAAATGGGTGATTACTACACTCGCATCCTTCAATGTGAAGGGCAAACATCGTCCTGGCCAAGTAGGTTTATGGGTTGAACGAAACATGGGGAAAACAGTATTCCAAAATCGAGAAGACAAAATTGCAGCAATTGGTATACGTATTCGCCATTGGATCACGTATCACGGAATAGCACTCAACGTTGAGCCTAACCTCGAGCATTATTCTGGTATTGTTCCCTGTGGAATATCCGGAAGTAACCTTGGAGTGACCTCCCTTGCCGATCTGGGACTTCCTGTCACCATGGCAGAAGCGGACACGGCACTGATGGGAGCCTTTGAGATCGTATTTCAGGAACGAGTAAAACTGGTCTCCTAAAACCTATTATTTAGTTGCTAACACGCTAAATCTCTGTGTCCTTGGGATAGCCACAGGAAATTTTATTATTTTGGTAACGTCGGCTTCTGGTGGGCCCACTGAACATGCTCTGAGAATTGCATCAACAGCCGCTGCTTGGCCTGAAAATATTGCTTCTACCGTTCCATCACGCCTATTTCTGACCCACCCGGCAACGCCAAACTGCTTCGCCTGGGATTCAGTCCAACCGCGAAACCATACACCTTGAACGTGCCCAGTGATTATCACATGAACTGCACATATTTTCGCTGTTTCTGATGTCATAAAATTATCGAGTCTTAATCACGCAAGAATGAGAGTTACAATTCATAACCAGTTTGTATCTAAAAAACTTATGTCAACTCGATTCAAATAATAACAGAACAAAACTACCCTGCGCTTAGCCTCCAGTCAGCAGATTCTCTTTTTCATCTACTTTCCCGAAGAACAATTCTACTTTTTACCTTTTAACAATGTGAGAAAACTTGCCGCCAATACTGCTCTATTGCGCGCTAATTCGTTCCCTTCTCGTGCTTCCACATCTTCTCCCCATTTAGAAAACTGGTAATTATCGTCAAGCCGACTTAATTCAAAGGCTTGAGCTACATCAATATGAAATTCTGAAACTGAAAGCGCTATAATAATTGATCCAAATACGTTGGTTAGAATTTGTAAAGCAGCAAGTTTGAAATGATCATATTCAGCGAGCTTGTTACGAAGTGTGACTATTGCTTCCGTATCTTGTTCCACTGGTATGATACCTACTGTTGTTTTAAGCCTGATTCCCAAATCTATTGCCGCCCAGTCCAACAATGGCTGCCATCCTTGCTCTTGCAAACTTGAGAGCTCACCGGGACGGTCAGTCCGGTAGCACAGTAAGTCAGTCATCGCGTACCGAATTATCGTGTCTATAACTTCTCCCTTATTTGATTCAACATGATCAAGGGCCAAATTTATTATCATAGATAATGGCATGGAATTAATTTCAATCACTTCCTTTTGTCCCTGCCACTCGTCTGCTATCGCCTCAGCTAATACCCGTGTCGGTAGAGCGTAGGGCACATTTTGAGGAGTCCTAAGAATAGAACCATTTATCACCACAGAATAAATTCCATTTATTTTTTTTAAAATTGTTGATCCCTTATAGGTTCGTTTCACCATAGAACTAGCGGCTCAGAAACCGCTGGCGACGCCGGATTTGACGTTTATAGGTTGAAAAAATTATCTGCACCTTCTGTCTCGACGTTAAGCAGCCGAAAGGTATCTTTCATATGCCGTGGCAAATCTGCTGATATATTTAATGTACCGGTAAGAGAGGGATGCGGAATCGTTATTCGCCTTGCATGCAAATGTAGTGACTGCTGGATATCAAGTGTTTTGACGAATGCAGCCTTACCTCCATACTTGCCATCGCCGAGTATTGGAGCGTCAATTGCTGACATGTGGACACGAAGCTGGTGTGTCCGGCCGGTCGCTGGCATGAGAGCTACTAATGCCATACTTTCTCCCACTGTATCGATGACGCGGTACTTTGTAATAGAACGTTTGCCACCCGAAACCGCAGAGACAATACGCTCACCTCCACGTACTCTTGCTTTTACGAGAGGAAGATCAACCTGACCTTTTGCCGGAGTGGGTACACCCACAGTGATACCCCAGTAGAGTTTGGCCGCCATGCGGTTACGAAACGCAGCACCTAATCGTGCTGACGATACGGCAGTAGCAGCAAGCAACAACACACCACTTGTGTCTTTATCCAGTCTGTGCACTAGACGGAGACGCTCACTATTATTTCCTTGTAAACCCTCTAACATTGCATCTATGTGTCTCGTGGTTCGACTACCACCCTGCACCGCAAGTCCTGGTGGCTTATTGATTGCTACAACCCACTCATCACGATAAATTACAAGGGAACGGATAAACGCTAGATCGTTGATAGGTATAGATGGTTTCCTTACCTCCCTTTTCTCAATGCCAACCACATTGGGTGGAATACGAATTTTCTGGCCTACGACTAGCCGTTGGTTTGCCGTAGCGCGTTTGCTATCGACACGAATCTGGCCGGTACGCAACAGTTTTTGCAAATGGCCATGGTCAAGGTTGGGATAATATCGCTTAAACCACCGATCAAGTCTGATACCGACTTCTTTGTCGGTTATAATCATAAATTCTACTCCGTTCACACTAATACCAACCGTAATAACCTTAACCCAATGACAAATCCGGCTAGCGACAGTGCTACCGACACTAACATGTAGAGACTGCCTGCCATCCATTCTCCTCGTTGATAGAGAGCTACAACATCCATTGAAAACGTGGAGAATGTAGTGAAAGCGCCAAGCATACCCACTGTGATAAATCCGCGAATTGCCTCGCTAGGTGACCATGAGACGGCCACCGCCTCTATCACCCCTCCTAGAATGAAAGAGCCAAGGACGTTAACCATTAAGGTCCCCCAAGGGAAACCATGTCCGAACAACAATGTAACCTGATACGCTACAAGGTGACGTGCAACCGCACCCAATGCCCCTCCTGCAGCAATAGCTAAAATCAATTTCATGGCTCACCAGTAAGGGCTTTAAGTAATTACTATTTGCGATAGTAAGTTAATGACGTTGGACACTTCAAACAAACTGATATCTAAATCAAATTACTGCCTCTCACGCCTTAATCGGTTCCAGTAATCGATACGCTTGGCTAGCTCACGCTCAAAACCGCGTTTTACCGGATGATAAAACGACTGCCGGTTCATTTTTTCCGGAAAATAATCTTGCCCAGAAAACCCATCTTCTGCATCGTGATCATACGAATAACCCTTTCCATAGCCCAAATCATCCATTAATCGTGTCGGCGAATTAAGTATATGCAGGGGCGGCGCCAGAGAGCCCGTTTCCACGGCACTTTTTTGAGCTACACTTAAGGCTTTGTATACCGAGTTTGACTTAGGAGATGTCGCCAAATAAATCACGGCTTGTGCTAGAGCTAATTCACCCTCCGGAGATCCCAAGCGATCATAAGTATCCCACGCTGCAAGTGCCTGTATCGCCGCCTGCGGATCAGCAAGCCCAATATCCTCATATGCAAATCTTACGAGACGACGGATTATGTAGAGAGGATCTTCACCACCAGCTAACATCCTCGAAAGCCAATATAGGCCTGCATCCACATCTGAACCACGAAGTGACTTATGCAATGCGCTAATAAGATTGTAATGTCCGTCTTGACCTTTATCATAAAGTGGCACACGGCGCTGTACAACCTCGGCCAATGCCTTTGAATCAAAAACCTGATCTAGCTGGGTATTGTATAATTCTTCACACAGATTAAGGAGAAAACGCCCATCACCATCGGCCATCGCGCAAAGCGTAACGCGGGCATCTTTGTCTAGTGGTAATTGTTTTTTCATAGTTGTTTCAGCGCGCTCGAGCAATACCTTGAGGGAATCCTCCTCGAGCCGCTTTAGGACAAATACCTGGCCACGGGATAGCAATGCGGCATTCAATTCGAAACTAGGGTTTTCAGTCGTCGCGCCGACCAATATCACTGTGCCATCTTCTAGATATGAGAGGAAACCATCCTGCTGTACCCGGTTAAATCGGTGAATTTCATCGACGAAAAGGATTGTACCTCTCCCGGCGGATCGGCGTTCGCGAGCTGACTGAAATACCTTTCTCAAGTCCGAAACACCTGAAAACACGGCAGATAGCTGCTCAAACTCAAGTTCCGTTTCATTTGCTAGTAGACGAGCTATAGTTGTCTTCCCACATCCTGGTGGTCCCCAAAGAAACATCGAGGTGAGTCGATTTGCATCAACCATTCGCTTTATTGCTCCCTCGGGGCCGAGAAGATGGTCCTGCCCCACTACCTGATTGAGTGAACTCGGGCGCAGGCGATCAGCCAAAGGCCGTGACATCCAACTATTAAATAATTCGTCTTGTGAGGCTTTGATCATTATCCGATGTCGAGAACAATCTTACGGTTGCCGCGGCGCAATAGTAGCCGCCATCGCTGGGGTGCAGTTGCGATGACACCTTCGATATCGTCTAAGGTTTTGATATCACGACCATTAATAGCTCGAATTACATCTCCTGGCCGAAGACTGACATGAGCTGCTGGCGAACCCCTAACCATTTCAAGAACGATGACCCCGGAAAGTTCACTTTCGACCCCAAGCTCCTCTGCTAAGGCCGGAGAAAGATTAGCAACCCTTGCACCAGAGAGTGGATGCCGGCCCTGAAGTAGCGTTATATTGCGCGGTGGATCTTCGGGCGGTGCGATAAGTTCAAAATCAAATTCTTTGAATTGTCCATCTCGTAACACTGTAAAGACAACTGATTCACCAACAGCACGAGTAGCTAAGCGGAATCGAAGAGCCTGATTATCCTCAATTTCTTTCCCATCTACAGCTAAAATCACATCGCCCGCGTGGAGTGGTACATCGGCCGCTGGTCCCCGCTCAAATACACTTTTAATTAGAGTCCCTATTGGACGTGGCATGTCCAATGCTTCCGCAATCTCGGCGGAAACGTCTCTTCCAATAAATCCAAGCCATGGTCGAACTAACGGCTTTCCTTCTACTGCACTGTTTACAACCGATCGTACCATACTACTAGGGATAGCGAATCCAATTCCAAGGGAGCCCCCACTTGGCGAAAATATCGCCGTGTTCACTCCTACTAGTTGGCCATGCATATCGATAAGCGCACCACCCGAGTTCCCAGGATTGATCGCTGCATCGGTCTGGATGAAGAAACGAAAGTCAGTAATACCCAACATGGTTCGAGCAAGAGCTGAAACAATACCGCTGGTTACAGTTTGACCAACACCAAAAGGATTTCCAATCGCTAGAACAAGGTCACCAACTTTGAGTGAATCTGCGTCAGCTAATTCTAAATGTGGTAGAGGACTATCATTGTTAACACGCAATACAGCAATATCGGTTCGCTCATCGCCAACGATAATATTTGCATCAAGTTCTCGCCGATCTGCCAAAACGACAGTAATTTCTTGTGCACCCTTAATTACATGGTGATTAGTAACGACGATACCATCTGCGCGTACTATCACACCTGATCCCAGAGAATTCTCTAGTCGCTCCCGAGTTCCAAAGTCTAACGGAACCGAATCACCAAAAAAACGTCGAAACAGGGGATCGGCAAATAAGGGTGACGTGACTCTCTCGCGTATCAGTTTCCGGGCATAGATATTGACTACGGCCGGCGCAGCTGCATCTACCAACGGCGCAAAGGAAAGTTTTATCTTTTCCTCATTATCGGGAACGATGCGCAAGGACTCTGTAACAGCATCATTGAATAACATGGTCCATACGAGCAAAGTCACAAACGTTAATGGACATGTTTTCTTTAACATTCACTGACACCATGAACCATCAGAAGAGACCTTAACAGCCAGCCCCATTATGACGCGACCACATTGAGAATGTTACTTGTTATCGGTACTAATACAAGTGTCGTTTATTCGCCGTTCTCGTCTTCCGTCTCAGTCTTAACAGGGCCTGAATCAAGACCTTTCGCTTCTGGATCACGGTCCACGAGTTCTATAACTGCCATTGGCGAAGCGTCTCCGTAACGAAATCCGTTCTTAAGTACCCGAGTATATCCCCCATTACGCTCAGCGTATCGACCAGCTAAAGTATCCATCAGCTTGGCTGTCGTCGCCTCATCACGCAACATTGCGAATATCTGTCTCCGCGCATGTAACGTTCCACCTTTGGCCTTAGTAATAAGGCGTTCAACTACCGATCTGAGTTCCTTAGCCTTAGGAAGCGTTGTTGTAATTTGTTCGTGTTTGACTAGAGCTGTTGCCATGTTGGCAAACATAGCGCGCCGATGTTGACTCGTCCGGTTCAGCTTACGACCGCTCATCCGATGGCGCATAACGTCACTCCCTCCACCTCATTCTTCGAGAACTTTCCCTATTGCTCTCTAAATACTCTTTTCACGCTCTTGAAAGTAATAATAAATTTTAATATGGCTCTTCGAGTCTTTTTGCCAGATCTTCTATATTTTCTGGCGGCCAATTGGCGATCTCCATTCCTAGGAACAACCCCATCTGCGAAAGCACTTCTTTGATCTCGTTCAATGACTTTCTTCCAAAATTAGGCGTCCTTAACATTTCCTGCTCTGTCTTCTGTACTAGATCACCAATATATATAATATTATCATTTTTCAAACAGTTAGCTGATCTGACCGAAAGCTCCAACTCATCGACTTTTCGTAATAAATTCCTGTTAAATGGAAGCTCTGACTGTCGATCTTCATCTGCCCTAGACGGCGCCTCCTCGAAATTTATGAACATCTGCATTTGATCTTGGAGGATGCGAGCAGCAAGCGCTACTGCATCTTCCGGTGAAATGGCGCCGTTCGTCTCGATTTCCATTAACAATTTGTCATAGTCGGTATCCTGACCAACCCGGGTGTTCTCAACCCTATAAGCTACCTTCTTCACAGGACTAAACAATGCATCAACTGGCACCAAACCAATCGGTGCATCCTCGATCCTATTTAGCGATGCTGGTTGGTAACCCTTCCCAGACTCAACAGTTAGCTCCATATCAATTTTTGCGCCCTTATCTAAGGTACAGATCACAAGATCCGGATTTAACACATCCAAATCATGCCCAGTATCAATCCGTGCCGCAGTGATCACACCGGGGCCCGTTGCTTGCAAGCGCATACGTTTTGGCCCCTCACCATGCATCTGTAGTGCCAAAAGTTTGATGTTGAGCACTATATCCGTCACATCTTCCTGAACACCTTGAATAGATGAAAATTCATGTAAAACACCGTCTATCTGTACGGAAGACACAGCAGCTCCCTGTAAAGACGATAGCAATACTCGGCGAAGTGCATTTCCAAGTGTCATGCCAAAGCCTCGCTCCAACGGCTCAGCAATAACAGTCGCTATTCTTGATGGGTCACCACCAGGTTCTACATTTAGTTTTTCTGGCTTAATCAGTGAGTTCCAATTTTTCCGAATTACACTACCAACCTCTTCCATATTCATTCCACCTATTAGATAAAATTCTAACCAAGCTGCGATACTATACTCTTACAAGAGAACACTACATCGTGGATTCTGAGTGCGGGCAAAATATGAGCACTAAAGGCGAAACTCGTCAAACACGCCGTCGCTTGGGTGGACGACAACCATTGTGCGGTATTGCTGTCACATCGCGGATGGCTGTTATGGCCAACCCAATGTTCTGCAATGCACGGAGCGCAGATTCACGTCCCGAACCCGGACCTTTGACGTTAACCTCTAAAGTCTTGACACCATGTTCCATCGCCTTACGCCCAGCATCTTCCGCTGCTATTTGTGCCGCATGTGGGGTAGATTTTCGGCTACCTTTGAAACCGTTACTTCCTGAGGATGACCAAGAAATTGCATTCCCCTGGACATCGGTAATAGTAATCATAGTATTATTGAAGGTCGCATTTACATGAGCTATTCCTGACGTAATATTTTTTCGCTCACGACGGCGCGGCCGAGTTGATGTTGGTCTCGCCATTTATTCCTTTACCTTCTGTTTCGCGGGTCGTCGATACTGCTCCTCGACAATCAACGCAGGTTATTACTACTTAACTACTTTTTTCCGGCCGGCGATTGGACGAGACGGCCCCTTACGTGTACGCGCGTTTGTGTGCGTTCGTTGGCCACGGGTAGGTAACCCTTTACGATGACGCAATCCGCGGTAACACCCGAGATCCATAAGCCTCTTAATATTAATGGCTACATCACGTCTCAGATCTCCTTCTACTATTTGATCACGATCGATTGCCTCACGTATACGCAACACCTCATCATCCGTCATATCATTTACTCGGCGTTCGAGAGGAATAGCACATTCCTCGCAAAGCTTCCTGGCCGTGGACCGGCCAATACCATGAATATAGGTCAATGAAACTTCCACACGCTTTTGCGTCGGAATATTAACCCCAGCGATACGTGCCACGCCGTCTACCCCTTATGTTCCATTTGGAAATCGTTGTAAGGTTAGCCCTACCGAATACTCATTAAAGGCACATAAAACGTGCCAAGGCTCTCCAAACACTCGATCATATGTCTCCTGATGATGCGAATTATAGGGATATGAAACTCACTGTCAATCACTGGAGCTGCTCAAGGATAACATCAATATCCGCTGTCACATCATCGATCGCTTTCATTCCATCAACTTCGAATAGGATACCATGGTCACGATAATATGGAAGGATTGGCTCCGTCGCCCGATGATAATTTTTTATACGCAACAAAACTGTTTCCTCCTTGTCATCTGCCCGACGGACAAATCTTTGAAATCCGCACCCATCGCAGATACCCTCCACTTTAGGGAGGGAATACCGATCGTGATAACCCATTCCGCAATTACCGCACTCATATCTACCTGTGACACGCTCTTTAATCACGTTATCATCTGCAACGATTTGGATTACCGCGTCGAGTTTAAGGTGTTGAGCTATGAGAAGTTCATCTAACGCACCAGCTTGTTTTGTTGTTCGCGGAAATCCGTCGAGGACAAAACCTTTTTGACAATCAGATTTCTTCAGACGCTCGGTAACTACGTAAATCATAATTTCATCCGTCACCAGGTCACCCGCTTCTAATATCGGGCCAGCCTTTGCACCAACTTCATTGCCGGCATCTACCGCTTGACGAAGAATCTCACCGGTGGATAGTTGGGTAATATTCCAACGATCTTGAATTCGCTTTGCTTGAGTCCCTTTACCAGCTCCTGGAGGACCCAACATAATTAGGTTCATCCGCGTCGCCCACGTAACTTTGCCTTCTTTACTAGCCCTTCATATTGATGCGCTAACATATGTGCGTGCACCTGGCCGACCGTATCCATTGTTACAGTGACAACAATCAATAGGCTGGTGCCGCCAAAGTAAAACGGCACACTGTATTTTGAAATCAAAACCTCGGGGAGTATGCATACTGCTACGAGATAAATGGCTCCAACTGCTGTAAGTCGCGTAAGAACAAAATCAAGATACTCAGCCGTATTTTTCCCCGGGCGGATACCTGGAATAAATCCACCATTCTTCTTGAGATTATCGGCAGTATCGGCCGGATTAAAGACTATCGCTGTATAGAAAAACGCGAAAAACGCAATTAAAGAGACAAAGAGAATTAAATAAAGTGGTTGTCCTCGGCCAAGCATTGCAGAAATATTGCCAAGCCAACCTGGTCCCGTACTCCCACTAAATCCAGCAATGGTAATTGGCAATAGTAAAATCGATGTTGCAAATATCGGCGGGATGACACCCGATGAATTTAGCTTGAGTGGCAGGTGAGATGCCTCTCCACCAAACATTTTATTACCAACCTGTCGTTTTGGATACTGAACTACGATCCTTCTTTGTGCCCGTTCAACGAATACTATGAAAGCAATCACAGCAACTGACATAATTATTAGAAAAAGGATAAAAATTGTGGACAAAGACCCGGTACGGCCCATTTCTAACGTTTGAACAAGCGCTCCCGGTATATTAGCAACGATACCAGAAAATATAATCAGGGAAATTCCATTTCCTACTCCGCGCTGAGTGATTTGTTCTCCCAACCACATCAGGAATATTGTCCCACCAACCAACGTAATTACCGTAGTAATTCGAAAAAATGCGCCGGGATTGAGTACTGCACTACCACCACTTCCTTGCATACCTTCTAAACCAACTGCAAGACCATATGCCTGCACTGTTGCCAGCAATACAGTACCGTAACGCGTATATTGGTTTATCTTCTTGCGTCCTGCCTCGCCTTCTTTTTTAAGCTGCTCAAGAGTTGGCGAAATTGCTGTCATGAGTTGCATAATAATCGCCGCTGATATGTAAGGCATAATATTAAGAGCGAATATCGTCATACGACCGAGAGCGCCGCCAGCAAACATGTCGAATATACCGAGGACACCGCCTTGTTGTTGTTTTACAATTTCGGCAAGGATTAGTGGATCTATACCCGGGAGCGGAATGTAAGTGCCCAATCGATAGATGATCAACGCACCAAGCGTAAACCAAATACGACCCTTAAGTTCAGTAGCTTTATTAAAAGCACCAAAATTAAAGTTTGCAGCAAGTTGCTCAGCAGCAGATGCCATTAGGTACCTAACCTCACAAAACGAATATGTTCAAAAAGTTGTAGGATCGATTTCCTTCATTCTTCCGAAGACTTTGTGTGTCCAAGCAACACAACCTTGCCACCAGCCTTCTCAACAGCAGAAATCGATGATTTTGATGCTCCTACAACTTCAATTTCTATTTTCGCATTAAGTTTCCCATTTCCGAGAAGACGAATACCATCTTTCGGACGACGAACGAGGCCCGCAGCTGTCATTTCTGCAAGTCCTATTGGTTTTTTAGCATCCAACTTCTTCTCATCAATTGCGCTTTGTAAACGCCCTATATTCAACTCAACAAACGACTTGGTGAATGGGTTACTAAATCCACGTTTTGGAACCCTACGGTAGAGCGGCATCTGGCCACCCTCGAAACCATTGAGAGACACACCAGATCGGGAACGCTGGCCCTTCATACCACGACCACTTGTCTTTCCTTTACCAGACCCCGGACCACGCCCAACGCGCGTCCGCTTCTTATTTGCACCAAGTCGATCTGCTAAATTATTCAACTTCATCACCATCAACTCCCTTGGAGCCACACTTAACCCAAGCTCAAGCAGAATCTTCAATTCGTAATAAATGCCTAACCTTATCTATCATACCTCTCACAGATGGCGTATTTTCGAGTTCACGCGTCTTGTGGAGTCGGTTAAGACCTAAACCGATTAGGGTCGCTCGTTGATCTCGGCGACGACGAATCGGGCTTCTGGTTTGGGTAATTTTAATTCGACCCACCGATTTATTAGCCACCAACTTGCTCCTGGGTTACCGGTTTTTCTTGTCGTCTACTAACTATATCTCCAACCTTCTTTCCCCTTTTTGCGGCAACGAGCCTAGGGGATACACATTTGGAAAGTGCATCAAGTGATGCCTTAATCATGTTATGCGGATTTGCTGCACCCACTGACTTCGCTACAACATCATGCAGGCCCAAGGCTTCGAATACCGCACGCATTGGCCCGCCAGCGATAATTCCCGTACCAGGTGGTGCAGCACGCACAACAACGCGTCCAGCACCAAATCGACCCACAACATCATGATGGAGTGTACGGCCTTCACGCAACGGGACGTGGACCATAGAATTTCGTGCCTTTTCCGTAGCCTTGCGAATTGCCTCCGGCACCTCACGCGCCTTACCCATTCCATGGCCAACTCGTCCCTTACCATCTCCTACTACTACAATTGCCGAGAATCCAAAGCGACGCCCTCCCTTGACAACCTTGGCCACTCGATTGATCGATACGAGTTTTTCTATAAGATCACTCTCCTCGCGCGGATTACGCTCGCTCCTGGATGATCGTGTATTCCGTGCCATTTACTATATTTCCCCCTTCAGATACTCCGTAGCGCCACGGCCTATATTTTAAGACCACCTTCACGCGCTGCCTCAGCGAGCGCCTTAACGCGCCCATGATATCTATAACCACCGCGATCAAATACAACCTCTGAAATTCCAGCTTCCTTGGCACGCAATGCAATTGCCTTGCCGACTTCAACCGCTGCGACCCGGCTAGCCCCTGTCTTAAGCTTGGCCTTGAGTACCTTATCCAGCGTAGAAGCCGAGACCAGCGTACCCCCTACTACATCATCAATCACTTGCGCATAGATATTTCTACCTGAACGGAAAACCGACAATCTTGGCTTTCCATTTGCAAGTTTTCGTATCGAATATCGCGTACGGGTTTTACGTTTTTTAAAGATTTTTTTTGGTGTTAGCATTGCGATTATTTCTTCTTGCCTTCTTTACGCATGACGTACTCATTTTCATATCTAATGCCTTTACCTTTGTATGGCTCAGGTTTTCGAAATGCTCTAATTTCACTCGCAACCTGCCCTACTTGTTGTTTATTTGTTCCACTAATTGATATTTTGGTGGGTCTTTCGCACTCAATCGAAATTCCATTTGGAATTATGTATTCAACCTCGTGGCTGTAGCCAACCTGAAGGACGAGTGAATTATTGACAACAGCCGCCCTATATCCCACGCCAATAATTTCAAGAGTCACGCTGAAACCTTTGGAAACCCCTACCACTATGTTATCAATTTGGCTCCGCATAGTACCCCACATTGCACGAGCCCGTTTAGAATCGTCTATAGGTGTGATCTTAATTACACCATCTGAGTGATCAATCTTGATTGCATCACTAAGCGTAACCGACAGCTCACCAAGTTTGCCCTTGGCAGTCAGCAATTTGCCAGCTATCGCTACATTAACATCGCTTGGTATTTCAACTGGGTTCTTACCAACACGAGACATCCTGTTATCTCCACACTTTTGTCGTTCTCAAAAAATTTGACACAATACTTCACCGCCCACATTGGCAGCACGCGCTTCGCTATCTGACATAACGCCCCGTGGTGTCGAAAGTATAGATATCCCCAAACCGTTATACACACGAGACAGATCTCTAATACCTGAATAAACCCTACAGCCCGGCTTCGATACACGCTTAATTTCTTTGATTACCGGTGCCCCCTCATAATATTTCAACTCAACTGTTAACTCACGAGTGCCCGGATCCATTTCAGCCATACTAAATCCACGGATATAACCTTCCCGTTGTAATACTTCCAAGACACTTTCACGCAGTCTGGACGAGGGTGTAACAATCGTCGACTTTAGCGCCCGTTGGCCATTACGGATTCGCGTCAACATATCTCCTAGGGGATCACTCATTGTCATCAGCCTAACCCTCCCTTACCAACTCGACTTTACCATGCCTGGGATCTGAGCTGTTGAAGCAAGTTCACGCAGCGCAATTCGTGAAATTTTAAACTTTCGGTGAAACCCACGTGGGCGGCCTGAAAGCTCACAGCGATTACGTATTCGAACGGGAGAACCGTCTCGTGGCAACTCAGCAAGTTTAATGCGGGCCGCAAAACGTTCTTCAGCTACGAGACCAAGGTCCTTAGCCATGGCTTTGAGCCGTGCACGCTTACCTCTCTGCGCTTCAACCATACGCATACGTCGTTTATTTTTTTCTACCGCACTTTTTTTCGCCATTAATCCATCTCTCCTTATGCAACTCTTTCGACTAGAGGCATATTAAGCGCCTTAAGTAGGGATCTCCCCTCAGCATCGGTTTTTGCTGTTGTAACAATAGCAATGTCCATGCCACGGATAGTGTCAGTTTTATCATAATCTATTTCAGGGAAAACTATCTGCTCGCGTAGCCCTAGTGCAAAATTGCCAGTACCATCAAAACTTCGATCAGAAAGGCCTCTAAAATCTCGCACTCTTGGCAAGGCAACGTTGATTAACCTATCGAGAAATTCGTACATTCGATCTCGACGAAGTGTCACCTTCACACCAATTGCCATACCTTCCCGGAGCTTGAACGTTGCAATAGATTGGCGCGCACGCATAACCACCGGCTTTTGCCCCGTAATCGCTGTAAGATCAGCAACCGCACCATCGATCTTCTTAGAATCTCCAACGGCCTCACCAACTCCCATATTTACAACGATTTTTTCCAAGCGAGGCATCTGCAATGTATTCGAATAGTTAAACTCCTCCTCCAACACGGGTTTAACCGTTGTCTCATAAAATACTTTCATGCGCGGTGCCATCACGGAGTCCCCATTTTAACTATCAATAACTTCGCCTGATCGTTTCGCATACCGCACCTTGCGTCCATCATCGAGCGTACGAAATCCGATACGTGTTGCTTCACCAGTCTTAGGATCAACATGGGCCAAATTCGAAATGTGAACCGCTGATTCCTTTTGGATAATTCCACCAGGTGTTTGTGCTGAGGGTTTTGTGTGGCGGCGCACCATATTTACACCCTGAACAACAACTCGCGACTGCGCGTTGAAGACTGTCAGGACTTCACCAGTCTTGCCCTTATCCTTACCAGTCAGAACCCTAACGTTATCTCCTTTTTTGATCTTTACCGCCATACTCAATATCCATAAACGTTATCTTGAAACTCGTTCATCAAAGCACCTCTGGGGCCAACGAGATTATTTTCATAAAATTCTTGGTTCTTAGCTCTCGCGTTACTGGACCAAAGATACGTGTACCAATCGGTTCGCCCTGTGGTGTGATGAGAACAGCTGCGTTGCGATCAAATCGTATAGTTGTTCCATCGGGACGATGTATTTCTTTTGCTGTACGCACTATTACCGCTCGATGCATGTCACCCTTGCTAACCCGACCACGAGGAATTGCCTCCTTGACCGATACAACAATAACATCGCCCACGCCAGCTGACCGTCTTTTCGATCCGCCCAATACCTTAATGCATTGAACTCGGCGAGCGCCGGAATTATCCGCTACATCAAGGTTGGTTTGCATCTGTATCATTTGCTTAGTTGTTCCTTAATTTTTACGTACTTCTCTCAACACTTCCCAACTCTTACGTTTGGAAATTGGTCTACACTCACGGATGCGAACAGTGTCCCCAATCTTGCAAATATTTCCCTCGTCATGTGCCATAAACTGATTTGAGCGCGTTATAAATTTTTTATATATTGGGTGTTTAACACGACGGTTTACGCGCACGACAATGGTTTTATCAGCAGCGTCAGATACCACCGTACCCATCATTTCTCGTTTCGACATTGCGTTAGCGTCCCTAAGTTATGTTCTTTGCTTTACGATTGTCTTAATTCTTGCAATATCACGCCTCACCTGTCGCACGCGGGCTAGATTTTCCAGCTGTCCGCTTGCTTTTTGAAATCGCAGGTTGAATGCTTCCTTACTCAGTTCCACAAGTAAGTCCTTTAACTCGTCAGGTGTTTTTTGTCTAACGTCCTCAGCTTTCATCTTCGCTACCTCTCGGCACCCTGGCGAGCAACGAAACGTGTCTTAAGTGGTAGCTTTGCCGACGCGAGTTCAAAGGCATGACGGGCCACCTCCGCTTCAACACCATCAAGCTCAAACATGATACGACCTGGCTTAATTCTACACATCCAGTATTCAGGGGTACCCTTGCCCTTGCCCATACGAACTTCGGCAGGCTTTGTGCTAACCGGAACATCTGGGAAAACGCGGATCCACATTTTACCTGCACGTTTCGCGCGGCGCGTGATAGCACGGCGCGCGGCTTCAATTTGGCGCGCAGTGATGCGGCCGGGCTCTACTGCTTTTAGTCCATAGGAGCCAAAATTCAACGTGCTGCCCCCTTTGGCCATGCCATGAACTCTACCCTTTTGTTGTTTGCGGTACTTGGTCCGCTTCGGGCTCATCATGTTTAATTAGGCCTCCGTACCCTATTTAAATTTGAACAGGTGTTAGCGTGCAACTTGCTGCTCCTGAACTCGTTTATCCTGTGCCATGGGATCATGTTCCATGATCTCACCCTTGAACACCCACACTTTGACGCCACACGTACCATAAGTCGTATTAGCCACAGTGGTGCCATAATCAACATCGGCTCGCAACGTATGCAAAGGTACCCGTCCCTCGCGATACCATTCCATTCGCGCAATCTCGCTGCCACCTAGTCTACCTCCACAATTAATGCGAATTCCTAAGGCGCCAAGCCTCATCGCTGACTGCACTGCACGTTTCATGGCTCTGCGAAATGCAACCCGACGCATTAATTGTTGTGCGATGTTATCTGCAACTAATTTTGCATCTATTTCCGGTTTTCTAATTTCAACAATATTGAGATGCACTTCTCCACCAGTAATCTTACTGATCTCCTGTCGTAACTTCTCTATATCGGCACCCTTCTTACCAATGACTACTCCCGGCCGAGCTGTATGTATTGTTACACGGGCTTTCTTAGCTGGTCTTTCAATGACTACTTTTGAGACACCAGCTTGACTCAAACGTGACTCGATATACTTCCGTAGCTTAAGATCTTCATGCAACAAAGTTGCGTAACCGCGATCCGCGTACCAACGCGAATCCCACGTGCGATTGACGCCTACACGGAATCCTATTGGATTTGCCTTCTGCCCCATTAACTACTCTCCCCCCGTTCCTCGACCACGACGGTTAAGTTACTGAACGGTTTCATTATTCGTGCAGCGCGTCCCCTTGCGCGGGGTCTAATTCTCTTCATGACAAATGTTTTCCCCACAGTAGCCGCCTTGACGTAAAGCCTATCAACATCAAGCTGGTGGTTATTTTCTGCATTAGCTATTGCTGATTGCAATACCTTCTTCACTACACTCGAGATTCGTCTATTGTTAAAGCTCAATTGAGCCAAAGCGTCATCAGCTGCACGTCCTCTTATTAACTGAGCGACTAGATTGAGTTTCTGTGGACTTGTACGAATATGTTTAGCGTATGCCTTAGCCTCACTATCTGAGAGTACACGTTCGCGTTTGGCCTTTCCCATAGTTTACGACCTCCTCGCTCGTCTGTCCGAAGAGTGCCCATAGAACGTCCGGGTCGGCGCGAATTCTCCAAATTTATGACCAATCATATTTTCTGTAACCAATACAGGAATAAACTTCTGCCCATTGTAAACTCCGAATGTAAGACCAACGAACTGAGGCAGAACTGTAGAACGTCTAGACCATGTTCTAATAACATCGTTACGCCCACTAGCTCTTGCGGCTTCTGCCTTCTTCAACAGATGCCCTTCTACAAATGGACCTTTCCAGACAGACCGCGCCAAAATTACCTCCCTTATCGCTTTGCGTTGCGCCGACGGATGATCAAAGCATCAGAGCGCTTACTACGACGTGTACGTTTGCCTTTTGTTGGCTTCCCCCACGGTGTAACTGGATGACGACCACCTGAAGTTCGTCCCTCACCACCACCGTGCGGATGATCGATCGGGTTCATTGCAACGCCTCGTACAGTTGGCCGTCGACCAAGCCATCGATTTCTTCCTGCCTTGGCAATTTTGATATTTGATTGATCAGGATTGGAAACGGCGCCTATAGTCGCCATACATTCGCTACGAACCATTCGCAACTCTCCTGATCCGAGTTTAATTTGCGCATATGATCCATCGCGGCCAACAAGTTGCACATATGTCCCCGCTGATCGCGCAATTTGCCCTCCCTTGCCGGGCTTCATCTCGACATTATGAATAATTGTTCCCAATGGCATGTTAGCCATTGGCATTGCATTACCTGGCTTGATATCAACACGTTCACCGGACAAAATAACGTCACCTACTTTGATACGTTGTGGTGCCAGTATATAGGCGAGCTCGCCATCTTCGTAACGTAACAAAGCAATGAAGGCAGTACGGTTGGGATCATATTCGATACGCTCTACATTTGCCGGTATATCAAATTTTTTTCTCTTAAAATCTATGATTCTATAGCGCCGTTTATGCCCACCCCCACGCTTGAATGCTGTCGTATGGCCGTGGTTATTCCGCCCACCTTTTTGAGCTAAACCACTCGTCAAGCTCTTCACTGGCCTGCCCTTATAAAGTTCAGAACGGTCTACTAGCACCAACCCGCGCATGGATGAAGTAACCGGTTTATATTGTTTGAGCGTCATATGTCCTACAACCCAGTCGTCACATCGATTGAGTGGCCCTCTTCAAGGCTCACAACTGCTTTCTTAAAATCGCTCCGCCTTCCAATCGTACCACGAGTGCGCTTCACTTTTCCGTTTTGGCGAATTGTATTGACCGCCTTTACTTTAACTTCAAACAAGTGTTCTACTGCGGCCTTAATCTCCACTTTTGAGGCAGTAAGCGGCACACGAAATGTAATCTGATTGTGCTCTGAGCCAAGCGTAGATTTCTCAGTAATCACTGGCGAAAGCAAAATGCCATACATTTTCTCGCGACTCATCTTGGGTTTTTGAAAGTGTTTCCAACTCATTTGAGTCGCGCCTCTAGGGCTGTGGCAACATCCTTTGTGAGTACTAGCCTATCCCTTCGTAGTATGTCATAGACATTAGCTCCACCAATCGGTAGCAAATCAATACTAGGAATATTGGAGGCTGCACGTACCAGGTTTACATCCTGCTCTTTATCCGTAACGATTAACGCATCCGTCCAACCGAGTTTCTCCAATTTCGTTATAAGACCTCTTGTTTTTGGGTTCGCCACCTTCATATCTTCAAGAATTACGAGTTTGCCCTCGGCTAGTTTTGCAGATAACGCTGTTTTCAACGCTAACGCTCGAAGGCGCTTTGGCAGTTTGTGCATGTGGCTCCGCACCACCGGACCAAACACCGTACCCCCGCCCCGCATTTGTGGCGCGCGGGTTGTACCCTGCCGTGCCCGGCCCGTACCCTTTTGACGGAATGGCTTACGAGTCGACCCTTGAACTTCCCCCAAGGTCTTTGTCTTATGTGTTCCAGCACGTCGCTTCGCAAGTTGATAATTAACCATGCGCTGTAAAATATCCTTTCGAACAGGAAGTGCAAAAACCTCATCGGCTAAAGTAATCTCGCCAGCAGCCTTATTATCAAGGGTTATAATCTTGCACTTCATACTGAACTTTCCTCTACTTTTTCGTCAGTACTATCCGAATTTTCTTCTATACCATCCGTGGTTTCGTCAGCCGCAGGTACCTGAGATTCAATTTTGTCCCCATTATCGGCTATACCAGCAGGATATGGCGCGTTCTCAGGCAACGGTTGTCGGTACGCATCCTTGAGCAGAAGCCATCCGTTCTTTGCGCCGGGAACTGCCCCTTTCAAATATATCAATCCACGATCATTATCAGTTTCCACAACTTCCAGATTCTGTATTGTGGTTCTTGCTGCTCCCAAGTGCCCCGCCATTTTTTTACCTTTGAATACTTTACCAGGATCTTGGCTATGACCGGTAGAGCCATGACTACGATGCGAAATCGAAACGCCGTGACTGGCACGCAATCCAGCAAAGTTGTGTCGCTTCATCGCACCTGCAAATCCCTTGCCAATACTGGTACCAATCGCATCAACAAACTGTCCCGGAACAAAGTGGCTAACTGAGAGTTCTACACCGACGTCTAGCAAAGCGTCTGCGCTTACTCGAAACTCGGCAAGCTTACATTTTGGCTCAACTTCAACTTTAGCAAAATGACCACGCATCGCTTTCGAAACCCGGCCCGCCTTAGCTGACTTAACGCCCAACTGGACCGCGTCGTAACCATTCTGCTCAGCAGTTCGAATGGCAATGACACGGCAGTCATCCACTCTGAGAACAGTAACTGGAACGTGCTCGCCATCCGCATTAAAAATACGAGTCATGCCAAGCTTCTGTGCAATGAGACCAGTACGCACGTTAATCTTACCTCTCCAATAATTATAACTTAATTTCTACATCTACACCGGCAGCAAGATCGAGCTTCATCAGCGCATCTACCGTCTGCGGTGTCGGGTCAACGATGTCGAGAACTCGCTTGTGAGTTCTAATTTCAAACTGTTCACGACTTTTCTTATCGACGTGAGGTGATCGTAGAACAGTAAATTTCTCTATTCGCGTCGGCAGAGGAATCGGACCGCGAACCTGTGCACCAGTGCGCCTCGCCGTATTCACAATTTCGCCGGTTGACTGATCGAGAACACGGTGATCAAACGCCTTCAGACGTATTCGAATGTTCTGGCTATCCATATCGAGTACCCAATTCCTTAGAGTGCGTTTACGTTGTGTCCTGTAACCTGTTGTTTTATTCGACGATGCTTGTAACGACACCGGCACCGACAGTTCGTCCACCCTCGCGGATTGCAAAGCGTAGCCCTTCATCCATAGCTATTGGGGCAATCAACTGAACCTCCATTGAGATATTATCTCCAGGCATCACCATCTCTGTTCCGTCTGGGAGAACAACTGAGCCCGTCACATCGGTTGTGCGGAAATAAAACTGTGGTCGGTAGTTCGAGAAAAATGGTGTGTGGCGGCCACCCTCGTCTTTCGTCAGAATGTAGCATTCACACTTAAAATGTGTGTGCGGCGTAATCGATCCGGGTTGTGACAACACCTGACCCCGCTCAACATCATCACGGTCAACTCCACGAAGAAGACAACCAACATTGTCTCCTGCCTCGCCGGAGTCCAAAAGTTTACGGAACATCTCAACGCCCGTACATACCGTCTTCGAAGTATCTTTGATCCCAACGACCTCAATGTCGTCACCAACCTTAACAACACCCCGCTCAATCCGTCCCGTCACAACTGTGCCACGACCCGAGATAGAAAATACATCCTCGATCGGCATTAAGAAAGGAAGATCCTTCGGACGATCAGGCTGTGGGATATAACCATCAATAGCCTCCATCAGAGCTAGAATCGAGGCCTGACCCGTTTCACCAGTGTCGCCGTCAAGAGCCGCCAAGGCCGAACCCTTCACGATTGGAATATCATCTCCTGGAAATTCATAACTCGACAAAAGTTCCCTAACCTCCAGCTCGACAAGCTCAAGAATTTCCTCGTCGTCAACCTGGTCGACCTTATTTAGATAAACGGCTATAGCAGGCACACCGACCTGACGAGCCAGCAAAATATGTTCGCGCGTCTGTGGCATCGGACCATCGGCTGCCGATACGACAAGAACAGCTCCGTCCATCTGGGCCGCGCCCGTGATCATGTTCTTGATGTAATCCGCATGACCTGGACAATCCACATGCGCGTAGTGGCGGTTATCCGTCTCATACTCAACATGCGCTGTATTAATCGTAATCCCGCGTTCTTTCTCTTCTGGAGCCTTGTCGATGTCCTCGTAGGCCGTAAATTCTGCACCGCCCGCCGTCGATAACACACGCGTTATCGCTGCCGTCAGCGTCGTCTTACCATGGTCAACATGACCAATCGTTCCAATATTGCAATGTGGCTTCGTTCTTTCAAACTTCTGCTTCGCCATGTTCTTTCCCGTCCCGTAAACACCAACTCATTTCCATGTTATTTGTAACTATGATATCAGCAAAATGTTTATCATCAGATTCCCGAATTGTCGCCATCCCAATTATTTAACTCTGGAGCGGGTGATGGGAATCGAACCCACACCACCAGCTTGGAAGGCTGGAGCTCTACCATTGAGCTACACCCGCAAAGTTGCGCTCCTGAACCTCCTGATTGTCTTGGTTAGTACGTTTAGATTGACGCCAGGTCAGAAATATCACGTGGTGGAGGAGGTTGGATTCGAACCAACGTAGGCATAGCCAACGGGTTTACAGCCCGTCCCCTTTAGCCACTCGGGCACTCCTCCATTTCCGCGCAATTGACGCTCACACGGTGGAGTGCGATGTATGGTGATATAACCCCGCTTGTCAATGTCAACGGAACGCCAAAACGCACCTTACCGCTCCGTCTACCTTAAAGGCTGCGGTGAAGTGCTCCTTGCGGAAGCCCGATTAATAGAAATAATAATATCCTCCATGAAAAAAATCAAGCGTAAGCATACTCATAATAGAAGCGAACCCGTGCGAACCTCTCAATTCAAAAAGAGAAAAGGAACACTGTGGGAAAATGATAACCATAAGGAAATTAATGAAGGTAGTAACTCACTGCCGCTTTACGACGAGAGGAAAAGTTCAAATCGACAACTTTGGATATTCGGCTATCACGCGGTAGTGGCAGCGCTTCGCAATCAACGGCGCAGGATATTTCGAATCCTAACTACTACTGAAGGTGCGGAAAGGATAATGAAGACTATACCCGATTCCTTACCTGAAATTGTCAATCGAAAAACAATTGAACAGCTACTACCAAAGGGAGCCGTGCACCAAGGAATTGCGTTGTTAGTTAGCCCAATTGAACCAATGCCGCTAGACCAACTTCTGTTGAATACAGATGAAAACACTGTGGTCCTCATACTCGATCAGGTAACTGATCCACAAAATATTGGAGCGGCAGCGCGTAATGCGGCGGCTTTTGGAGCTAAGGCGCTAATTCTCACCGATAGATACTCGACATCCGCGGAGGCAACATTGATGAAAACGGCTAGTGGTGCTCTGGAAATCTTGCCACTTGTGCGCGTCGCTAATTTAGCCAGAACGCTAGTTAAGTTAAAGAACGCCGGGTATTGGTGTATTGGCCTCGCCGATGATGCACAAAAATCGATTGGTTCTACACCATTAGATGGCCGGATTGCCTTGATCATGGGGTCGGAAGGGCGTGGCCTTAGACACCTCACTCGCAGTCACTGCGACATGCTCTTATCTCTGCCAACGAAGGCGCCTATTACCGCTATCAATATTGCAGCAGCGACAGCAGTAGTGCTTTATGAGATTACAAGGTGGCAAAAAAATACACTTGACTGATCGGGATCTTATTACCTGTAAACTAGTATGATGATACGGCGTTTGATACGGTCATTTGACAACAAATGCCAGCGTAGCACAATGGTAGTGCAGCGGTTTTGTAAACCGAAGGTTGGGGGTTCGACTCCCTCCGCTGGCACCAATTTTCTACCTTACTAGAAAATATCAGTTGATATATCCGCCATTTGAGTAACTTCTCCTAAATAACAGAAGCTTCCGATATAATTCGGGATTGCTCGAACATTCTTGATAACGCCTGCTCTATCACGTCAACACCAATATCTGAGTTTCGCGCGCTGGTGCTAAGTAACCGCCGCCAAGTACGCGCACACGGTTGCCCTTTGAATAAACCAAGAATGTGACGGGTAATATTAGTAAGAGGCACCCCTTCTGCTACTTGAGAACGAACATAAGGGAGCAAATCGGCAATAATTTCTTCGCGAGTAGGAATTTGAGCATAGGAACAGAAAAATCTTTGGTCGATTTCCGCGAGCATATATGGATTTCGATAGGCTGCACGACCAAGCATGACGCCATCGACATAGTCGAGATGACCAGAGGCTTGTTCAAGGCTGTTAACTCCACCATTTATAATAATTTCAAGTGATGGGAAGTCCTGCTTCAGACGATAAACCATAGGGTAACGGAGAGGCGGAATTTCACGATTCTCTTTGGGAGTGAGACCATTTAGCAACGCTTTGCGAGCGTGCACAATCAAGGTTCCACAACCTGCATCTTCAATGGCCTTTGTAAAACTGTACAAATCATCATATGAGTCCTGGTCATCCACTCCGATACGGGATTTAACCGTAACAGGAATGGTAGTTGCCTTAACCATTGCTCGGACACATCGCCCAATAAGGGCTGGGTCGAGCATAAGACTTGCACCGAACTGCCCTGATTTAACACGGTTACTGGGGCACCCCGCATTTAGATTTACTTCATCAAATCCATAATCCGCTGCAATAAGCGTACATTCAGCAAGTTCCACAGGGTTAGCCCCTCCTAGCTGGAGAGCGAGTGGCGACTCCGCAATGTCGTGCCCAAGATGACGGTTGCGGTCGCCATGAATAATAGCTCCTGTGGTCATCATCTCAGTGTAGAGCATCACATGTTGGCTTATCAGTCGAAGAAAGAACCGTTCATGGCGGTCAGTCCAAGCCATCATTGGCGCAACCGACACAAGGCGACAAGGTTTAGGCACTTGGGCGTTTAAGCCGTGCCGTGTCACTCGGTTATGCTGTTCCGTCAATGTAGTTTACCTTTTTTATGTCGCGTGCTTCGTTAAGCTTCGCACGTACTAGGTAAATATCCCAGAGTGAATACGTAAAGATAATTATACCTACTTCAAATCGAAATCATCGGATTTACGATATCAAACGTTTGGCTTATTGTGCATACTTTGCTGTGCTGAATACTTGTTGAACGTGAGCGTCGCATCCAACACAATAAATCGTAAGAGAGGATATAATGGTAAGCGATAAACTGTTTTCCGGCTTGTTGGTGCCGGTTCTTACTCCATTCACTGATGATATGAGCCTGGCTACTGGTAAGTTTGTCCAGTTTTGCCAATGGCAACTCGACCAAGGAGTAGACGGGCTGGCGGTATTTGGCACCACAAGTGAAGCTAACTCTTTGTCAGCTGATGAGCGGATGCAGCAGCTCGACACCCTGATTGATTCCGGTATTTCGGGCAACATGCTGATGCCTGGTACCGGTGCATGCGCCATTACGGACGCAGCGCGGCTGACTGCGCACGCCGTTAATCTTGGCTGCCGAGGCGTACTGATGTTGCCACCATTTTACTACAAGGGGGTAAGTGACGATGGTTTGTTCGCAAGTTTCTCGGAAGTCATCCAACGCGTCGGCGACGCTCGATTGGCAATTTACCTATATCACATACCACCAATAGCTAACGTAGCCATAACTCTCCCACTGATAGAGCGGCTCATCAAAGAATATCCAGATACCGTAGTTGGGCTCAAGGATAGTTCTGGTGACTGGGGAAACACAGAAGCAGTACTTAACGCATTCCCCGGCTTTGGTACATTTGCTGGCTCAGAAGCCTTCCTACTGGATACATTGCGCGGTGGTGGAGCTGGGTGCATCACGGCGACAGGTAATGTAAATCCAGCGAGAATCAAAAACGTAGTAGAGAATTGGCAATCAACACAGTCCGATCAGCTTCAGGCTGAAGTCACATTAGTGCGTAAGACCATTCAGGCGTATCCTTTGATTCCGGCTTGTAAAAGTATCGTTGCACATTTTCATGGTGATGAAACATGGGCAAGAGTTCGCCCACCGCTTGACACTCTGGGCAACGAAGAGTCACAAAACTTACTGTCGAATCTTAGTGCCGTTAATTTTTCAATGCAAAAATTGAATTAAATATGACAATAAAGTAAATATTTAGGGGTAACTCCATTCTGATGCGGTCCAGATATTAATATTTTATCGCCGCCAAACTTTATACTTTGCGAATCAGGAACCGAATTATCCCATCTGATTCGCTCGCGTTGACGAGTTCATTTCCAGTTGATTTACAGTAAGCTGCAAAATCCTCTAGGGAACCTGGATCAGTAGCAAGAATTTCTAGATAGCTCCCTGTTGGAAGCGTCTTGATTACCTTGCGCGCTCGTAAGACTGGCAAAGGGCATAACAAGCCCTGAGCATCCAGCATTGTGGTATCTGACATTTACATGCTCCCACACATAGAATCACTTACTCTTACCACCAAACAATCAAGGTCAATATTTTAAATTGTGGTTACAATACCGCTCACAAACTACCATCATCATCAATCTAAAGAAAAAGAGATTAGTACGTGTAGATAGTTAGGATAGTCCCGATTCTAATCAACTCACCTAAGAATACGCTACTTCAAAGGAAAGTTACCGTTACAAGACTAGTTAGTTCCAGTCTTATTAAAATTCTGAAGTGGATTACTTCAATTTCGAGTTGGGCGATGATAATCTCATCTGGTGAGCGAAAGAATTATAATTTAGGGACTCACAGGGATCTAATCATGTTTTACTACTCAATTTGGTGTTAAATGCTGATCTCCGGGGGGAGGGCTTAAAATTATGGCAGGTTTGTTCATCAAGGCTCGTAAACGTCTTAAGGAAGCAGCTAAGTATCTCAATGTTCATAAAGAGGTAATTGAACAGCTTAGGTACCCAAAGGAAACACTTGCTTGTTCTCTACCGGTACGCATGGATGACGGATCGCGAAAGTCGTTCAAAGCGTGGCGATGTCGGTATGACGATACACGTGGACCGACTAAAGGTGGGATTCGCTACCACCCGAACGTAAATTTGGACGAAGTCATGACTCTCGCGTTTTGGATGACCTTCAAATGTGCGGTAGCAAACCTGCCATATGGTGGAGGTAAAGGTGGAGTAGCAGTAGATGCTAAGAAGTTGTCAAGGACAGAACTTGAACGATTAAGTCGAGCATATATACAAGCATTTGCCCGATTCATTGGTCCAGATCGAGATATTCCTGCACCCGACATGTATACAAACGGCATCGTAATGGCCTGGATGGCAGATGAGTACTCTACAATGGCGGATGCGCCGTCGCCTGCCGTTATTACTGGGAAACCAATTCCATTGGGAGGATCATTAGGCAGGGATGATGCAACTGGTCGTGGTGGTTATTATGTCCTTCGCCATCTTGAAAATGAACTTGGTGTATCACCTGAAAAATCACGAGTCATAATGCAGGGTTTTGGCAATGCTTCATTCCACTGTGCACGTTTACTACACGCCGATGGTTACAAAATTATTGGTGTTTCGGATTCCCGCTCCGCTGTTTACGATCCCGACGGTATGGACCCTAAAGCGGTGATAAATTACAAACAAAAAAATAAGGGCCTTAGTGGTGCACCCAGTAGTGGAAAGTTACAAGAGATTAGTAACGCTGAACTTCTTGAGCAGGAATGCGATATTTTAGTCCCGGCAGCGATGGAAAATCAAATTATTGAAGAGAATGCAGCTAACATAAAAGCACCAGTAATACTTGAACTAGCTAATGGTCCGACAACACCGGCGGCTGATGCAATACTAAATAAAGCTGGAAAGACAGTAATTCCCGACATCTTAGCAAATGCAGGAGGAGTGACAGTTTCCTACTTCGAATGGGTTCAAAATAAGGCCGGATACTATTGGCCAATTGACGAAGTCCAATCTAAGTTGAAGAAGACCATGGAACCTGAAGCTCGCAGCATCTGGGATGTAAAGCGAGAGAAAGACATAGATATGCGTACCGCTGCATATGTGCTTGCATTAGATCGCATAGGCGCCGCTGTCGAGGCACAAGGAACAAAATCCTTTTTCACTTCCTGAACCCTAAATAACAGCACTCAATAATGAACTAGGGGTGAGGAAGAAAAATTTTACTAGAGTAAGTTGATACGCATGTTCTCCCGGGCGACAATTGTCCCCGGCCACATCAGGCGAGCTTCTGCCTCAAGACGCTCCATCCGCTGGTCCTCATGATCCGGATCATGATGAAAGATCGCTAGATTGGGAACGTTGGCCACACGACATAAACGCACACCCTCCTGCCAAGTTGAGTGTCCCCAACCAACTCTTTCTCCAAACTCTTCATCAGTATATGTACTATCATAAATTACCAAATCGGCACCCTCGATCAAGCCAAGGATATTCTGATCAGGTTGGTTCGGGATATGCTCTGTATCCGTAATGTAGCACACAGCCTTTCCCATATATTCAATTCGATACCCCGTCGCACAACCCGGATGGTTTAGGGGCGTCGTCCTAATGCTTATACTTTTACCAATCTTGAACGAATCACCTGCCGAGAAATCTTCAAAAACCAATTTGCTATGCAACGCCTCCAATGGGACGGGGAAAACAGGCTGCGCCATCTGACCGGCCATAATCTTCTTGATTCCACCCTCTTCCGTTACGTGCCCAGCCATAATAATGAGTTCGAAATCCTTAGTGAACGCAGGAGCAAAGAAAGGAAAGCCATTTATATGATCCCAATGTGTATGCGACTGCAGAAGGTGAGCTCCCCTCACCTTCTTTTTTATGAACCAATTGCCGAGGTTACGTACACCGGTACCTGCGTCAAGAATTATACGCTGTCCTCCAGCAGTTACTTCTACGCAACTGGTATTTCCGCCGAACAAAACATGATTGGGGGAAGGACAGGCAATACTTCCTCGTACTCCCCAGAATTTGACCTTAAAACTCATACTTTCCAGCTCCAATTACCCACCATATTTTCCTCCAGTTCGCTGGCAATGTCTCTAGATCGATTTAGCCCATCATTAATGTAGTGATAGTCACAAATACATCCGTTAATAATCTCTACACCACCACTGCACCAACTGATACATCTGACGACAAAATTCACATCCTTTGCGGTTGAGATGCATTAAAGATTGAATTGTAAATTACCAAGACGTTTTTCAAACTTTAGGTATAATTGAACAAATTTATTCTATGGCTCGCACTTAACCTGCCCTCGTCCACCAAAATTACATACCATAATAACCGCTTTGACCTCTTCATCCTATACCTCGCAATAACCGCGGATAGTAAATACCAAGACTCACGCCACGGAGTACCATGAGGCCAATTAATGCAAGCCATAAACCCTGGTTGCCAAACAATGGCAATAACAATTGCACTAATAGTAAATAGGCGACGGTCGAAAATATCATTGCGTTTCGCATTTCGACGGTCCGTGTTGTCCCAATAAAAATTCCATCCAAGAGAAATGCCCAGACCGAAAGAACTGGTGCAGCAATTAGCCAAGGCAAATATAGCTCGGCCGCTTCGCGGACCGAAGGTACGCCAGTGAGGATACTGATCAACGTCTTGCCAGCAACCCAATAGACGACGGAAAAGAGTACCGCCACGATGCAAGCCCAGAAAAACGATACCCTAACAGCTCGCCGAAAACCTTCTCTGTGGTTGGCCCCTTTGGCACCTCCAACTAATGCCTCAGCCGCATGAGCAAAGCCGTCCAGACCGTGTGACATAAACGCCAAAAAATTCATCAATACGGCATTTGCACCCAAGATCACGTCACCTAGCTTCGCACCCTCGGCTGTAAAGTAGGCAAAGCAAAATAATAGACATAGTGTGCGGATGAAAATGTCACGATTGATTTCGAACATTTTTTTAAAACGAGTAGTGCTAAAAACCTGCGTGAATGTGGCCGAACGAGACTCGCGTAAATTATACCAAACAAACAATAACCCCAGCCCCATGCCACTAAATTCAGCAATGACAGTTGCCAAAGCTACCCCTTCAACTCCCCAGTCCAGAATTAAGACAAAGATGACATCAAGGATAATATTCAATCCATTGAGAAATACTTGTAAACCCAATGGTACACGCGCGTTTTGAATACCTATAAACCACCCAATAATTACGAAGTTTGCCAGTGCTGCCGGTGCACCCCAAATACGGATGTAGAAATATGTTCTGCCATAGTTTTCAACCTCAACACTTGCTTCCAAAAGAGTAAATGCTAAGCCGCCTATCGGTTTTTGGATAAGAATTATTGTTACACCGAGTACGGCTGCAATTAACAATGCCCTGAAAAAATTTGCGCAGACTTCAGTCTCACATCCTCCACCCCAAGCTTGAGCTGTTAACCCCGTCGTCCCCATGCGAAGAAAACCAAACCCCCAGTAAATGAAAGTAAAAATCAAGGAACCTACCGCTACAGCACCAAGGTAGTATGGCTCAGGTAAATGACCGACCACTGCCGTATCGACAGCCCCGAGCAATGGAACAGAAAGGTTCGAGAGAATCATGGGCCCAGCTAGATGCCATACTCGACCGTGCCATGCACGATTACCGATATTGAAATCCCGTCTAGTCATTTGAATTAATGCTGCTCATGAGAATTTTGCTTGTAGCAACAGGTTACTGTTATAGAACAGCTCGGCTAACAGCTTTCACATCTGAGTTTTGCTCGCACACGCCACCAAGTATTATGGTATTTGAATGTAAAAAAAATTCGGAGCCACCGCTATTCGAGTTCTCAGATTGCTCGTTATCAATATTCACTGCTTCTCCTTTAACATCGGTTTACGCTATCGTCCTGTTAATTCTGCATTAATGAAAAGCTGAATACTTTTTGATCCAAATGCTTATGCTATCCGTACCTTACAATTACTAAAAAATGTTCATGTGATATTCATAGGAAAATTATGACACCAGATACACCATGGGATCCTAACCAGTATCTCATTTTCTCTAGCCCAAGGTTAAGACCCGCAATCGATTTGATAGCTCGTATACCAACAATATCTCCAGCTACAATCATTGATCTTGGCTGTGGCGCTGGAAATGTGACACGTCTTCTAGAAAAGCGATGGCCGAACGCAGCCATATCTGGGGTAGACATGTCACGAGAAATGCTCGAACAAGCAAAGCAAGAAGTCGAAAATATACAACTCTTTGAGGCGGACCTAACAAGCTGGGCTCCCAAACAGGCGGCAGATCTGGTGTTCTCAAATGCTGTCTTACAGTGGGTTCCAAACCATTCCACTCTGCTCCCTCGAATAGCCGGCTTTGTATCGAGCGGTGGCGTGTTAGCGGTCCAAATACCACACAACAACAACGCGCCTTTCTTAAAAGAAATTGAAGAAGTGGTGAGGACTGGACCGTGGGTCCATAAATTGGACACACTTCAACGTCCAACACCAGCACACAACTCGGATTTTTATTATAAAACTTTGAGTTCACTAGGGTTCGAGCTAGATGTTTGGGAAACTGAATACCATCATGTTCTCGAGGGGAAAGACCCGGTTCTTGAATGGGGTAAAGGAACATGGCTTCGGGTGTTACTTGGTAGTTTGGAGGGCGAAGAACGCGCTGAATTTGAGGAAGCATGCCGAATTAAGCTCCTTGAAGTCTATCCACCTTTGCCTGATGGTCGTACTCTATATCCATTCCGTCGTCTGTTCTTCATTGCACAGTCCCCAAAAGGTCTATCCAAACGATGATGCCAATCGGCCCATCAACTATTATCATCCTATGATGAAGCTGAAACTATGGCTGCGGTAGAGAACCTATTAGCCAAAGGATTAGAATGTCATAAGTCTGGTGATTTAGAACTTGCTGAACAAACTTACATGCAAGTGCTAAATATCGAACCGGAAAATTCGGAAGCACTCAGCTTTCTAGGCGTTCTTGCCCATCAGACCGGCAACCAAGATCGTGCTGAGGTTCTACTTCGCCGTGCTGTTAATGATTCTCCACTAGTTGCTAAATATCACGGTAATCTAGGTACCGTACTCAACGCCCAGGAGCGGTATGAAGAAGCGCTAAAAAGCTACGTGAGAGCCCGCGAGCTTGCTCCTCGCGATTCGGGATTTCCTTTTAACCAAGCAACAGTACTTGTGTCATTGGGTCGGGCGGAAGAAGCAGTGACACTTTACAGAACAGCGCTTAAATTAAATCCCGATCATGTCGAAGCCCATATTAATCTTGCAATTACGCTCAGCTTACTTTCGCGTGACGATGAGGCCGAAACCGCGGCAAGAATAGCTATCAATTTATCACCTAGGTCTGCCGAGTCGCACTACACCCTAGCGCGAATATTAGTAGCCAGACGACAAAATTGCGCAGCAGCAGATAGCTTTTCTAAAGCTCTAGAATTCGATCCATCAAATTTTCCAGCAACAGCCGGCTTACTTAACGCGCGCTTAGAAATTTGTGATTGGCGTGATTATGACAAACTTGTTCAGTCTATCCGTAGTGAAATTGTAGCACGTAATCCGCAGATCAGTGCCCTCGGTGCATTTGGTGCACTCTCCCTTCCGCTATCACAAGAAGAGCTCGCGACGGTCGCTACAATCCGAACTACTAGACTTTTGGTCAATGCACAAAAACGGAAACGTCTAAAAAGAATTCAGTCGACAGACAGATTAACGTCAAAGCTCCGGGTTGGATTTCTTTCGAACGACTTTCGTGACCATCCTGTTGGTCAACTCATCTCAGCCCTATTTGAGGTGCACAAATCGGATCGAATGGATATTTTTGCCTATTCAACAGGCCAAGACGATCAAAGTACTTACCGTCGTCAGGTTGAGGTAGGTGCTGATCAATTCGTGGATTTAAGGCAGGAGGGTCGCTTGTCAGCAGAGGCAGCTGCGACGCGTATTGAGACGGACGGCATCGATATTCTCGTTGATTTAGGCGGCCTAGTACTCGGCGCTCGCCCAGATATAGCAGCATTACGCCCTGCACCATTGCTGGTAGCTTGGCTTGGTTTTGCAGGCACAACCGGCGGATTACATGATTACACGTTGGTTGGACCCGACCTGATAACACCCGAGCAACGTGCCAGTTTTAAGGAATCTATCGTGACGTTACCGTATGGATGGTTAATCCCGAACGACTCACTCAAACAATCAAATTATAGAAAGACACGCGGAGATTCAGAACTGCCAGAAGACGTGCCTGTATTGTGTTGCTTCAATAGTGCTCACAAGATAGAACCAGGCGTCTTTGCATTATGGATACATATTCTTGAGCGTGTAGATAACGCTGTCTTGTGGTTTAGACTCGACGATGAAGCCTTTACAAACCTACGTTCAACCGCTTTGAAATTGGGCATCGACCCAGAACGACTTCTTAACGCTCCGCGAATCGCAAATAAATCAGATCATTTAGCACGCCTATCGTGTGCAGACTTGTTCCTCGACACACCAATCTTCAATGCACACTCGACAGCGTTTGACGCTCTATGGGCTGGCGTACCACTCATTGCTGTTCAAGGAGAAACTTTCCAGAGTCGCGTGACGGCATCAATTATGAAGTCCACTGGACTCGACGATTTAGTTGTCGGAAATATGGCCGATTATGTAGAAAAAGTCGTAGAATTGTGTGTGTCACCTGGCATGCTATCCGCAGTTAAGGGTCGTCTTTCACTCGGCCTTGAACATCGTGCTTTTAAAACGTTACCCTTTGTTCTGGGATTAGAAAATGCGTTCATGGAAATGTGGCGTTTGCACGCAGCTGGAACAAACCCTACTGATTTCACTGCATCAGAATAAAATAAACTTTAGTAGTAAAAATTTCCTCGCTAAACAAAAAGTGCAAACTGAGGATAAAGAAAAGACGGGAATATAAGAAAACTATTACTTCAATACGTAAATAACTTGCTTTGCCGAATGTGTATAAATTATCTCTTAACGATATGGTAATTTTAACTATTGTAATGCACGGCCCAATGTCTCCCTTCCACAACACGTATATACGTCGAAGGTCGGCTAAAGGTGGTTTGCAGACTTTACGACGATATATCTATGGCTGATATTAACTCCCTTAACCCTCCTGTGCCCAAAACAGAATTAGGTACAGAAGCTCGGATACTGCCGTCACAAGTAATTAGGCAGCTAGTGTCCAAGGGTATTATCCGTGGCCAAGAGGTTATTGTTGAGGACCAGATACAACCGGCTAGTATTGACTTGCGCCTTGGCTCCACCGCCTATCGCATACGTGCAAGTTTTCTGCCGGGCCATAAGGCAAATGTAGAAGAAAAAATCCCAGAGTTTGCAATGCACGAGATCGACCTGCATAACTCAGCTGTTCTTGAAAAAGGATGCGTTTATCTGGTTCGACTAATGGAAAGCCTGGACCTGGAGAAGGATTTAACAGCTCTGGCAAATCCCAAAAGTTCTATCGGTCGTCTAGATATTTTCACCCGGCTGATTACAAATCATAGCGCTGAATTTGATCGTGTTGAATGTGGTTATAATGGACCCCTTTATGCTGAAATTGCGCCACTGACATTTAGTATCGTTGTGCGAAAAGGTGATAGACTATCGCAACTCCGCCTCAAGAAAGGCGTCTCCTCAACCACCGAAAACGACCCTGCCTATTTCCTTACTAAACTGGTGAATAAACCGTCGGACAGACAGGAACCAACTCGAGATACAGAGCAAATTACCGTTGACACTAATGGGCACGGGAAGACTCCATTGATTGGCTACAAAGCAAGGAAACACGCCCCACTCATCGACATCCGACGAATCAACTTTTACGACCCTAAAGATTATTGGGAGCCAATTTATGCGGGGTCTGATACGGGTCTAATTCTTAACCCTGACGACTTTTATATCTTAGCATCCAAAGAGCCAATCGTGGTGCCACAAGATTACGCTGCTGAGATGGTTGCTTATGATACGCTAGTAGGTGAATTTCGTGTTCACTATGCAGGATTTTTTGACCCTGGGTTCGGTATTACTGCTGGAAACAGGGTCGGATCGAAGGCAGTTTTAGAGGTTCGTTCGCACCAAGTACCATTCATGATTTCAGATGGCCAACTTATCGGCCGCCTTAACTATGAGAAATTGTCAGCAGTGCCTGACAAACTCTATGGCAACAACATTGGTTCGTCATACCAACATCAGAGCCTGACACTCAGCAAACAGTTTCGTCGCTAAACTCTGCGGCACCGGTTACGTGATCAGACGGCCAGGGTCGACGTCCGTTGCAACACAGAATAAGTAATCTCCTCGTTTAACCGGTGCATGAATATGCTCCATAGTAATCAGCCCTTCATGACTAAAAACCACCTCGGTTGGAGTTTGTTCCGGCACTTCGAAAGAGTGTACGCAACCGGCTTTCTGGCCCTTCTGCACTGTGTCACCCAAGTTACAATACGGCTCGAATAGCCCCTCGGTTGGCGCTAACGTAAAATACGTACTATCACCATATTCTACATAACGGGTAGTGGGTACATCCTTATCCGCACTATCAGATTCCAGAATACCTATATGACGCAATACCCGGTTTACGCCGTCCGTGCCAAGCCTGAGGGCATCGCGAGACACGGTGTTTCCACCTCCAAGTTCGGTCGCCAAGCTAGCCACACCCTGCCGATCGCACGCCGCTGAGACAGAGCGAGTTGAGGAAGTCTTTGAAACAACGATCGTAAATGACGAGGCAAATGCTTCCGCCATTGCAATTTTCTTTTTCATAAGTGCATCGCCACCTCCGATACGAAGATACCCGCAAGGCGGCATATCATTGGCGTATCCGCCCGTATGAAGGTCCATCCCGTAATCGCACAGCGGTAGAACTACCGTCTCTACAAAATAAGCTATCTGTTCTGTCGGTCCCCCATTCGGATCGCCTGGAAATATACGGTTCATATTAATGTCGTCAGCTTCAGCACATCGCTTGTCATCCAATACAGACAAATAGTTGAGCGCAGGCATAAGAATAAGTCGACCGTTAACACTTGCGGGATCAAGTTCACGAATTAATCGCTGGACGATGATCTGTCCTTCATACTCATTACCATGTGTTCCACCAGTTAAAAGTATTGTCGGACCCGTACCATTTGCAATTACAGCAATTGGTACGGGAATCACCCCACCAGCATGCTTGTTATCCGACCACATAAGACGAATAAACCCAACTTGCCTTCCAATGGCATCAAAGTCGACAGTGCAGCCAAGCCCAGATTTTGTTGCATCCTGTTTTTTTGCCATTCTGTTTTTACCCCTTACTATGTTGAGCGCTCATCAGCGAAATATTTTTGGATACTACGCCGATGGCCTGGACTTCGAGACGCTTAAGGAATTTGTCAGAACTAATTCTAATTCTTTCACTCGTTATTGCCGAGGTTTACGGTTCCAGTTTATAGTCATGCTTCTGAATTGCCAACCATGTAACTTGCACCAAATCTCTCTTATTCATCGGCAATAAACAGTTATTCTATCAGACTCGTCAAACCAATAGGCTACAAAGAAAACTATGGAGATGCGCTCAGTCAATATTTTCGAAATCTATATAGATACACACACCAACTAAGAATCCTGCATAGGCTAGTAACACAGTTTACGGGGACAAACTTTACCAATGCACACGATCTTGTAGTGACGATGAAAACTGTACCCTGTGGTCTACAGAAACATTCTACAATCTCCAGTATATCGGCAAATTTGCGTGGCATCGCCATGGTATTCACCTCGACTATTGGGCGTGGTGCTGTACAAGGAATGGTTAAACACACGGTAGTAGAACTCCATCCTTTTGAAATCGCCTTTTTTCGTAATTTTTTTGGACTGTTTTTCCTCGTACCGTGGTTTATGCGACATGGCCTTGATACGCTACGAACAAACCGCCTCGGCCTTCATCTACTGCGCGTTTCAATCAGTTCTATTGCCGTTCTGTCCACCTTCTATGCGATTAGCATTACTCCCTTAGCATTGGTTGCAGCTCTCAGCTTCATGGCTCCGATCTTCGCAACGGTATTAGTTGCATTAATACTTGGCGAGCGTGCTGGAATACGACAATGGTTCGCAATTTTATTCGGGTTTTGCGGGGCCCTAGTTATACTACGGCCCGGTTTTGAAGAAATTTCGCTTGGTGCACTACTGGTGCTTCTAGCTTCAGTAATCACTGGTATTTCTATTCTCCTTATCAAGGTGTTAGGCCGAACCGAATCCAGCATCACCATCACTAGTTACATGGTCGTGTTAATGGGACCACTAACCCTGCCTTTTGCTATCTGGTTCTGGGAATGGCCTAACGGATATCAGCTTGTTTGGCTCCTTGGCATTGGTGTGATCGCAACCTTCTCACAACTCATATTCACGCAAGGTGTCAAGGAGGCAGAAGTTGCCGTCGTAATGCCATTACAATTTTTTCGCCTCTTATGGGCAGCTATCATTGGTTACATATTTTTTTCTGAATTGCCCGATGCATACACGTGGGTAGGTGGGCTCATGATTTTCTCAAGCGGCCTCTATATCACCCTTCGCGAACGGAGAATAAATACAGAACAACAAGCTACTTCAGACCACTCAAGTTCATCGGTTAAACAATCCGATCAGGTGCGCAATTAGGCCAGTTGTTTGGCTACCCAGTTTTGGAAGTAGTGGACATTCTGTTCCCAAGTCGGTGAGAATTGCACATGGTCTGCTACCGGCGAATAGCGGGCAGCTTGCTGAAGTACGAAGCAATTCTGGTCCTGACTGCGTATGCCACCCTTGTCATTCCATTTCCGTGTCTTACCAAGCGACATGTTGATCGCGCGTTCTCGCGCCTCGGCAAGCTTATCATCAGTAGCCGCGTCGCCAACAAAGTAGAAAGACTGAACAGCTCGTGTACGGCTAGGAGAAAGCGGCGTGTAAATAACCGGTGCACTTCGATTCAACCCCAATGACACTGTCGTATTAGGAAGAAGTGCAACAATCCCGGCTGCCTTCTCCTTTTTAGAACCCTTCTTAAGCGGAATATCTGGTAGTTCGGTCGGATACATATGCCGTGGAGGTCGTTTCGGACTCGGGCGAAGTGACAAGACATTGCCTTCGGATACCATTAGCGTAAACGGTTCACCAGTTTTTACATCAACCTCATCAGACATCTTATCAAAAATACCGTGATGGACCCATATGTGATGATAGACTTCCCAATTCTCGTTCACCATCTTCCAATTGGACTCATACTCCCAGTCAATGCGGAAGGCCGGCCGCATACAATCGATATCAAGATGATCATAAAGTTCAATTGCCGGCTTGAGATATTCGTGTAATGGTTCAGCATTGCCTTCGAGATTAATAAAGATAATCCGATGCCATTCGTCGCAGCGTACTGGAACTAGTCCGTTATTATTCTTATCCACACTGAAATTTTCTGAGTTTGGCGTACCATCAAAATAAGGAGTGGCTATCAAGTTGCCCTCTAGATCCCAAGTCCAAGCATGATAAGGGCATTGCAAGTTAGATAGGCCCTTTTCCGGCTTTTGCAAAACTATTGTTGCACGGTGGCGGCACACATTATGGAAAGCTCGAATTTTATTTTTTTTATCACGCACTAGTATTAATGGCAGTCCGAGAACTGTAACCGGCATGGCATCGCCGGGTTCAGGAATATCGTCCGCGTAGGCTACGCCCATCCAGGTTCGCGGAAACAACCTTTCCTGTTCTAAATCAAAAAATTCCTGACTTGTGTATGCGGCCCTCGGCAAACCGCGCGCCTTTTCAATAGGCTGCGCAAGATTGGACGCGACATCTGGTCCCAGTATTTCTGAAAAACTACGCGTCATCTGCTCATCCCCATTCTGTCTAAGAATATTAAATTCTATTTAGTTCCATAAATATATTTACTATTTTCTTCATTACACAGCCAATTACTAATCACTCACCCCCTAGCTTAATGTCTTTACTAACCAATTCTGAAAATATTGTACGTTTGTCTCCCAGGTAGGCGAAAACTGCACACTAGAATCTGCTGCGGGCGAGTAGCGTGCTGCCTGCTGCAGCTCAAAACATTTGTGATCCTGACTACGAATACCACCTTTGTCATCGAAATTCCGAGTCGGCCCGAGCCAACGGTTGATCCGTTCCTCACGCGCATCAGAATATTTCCTATCAGTCGCCCCATCACCAGCAAAATACCAAGCCATGCTGGCTAATGTTCGATCAGGCGCTAACGGGATATACACAACTGGCGCATATCCATCAACATTCAGTGATGCAGTTACATTGGGAAGAATCGCATTCGTTGCTCCCGAGAGTTTCTCTTCACCTTTTCTTGAAGGAATTAATGGCAAGTCTATCTTCGGGGCTGGACCTTGCCTCTTCCTTGGCGGCCGGTTCTCACCACCACGCAAAGTGAGCACATTCCCTTCAGCTGTCATTAATGTATATGGTTTGCCTGTCTTAAAATCTACTTCCTCAGACATCTTATCAAAAATGCCATAGTGAACCCAGACATGATGATAAACTTCCCAGTTCTCGTTAACTAGTTTCCAATTACCCTTGAATTCCCAACTGAAGCGATGTCCGAGTTTTAGGTTATTAAGGTCAAAGTTGGTTAGCATTTCATCCGCTGGCGCCAAATATTCAGCCAAGGGAGCTGCGTTACCCTCGAGGTTAACAAAGACGACTTTGTTCCAAACATCGCAACGAACTGGAACCAGACCATTTTTCTCCGGGTCTACATTAAAGTTCTCAGAGTTGGGTGTACCA
>CAYQNO010000012.1:0-26165 GCA_964419045.1 uncultured Flavobacteriales bacterium
GACTGCTACACAGGCAATGTAGTCACCGACGGACCTCTCTTGAGTACGGGATCATCTCTGAGCATGGTATCCGCTGCTGCTATCACGGCTGGTTGTTCGATGTGGACGGTACCATTCTGGAAACACCAGGCGAGCCGGACGCCAGTCCTATCAAGGATAGTTTGCACCATGGCGCCTACCCAGCGCTCGAATACAAGGGACTCGTTTTCGCCTACATGGGACCGCCAGAAAAGAAACCTGAATTTCCCATCTACGATACAATCGAGATAGCCGATACAGAAATGGTGCCCTAAGCCATTGATATGCCTTGCAAAAGGTTGCAGGTGAATGAAAATCCCATGGATCCTTTTCATAGTGTCTTTCTACACACTCGAATAACCAGGGCTCATTTTAACCCAGCATGGGGGGCGCTACCAATTGTCGAGTGGCACAGATTTTCCGATCGCAGCGGAATCTATCTTACCAATACGAGGCGTTGGAACGAGTATATCTGGGTACGTACTGCGGAGACTCTATTGCCAAGCTTTGCCCAACCACCCGACATCTATCAGGACCCTGACCGTGAGAAATATTTTCCACGTGTTGGCACAAGCAAGTGGGTTGTACCCACTGACGACCGATCATGTATTTTAATTGGCTGGCGCCATTTCCGCGATGACCTCGATCTGGGAATGAAAGGCGATCGAACAAAAGTTGGCCACAATAGAGTCGATGCAATAGGTCAAACTGGATTTGAGCGCAGTAAGGAAGAAGCGCAGCGCGTGCCCAGCGACTATGAGGCGCAGGTTGGTCAAGGCGAAATAACTATTCACAAGCAAGAACATCTTGGAAAAACTGATACAGGTGTGGCTATGCTGCGGACTATGCTGCGTCGCGCCATACGTGCGGTTACCAACGGCAAGGAGCCGGTCAGGCAAAAAAAGAATGCTGATGGGCTTATTCCAACTATGTCAGGCGACGTAATAGTGAAGGTGCTAAAACTAAACATCGACGACCACCAACAGCAAAAGCAGTTTGGTCGCAAAATTGGTGCCATCGTTGCAGAGACCATGCCGCTATCTCACGGTGAGCGACAGTTTGAGATAGAACGGCGAGTCAGATCGATGATGACCTAGATGTCACAAATTAAGTGGTATCAAAGAAGGTGGATGACCCTAAAAGATACCGCTACTAGCTTACAAAATGCTGTTTTAAATATCCCTGGTAATCTGCGTGGCATGGCAGCAATGGTGATTGCTGGTTTATGCATAATGGTCTCGTTTGGTATGGCGCGACACCTCCTTGAGGAAGTACATCCCTTCGAGGTAGTTTTCTTCCGCTCGTTCTTCGGGCTGTTATTCATATTACCTTGGCTATTCCGCCAAGGCTTACTACCATTTGCAACAAAGAGACTTCCACTTCATCTATTTCGTAGTGTAATTCACGTTTTGGGTGTTCTCGCTTTTTTCGTAGCGCTAAAGCTAATTCCGTTAGCAGAAGCGACGGCATTATTTTTCCTTGCTCCAATCCTCAGCACAGCTCTTGCTGCACTATTTCTCTCGGAGGTTGTTAAGTTACCTCGATGGATAGCCGTCATCTTCGGTTTTTGTGGAATGCTAGTTATCGTTAGGCCAGGTATCGCAGACGTCGAGCTCGGAACATTACTGGCTATCGCCGCGTCTACTTCAGCAGCGTTTGGAATGCTGATCATGAAAAAATTGGCACGGACTGAGAGCGCCATTACGATTACTGTTTATGTGACTTGTTTAATGTCTCCAATGTTACTAGTGCCGGCAACTTTCTTCTGGAGTTGGCCGGATGGTGCTACCCTTGCATGGTTGGCAGCTATCGGCCTCAGTGCTACCGTAGGACAGTATTTAACTGCAGCTGCATTCAGAGTGGCAGACGTTAGCGTCGTTACCCCGCTTATGTTCCTGCAACTTATTTGGGCCGCCTTGATCGGCTTTGTATTTTTCGGTGAAATTCCTGACAAATACCTCTGGATGGGAGGGGCTATGATTTTCGCCAGTGTTGCTTATTTAGCCTATAACCAGCAGTCGAAAAATAACCGCGTAGCAGTTTGAAAGTTTCAAGGTACTATGACCAGTCAATAAGGAAAGTGATTTAAATTTCCTAAACAACCTTGAGAAATATTTTTAGTTGGCCCCTAATAAAAAATATTTGGTACAACATCTATAATATTTTCAAACTGTGATTGCATTTGTCTGTCACACGCGCTTCGATAGGATAGGCATAGGGAATGATTGAAGCGCAGTAGCTAGACAATATAGATTGTCTTTGCTGCTCTTGCTTTGGGGGCAAAAATGGTATCAAAAGGGTACGATAAAACCGGTAACGCAGCGTTACGCGACTGGGTTAATGAAATTGCAACCTTAAGCAAACCTGACCACGTTTATTGGTGTGATGGATCCAAAGAAGAGTACGATCGCCTATGTCAGGAATTAGTTGATTCTGGTACACTCATCAAGCTCGACAAGATAAAGCGGCCCAACAGCTATCTCGCCCGATCCCATCCAAGCGACGTTGCCCGAGTAGAAGACCGAACCTTCATCTGTACCGGATCCGCTGCTAACGCGGGCCCAACAAACAACTGGGTAGATCCTAATGAGATGAAAGTTGTTTTAATGGACCTGTTCGAGGGCTGTATGCAGGGCCGAACAATGTATGTAATGCCATTCTCAATGGGACCGGTCGGTTCCTCTCTGTCACATATTGGCGTACAGATCTCAGATAGCCCTTATGTCGTGGTAAGTCAGCGCATCATGACACGAATGGGTAAGGAAGCGCTCGATGCGTTGAGCGATGATGGTCAATTTATTCGCTGCCTTCACTCGGTCGGTATGCCGTTAGCATCGACGCAAGAAGACGTTCCCTGGCCCTGCCAACCACATCCGAATAATAAATATATCGTGCATTTTCCTGAAGAGCGCTCTATTTGGTCTTATGGCTCAGGTTACGGCGGTAATGCACTATTGGGCAAGAAATGTTTCGCGCTACGGCTGGCATCTGCGATGGCAAGCGAAGAGGGTTGGCTGGCTGAGCATATGTTGATCCTAGGTCTAGAGAACCCAGAAGGTGACAAGACTTACATTGCCGCAGCCTTTCCTAGCGCATGTGGGAAAACTAACCTGGCTATGATTGTTCCACCCAACGGATTCGACGGCTGGAAAGTTAGAACCGTGGGTGACGACATAGCATGGATTCAACCGGCCCCTGATGGAACATTTCGAGCCATCAATCCTGAAGCTGGATTTTTTGGTGTAGCTCCCGGTACATCGTACAAGACAAACCCCGCCGCTATGGAAACGATGAGGGCCAACTGTATCTTTACTAACGTAGCTTTAACAGACGATGGTGATGTTTGGTGGGAGGGAATGGATGACGAACCTCCTGCACATTTAGTTGACTGGCAGGGTAATGATTGGTCACCTGATTCTGATCGTCCAGCAGCACATCCTAACGCACGCTTTACAGTTCCGGTCACCCAATGCCCGTCATTCGACCCGGCCTGGCATGATGAACTGGGTGTGCCAATTTCAGCGTTCCTTTTTGGTGGGCGGCTCTCCAAGACATTTCCACTGGTATACGAATCTCTTGATTGGGACCATGGTGTCTTCATGGCAGCCACAATGGGTTCCGAAGCAACCGCAGCATCTTTCAATCAGGCGTCCATACGTCGCGACCCCTTTGCTATGCTACCGTTTTGTGGCTACAACATGGCGGATTACTGGGCGCATTGGCTTAAGATTGGTCGCCTAGATGGCGTTAAATTACCGCGTATATTTCGTGTTAATTGGTTTCGTAAAAACTCCCATGGCGACTATATTTGGCCCGGGTTTCGCGAAAATATGCGGGTACTGAAATGGATCGTCGATCGTGTCCATAACAAATACGACGCGGTACAGGACGCCTTTGGCCTAACCCCTCGCTATGAGGATATTGAGTGGGGTGATGAGCCTTTTGGGCGTGACAAGTACGATAGTCTAATGGCATTTGAAAAATCCGATGGGCTTGCCGAGGTAAATGAAGTAAAGGAACATTTTGAGCAGTTTGGCGATAATTTACCGAGAGAAATGGAAACTCAACGCCTAGCCTTTGCTGCGAGACTAAAAGCCAGCTGAAACCCTAACTCCCGAGAGCGAGTTAATTCTAATTCGAGGACCCCGACGGTTCACTCGCTGTATAGATCTGAAAGCCTAGGGACTTATCTAATCAAAAAATCAATTGGTCTTGTCGCTAATAACGCAATTTCTGAGATTTTCCAATAGATTGCGGATGCAGTATTGTTGATTACTGATCCTATCACTCAAGAAGCCTCATATCTCGTTTGGGAATTATGTAGAAAATGTCGTCTAGACTATTACGACACTGGCACTTCTCCATCCCTATATCTATTCTTTAGGTAAATTTTAGCAAGCAAGAGGTGTCAACGTGTCAAAAATTTTTACCGTGGAGCCCCGCACTGCCCGACAGAGCTTTATGAACTTCGAAATTGTCACAGATCTCGAGTCTCTGGAGGCAGATGTGGCTATTCTTGGGATACCTTACAGCGATCCATACACTATCGATGAAGTAACCAACGACCAGACCAATGCACCTACAGCAATCCGCCGTGCTACCCGCCGAGCAAGTGGCGGGCTTGAGAGGTGGGATTTTGATCTTGGCGGATTAATCTTCGACGACAAGACTATACGAGCGGTAGATTGTGGTGATGTGCCTGGCGATCCACGAAACCTAGCAGGCCATTACCACCTCGCCGAACAAGCAGCACGACAGATAACGGAAGGTGGTACCCTTCTAATAACACTTGGTGGTGATCACGGTGTTCCAATACCAGTATTGCGGGGGCTGAACGAACACGGTCCCATCACTCTGATTCAGATTGACGCCCATCTGGATTGGATTGATGAAAAGAAAGGGGTGAAGGAAGGTTACTCAAGTCCTATACGCCGAGCCTCAGAGATGAACCATATTGACGAAATTTTTCAAATTGGCCTTCGTGGTCAGGGCAGTGCAAGGGAAGAAGATGTTGCCGCAGCTCTCGACTACGGCTCCCATCTAATTTCCGATATGGAACTACAGGACCGCGGGATGGATGCCATCCTTGATCAAATCCCATCAGGTGTTAACTGTTATCTGACAATCGACGCTGATGGCATGGATCCTTCGATAATGCCAGCAGTCGCCGGTCCGGCGCCAGGCGGTGTTACATACCACCAAGCCCGTAAACTGATACAAGGGCTAGCTTCTAAGACGCGGGTTCTTGGCATGGACATCGTCGAAATTACACCAAAAAGAGACGTCAATGGGATATCAGCCCTTACAGCAGGCAACCTAATTATCAACATGATTGGTTCAGCGGTCAGAGCTGGCTATTTCGACTGAGTTTGGTGCAGACCCAAGGATCACAATCCGATTATACCAGTTTACCGATACCTTTTGCCCAAATCTCCAATGGTACGAGTTTTTCTGGATCCCGGCGAAATATAACTAGCGAATAGTTTCGGGAAATGCGCCAACCCTCTGGCCTGCGAATTAATTCTACGGTGCTTTCGGTCATCCGGTGTGGCCCTTTAAGTGGTATTGGTATTCGCCTAGATTCATTTAGTTTCTTAATTTGCGGCTCGTAGTCAGTATCATCTGAGTAATAGAGAGTATGATAATCACGCAAAACAGCATGATTAACGTCACGGACGGTAACAACCGAGTTAGAAATTACGTGGCGGATTGTGCCCTTGCTAAGAGATGCGCGAAGCGCCACTAACAGTTTTTCACGTCCTAGAATTCTCACGCCGTGAGAACACCAGTCGGCATCCAACGTAAAGAGCGCTACAGCTTGTTCGAACTCATGTCGATCCACATGATTCAAATATAGGCTCATAACTTTTTGGCAATCCTGCTCGATTGCCTGTTCCTGACAACGATCCATAATAGATGTTTCCGCACCGTTATTACCCGTACAATTAATACGTTGCGCCCATCGTTCAAACTGCCTTTCCAACCGATCTAGACCACGTTTCTAGCGTCACGGGTTCATCCGGGTTACGTCGGAATATGATTTGGGAGCGTCTCTTGGAAATCTTCCACCCATCGTCCGTGCGAATAAGCTCCGCATAACCGTCATGTGTACGATGAGGTCCCTCAAACGGCAGCGGCTCAACCTGGTCTTCAATTCGCGCACCTGCGGTGTAATACAGCGTGTTGTAGGATCGCGCATTGGCATGATTCTCATCAACCACAGTTACCACCGTATTAGTTAAGACATGACGTATGGTGTCATTTCCAAGTGATTTTTTCAGTGCTTCCAACATATCCTCATGGCTCGTTACTCTGAGGCCCATGACCTCCCAATCCACATCTGGAGTAAACAACGCGGTTGCCTTCTCATATTTTCGTTGGTCCACATAGTGGTAGTACTGTCGCAAAACTTTCTGGCAGTCCCACTCTATCCCGCGTTCAGTTTCACTATCCATATCACCTCCCTTATCCTTATTTTACTTGCATCTTGGTAGCCATTCTTCCTTCATCTGCCGCCCAGCTATGTAATGGTATAAGTTCGTCCGGATCGCGCTTGAATACAGCTTCACCACGACGCTTGGAAATTCGCCAACCATCCAACGTCCGAGTAAATTCATCCCTCTGTTCCACTACCTGAGTCGCTGTCTTGAAATCGATTGGTCCGCTCTGCTGATCGTAGCGAATATCCGGTGAACTATAGAGCGTATTGTAGGCACTAGCCTTTGCATGATCTGCGTCAATCACTTCTACAACAACGTTCGTGAGCATATGCCGGATTGTACCCCCTCCTAGTCCACCGTATAAGCCCTCGAGAATTTGTTTACGTCCATCGAGCTTGACACCAAGTCCAAGCCAGTCAACATCCGGTGTGAACAGCATGATCGCCTCCTCGTATTCGTAGCGATCAACATGCTGATAATACTGGCGCATAATCTTCTGGCATGCCCACTCAATAGCTTGTTCTTGGTATTCATCCATTTATCCAAATCCCAATTATTTCCTACATATTTTTTGTTATCACGTGCTGCCTTCAGTCACCCTTGTCCAACTTTTCTTCACGTTCCGCCCACGATTCCAGTGCAACTGGTTCGTTAGGTCGACGGAATACGAGTCGACCACCTTCCCGTGCCGCAATCTGCCATTCTCCATTGATCCGCTTCATTCTCGCAAACCCATCGCCAAACCGATGAGGTCCATCAAATTGCAATGGCTTGTCCCTATCCTCAATGCGTCCCTCACGAGAATAATAGATCGCATTATATGACCAAGATTCCGCATTATCTTCGTCGAGTACGTTGACAATTACGTTGGTCAGAACATGTCGGATAGTATCATTGCCAAGACCACCATGAAGCGCTTCGAGAATTTCTTGTCGACCCTTAAGATTAAGCCCCATTACCTTCCAAATAGCATCTTCCGTAAATAAACCCACCGCGTCTTCATACTCGTGGTGGTCTACATAGTGGTAATATTGCCTTAGAACTTTTTGACAATCCCACTCGATACCGCGTTCCTGCTTTCGATCCATCACCGACCCTTTCCAAAATAATTATGTTTAACTCATCAAATCCATTCCGATCATCCGGAATCAAGCAGTTCAGTGTATTAACAAATGGGGGCTTCCAGGACCATTGTACACTCTATATGCCATACAACGTATACGTTGTGGTTTCGAGCATATCAAACCAGACACAGGTATTTAGATTACGTTGCCTGTTTGCAGAAAATACTTCACCCAATGATAACCTGACTGACCTACAATTCAATGGCGACCAGCCGCACCCAGAAATCTGAAAATTAAAATTAACCTTCGTGCCCTGACTTAAAGGCGTTCATTAGACAACCACAAGGTTGGTATCAATAATTTACACCAATTAAAGATGTTTCATTCTTCATAATCCTGAGATTTTTTTAGAGGTACTCCATAGAGCTCATGGCGATGACCAACCAGTTTCAGCCCGTGTTCTTTAGCAATTAAATTTTGAAGCTCTTCAATTTGCTCATTGTGAAATTCGATTACGTCTCCAGACTGCACATTTATAAGATGGTCATGGTGTTCGAGTGAAATCTCCTCATAACGGGCACGTCCATCACCAAAATCGTGACTTTCAAGTATTTTTGCCTCTTTGAATAAGTGTAGAGTTCTGTAAACGGTAGCAATCGAAATATGAGGATCTAGTTCCTTCGCCCTACGATAGACCTCTTCAACATCAGGATGATCATTCGCCAGCGACAGGACTTGCGCTATCACCCGGCGCCGTTTGGTCATTCTCATACCTTTATCTTTACAGATACGTTCGATGCTACTTTCTCGCATGGCCGTTCCCTGCTGAACAAAGTCTAAGTCTGAACACTAACGTAAGTTGTTACTATATCATCTAGGTATTCTATTAGCTCACGTTTTCACACATTTGACAAAAACACTGACAAATTAACTTTATAATGCGATTGCGAATTATAATCACTTGCAAACTGGACCTGTTCTTGTATATCTTGATAATGAGACTTATTATCAACAATGTAACAAGGGTTTAATCAAGTGAGAAAAATAAACTTTGCATATGTGGTACTATTTGCCAGTGCCGCTTTAATGTTGACTACCGTAACGCTTTCATTTTCCGCATCGGCTGCCGAAGTCAATATGTATTCGCAGCGCCAGCCCTTCCTTATGGATCCACTGCTAAAGGCGTTCACTAAGGAGACCGGGATCAAGGTTAATATGGTATATATCAAGAAAGGTCTGCTCGAACGACTAAAAGCCGAAGGTGCCAACAGCCCCGCTGACCTAGTTACCACTAGCGATATAGGTAACCTTCATAACCTTTTAACTGCCGGACTTCTTCAGGCAACAAAGTCAAGTATTATAGAACGAAATATACCGGCCCAGTATAGGCACCCCGAGGGACTCTGGTATGGTCTTACGACTCGCGCCAGAATCATTTACGCGCATAAAAACCGAGTAGAACCGGGTGAAATAACCACATATGAGGATCTTGCCGATCCAAAAATGAAAGGCCGTATTTGTATACGCTCCGGGAAAAACGCCTATAACGTATCGCTACTTGCCTGGATGATAGCCACTCGTGGTGAAGAAGCAGCTAAGGCTTGGGCTAGTGGTCTTAAAGCTAATCTTGCCCGTAAACCACAAGGGAACGACCGCGCCCAAGTAAAGGGAATCTACCAAGGCGAGTGCGATGTTTCGGTTGGTAATACCTATTACATGGGTAAGATGGTAACAAACGAGAAAGAACCTGAGCAGAAAGACTGGGCTGCTTCAGTGAAACTAATCTTCCCGAACCAAAATAGTGGCGGGACCCACGTCAATATCAGCGGCGCCGGTATGACTAAAAGTGCTCCTAATAAGAAAAATGCGATTAAGTTAATCGAGTTCCTGAGTGGGAATTCCGCACAAAAGATTTATGCGGAAGATAATTTTGAATACCCAGTTAAAGTTGGTACGACCATCCATCCTTTGGTCGCATCTTGGGGAAAATTCAAGGCAGATAGTGCACATTTAGAGAAAATTGCCATGTATCGAACTCGGGCGACCCAAATCATGGACGAAGTCCGATTCGATAACTAATACCGGTGACGTAATCTCAAAAATTAGGGAGAATTCGCTTACAGTATAAATTTCAGCCGTGCGGCCAATGTGTACAAAACGTACGGCTGACTTTTATGCGACTAAATAGCAATGGCTGAAATCACACGCCTTACTGGCACCCATATGACCCACATGGCCAAAAGGCAAAACAGGTCATGGTTCAACGGATGGAAACTCGGTGCAGTCACCATCGCAGTAACGTTGAGTGTGCCGGTCGCCACCGTAATCTTCATCAGCCTTACGCCTACTGACGACATTTGGGCACATCTGACATCAACAGTTCTGCCCCTTTACATTAGCACCACATTAAAATTAATGATTGGCGTTGGAATTGGAACCCTCGTCATTGGGGTTGCTACCGCTTGGCTGGTATGTATGTGTAGATTTCCAGGGAGGAAAATATTTGAATGGGCATTACTTCTGCCCCTGGCCATGCCAGCCTACATAGTAGCATACGTATATACGGATATACTGGAATACGCCGGCCCCATCCAAACTTTTATGCGTGAGATATTTAATTGGACAAACAAACAAGAATACTGGTTTCCCGAGATCAGATCGCTTGGAGGGGCAATTTCGATGATGACCCTGGTCCTATATCCCTATGTTTACCTGCTGGCACGCTCAGCTTTCATGGAACAGTCTGTTCGCGTTATAGAAGCCAGCAGAGTTCTTGGTCGCGGCCCATGGAAAAGTTTTTTTTCTGTGGCCCTGCCCCTAGGGCGACCAGCAATTGTCATTGGTTTATCTCTGGTATTAATGGAAACTCTAAACGACTTTGGTACCGTTGACTTCTTCGCTATCAGCACATTCACGCTAGGCATTTATGATGTATGGCTCAACATGAATAATGTTTCCGGAGCGGCACAGTTGTCAGTCATACTCCTACTCTTTGTAATGTTTCTCATATTGGCTGAACAGTTTGCACGTCGGAAGCAGCGTTTTCATCTCACAACAGAAATATACTCAGAATTACCGGGTTACAAATTGAAAGGGCCACGGCGTCAGTTTGCCATCATTTTCTGTGCACTGCCGGTTATATTTGGGTTCATCTTGCCCGCCGCTGTTCTCACGGGATATTCGCTGTTATATTTTGATCTAACGAGCAACCTGAAAGTTCTTAAGCACGCGGGCAATAGCCTCATGCTGTCAAGTCTGGCGGCAACTTTTGCCGTAGTAACCGGTATTTTTATGGCCTATTGTATTCGCATTAAGAAGGAGCGAATTCTGAGAATATTAGTCCGCATTGCGAGCATGGGTTACGCGGTCCCTGGCTCAGTACTAGCGGTAGGTGTCCTAGTCAGTCTTGGTGCTCTTGACAATAGCATTGACGGATTTATGCGCAAGAATTTAGGAATTTCGACTGGCTTACTGTTCAGCGGTACTGTAGTAGCAGTCACTTTCGGTTATTTGGTTCGTTTTTTGGCAATATCATTTGGTGCCGTGCAATCAAGCTTAGAAAAAATTACACCCAGCATGGATGGTGCTGCGCGCACCCTTGGCCACGGGTCGTTCAGCACACTTTACCGTGTACATCTACCGTTAATTAGGAGCAGTGTACTGGCTGCTTCCCTACTTGTATTTGTCGATTGCATGAAGGAATTGCCGATGACCTTTATACTTCGACCTTTCAATTTTCATACATTAGCCACTTACGTACATCAATTCGCCTCCGATGAACAACTTGGCGAAGCATCTCTCGCAGCGCTAGCTATTGTAGGCTTTGGGATACTCCCAGTTATATTACTTAGTTACGCAATGGCACGTTCCCGACCAGGGTCTTCACAGACCGTCCGAGCGCCGTGAAGGGTTTACACATATATGGGGCATCCCACTCCTACGGGAGTAACAAGGTGCTCGACAACGCGTCACTGATGGTCCCGGCTGGTGAATTAAGCTGCATTCTTGGTGCGTCGGGATGTGGGAAAACCACCCTGTTGCGTCTTACGGCTGGACTGGAGCGCCTTCAGACAGGGAAAATTCTCATCGACGACGAAATTGTAGCCGATAGTGATATACACGTTCCAACCGAACACCGTGGCATAGGCCTCATGTTCCAGGATTACGCTTTATTTCCACACTTAAACGTTATCGACAACGTAACCTTTGGCTTAAGAGATATGACGGCTACCAAGGGTAAGAAGAAAGCTATGGAAATGCTCAGTCAAGTGAGTATGGCAGAGCATACAGAAAATTTCCCTCACACGTTGTCAGGTGGCCAACAGCAAAGGGTCGCTTTAGCACGTGCATTAGCACCAGAACCAAAACTACTGTTATTGGACGAACCATTCTCTGGTCTAGATACTAATTTGAGGGCGCAAATTCGTGAAGAAACACTGGGAGTTTTGAAGCATAGCGGCGTCGCGACCGTGATGGTCACCCACGACCCTGAAGAAGCTATGTTCATGGCTGATCGAATTAAGGTCCTTGGTGCCAACGGTCATACGATCCAAACCGGTAGACCTCACGATATCTACTTTCACCCACAACACAAATCTGTTGCACAAATGTTTGGTTTGATGAACCGGTTTGAGGGTATGGTCGATCGTGGGCACGTTCAAATTCCACTGGGCCGCATTAGGGCACGAGGATTTACAGACGGTACCCGCGTTGAAATTATGGTTCGTCCCGAGGGTATAACCCTAGACAGCGATGGGCTAGAAGGAGTTCAAGTTGAGGTACAGTCAACTCACTTGTTGGGACACGATAATATTGTCCGCATCAAGTTGTCAGGTGAGAGTGGCATCAGTAAATGTGAGAACGAACTTTACGTTCGTGTTCACCACGCCTTTGAACCCGAACTTACCAATCGTATTACGGCAGGCCTCGATCCCGAATATTCATTCATCTATCCCCTTGCTGAAGAACGAGCAGAAGATATGGGATCTATATACAGTAGTCATGATTCAAAGGTGGATTCGTCAATAACAGCATGAAATGAGGCTAATTGGTGGATAAGACATTCGATTATTTGCTCCGTAATGGAGGACATTATAGATGGTAGAATTGACACAGTCTTTCTTGTTGGAATCTGAAACACTTGATAAAGACCACCAACAGCTAGCTGATATACTCAATGAGATAGTGAAGTCGATCGATGACGGCAAGGCTAGCGAGTGTAAACGTCTCGTTGCCGATTTCGTGATGGCCGCCAAGGCACATTTTGCAAAGGAAGAGGCTTTTTTAGTTAAGATAGGCTACCCCAATGTCAAAAAGCATCAAGATCATCACAGGAGCCTAAACAATAAGATGGAACACATGCTAGAATTTGCAGAAATGGCTAAAGAAAATTCTTTAGCGCAGGAAAGCCTTCGTAAAGAATTGTTATTTTTCTTGATGGATGATGTCATAACAACGGACCTCGACTTTAAGAAGTTCCTCCAAGATCACCTCGAGTCAGATAAGAACCGAGTGCCTAATTGATGCTGTTTAGAGTGGCAAATGATATGGAGAACTAAGAACTGTTACTTACAGGTTGAGAGTAGACTCAATGTAAAACAACTGCTTCTGAGTTGACATCAACTATCGATTACGAGTTCATGCCGTGACATAATGACCACCAAAAAATTTAATGAAATCGGGGAGATATTATGATGAATAGTGAACAGGCTCGGGGAATTGAGTGGGACTGCCAGAAGTTAGTTCGCCAATATTACCAGCATGTTGACTTGCGTGAGTTTGATCAGGCCTGTGCCCTGTTCACGGAGGATGTAGATTGGTACTCGATGGGTGTACACCTGCTGGGACGTGACGAAATTCTTAAAGCGCTAAAACCGGCGTTGGGTAAGGGCACAATTCGGCACGTTGTTACCAACATGGTAGTTTCGGTGATAGATGATGATCATGCCGAATCAGACTTCTATCACACAATTTACTACCAAGCTGAAGGTGAATTCGAAACGTACGACGGTCCTATTCCATTTGAAGGGCCACACCGTACGCACGATCAGCACGATTGGTACGTGCGAACAAACGAAGGCTGGCGCATCGCCAAGCGTGTCTCGCATATGGTATTCAGACGAAATCCGGATGATCCAGTGTCACTAGAAACTTGGGCAGCCGAAGCTGGGAAGACGGGAGAACCTCCGAAACCTTGATAACCGAATTTCTTCCCTCATGAAAATTATCAACTTAATTTTTGGCAGATGGTATCCACCTAGGATGTATTGTTGATATGGAGGATGTAACGTTACGGATAGAGATGATCTACATTCCTGTAAAACGCAGGAAATCGCTCAAACTAAAGATAGTTGAGACTCTCGCGGAGAGCATTATGGAAAATGGTCAAAAAACGCCAATACTAGTACGACAGGATGGCGAAAGATTCGTATTGATCGAAGGGTTACATCGGCTCGAAGCATGCAAGGCCCTCGGTGAGGAAACAATTGCTGGAGTAATTGTTCAAGCCCGTCGACACTGAATACTTAACAAGTTTCAAAATGTTTTTGTGGAGCCAATATTCGTTGATAAACTCTTTGGCTGCTCCATAATCAAAGGAGTCTGTTATGCCCAATAAAACAATACAACCGCCCGGTGTCTTCCTCTCCCGCAACACACCTGGGAGATGGGTCACCGAAACTGAACCGAATATCGATATCGTAAAACTCCAAGGCTATAGATTGGGTAGAATACGTGAGCAGTTAAGATCGCTCGATCACGCGGCGTGTGTACTCTACGATCCAATAAATATTCGCTATGCAACCGGAACACGAAATAATGCTGTCTTCAATATGCATTTCTTGGGACGTTATTGCTTTATACCTGCTGAGGGACCAGTAATTTTGTTCGATAATCCGAATAAAATCCATTTAGCTCGTGGTCCACATACCGCCCATGAAATAAGACCCTCGAAAGCTTGGCGACAAATGGTGGCAGGCCCACATGTCGAGGATAATGTAAAACTCTGGGCAGATGAAATAGCTGATCTGGTTGCTCAATATGGAGGTGGAAACCAGCGACTTGCGATTGATCACTGTGAGCCCCTTGCCACGGCTGCCCTATTTCAGCACGGAATCGAATTATTTGATGGCCAAGTTGAACTCGAGTTCGCCAGGGCCATAAAGTCCTCTGACGAAATCGCCTGTATGAGTTTAGCCATTACTGCTGCTGATACTGGTATGGCTCGCATGCATGAGGCTCTGGAGCCAGGTATGACAGAAAATGAGCTCTGGGCAATTCTGCACCATGCCAATATTTCCATGGGTGGCGAATGGATTGAAACCCGATTGCTCTCATCCGGGGGAAGGACCAATCCGTGGCACCAGGAATGCAGTGATCGCATCATCCAAGCAGGAGAATTAGTAGCGTTCGATACCGATATGGTTGGTCCGTTTGGCTATTGTGCAGATATTTCTCGTACATTCCACTGTGGACCCGGGAGCCCCACTGATGAGCAGCGCGAGTTATATCGATATGCGCAAGAACAAATCGAGTTTAACACTTCGTTGCTGCGCGCGGGGTTGACACTCCACGAATTCGCGGAGAGAGCCTGGGTAGTACCAGAACGGTTTGTCGAGAACAGCTATCCGTTCATTGCCCACGGAGTTGGTATGTGCGATGAGTGGCCAAATTGTTTTTCGCTCGAAGTATTGGAAAGACGCGGTGAGAGCGGCGTACTGGAGGCGGGAATGACAATTTGCGTTGAAAGTTATATTGGTGAAATCGGCGGCCATGAGGGTGTAAAGCTTGAGCAGCAAGTCTTGATTACGGACCATGGAGTGGAACTGCTCTCCACCTTCCCCTACGAAGAGAGCCTCATGTCACGCGAGGTATAATTTCCTGATAATAAACCTCCAAATTTGCTGTTGGCCGCGCGTCTTATTGAAGCCAAGTTTATCAATTCCCCTTCAACAATCATAATAGTTTTGGGATACAAATACATTGGAGGCTTAATATGGATCGCGAAGAAGAGCGTGCAATCGAATGGGATTGTTTTCACACTCAGAATAAGTATTACGTCTTGGTGGATTCCGGAGATTATGAGGCAGGTGGTAACCTATTCACAGAGGATGCGGTTTGGACCCTATGGGGACAAGAACTAAAAGGTCGTGCCGCAATAATAAGGGCGCTTGAAGACGGCTTGAGTCAGGTTTTTATCCGCCATTACGTCTCCAATATTACAGTCAATGTGATAGACAATAATAACGCAGAAGTGATCTCGTACGTGCATATTTATCGTTATGAATGGGATGAAATCAAAGACGGGACGATTCCGATGATCGGTGCATGGGTACTTGGTCGGCACGACAATAAAATGCTGCGTACAGCAGAGGGTTGGAAAATTTCGCGACGAGATATCAGCGGGTTCCTGCGACGGCCGTAACGCTTGTGGTGCTTGATGCTGATGGAGAGTACGCAGTTGGGTTCCTATTAATTACAAATTTTACCGTACGACTGCCGATGTCGCTCGTAAGCCGCTACGTTGAATCCGCCAAGCGGTGATGTTTGCCTTAACCATTAGTGCCGAGGGGGTTACGAGAAGGGTCAGTACCGTCGCGAAAGCAAGACCAAACGCAATCGCTGTTGAAAGCTGCGTCCACCATTGTGTAGAAGGACCGCCTATTGCGATCTCACGCGTGACGAAATCTATGTTGACACCGAGCACCATAGGCATCAGACCAAGGATCGTTGTCACTGAAGTCAATAGAACCGGGCGGAGACGTTGGATTCCAGTCAGTAATATTGCTGTTAAAGGTTCAGTCACAGTTTTGCGAATTCGATCATAGGTATCTATTAGGACTATGTTGTTATTGACTACAATACCTGCAAGCGCGATCACTCCAACGCCGCTCATGACGATTCCAAATGGTTGCTGAATTACGAGGAGACCGAGCATCACTCCAACCGTGGACATTACAACGGCAGAGAGAATAAGAAAGCCACTATAAAAACTGTTGAACTGAGTAACTAATATAAGAGCCATTATGAACAGTGCTATAGCAAAAGCTTTAGAGAGAAATGCCTTCGCGGCCTTTTGCTCTTCGTCTTCGCCTTTGAATACCACGTCAATTGCTGGATCAATATTGGCTACCGCAAGCCAAGTTTTAATTTCTCTCACCTTATTATCGGGTAAAACATCGTTCTCCACGTCTGCCATTACGAAAGCTATCCGTTTTGCGTCTACACGGCGCAGTAATCCCGTCTTTGGTTTTGGAACACGTGTAACGTAGTTGCCAATTGGAACTAATCCCTTTGATGTCTTGATCTTGATCTGGTCAAGCTTGTCAATGGTGCGGGATTCATAAGGAAATCGGGCGATGATATCGATCTCTTCATCCGCATCGTTGGGCCTATAATCGCTTAACTTCAGTCCTTTGGTGATAAGCTTTATAAAGTCACCCGTTACAGAGACATCAGCACCAAATCGCGCTGCCTGTGCTCGGTCAACAGAAAGCTCCCACTCAATACCGGGAACAGCCCTGCTGTCTTCAATATCTTTGAGGCCTGGTAAGCTATCAAAAAACTCTCGGACTTGCGATACTGCATTGTCAAGTAGGTACGGCTGCTGCGTACTTAGTTGGAGGTGCACCGGCTTGCCTACAGGGGGACCAGCCTCAGGTTGTCTAACCTCAACGATGACACCGGCAAGGTGTGATACTCGCTCTTGGATTTCGGCGTAGATTTCCTGTGCCGGACGCCGTTTATCCCACTCAACAAATTCCAGTCGAATCGAACCTACTACATCCTCAGCCGCATTCGAATTACGGTTATTCACTAAGCCACTCGCTGTATAAACTGTCTTAAACTCACCTCGTTCCCGATCAATATCAAGCACATGCTGTTCAACTTCTGCTACCAACGTATTTTTCTCTTCAACCGAAAGATTACCGCGGGCGTGCACTTGAATTATCGCCTGTTCAGGTTCTACTTTCGGAAAAAATTCAATGCCCCGACCGAAGGTGCCATACGCGAACCATGAGCCAAGCAAAGTTACAAGTGCAAGCATGAGCACGAGTGATGGATAGCGCAATGCTAACTTCAAAACAGTCACATAAATACCTACTACACCACCTAACTGTTGAAGTCCTTCTTCGTGACCCGAGGCAATAGCTTTGGCCACTTTGTTATCCATGTTTATAGGACGGCCTATATAAGCGCCGACCGTTGGCACGAAAATGAGCGCCATCAGAAGTGAGGCGCACAAGGTTGCAATCAGTGTGATGGGCAGAAATTTCATGAATTCTCCAACGACACCAGGCCAAAATACAAGTGGTAAAAAAGCTGCTAACGTCGTCGCAGTTGAGGCGATTATCGGCCATGACATGTGCTTAGCCGCCAGTGCATATGCATCACGTCTCGACAGGCCTCCGGTCATCCTACGATCTGCGTATTCCGTAACAACGATGGCACCGTCTACCAGCAATCCTACCGCTAAAATTAGAGCGAATAGAACTACGATGTTGACTGTGAGCCCGGCAGTGGCAAGAACGAGTATTCCAGTGAGAAAAGAACCAGGAATGGCAATTCCGACGAGCAGACCACCGCGCAAGCCAAGAGCTGCTACCACTACAATCATCACCAATAAAACCGCCGCAATGACGTTATTTTGTAAATCCGAGAGTAGCCTTCGGATATTTGTCGATCGATCTTGACTGTAGGCAACCACAAGGCCAGCTGGCCATTTTACGTCCGACAATTCGACAACCGCCTTAACCTTATTTATTGTGTCAATGATGTTCTCACCGGTCCTTTTTGAGACCTCGAGCGCTAGCGCCGACTTACCATCCACCCGCGCATATGTGCGGACGTCCTTAAAAGTGCGCTTAACGACGGCAATATCGCGAATTTTGACTACCGCATCACCACTAATCTTTAGCGGCATATCAAGAATATCACTAGCCGTCTCAAACAAACCAGGGACCTTGATGGAAAACCGGCCCTGACCTGTGTCAAGTGCGCCAGCTGCAACTAGCAGATTAGATCGTCTGACGAGCGAAAATATTGTAGAAGGCTCTAACCCATAGCTTTCCACCAGAAGCGGATCGATTAATATCTCAACAACCTCTTCGCGATTGCCGGTAATCTTTACATCAAGCACTTCTGGGATGGCTATAATATCATCTTTAAGATCGCGTGCGATCTTCAGAACCGCCCGTTCTGGCAGTTCGCCTGATAACGTTACTACTAGGATAGGAAACAAACTTAAATTGACCTCATGCACTGTGGGTTCGTCAGAATCCTCCGGAAGCTCTGGCTTTACGAGATCAACCTTTTCCCTAACGTCTGTCAGCGCTGAATCAGCGTCAAATCCTGCCTCGAACTCTAATATAACATTAGCACCGCCTTCGTAAGCGTCAGCGCGCAGTTCTTTAACACTCTCGATAGAACGAAGTTCTGCTTCCATTGGTCTCACTAGTAATCGCTCCGCATCTTCTGGCGAGATGCCTTCGTGTGACATTGAAACATAGATAATAGGAATGTTGATGTCGGGATCAGCTTCCTTTGGAATATCACGATAGGCAAAGAAACCGGCAATCAATAGAAGCACAAGAGTCGCAATTACTGTGCGCGACCGATTGAGAGCAACATCGATAAGTGACACCGTCAGCCCTCAGTAGCGCTCTCGAGGACTGGCTTTACCCTGACCCCAACCTGGACAAATTCATGTCCGACCGTGATTAGCGTGACGGTTGGCGGTAATCCCGAGACCCAAATCCCTCGCGGTGTATCTCCAAGAATTTTCACCGGCACAAACTCTACCCTGTCATCCGCAGCTACAATTTTTACTCCAACCGTTCCATCGTCCGCCAACGTCAACACAGCCGGACTCATAAGATGTGCCTTAATTTTTGCCAGAGGTAACCTTAGTTCAGAGGTCAAACCTTGGAGAATTTGATTGTTCGGGTTTTCTACCTCAAGTTCGATAACGAATGTGCGAGTATCACCATCTGCCGCAGAGGAGATATATCGAACTGTTCCAGCTACTTCCTCACCTGTAACAAGGCGTGCATATCCAGCGCTACCGACGCGAATTTTTTTCACTTCCCGTTCACTCAAGTGTCCAACGACAAGTATCGGGTCAAGATCCATGATAATTGCTACAGGATCACCCTTAGCAACGTAGTCACCAAGTTCCACAGCACGGTATTGCAGCACACCATCAAACGGTGCCCGTATGACAGTCCTCCTGATATCTACTTCGATCCTCGCAAGCTTAGCCCTAGCTGCATCTTGACGGGCTGCTGCCTCGGCCAACCGCGCACGACTCTGAAAACCTTTCAGCTGTAGTTTTGAGGCTGCTTCAAATTCCAACTCACGTTGGGCAAGCTGTGCCTTCGCCTCGGAAAGGATTGCTGCACGATCATCAATTGCGAGACGGGCGATGGACTGACCATGCTTAAGCGCGGAGCCCTCCCTTGCTTCGACGCCGATAATTCGGCCAGGTGTTTCACCACTTAAAGTTGCTTGGCGAGAAGCCTTGGTGCGACCAAGCAGGACAATCTCGTTAACCATCGGTCGGGAGACGCTTTGGCGCACTCGAACTTGTGTAAAAGCTTTGGCCCGCGTGGCACTATTAGGTTTGGCCAAATGTGTAATAGTCGTTTCACCATCATTCGACCAAGCATTATCACCTAACTGACCCGAGAGAATCCATCCACCTACGACAAGTGCAATAAGGACAGAAATGATGATTGAAGATTTCATTCGATTATGGCCTGGTAGGTTTTACGAGTCTTGAAGGGCCTATTTTCTTTAATGATACCGTTTTAGCACACTGCAACGGTGGTCAAGATCACCATAACCTTACACTCAATCATATGGACAAGCATCAATCACCTTTTTACGGAAAATGATGTAGCACGTGCAATCAGCTAACAAGGAATTATCAAACTGTAAACTACATTTGAAAAAGCACTTTCTTAAATGGTCTTTTAACACTGTTTCTACTATTCAAAAGCCTCAATTGGATTCCAATTTTAGGGTGCTTGGTACATAAAAAATTCGACTATTTCCAGATATAAGACACAGCAAAATTTAATCCTTTTAATCCAGTCGATTAGGTGTTCACATTGACAATCACCGCAACTGAGACCTAATTCCAAACCCTTAGAACAGTTTTACATATATTTAATATGATCCTCCCTGCCACAAGGTCTCAAACTATGAAGAATAAACCAATGACTGGGCCGCTTGAAGGATTCCGTGTTTTAGAACTGACTACCATGATTACGGGTCCGTTGGCAGGTATGCTATTGGCTGACCTTGGTGCAGATGTAATCAAAGTCGAGAACCCTGATGGAGGTGACCCCTTCCGCAGCTTCCAGGGTGGACTTTACAGTCCGCATTTTATTGTTACCAATCGCAATAAACGAAGCCTTACGATTAACCTTCGTTCTACGGAAGGTAGAGACATTGTACTAAAACTGGCGGCGTGGGCAGACGTGCTGATTGAGAATTTTCGACCCGGTGTTATGGACAGACTCGGGCTTAACGCCAAAGTACTAGCGGACACAAACCCTCGACTTATCTACTGTTCCATTACTGGTTTTGGAGAAACTGGGCCGTATGCACACCGCCCAGCTTACGACGCCGTAGCCCAATCCCTTGGTGGTATGGCAAATTTATTTCTCAACCCTATCAATCCGCAGATTACCGGACCGACCATAGCAGATAATTTGACCGGGATGTACGCTTGTTACGGTATCCAGGCAGCATTGCTCGAACGCGAGCTGACGGGTGCAGTACGTCGTGTTGACGTCAACATGTTGACCTCAGTTATGGCATTCGCCCCCGACTGTTTTGCCTATTTCACTCAGATGGGTCTGGATGCCGACCATCTTCGCCGTGTCAGAACATCCCAATCATACGCTTTCCGATGCGGCGACGGTCTTCTAATTGCCATCCACTTGTCTTCACAGCCAAAATTTTGGGATCAGCTGATGGACGCATTAGAGCGACCAACACTGGTCGATGATCCGCGATTCAAAACACGTAACCAACGGATAGAAAATTATGAGAGTTTAGCCGAGGCCCTCCAGGCCGTCGTAAATACGAAGTCACGCGCTCAATGGATTGAGCGTTTTGATAATTTTGAAGTACCATTTGCTCCAGTTAACACCGTACCTGAAGTGTTCGGGGACGCGCAGGTGCAGCATCTTGACAATTTTTTTAAATTTAAACACCCGAAGGAAGGGGAAGTGACGGGAATACGACGGCCAGTTTGGTTCGACGGCACTCGTGAAGATCAGCCTCTGGTCCCTCCGCCATCTCTAGGCGAACATTCCGACTCAATCCTAAAGGACCTCGGCTACGATAAAGTTGAAATCGCGGAGTTAAAAAATAAGAGTATTATTTAGTAACTAAACAAATTTCATAACTGGTAAACTCTGTGATATCGTCACCTAATAATCAGGTGGAATTCAAATTTGTTCGTCAATACATATCGTGGGTAGTCTGCCATGACCTATAATCGAGTTGCCGATACCGCCTGGGATTGGCTCTATTTTCCCAAGACCGAAGGTACGGCTTCTCGACAGCCTGGTACCTCAATACCAACAGGAACGTATGAACGTTCAATTGGTCGAGAAGGGTTCTCCGGCCCTGGAACCCATATGTATCATAAGCATATGCCGACAGAATTTGTCGATTACGAGGGCCCGCTGCGGCCACGTGCCTGGGACCTAGACAAACTAAATTTAAAAACCAAATCACCATGGGATGCGGTCGAATGTATGCGAAATGAACATATTTGCGTACGCTATTGGCATAGTTATGGCGCAATGGATCACCTTGTGCGCAACGCCGATGGCGACGATATGTTGTTTGTCCACAAAGGTGAGGGTAGCTTTTATTGTGACTATGGCCATATGGAAATTCGTGATGGTGACCACGTTTTAATTCCGCGCGGAACAATGTGGCGTGTAGAAGCCAAGGGTGATCTCATACTGTTGCTTATTGAAGCCACTAATGATTCATACCGGCTGCCGGACAAGGGGCTAGTCGGACCACATGTTATTATTGATCCAGGAATGCTAGACACCCCAGAAATTGACGAAGAATTTAAGGCTCAACAAGGTGAAGGTGAGTGGTGTTTGAAAGTCAAACGAGACTATAAAATTTCGACAGTAACCTACGCTTTCAATCCACTTGATGCGGTTGGTTGGCATGGATCAATGGCGCCGGCACGCATTAACTGGCGTAATGTCCGTCCACTCAATACACATCGTGGTCATGTGCCTGTATCGGCACATACCTTGTTTGTCGCCGACCGCTTCGCCATTTGCGCCTTCGTACCGCGTCCCCTGTTCCTAGGCGATCCAGAAGTTATGCAAGTACCACCGTATCACTCAAACGACGACGTCGATGAAATTGCCTTTTATCATGCAGGAAATTTTAATCACCGAGACGATGTGGATTGTGGAACAATGACTTTTTTGCCATCGGGATTCATACACGGGCCACACCCAAAAATGATGGAAAATGCATTCGCTAAGCCCGAAGAAGACGAGTTGAAAATGGCAATGATGGACGGTGTTGCGCTAAGTATCGATGTGAGAGATGGTGTCAACGTCGGTGATATTCCAGATGGTCTGGAGCGACCGGATTGGCATTTAGCTTGGCGTGCTAATCAGTCTAATGCGGCGGCTGAATAAATCAATAGAGCTAACAATTAGTATCCATCCGATTATTAATTACCTCGCGGTGAAACATCCTAAGCGCAATGAGTATCATTCTGCCATCACGAATTGTCTTTTTAGCTAAACAAAGTCACTATTGCCTAAAAGCGTAGATGCAAATCTCCAAGTTAATCGCGATGCTCTGCATGGTTTATGCTACTTCTCTTTCAACGGCTTGGCTGCCCTGAATTGCAACCTTTGCAGCAAGGTCAAGCAACCGTTTATGATCTTGCAGACCTGTGATAAAGCGTTCGGGTATGCCTTTGAGCCCAACCAATGCGCCTGAAAATCCACCGACCAGTGCCGCCCGTGCCATATTGTTTCCTCCAGCATTGACCGCGGTCAAAACAGCCATCTCGAAATCATTCGGATAGCGATGGATAAGGAAAGAGGCGGCAGGCATCATGAAACCCAGTACGCAGTTCATACCAAATAAGCGGGTCACGATTACTGGGTCAAGATTTAGGCTGAGGTCACCCCCCATCACAGCGCCCTCATTCCCTACCTGGAATCTAATGTCATTTGAACATGTTCTGTCGCGGGTTTCAGGATCGTTTTTTAAGGCCGACATGTATTCTCGAATTCCAGAGAGATCGATACCGTGGATAAAAGCTGCTGTCGCCATAGTATAGGCAAGCGAGTGGCCGGTAATATATGGGTTCTTGTGAGTAAGGCGAATGTTATTCTCACCCTCGATAGCCAACGCCACTGGATCCTTTGAAGAACAGGCGGCTAAAGCGACAGAGCGAATTGCTGCTTCTGGTGTATCAGTAAGGCTACCCGCTTCACCCCAGGTAATTCCCGCCTTGCGGTTGTTCCAGACATCTACGATAGCACGATCCGTATAGCGACCAGAAAATGGAGTTCCGTCTATCGTCTTTAGAAATGCGTCTAGCCGCGCCGTATAATCTGTCTGATCATATGTACCCTTATCAGCAATCGATTCAAGTAACATAATCAAAAATTCACCCGTCTGCCCAACGTCGCCAGCACGAAGTCCTTGCTGAAACCTTAACGTAGCAATTTTACCATGGACATCTTGTCGTTCCGGTTTCGAATCTTGGTAGTCTGAGATCCAATTACCGTAATCCCTCACCTGTGCCTCAATATCGTAGTACCAATGGCACCCCATACCGAGGGCATCACCTATCAATGTTCCCATAATGGCGCCCATCGCTCGGTCTTGTCGCATTTCTTCAGACATAATCTGGCTCCCTTTTGCCACGTGGCAAAGCAATATGGATAACTGGCTGACTTGCTTCTTCATTATCCATTTCATTGTACGTTCCGGCAAGTAGTGCCATAATTTTTTAGTATGCAACAGTTCAACATGTCGGATAATGGCATCTATCCTGAGTGAGGCATTAATCGTACTATTAGGCACGGACCGCAGTATGTGAACGATGCCTAAATACTCGCTTCAGGGATTTTGGAAGTCTTTAATGGATCAGGGAAATAAAACGGCACTCAGGGGCCCTTCACGTACTATTAACGGCATGATTTGGATGGTTTTATCCGGCATTGGATTCGTGTTAGCTCATACAGTAGTACGAAAACTTTCATTTCAAATTCACCCTTTTGTTGTGACATTTTTTATAATGCTTTTTGGGGGATTTATTGTCCTTCCTGCTTTTCTCAAGCAAGGTTTGAAGCCGCTGCACACAAAGCGATTTAAGTTACATTTTATTCGTTCCCTGTGCATTGCAATCGCTGTGATGGCGATGTATTACGCGCTTAGTACGACCCCACTCGCTGTCGTGACAGCATTGAGCTTTTTAATACCCATATTTTCGAGTCTACTGGCTTGGTTGCTTCTAGGCGAAAAGCTGAGCCTAAATCGATTCCTTGCCATTGTCGTGGGCTTTATGGGTACACTTGTAATTTTACGTCCAGGTTTTGCAGATATTGGTTTAGGTCAGCTACTCGTCATTAATTCTGCTGTATTTTTCTCGCTTTCGGTTCTTTTGATCCGCGTACTCGGGCGCACAGATTCGAGTATTACGATCACCAGTTATACGGTATTGCTTTCAACGTTGTTCTCGCTCATACCAGCGCTTTTCGTTTGGCAATGGCCAAGCTGGGAACAACTTGCCTATCTTGCACCAGGTGGAATGGCAGCTGCAATCGGGGTCCTATTGCTTGCCCAAGCATTGCGCCACACTGCAATGAATGTAGTAATGCCGCTTGACTACTTTAGGCTTATTTGGGCGGCTCTGCTCGGCTTTCTCTTCTTCGCGGAAGTCCCCGACATATTTACCTGGCTGGGCGCTGCAATTATCCTCAGCAGCGGCACATATATAGGATACAGGGAAAGTCACTTGAGTAAGGCAACTTCATAAATTTTATTGGTTTAAATCGACCCATGTCTCCACCTGTTAGACCAGTCATTGAATCCCAAGTACTTCCACAACGAGTGGATGTTGTTGTAATCGGTGGAGGAATTATCGGCGTATCGGCAACCTGGTTTCTGACCAAACGCGGACTAAAAGTTGCGTTGTGCGAAAAGGGAGTGATCGCAGGGGAGCAATCCTCGCGGAATTGGGGCTTTTGTCGCCAACAAGGTCGTGACCCGAGTGAGCTACCACTCATAATTGAAGCGTTAAGAATTTGGCAAGGAATAGACAAGGAGATCGAAGATAAAACAGGATTCGTTCAAGCTGGCTTGATGTACATCGCTGGAACTGACGAGGAATTAGAGAAATATTCGGCCTGGACTGAACATGCACGTCAGTTCCAACTCGATACTCGCCTCTTAAGCGGGGCAGAGATTAAGAAAATGCTGCCAGATCTTCAGGCAGATTACCTCGGCGCATTATGGACCCCAAGTGATGGTAGCGCTGCGCCATCGGAGGCCGCGCCAGCAATCGCTACATCTTCACTGCGTCAAGGCGCAACCGAGCATACCGGCTGCGCTGTGCGCGGTTTGG
>CAYQNO010000013.1:0-96429 GCA_964419045.1 uncultured Flavobacteriales bacterium
ACTGACGCGATCTATAACAGGCAGCCTTCCCGCCTGGTTTTGTACAGTCTTATCTCTGTTTTAAGTTTGTTCCTTTTCTCAATTGTATTCAGCTATTTTAGCCATGTTGACACCGTCGTTTCGGCTCGCGGTAAGTTCACGACCAAAACTCCAAACATCTCTGTCCAGGCTAGTTCCAACTCAGTTATTGCTGCCCTGATGGTAGAGCGAGGCCAAAACGTCGAAGCAGGTCAAGTTGTTGCATTGTTAGATGGAACTGTTGCGCACACAGCGCTCCAAAGTAATTCCGATAAATTGATGGTCGTGAATGGTCGGCTTTCCAGACTTCGTCTAGAAAATGAAATCCTAAGTTTCCATAAAACTTTTCCCGACCAGGGAAACCTTGATCCCCTGAACTATGACATCCTAACAAAACGCGTAAGCGAATATCGTGGAAAAACAAGGTCATTCGCATCTAAAATTAATAAACTGAAACAAGAATTGGACGCCGCAGTTGATACCGCCAATATTGTGGGAAAACAAAAAGAATTGAAGCGAAGACTCGAAGGCATCCAGGAGAAGCTTTATAAGAAGGGAAATACCTCGCTTCTGAATTATCTGACGGCAGTAGAGGCGACGTTAACCGCTGAACAAAAACTTCTTAACGCGCAAAATAATTTTAAGAAATTCGAAGCAGAATTAGATTCCATCGAGGCTGAAGAAAAAGCATTTGTGGCTCAATGGAGCTCATCCCTCGCCGAGAAGATAGCAACGGATGAAGAGATTAGATTGCAACTCGCCCAGGATCGTATTTTATTGCAGCAGGCCGTTGAAAACATTGAAGTGCGTGCACCCGCCCCAGGCATTGTGCTTGATCTTCCTCTCGTTGCGGTAGGCTCCGTCGTTCAAGAAGGCGATGAAATTCTGACACTTGTTCAAACAAATCAGCCGCTAGCTCTAGAAGTGGACATTAACCCGAAAGACATTAGTGATGTGAAAATCACAATGCCCGTTTCCGTCAAGTTGGATGCTTTGCCGTTCCAAAAATTTGGTGACCTGAAAGGTGAATTAGTTTTCCTTTCTCAAGACACGTTTAGTGAATCCCTAAGTGAAGAGAAAGGTGCGTTTTATAGGGGTAGGATTGATATTTCAGAGGAGCAACTACAAAATTTACCTTCTGATTTTCAACTTACCCAAGGAATGTTGGCAAATGCTGATATTAAAGTTGGCAAACGCCGAGTGATAACTTACTTCACATTTCCAATTATTCGCGCGTTTGAGGATTCTTTTCGTGAACCTGATTAGGAATAAAAAATCTTTGGCCAGTTGATTGGCTTGGCGATAACATTTGCAAATTAGATTCCCGTCAGTTGTTAGGTACAGGAATTTCCATATTTATTCCCACTCGATGGTGCCTGGGGGTTTAGAGGTAACGTCATAAACCACACGGTTTATGCCATCCACTTCGTTTATGATACGGGTCGCCGTTGCAGCAAGAAAGGCGGGCTCAAAGGGATAAGAATCGGCTGTCATGCCGTCCGTCGAGGTTACAGCTCTCAGTCCACATACATGTTCATAAGTCCGCGCATCTCCCATCACACCCACGGTCCGTACCGGAAGCAACACCGCAAAAGCTTGCCATATCATATCGTATAAACCAGCTTTCCGAATTTCTTCGAGGTATATGTGATCTGCCTTTCTGAGAGTAACGAGTTTTGCCCTGGTAACTTCGCCTGGGATCCTAATTGCTAATCCCGGTCCTGGAAATGGATGGCGGCCAATCAATTCGTTTGGCATACCAAGTTTTCTGCCAAGTGAACGTACTTCATCCTTGAATAATTCCCGCAATGGTTCCAAAAGCTTTAAATTCATGTCTTCCGGCAGTCCACCAACATTATGGTGAGACTTAATTGTAACGCTTGGACCACCTCCAAAAGACACTGACTCAATCACATCTGGATAAAGTGTACCCTGAGCAAGAAATTCTACATCACCGAGTTTTTGCGCTTCGTCATCGAATACATCGATAAATAACCGCCCAATAATTTTACGTTTAGCTTCTGGATCACTAACATTAGCCAAACCATCTATAAAAAGGTCTGAAGCATCCCTGTGCACAAGGGGAATATTAAATCGATCTTGGAACACTTCTACTATTTGTCTGGCTTCGCCAAGACGCAACAAGCCCGTATCTACAAATATACAGGTCAGCTGGTCACTAATAGCCTGGTGGATCAACATGGCTGTAACCGCGGAATCTACACCTCCGGAAAGTCCACATACGACTCGTCCTCTACCAACCCGATCACGAATTTGGGTTATTGAACGATTACGAAAAGCGGTCATTGTCCACTTCCCCTCACACTTAGCGACTCTATGGACGAAATTCTGCAATAATGCTGCACCATCAGGCGTATGTACCACTTCTGGATGGAACATCACGCCATAGTAGCTCCGAGTTTCATCAGCAATAACCGCGTAAGGTGCACCTTCACTACTTGCTACTGTTCGAAACCCATCAGGCAATCTTGTCACGCGGTCTCCGTGACTCATCCAGACTTGTTCACAGCTACCTTTAGTCCATACCCCGTGAAACAACTCACAATCATCCAAAACTTCAACGAATGAACGACCAAATTCGCGCTTATCAGAAGGTTCCACTCGACCTCCAAGATGCGCACATAATGTCTGTTGCCCGTAGCAAATTCCTAGTATTGGCAAACCTGATTTGTAGAGTATATCAGGCGCTGTCGGACCTTCAGTAGTAACTACACTGGAAGGACCACCTGAGAAAATGATGCCCTTTGGAGATAAATCATCCAAGGTCTTTTGATCAACAAAATTGAACGGATGTATTTCGCAATACACTCCGCTTTCACGTACGCGCCTGGCAATCAACTGAGTCACCTGACTACCAAAATCAACGATGAGTATATGGTCATTCATTGAAATGAAAGAAAATTGTTATTATGAATCATAAGTAGTTACTCGGGCCCGTAAGTGTATATGGATAACGTCTTCCAGCTGTAGCCAGCTAGTAATGGCCATCTTCGTAAACGTTGCTCCAAGGAAACATACGTCAAAACGGGGTATTTTTAGCCTTCTGATCTATAGTTTGGAGACTCTTGCGTAACGGCAATATCGTGGACATGGCCTTCTCGATGGCCCGCCGCAGTGACTCGCTGAAATACACAGTTACTCTGCATTTCCCTTACGGTACCGTTGCCCGTATAGCCCATAGCCGCTCGCAACCCACCGACTAATTGGTGAAGGATGTTTGCCACTGGCCCCTTATACGGAACGCGGCCTTCCACCCCTTCAGGGACAAGCTTGAGACTACTAGATATTTCTTCTTGGAAATATCGATCTGCTGAACCACGGGCCATCGCGCCTAGAGACCCCATACCACGGTAGGATTTATACGATCGACCCTGGAATAACAGAACTTCCCCCGGTGCCTCATCAGTCCCCGCTAACAACGATCCTATCATCACGGAGTCAGCACCGGCCGCAATTGCTTTTGCCAAGTCACCGGAATATCTGATTCCACCATCACCAATCACCGGCACGTTACGATCAAGGCATGCACTAACTGCATTCATTATTGCTGTTAACTGCGGCACACCAACACCGGCAACCACACGTGTGGTGCAAATTGAACCTGGCCCGATACCAACTTTAACTGCATCAGCACCAGCGTCCATCAATGCCTTGGCGCCGTCTGCCGTGGCAATATTACCAGCAACTACCTGCGCATAATTGCTGAGCCGCTTAATAGCAGCGAGAGAATCAATTACACCCTTGCTATGTCCGTGCGCAGTATCCAGTACAACCACATCACAACCCGCAGCAAGGAGCGCCTCAGCTCGTCTTAACCCAGGTTCACCGACACCGACTGCAGCCGCAACTCGCAACCGACCCTGTTCATCCTTACAAGCTTCTGGATGGCGTTGTGCCTTTTCAATGTCCTTAACAGTTATAAGTCCGACGCACCTATAGTCCTCGTCGACAACTAAGAGTTTTTCGATACGATTTTCATGCAAGAGATGCATGGCTTCTTGTCGACTCACTCCTTCAGCAACTGTAACAAGGCGACGTCGAGTCATAAGTTCACGAATCGGCTGTTCGGCATCACTTGTAAAACGTACATCCCTGTTAGTTATAATTCCGACCAGTTTTCCACCACGTTTCGAAATGACTGGGATACCTGAAATACTATTATGTTCCATCAAACTGAGAGCGTCTTTTAACGGTCGCTCCGGCGTAATCGTAATTGGGTTGATTACCATACCAGATTCAAATCGTTTAACCCGCCTCACCTCTTCCGCCTGCAGATCAATATCTAGGTTCTTATGGATGACACCAATTCCGCCAGCTTGCGCCATAGCTATAGCCAGTGCGCTTTCCGTCACAGTATCCATGGCCGACGAGATAAGTGGTATACCTAACTCAATTTCCTGAGTCAGGCGTGTCCGCGTTTTGGCATTCTTAGGGAGCACAGCGGATTCTGCGGGCTGTAAGAGGACGTCGTCAAACGTCAAAGCCTCGCGAAAACTCATTTCTGCCTCTTAATAAAAAGTGGCGCGCATCATACACCGGAATTCCTCGCTGCCAAGAAAAATCCCAAGTTCGAGTGATTACTTTACAAAGAACATAAACATTTCTGCTCTTCTAATGATCTATCTTTATATAACTGGCCCCCTAAAACCTAACGCTACAATGTAAATTTCACGTGAGTCAGACCGACTCGCCTCTGGCTTGACGTGACGGACACAACGGAAATCGCTTTTCAAGGCCGACAAGAGTTGGCTGTCAGCCCCCCCTTGTAGGATCTTAACTATAAATGCTCCGCTTTGATCAAGAAGAACCCGGGCACAATTGTAGGCTGTTTCGGCCAATACCATAATTCTTAGGTGGTCCGTTTTGGCATGACCAGTAGTAGGTGATGCCATGTCACTTAGAACAAGATCAGCTTTTCCTCTTAATTCATTGCTCAACCGTGAAAGCACTTTTGGCTCGGTCGCGCTTCCTGTAATCATTACAGACCCAGGAACAGGATCAAATTCAACCAGATCAAGTGATACCACACGGCCACTCACTCCTACACGAGATACGGCTACTTGTGTCCAACCGCCGGGAGCTGCGCCTAGATCGATTACACGACCACCTGGTTTCAGTAACCCAAACTTATCATCGAGCTGTTGAAGCTTATAAGCGGCTCGGCTTCGGTAGCCCGCAGCCTTTGCGTTAGCAACGTAGGGATCGTTCAGTTGTCGATCTAGCCAACGCATAGAAGAGACAGATCTCTGCTTTACATTTGTTCGGGACCGTCGCCGCCCCTTAACCCCTTTGGACTTAGCCTGCAACTACGCGACCTCGGTGCATAAGTTCGAGCAGGATACCCTCTCGAACTCCTCTGTCGGCAACACGAAGTTGTTCAATCGGGATACTATTGCAAATCGCTTCAAGTATCGCGCAGCCCGCAATCATGAATTCACAACGCTCTTCACCAATACAAGGGTGAGCTACACGGTTAGCCCGATCCATTATACGTAAACTATTAGAAAGCTGGAGTACCGTGGACAATTTCATAAATGCACCATCAACCTTGGAGCGATCATAACGTGGCAAGCCAAGATCCATAGCTGCTAATGTCGTCACAGTACCGGATGTTCCGACCATCTGTATTTCGCCACGTGACACCGACTTTCGAATTTGATGTTCAGTACAAAATGGCGCAAGTTGATCATTTAAATCTTCCACAATAGCTGTATATTGATTATCTGACTCAAGGTCACTACCATATAATTCCGTTAGAGAGACTACACCTACGGGAAGTGAAATCCAGCCTAGTGTGTCCACCGAATGCTGGTTAACCTCAAGTAGTACGAGCTCGGTACTGCCACCACCAATATCAAAACCTACTACTTTTGAAATATCCTTGTTAAATAGTGGCACGCATCCCGCTAATGCTAATCTTGCCTCCTCAGCACCAGAAATAATCTCCAACTCCAGTTCAGTCTCGTCATAAACGCGAGCAATAAACTCATCACAGTTTTCAGCGTACCGGCAGGCGGCTGTGGCGACACTGCGTTGATAATGAACATTACTACGTTTCATTTTATCAGCACAAATTTGTAGGGCCACAATTGTTCGAGACATTGCCTCCTCCGACAAAACCCTCCTTTTGCTGAGACCTTCACCAAGGCGCACAATACGTGAAAATGAATTGGTTACCTTGAACCCCCCCAACGTACGAATCGCAACGAGCAACCTACAATTGTTCGTGCCTAGATCAAGTGCAGCATAGCTCTCTCTATCGGCAGCAAGGTTTTGGTGCGCAGTTTTCTCTGCATGTGTACTTCCGATATAAGTAACCATACCCACTCCATATCCCAATCATTGTCATAAACGAAAGTAAACCGAGCAGCTATTTACAGTAAATAGAGCCTAAATATTTCTCATCAAAAGTGATTCTACACAATCTGTCGCGACCTATGTTACAAGCCATACCTTACAAGTTAAAATTCCAAACAATGTGGCAGTAAGAAATCTAAATTTTTCATAATTAGGAATAGAATTCACGCATTGGGGGATAGTTTAACGGTAGAACTCACGGCTCTGAACCGTGCAATCCTGGTTCGAATCCAGGTCCCCCAGCCAAAACAACATAGACAGACATCAAGCAACACAAGTCGACTATTCGACACGAAGTCGACTTAATGGTAATCCTCAGGATAGAATAATGTTATGATTCCCTGCCAGCGTCACCTTTTCGATATCCCTGACGATGTCGCCTATTTTAACTGTGCCTCGTTTTCGCCCATCCTTAAATGTTCACGAGAAGCGGGAGCATTAGGTGCTGCTAAAAAGGCTCGGCCATGGCAGCTTGGACAACTCGAATTTGAAGAGGAACCCAAAGTTGCCAGAGAATTGTTTGCACAGATTATAGGCGCAGCAACTGAAGACATAGCAATTGTTCCAGCGACGAGCTATGGAATTGCTACTGCTGCAGCAAACCTGCCGACCAGTGTAGGTGACCGAATCATTCTCTTAGAAGATCAATACCCTAACAATGTGTTGCCATGGATTGAAAAACAGCAGACTACTGGTGCCGAGCTTGTTTTCATTTCAAGAGCCGATGAGGATAACCTCACAAGCGGGGTTCTTCAGGCCATCGATGAGCGAACAAAAATTGTTGCTTTACCACACTGCTTCTGGACTGACGGTACCCTGATCGATCTTGCCACCATCAGCAAGCATTGCCGTGAGGTGGGAGCCGCCTTAGTTGTCGATGCCACACAATCTGTTGGTGCGGTCCCATTTAATATCACTGATATACAACCGGATTTTCTCGTTGTTTCAGGATATAAATGGCTACTCTGCCCATACACTTTTGGTTTCCTTTACGTGGCGCCCCACCGTCAGGGTGGACGCCCACTAGAAAATGCATGGCGCGACCATGTGCAAAAGGATGGAGGGCCAGATTGGCGAGATGGACATATGTGTTATCCCGCCGACTGGTCAATAGGCGCTGGCCGCTTCAATATGGGTGAGACTGCCAACTTCATTACAATGCCAATGGCCATTGCTGGCCTAAAACAAATACATGTGTGGGGCGTAGATGAAATCAACGCAAGTCTGCGGCTAATAACTGAATCGATAATTGAACGTACGAGCAGCCTTGGACTTATAGCGCCGGTCCCAGACAAAAGAGCCGGACATCTGACTGGCTTGCGTCTGGCCGACAAATCACGGTGCAGTGGCATCGCTGACGTTCAGCAGGCACTAGAAAAAAAGAATGTATTTTTGAGCTTGCGTGGTGATGCTCTACGTATCGCTCCTCATCTCTACGTCAATGAACCTGATATCCATCGACTTATCTCGGCTCTTTCGGACGTTCTCTAAGTACTCTATCCCAAAATTAGGTAACTAAAGGCCGCCTTACGCGTCAACAATACTTGAGGTCAAGTCGCTATTAACGGAGATGAATTATGTATCGTATAATATCACTGATATTTATTCTGTGTTTAATGCCCACCGTAGTTGTTGCAGAGAACTTGGAGTTCTGTGAAAAGGCAAACAAAGCGCAGATTACAAACGACTACAAACTAGCAATTTCCTATTATATAAAGTGTATCGAAATTGGTAACCTTTCGCCTAAAAATAGGTTCTTAGCATTATACGATCGAGGTACCGCATACTTAGCAAATAGCCAGTTTGGTAATGCTATTTCTGATTTTGACCAAGCAATACAAATGGATCCAAAGCATGCTTATGCCTGGAACAACCGGGGACATGCTATGGCTCGGAGTCATGATTACGATCGTGCCATCCACAGCTACACCAAGGCAATACAACTAGCTCCTAATGACGACGGCCCACTATATAATCGTGGTAATGTGTATAGGTGGAGGAAGCAATTCTATACCGCAATTGAGAATTATAATGGTGCAATTAGACTAAATAAAACCAACGTCGCCGCTTACATCAACCGCGGAATTTCATATCGTCGAACTGAGCAGTTTGACTTAGCTATTACAGACTTCAATACTGTACTCCGACTTGACCCAAATAATTCTTTTACCCATCCTAATCGCGGACTTTCATTTCTCGGAAAACAAAATTATAAACGAGCCCTCGAAGATTTCAGTGAAGCTATCCGCCGCAATCCCAACGACGCCACCGCATATTTTGGGCGGGGCAGAGCAAGATTTTTTTCAGGCCTATATGATGGTGCAATAAGTGATTTCAAGACGTTAGTATCGCTAGGTCCCAATGATCCATTTGGCAGTATCTGGCTATATTTATCACAGATTCGGTCTGGTAGAGATGGCCGCCAAGACCTTGCCGCTAATGCTGCAAGGTTTGTTGGCACGAAGTGGCCTGGTCCAATTTACGAAATGTTATTGGGGCAGAAGTCAATACAGACCGTTCTGAAGCAAGCGAAGGGCCCTGTTTCAGTAAGCCAAAGAGAGAGAGAGACTGAAGCGTATTTTTATGCTGGTCAACAAGAGCTTGCCCTAGGCAGCCGTACAGATGCAGAAAACTATTTTCGTTCGGCCGTGGAGCTTGGTATCACCTATTTTCTTGAATACACCTCGGCCCAGGCAGAATTAAAACGACTAGGGTATTAATTTATTCATATTCTGCCCAAGCCCATAGAGCTTAGCTCTGAAATTCAATCTTCGCAGCAAGGATACGTGAAGCTGTGGTAATCCAACATGCAGCTCCAAATATCCAAGAAATCAATACAAAGTGATTTGGAAAAATACAAATTAGGACTAAGTAAGCGATGGTTTCGGTTCCTTCCGTCAATCCACCCAAATAATATAGTGATTTTTGTCCCCTTACCTCAGTTGTAATCCCCCGTTTTGCCGCAATAACGGCATAAGTGAGGAAACTCGTACCTGTACCAATAAAGCTGAAAATTATAAAGGTGGCGGCTAAGCCATTTTCTTCTGGCCTTGCCAAAGCAAAGCCGAAGGGAACTGCGGAATAGAACAAAAAATCACCTACAATATCGATATAACCCCCAAGATCAGTGATCTTACTAGCCCGCGCCACAGCTCCATCCAGCCCATCAATAAGACGGTTAACAATAACTAAAACCAAAGCAATACTGTAAGCCTCGAACGCTAAGGCAGGTATTACAAACATACCTACCAAGACGCCCACCCCGGTCACGGTATTCGCGCCTACGCCAATACGCGAAATTCCCGCGCCAATATAGTCCAGTGGAGGAGTGACTACACGCCTTGTAATTGGGTCAAGCATCCAATGATGCGACCATATATTGTAATTGAGAGTTATGTCTCACGATTGATATTAAACTGATCGTAAATTTGGCCAGCGTTGATCCCTAACATCATTCACATCTTTGCTATTGTCTTGCTTTTCTTTTTCTTCGGGCGGGGTTCCATCATCTGGTGGTTCCCTATGTAAATGCTCAGCTTCCAATTTTAACCGATTGAAAGAACGTACTGATAGCGGAAAACTTGCCATGTAGATAATCATGCAGAACGTTAAAGTACCCCAGGGCCTGCCAGCGAGCCCAGCGAATAGAAGTCCTATTATCAACAGTAACGGCAAAACAAGCTTGTTAGGTACCTTAATAGCCTTAAACGAATATGTTGGTAAGTGACTCACCATCAATAATGCCACGACAATTATCCAGACTCCTGCCAAAACTGGAAACACTGCAAGATCGGGCGTAAACCCAAAGCTGATAACCATTGGTAAGACAGATAGTCCAGCAGCAGCCGGAGCAGGTACACCTGTAAAATAATTATAGGCATAGGGAGGAAGCTTACCAAGCATGCTGTTAAACCGAGCCAGTCTCAACGAACAACATACCGTGAAAAACAGAACAAGACCCCACCCGACACCACCCAACTCATGCAAAGACCATGAAAAGAGCACTACTGCTGGCGCTACACCAAAACAAACAAAGTCAGACAGTGAGTCAAGAATTGCACCAAACTCGCTAGTAACATTCAATAACCGGGCCATACGACCATCAAGCGCGTCAAGTATGCCTGCGACAATAATCGCTACAACCGCATACTCCCATTTTGCATCCAGGCCAAATCGGACAGCGGTCAAACCTACGCACATCGCTGAAACCGTAATCATGTGCGGAATTATCTTATTGATAGCCTGCCCTTTAAGACGCGGTGTGCGTCTGAATTTGCGAATACTACTACGTCTCATCGAACGTCACCCGTCCTCGCCGACTCCTTGGAATCGAGATCAGCAATTATAGTTTCACCGGCAATCATTTGTTGGCCCACGCATACAAGTGTTTGTATCCCTTCCGGCAGATAAATGTCGACTCGGCTACCAAACCTAATTATCCCAAAACGTTCTCCTGCTTTGACGCTCTGGCCTACGGATAAATTACATACAATACGTCGTGCAATTAATCCCGCTATCTGTACAAAAGCAATTTCAATTCCATTTGAGTTCACCATGCGAACTGACTGCCGTTCGTTGTCCTCGCTCGCCTTATCCAAAGCTGCGTTAAGAAACTTTCCGGCTCGATAGGCGAGCCCAGTGATCTCCCCATCTATTGGTATTCGGTTCACGTGCACATTAAATACATTCATAAATATGCTGACCCGAGTACGCTGGCCTTCCCCCATGTTTAGGTCCTCAGGTGGTATCGCGGATTTTACCATCTCTATGACACCGTCAGCAGGGCTTACTACTAGCCCTGAGCGTGTCGGGGTCACACGTGATGGATCACGAAAAAAATAAACACACCAGAGGGTAGCAACTGCACCAACAATCCCTAGGAATGGTAGAGCCAGCCAAAGCAGTAGAGATACAAGCGCAAACACTGCAACAAATATACGACCCTCAGGATGAATAGAAACAAGTGTTCTTTTTAACATGTCGCGCATTTTCAGATTCGCCGTAGTTTATTTAATTTTTGCTCTTGCATTTAGTTTCCAATCATAACGCTGACATCTGCACAGGTTAAGAGTGCTAATGGTATTAAACTACACTCACCCCTCATAATCGGTCCAAATTCGGATAAATTCTGGATACCTACTTCACATTAGGAACTGATAGTACCTGACCTGGATAAATTAGGTCGGGATCACGAATCTGATCGCTGTTAGCCTCATAAATCGTCGTAAACGCCATTCCGCGACCTAATGTCCTTCGCGCAATGCGCCAGAGGCTATTACCCGGTTGAACTACAACTACAAATTCTGCATCAGGTTCACTGATGGCAGCTGACCAAGAGAAGGGCAATTCAACGCGAGCGACCACCTTGCCATCAATGCGCTGGTCTGCTCGCAGTCGGTACAAACCAGGTTCAACTTGGCTACCAGGTATAATCTCCCAATTACCACTCATATCAACCACTGAACGCCCCAGTAATTTGTTATTTAGATATACAAGAACCTCTGCATTCGCCTTCCCACGACCTGCAAGTGAGAGGTTTCCCTGGGCATCATAGTCAATGACATCTACCGAGATACTAAGCTTTGGAGGTGACTTAATGCCGCTGACCGACGGCACCTGCAAAACCTTACTAGTTCCGATTTTGTTGCGCGGAACCTTCAAAGCAAGCGGCTGAGATTCCCTCGAAACCTGTCTTCCTGCGATATCTTTGCCCTTCTCTGGTACAACCAGAATAAAAGCAGAGTCTGATACCACTGGTTCGTCATCGCCAACCTTTTGGGTAACTGTGAATTCGTGGCTTCCGTATTCTAATTGTTCCTGCGGTAATAAAACCCATTTTCCATGCTTGTCAGCTATAACCGTGCCGATAGGACGGCCGTTGGTAAATACAGTGACTTTTGATCCAGGTTCTGCCTGGCCAGCGCAAACTACATCGTTATGCTGATTAATACGACAAACGTCAAACTCGGGAGGTTCGATAATTTTAACAACTTGTTCTAAAGGTGTTTCGCCAGGTGGCGATTTGGAATCGTCACTTTGTGTAAGACTTTCGTTATTACTGGCGTATTGTCCCGACTCCGGGAGAGTGTCAACCGCCGTACGGTTAGCTGAATGGTTAAGGACGATGGCAACAAAAATTACCACCACACCAATTCCACCTATTACAAAAGAACGATTCAAAATGCTTCGTTACCGGCAAACTAGTCAATTTCCCGATAGCGTAATACGCACCTGCTTATGACGCAACTTTATGTAAACAAAAGCTATGGCCTCTTCAGTTTTGCTCGTACAGCTGAAATTGATTTTAAATAGACAACAATGGCACGGCGATCGGCTACGGTTAACTTGCTAGTAGTCTGATTAATCACTTCGGTCATTGCGCCACTAGCAAAATCACCATCCGGCGTTATCCCAATAGAGATATAGTCAAAGATCTCGTTATTACTCCACATTCCTATTCCAGTTTCTTTATCAGGAGTGATATTAGCTACAAATTCACCGAGAGGTCCTGAAGGATTGCCACCTAATTCTAATTCCAAAATAACGGCGCCAAGACTATTTCTAGGAGTGTGGCACTCGCCACAATGTGAAAGTGCACCAACTAGGTAAGCACCACGGTTCCATTCTTCAGACATGGCAGTGATCTCTTCTAACTGCCGATTTCTAAAAAATAATAACCTCCATCCCCACATAAGAAAGCGAAAATTATATGGAAAAGAGAGTTCGTGTTTTCTATTTGGGTTTGATACGGCCTCACGTGTGGAAACAAAAGCCCAGAGATCAGCAATATCTGTATCGTTCATTCTGCTATAGGATAGATAAGGAAACGATGGAAAGTACGGTGTACCATCAGGCGCTTTCCCATAACGCAAGGCATTTACAAAGTCTGCCTTTGACCATGCACCTATACCATGGGATATATCAGGTGTGATGTTCGGCGCGTAAAACACTCCGAATTCAGTTTTTAGAGGCCGTCCACCAGCGAGTAGTTTTCCACCTAACTTAATATCAGTGTGACAACCAATGCAGCCAGCTGCATGAAAAATATATTCCCCGCGCTCTATATCTTCCTGCGTGGCGGCAGATGTCGGATAACCGACCAGAACGCCAACTGCAGCTATCAGCGCAAAATAATACACGGCATATTCGAAAGTGGCGGGATTAGCTAATTGAACTTTGTGAAGAATATACCCTAGTACGGTATTAGTTTTGTTCAGCGATCGGATGCTAACAAATATTCTTAATATCCTTTTTGAGTTGGGAGAGTTGAACTTATTATAGACTCTCTAGCGTATGATGACAGGTGGTTACGAATTTTATAATACGACAACTTTTCAAATTATTAAGGCAAATCTATGAAAAAAATCCAGGTTAAAAATCCCATAGTCGAGCTTGATGGTGACGAGATGACACGTGTGATCTGGGCATCAATCAAGGAAAGACTAATCATGCCTTATCTCGAAGTAGATTTGTTCTACTACGACCTTGGGATCAAATCCCGCGACAGCACCAATGATCAAGTAACGGTTGATGCCGCTAACGCCATTAAGGAACACAGAGTTGGAGTTAAATGTGCCACCATAACCCCAGATGAAGAGCGGGTTAGAGAATTCGGCCTGAAGGAAATGTGGCGCTCGCCCAATGGAACGATCCGTAACATCCTAGGTGGAACAGTATTTCGCCAGCCTATCCTATGCAAAAACGTTCCACGACTCGTGCCAGGTTGGACAAAACCGATTGTTATCGGTCGACACGCATATGGTGATCAGTATCGTGCTACTGATTTCCTCGTGCCAGGCAAGGGTAAGCTAACCATTACCTTTGAACCTGAGGACGGTAGTACCAAATTTTCAAGAAAAGTTTTTGACTTTCCCGGATCGGGTACAGCGCTGGCAATGTTTAACCTCGATGAATCCATTCGTGGCTTCGCCCGCGCTTGCTTTAATTTTGGACTCGGGATCGGATGGCCAGTCTACCTTTCTACAAAGAATACCATTCTCAAGACCTATGACGGTCGATTTAAGGATTTATTCAAGGAAGTGTTTGATACTGAATTCAAACAACGGTTCGAAGAACGTGATATTAGTTACGAACACCGTCTCATTGACGACATGGTAGCGTGCGCACTCAAATGGCCAGGTGGTTTTGTCTGGGCCTGTAAGAATTACGACGGTGATGTACAATCGGACACGGTAGCTCAGGGCTTCGGTAGTCTGGGACTCATGACTTCAGTTCTTATGACGCCGGATGGCCGCACGATCGAAGCAGAAGCAGCTCATGGCACAGTGACACGTCATTTCCGTCAATATCAGAGTGGAAAAGAGACATCAACTAACCCAATTGCTTCAATTTTTGCTTGGACCCGAGCCCTTCAATTTCGAGGTGAATTTGATAAAACACCAGAAGTAGAGCAATTCGCCAAGCACTTAGAAAATTTATGTATAGAAACCGTCGAGAGTGGATTCATGACTAAGGATCTGGCCATTTTAATTGGTGCAGATCAGCCTTGGCTTACAACTGGGCAATTCTTGGACAAACTGGATGAAAATCTATCGGCAACGTATACATGAGCATAACTTCGATTATTAGAGACTTGTTCTTTAATTCCCGTCCTGTAAAGAAAGCCTTTCCTGAGCAGCGTTCCCAATTGTCTCCCGTACAGATGGGAACCGCTCGAGAACGGTCTTGAAATCGTCGCTATCAAGAATAAGTAGCCTACACTCGGTTAACGCAATTGCTGTTGCGTTGCGAACAGTCGTGTGTAAAAGGCCGACCTCACCAAAGAAATTTCCCTGAGTAAGTATAATAGGTTCGGGATGTAATTCCATTTCGATTTCGCCGGATGCAATGAAGTACATACAATCCGCCTTCTCTCCCTTACGCGCGATCGTATAACGCGCAGGCACGACGACTGCATCAAGCAGTCTTGCTATCTCGGCGATAGAGGTTGCATCCAAAGATGAAAAGGCTGGAACTTGTGCTACCATGTTCCAATTAACAACAAAATCTCGCTTACGCAGTTCAGCTGCAAAACTAGACGCAAATATCCCAGTCCACAGAACGAACAAAGCTATTCCAGTCAGCATCACAATGCCACCAAGGACTTTTCCCATGACTGTTACCGGTGTCACATCGCCGTAGCCGACCGTCGTTAATGTAGCGATTGCCCACCACATTGCGTCCGGAATGCTGCCAAACTTCTCTGGTTGAACAGCGTTTTCAACCAGAAATATTAGGCTAGATGCGGCAATCAACATGATCAGCATTACCAAAAACGCCGCAACAATAGACCTGCGTTCGTTTTTTATTACCGCAACAAATGTTTGTAGAGCAGGTGAGTAACGCGTGAGTTTAAAAATTCTAATAAGCCTAAACATTCTAAGAAATCTGAGGTCAACGTTAACAAAAAATGCCAAATAGAATGGTAGGATTGCGAGTAAATCTATCAAAGCATAGGGAGTGAAGGCGTATCTAAAGCGCGATTTCCAAGGTGTGGCTAAATTATCCGTCCGTTCTTCCACGCAAATCCACAAACGTACTAAATATTCGATGGTAAAAACGACTACTGAGAATATTTCAAAACCAAAAAAATATTGTCTGTACGCAATACGTAGTTCCGCAACAGTCTCCACGACTACTGCTGCTACATTTAAAATTATCAAGACGACAAGGAATATGTCGATTACGCGACCCATTCCCTCACTCCGGCCAACGCCCTCAAACATCTGAAACGTACGATTTCGATATGTTTCCATGCGCCTGTCTCGAAACAATTTTAACCCTAGAGTTCATTAAGGAAACATTTAAGCTGCAATTGCATGCCTATAACTAGATGATCATGATAAGGGTAGGTCTGACATCCAGCAATATTCAGACATGTGGCAGGGGCCCTATAGCAAGTCGGCAACCAAAGACTCTATTGCATCTATGGCAGCGTCGGCGGCATCTCCGTTTGGGCCACCTGCCTGTGCCATATCGGGCCGTCCACCTCCACCCTTGCCTCCAACCTGCGATGAACCAGCACGAACAAGATTTATAGCACTGATACGATCAACCAAATCGTTAGTGACCCCGACAACTAGCGACGCCGTACCATCGTTCACTGAAACAACGGCAACCACGCCTGAACCAACTTGATTTTTTAGACTGTCAACTAGTGATTTCAACTCTTTAGGTGGGATGCCGTCTACCTTTCTAGAGAGAAACTTTACCCCACTTATATCACGAGATTTGACCCCAGACCCACTGTCGTCACCAGCTGCAACACGGTGGCGTAAATCGCTCAACTCACGTTCCAACCTGCGCTTATCTTCAAGCAGTGCCGACACCCTACCCGGTAGTGATTCTATTGGTACCTTTGCAAAACGGGCAGCCGTCGCGAGTACTAATTGGTTATTTTCTACATAATTTGAGGCAGCATCTCCAGTAACCGCCTCAATCCGTCTGATTCCCGCGGCTATTGCAGTCTCCTGCTTAATTATGAAGAATCCTATATCACCTGTTCTCTGGACATGCGTCCCGCCGCAAAGTTCGGTCGAATAAACATTATTTTCTCCTATCCCCATCGATACAACGCGAACCTCATCCCCATATTTTTCTCCAAACAAGGCGAGGGCGCCTGCCTCAATGGCATCTTCAGGAGCCATTAGTCGTGTAACAACGATCAAATTATCACGAATACGCGTATTTATTTCCCGCTCAATTATCGCCAGTTCATCGTCGGCTAGTGGTTTTTGGTGACTGAAGTCGAAGCGAAGATAATCAGGCGCGACTAGCGAACCCTTCTGCGTCACGTGATTACCGAGTTGCCGTCTCAACACTTCGTGTAAAAGATGAGTAGCCGAGTGATTAGCGCGCAGTGACGCACGATGCTTCAAGTCAACATTCATCTTTAACGAATCTCCAACGCGCATTACGCCTTTTGTCACCTGCCCCATGTGGACAATAAGAGCTCCTAGGCGACGTTGGGTGTCTTCTACTATAACCTCTGCACTGCCTTCTGAAAAAGCTACGCCCTTATCTCCGAGTTGCCCACCCGCTTCGGCATAAAATGGCGTTTGATTCGTAACAAACTCTACTGCAGAACCATTGCTGGCCTCCTGCACAGGACTACCGTCAATCAAAAGAGCTAATATCCTACCTTCTAGGGACTGGCTATCATAACCTAAGAACTCACTGGCGCCGACAGAGGCATGAATATCAAACCAGATCGCGTCGGTTGACGTATCACCCGACCCGGACCATGCATCACGCGCCTCAGAGCGCTGGCGGTCCATAGCGACCTCGAAGGCCGCCGTATCTACTTTCCATCCTCGATCTCGTAAGATAGCTTGTGTCAAATCGAGTGGAAATCCATAGGTATCGTAAAGTCGAAACGCCACCTCACCGTCAAGAACTGAGCCCGGTTCAATGGCATTTACAGCTTCATCCAGCAGTTTCAATCCTCGATCAAGCGTATTCTTAAAGCGAGTTTCCTCAAATTTTAATGTCTCAGATATCAGAGCTTCAGCCCGAACAAGTTCAGGAAAAGTCTGCCCCATCAATTGAACTAGTGTAGGGACTAAGCGCCAAATTATTGGCTCTTCAGCGTTTAACATATGAGCATGTCGCATTGCACGGCGCATAATGCGACGCAATACATAACCACGGCCTTCGTTCGAAGGCAGTACACCATCAGCAATAAGAAAACAGCTGGATCGCAAGTGATCAGCAATTACGCGATGGGATACAGCGTGTTCACCGCTGATTGTAGCACCACACGCCTCGACAGATGCGGCAACAAGTGCATAAAACAAATCGGTATCATAAACGTCACGCTTACCCTGAAGCACTGCAGCAATACGTTCAAGTCCCATGCCAGTATCTATCGACGGTTTAGGCAACGGTAAGCGCGTATCACTCGAAATTTGCTCGAATTGCATAAAAACTAGGTTCCAAATCTCAACAAACCTGTTGCCATCTTCATCAGCGCTACCAGGTGGGCCACCTGGCACATCCGAGCCATGGTCGTAAAAAATTTCAGAACATGGACCGCATGGGCCTGTATCTCCCATGGACCAAAAATTGTCGGCTGTCCCTATGCGAATAATTCGTGAATCAGCAAGACCAGAAATTTTACGCCATAACGTAAAGGCCTCTTCATCCTCGGAATAAACCGTTACCAGCAATCGTTCTTCAGGTATGCCAAACTCTTTAGTAATCAAATTCCACGCCAATTCTATTGCAAAATCCTTGAAATAGTCACCGAACGAAAAATTTCCCAACATTTCGAAAAATGTATGGTGACGCGCCGTGTATCCAACATTTTCAAGGTCGTTGTGTTTTCCACCTGCACGCAGACATTTTTGGGAGGTCACCGCCCTTTTGTAGGGACGCTGCTCAGCACCGACCAATACGTTTTTGAACTGCACCATGCCCGCATTGGTGAATAGCAAGGTCGGATCATTCATTGGAACAAGCGGAGACGATGCTACAACTTCATGATCGTGGTGCTTAAAATAGTTAAGAAATGTGGAACGAATTTCGTCAGAGCTGGTCATAAAACTCAAAGCGGTTAAACGGGCACCACGACTCCTGGAAATTAAGGCTAATACGGTGGAGCTTCAGAGAAATTAACTTAGAAAATCTTACGATCTCCGAATCAACTGATAACTGCTTTTATCCTGCACAATATCAAGTGTAAACAGATCTAACGTTATATTGGTTGGAGTTGGCATATCTCAACATTTATAAATTACGCGGATAAACAAAACTTTAGAGTAGCAATTGCTAGTCAGGTAGCAAGATTAGAATATATAGAATAGATACCTATCTGTCTTTAACAGTACTCTCTTTTGTATCTTCATCCGGTGTTTTAGACTCTGACGATAAGTCAAGCATAGTCTCAGGCATTAACCCTGAATTTTCTCTGATTTTTTGTTCTATGGAAACAGCAATTTCTGGGTTTTCTCGAAGAAATGTCTTTGTGTTTTCACGACCTTGCCCAATTCGTTGGCCATCATATGAAAACCAAGATCCAGATTTCTCTACTATACCAGCATTAACTCCTAAATCTAATAGCTCGCCTGTTTTTGATATACCTTCACCATACATGATATCAAACTCAACAACCTTGAATGGTGGCGCCATTTTATTCTTAACCACCTTTACTCTAGTCTGGTTGCCTACGATGTCATCGCGATCCTTGATTGCCCCGATACGGCGAATATCCAATCGGACACTCGAGTAAAATTTGAGCGCATTGCCACCCGAGGTCGTCTCTGGGCTACCGAACATCACACCAATTTTCATACGAATTTGATTTATAAAGACTACCATACATCGTGAGCGCGAAATTGAGCCTGTAAGCTTACGCAGCGCCTGGCTCATCAAACGCGCTTGAAGTCCCACATGTGTGTCGCCCATTTCGCCTTCAAGCTCTGCCCGTGGCACGAGGGCGGCAACTGAATCGACAACAAGGACATCTATCGCACCGGATCGTACAAGTGTATCGCCAATCTCTAATGCCTGTTCACCGGCATCAGGCTGCGATATCAACAATTCTTCTACATCTACTCCGAGCTTACGCGCATACACTGGATCAAGTGCATGCTCAGCATCTACAAAAGCACATGTACCACCAAGTCTTTGCGCTTCGGCAATTACATGCAACGCCAAAGTGGTTTTACCGGAACTCTCAGGTCCATAAATTTCCACAACTCGACCACGTGGAAGGCCACCGATACCGAGCGCTATATCTAGCCCCAACGAGCCAGTAGAAACCGATTCGACCTCAACCACCTTATCATTTTGGCCAAGTTTCATAACCGAGCCTTTACCGAAGGATCGTTCAATTTGGGAAAGGGCGGCGTCTAGTGCTTTTTGTTTATCCATCAAATCATTTTCAACAAGGCGCAAGGCAGATTGTGGCATAAGTTGCTCCCTCCTTATTTCACATGCACGGATGTGATGCAATGAAGGCATATGTACATGATTTGTTCTTTATTACAAGTTCTTTTTTTGTTCTATAAGACTTCTTTCAGTAAAATTATATAAATAAACTCAGATTTGACATGTATAAATCTACTTCCTAGGTAGTCGAACCCGGCAATTTCTAACTGATACCAAAGTATCACTGAATTAGGAAACTCGTTGGATACGTTCCATGCGTTCGTGACGCTCCTGCGCCTCCAAACTTAACGTCGCTATCGGTCGAGCCTGAAGTCGACGAAGGGAAATCGGTTCGTGTGTATCCTCACAATATCCGTAAGTTCCTCCATCAATACGCCTAAGAGCTTCGTTGATCTTGGCAATTAACTTCCGTTCACGGTCCCGTGTTCGCAACTCGAGTGCCCGTTCGCTCTCTAGAGTAGCCCGATCCCCGGGATCAGGTTCAGCAGCACTTAACTCTTGAAGATGTTGCACCGTTATATTGGAATCCTTCAAAAGTTCATTCTTCCACGTGAGAAGTTTTTTACGAAAATACTCGAGCTGCCGCGGACTCATAAACTCCTCTGTCTCGCTGGGATGATAGTCAGGAGAAAGCATTTTCCGTATCTGGTACCCAAAAGAAAAGTACTAAAGTACAATTAGGCGTAAGTTATATAAAATTTAGTCATTGGCGGACAAGATCATGATTAAATACTTTCCATTAAAACTCTCGAGTAGCCCCTAAACAGTCAAAAAACACAATTAACAGTTAACTGATTGTATGGATAACAAAGACTTGTATACAACTAACACCTGGGCAACTGATCTAATTTTAGTATCACCTTTTCGTTTAATGCCTTCGTTTTCAATTCAAAGTGAATACTAACACAAAAATCCAGTAGATATTTTTATCCGCATTAAAGCTCGGTTACCTGGGTTGTCAACGAGTTATACCATAGGTTATATCCTCCTGCGGACGGGACAATTAAATTTGCAACCTTGTACATTTCTCAATGACGAAACACATAGCTCCCGGTGATTTTGTCCGTAATCCCGCAATGGCGGATTGGGGACTTGGTCAGGTTCAGTCTAAAATTGAGGACCGCGTTACTGTTAATTTTGAAAATCAAGGCAAGGTACTAATCAATATCGACTTTGCAATGTTGGCTTTAGCTGAAGAAGAAGCGCAACGAGAATAAAAAAATTTTACCTATTATACTAAGTCCGTAACGACGATATAGCTCAATTTTGGCACGATCTGATTTCAACGGTGAATTTATGGCACAAGAGCCTCAACATAGTGGAAGATACAAACATCCCGGGGCAGGCCGTAAACGCGGCAGGTCTAAGCCCAAAGGGCGCCAAGTTGATTTACAGGCACTGGAAGAAATCCAAAAGTTGCTTGGCGATAGATCTAGACAACGTGATTTGTTGATCGAATATCTTCATCTTATTCAGGATGAGTTCAACCAGTTGTCTGCTGACCATCTAGCTGCGCTAGCACGTGAAATGGGATTGGCACTTGCAGAGGTTTACGAAGTAGCTACATTTTATGCACATTTTGATATTGCTAAGAAGGGAGAAGTTGCACCCAATATCACCATAAGAGTTTGTGATAGTCTTACTTGCGACATGATGGGTGCGCAAAATCTTATTGATCAACTCAAAAGAAGCGTGGGTGATAACATTCGAGTAATTCGGGCACCGTGCATGGGGCGGTGTGATACAGCGCCTGTTGCAGAAGTTGGCCACAACCATATTACACTTGCAGAAAAAAATTCTGTGATCGAGGCAGCCAACTCTGGGCAAACGAACCCGGAAATACCAACTTATAAAGATTATAGCGCTTATGTTGCAGATGGTGGATATGCTTTGCTACATGAGTGTATTGAGGGAATGCGAACGGTAGATGAAGTCATAGCAACGGTTAATGATTCTTCTTTGCGAGGATTCGGTGGTGCCGGATTTCCGACAGGAAGAAAGTGGAAAATTGTTAGAGAAGAGCCAAAACCACGATTAATGGCAGTTAACGCGGATGAGGGTGAACCTGGAACTTTCAAAGATCGCTTTTATATGGAGACCGACCCTCACCGTTTCCTAGAAGGAATGCTAATTGCTGCATGGGCCGTAGAGGCAGACGACGTTTATATTTATCTGCGTGACGAATATCCTCAAATCAGAAATATTCTATTATCGGAGATAGAGGTAATTGAGGACGCTGGACTTACAGCACACACCAAGTTGCATCTTCGACGTGGTGCAGGCGCATATATTTGTGGCGAAGAGTCGGCTATGCTTGAGAGTATTGAAGGCAAACGTGGGATGCCGCGCCATCGCCCTCCATTTGTTGCACAGGTCGGGCTTTGGAACCGACCAACACTTGTTAACAACGTTGAAACGCTATTCTGGGTGCGCGATATACTGGAAAAAGGACCTGACTGGTTTGCAAATCATGGCCGAAACGGCGGGGCAGGCCTGCGTAGTTTTTCTGTTTCGGGCCGCGTAAATAATCCGGGTGTAAAGCTTGCGCCAGCTGGAATCACAGTTACTGAACTTATTGAAGAATTTTGTGGCGGAATGCTTAAGGGTCAAAAGTTTAAGGGCTATTTGCCAGGGGGCGCATCAGGCGGCTTTCTGCCAGCTTCCATGGGGAACTTACCACTGGAGTTCGGACAACTAGAAAAATACGGTAGTTTCGTGGGTTCGCACGCGGTCGTCATACTCTCAGAGATCGACAACATGTGTGATGTGGCCTTGAACCTAATGCGATTTTTTGAAGATGAAAGTTGTGGTCAATGTACGCCCTGTCGTGTAGGCACAGAAAAAGCAGTTAAGCTCATGGAACATGATGGATGGAATACAGAACTCCTAGAGGAACTTTCACAGACAATGACCGATGCTTCAATCTGTGGCCTCGGCCAAGCTGCGGCAAATCCATTGAAAAGTTTGATGAAGTATTTTCCTGAGGATATACCAAGAGTGGATGTAGCAACTTAGGACTAGTCGTGAAACATACTATTCCAATCATTATGTTATGTCTAAGTTACTTGTCTGTTAGGTATGAGGTGAGAGACTGATACATGTCTGAGACAATCCGCTTTTCTCTCGACGGTAATGAGGTCGAGGCAGTTCCGGGCGAAACTATTTGGCAAATCGCAAGTCGGCTAGGAATTGAGATTCCTCATCTGTGTTTTACACCCAAGCCTGGCTACAGACCGGATGGTAACTGCCGTGCATGTATGGTGGAAATAGAGGGCGAGCGTGTTTTAGCCGCATCCTGTATCCGCCCACCCACGTCCGGCATGAAAGTAATAACTACTTCAAATCGTGCAAAACACGCGCGTCGAACTGTAATGGAACTGCTGATTGCTGACCAACCTGAACGGCAAAAAAGCCATGATCCAGAGTCCGACCTTTGGCAATGGTCCGACCAAATTGATATAGATTCTAGCCGTTTTCCAACGCGCAACAGTCCAAGTGCTGACTCAAGCCACGCAGCCATGCGCGTTAACCTCGATGCCTGTATTCACTGTAATCTTTGCGTCCGTGCCTGCCGAGAAGTGCAGGTTAACGATGTAATAGGAATGGCTGGTCGTGGATCGGATTCAAAAATCGTTTTCGACTTTGACGATCCTATGGGTCAGTCAACCTGCGTTGCATGTGGCGAATGCGTACAGGCCTGCCCAACGGGTGCTTTGATGGAGTCTTCGCTACTCGACGAAAATGGCACAAGGATCAATTACTCTGACGAGCGGGTCCATAGCGTTTGCCCATACTGCGGTGTCGGTTGCCAGATCACATATAATAAGAAAGATGGGGAAATTCTCTATGTAGACGGCCGTGAGGGACCAGCTAATAGGAATAGGCTGTGTGTCAAAGGACGCTTTGGATTTGACTATGTGACGCATCCCCACCGCCTGACTAAGCCGTTGGTTCGCCGTGCAGATGTCAAAAAGGATGCAAACGACTTCGTTGATCCAGCTAACCCGTTTACACACTTTCGAGAGGTTAGCTGGGAAGAGGCGCTGGAATGTGCTTCCGATGGCCTACGTGGGATACGTGACGAATATGGTGGTGCTTCACTAGCCGGATTTGGCTCGGCCAAAGGCTCTAATGAGGAAGCGTATTTGTTTCAGAAATTGGTACGTACGGGATTTGGTACTAACAATGTTGACCATTGTACACGCCTCTGCCATGCATCTTCTGTTGCGGCATTGATGGAATGCGTGGGGTCAGCTGCGGTCACAGCGCCATTCACGGCATGCGAAGACGCTGACGTCATGATTGTCATCGGAGCCAATCCAACAGAGAACCACCCTGTCGCAGCTACATTTTTTAAGCAGGCAGTAAAAAGGGGTGCAACTTTGATTGTTGCCGATCCACGTGGTCAGGCATTGAAACGTCACGCGACTCATATGCTTCAGTTTAAACCTGGAACGGATGTAGCTCTCTTAAACGCACTTATAAACACTATAATTCAGGAAAAACTTTACGACAGGCAGTATATTGAAGCCCATACTGAGGGCTTTGAGCAGCTCAAGGAAAGCATATTACCCTTTACTCCAGAAGCGATGTCTGACATCTGTGGGATAGATGCGGATACATTAAAAACAGTTGCCCGCACATATGCCCGTGCGAAGGCAGCAATTATATTTTGGGGTATGGGTATCTCGCAGAGCACACACGGCACTGACAATGCTCGCTGTCTCATTGACTTGTCACTAATCACCGGACAAGTCGGCCGGCCCGGAACCGGACTGCACCCCCTAAGAGGCCAAAATAACGTTCAAGGTGCATCAGATGCAGGTCTTATTCCTATGGTTTATCCTGACTACCAGCCCGTAGATGCTGTGGACAACATCGCCAAGTTCCAAGACTTTTGGGATACTAAACTCAACCCGGAAAAGGGCCTAACAGTAGTAGAAATTATGGCAGCTGTTCACTCCAAGGAAATTCGTGGAATGTACATTATGGGTGAAAATCCGGCTATGTCCGACCCCGATGCGAATCATGCGCGTGAAGGGCTTGCTATGCTAGAACACCTTGTCGTTCAGGATATTTTCCTTACCGAGACAGCCTTTCACGCAGACGTAGTGTTGCCGGCATCCGCATGGCCTGAAAAGGATGGCACTGTCACCAATACTAACCGTCAGGTTCAGATGGGAAGACAAGCGCTGGAAATGCCAGGCGATGTACGACAGGACTGGTGGATCATCCAAGAAATTGCTAGAGGGATAGGTCTTCACTGGAACTACGGCCATCCACGCGATATTTTTGTTGAAATGGCGCAGATTATGCCTTCGCTCAAAAACATTTCGTGGGAGCGTTTAGAACAAGAAGATTCAGTAACGTACCCTTCACTATCACCAGACAAACCGGGCGAAGAAATAGTGTTTGGTGATGGGTTCCCGACTGAATCAGGCCGAGCTAAACTAAAGTCTACGACAGTCATTCCGCCTAATGAACTGCCAGACGAAGAATATCCTATGATATTGACGACAGGGAGGCAGCTTGAGCATTGGCATACGGGTGCTATCACGCGACGGGCCACGTTACTTGATGAACTAGAACCGGAAGCAGTAGCAAGCCTTAGCCCGGGCGATATAGCCGGGCTTGGTATAGCACCAGGAGATGTGGTCAGAATTGAGACACGACGTGGGACAGTAGAACTAAGAGCACGAATTGATGAAGCACTACCCGACGGTGTAGTCTTCATTCCCTTTTGTTTTGCGGAGGCACCAGCAAACGTCCTGACAAATCCACAACTGGACCCAATTGGTAAAATCCCTGAATTTAAATTCTGTGCCGCTCGGATCGAAGCCAGGCAGTAAACTATGTAACGAGTTTACCCAATAGTAGGTGTGCCCACTATACCTGCGAGATAAGTCGTTCTGCTTCTGTAAGATCCTCGAGCTTGTTTGTATTAAAGAACGGATCGATTGGGGTAGTGCTGAACTCTGCTTTTGCAAGCCGATAGCATCCTGTGAAGGTGTCTATTTTTCGGATGTTCATATTGACCAGCGCTCGACGTAATTCTTCCCGCAAATCGACCGGCCAAAGACCTATAACTGGATGAGCGCGCCCAGCAGAGGCGGCGCATGCTAATTCAGCGTTGTCCTTTACCAATACCTCGCGCAAGCGTGTCACAAGATCCAAAGGTAAGAACGGAGTATCACTCGGAATACTCACTACCCAAGAAGAATCCGGAGAGTGTTCAGCTGCCCAGTCCATTCCGCTTAAAATTCCTGCAAGTGGACCAGAAAATCCTGGGACAACATCTGAAACTACCGGCAATTTAAATCTGGCAAACCTTTTTGGGTCACCGTTGGCACTGAGTACTAGCTGATCTACCTGATCATAAACACGTTCAACGATACGTGCTAATATGGTTGAATCACCAATTTGCCTCAGACATTTATCTCCCCCACCCATGCGACGGGATAAACCACCTGCAAGCAACACACCTAAAATACTTCCCAATTTTTAGTCCGATTTTCTAGTCAATATGAAATTTTGGTAGTCGTAGTTTACAATCCTATCGTTAATAACAGCATTAATTACACACGCGAGGCTTCTTCGAATTTTGTCCACTGATTCCAGCTTCAACCTTCAATTAATTTGTTTAAGCTTTTTGCTGAGCTAATAGACCAGGCGAGTCAGTAACTCGCATAGAGTCAGAATCATAAATGATTCTCTCCTGCCCAGCCAATGCAACAAAACGCGTCCCTCTAGCGCGACCGATTAGTGTAAGGCCCGCCTCAACCGCCAATTCGACTCCCCAAGCGGTGAATCCCGAACGCGAAATCAGGATAGGAATTCGCATTTGGACGCATTTTATTACCATTTCCGAGGTGAGACGCCCCGTCGTGTAAAAAATTTTTTCTTCTGGATCAATTTTATTCAATGTCATATACCCAGCTATTTTATCAATTGCATTATGACGCCCGACATCTTCCATATAAACTAACGGTCTATCAGCTTCGCAAAGAACACAACCATGTATTGCTCCTGCAGAGAGGTATAGTGACGGAGAGGTATTAATTTTCTTCGTAATACTATAAAGCCAAGTTGTCCTCAGCACTGCCTCGTTCGATAGTTCAATTTCCTCAAATTTTTCCATGAGGTCACCGAACACTGTCCCTTGCGCACAACCAGATGTTAGTGTTTTCTTTTTTAATTTTTCTTCAAAGTCTGTCTGCCGTTCGGTGCGAACAATCACAGTATCGATTTCATAGTCTATATCAACGCTGGTAATCACATCATCCAAAAGTAGCATGTTCTGGTTAACGAGATAGCCTACTGCCAGATATTTCGGATAGTCGCCAATAGTCATGACCGTGACTATTTCCTGGCCATTAAGGTAAACCGTCATCGGCCTTTCCACTACAACTGACGTTTCCAACGGGCTACCTTCTTGGTCTGTGCCCGCTACACGCTTGGTAAGTCGCTTGTCATCTGGGTTTGGCCTAATGGTAAACTCTTTCATCCAGCTAATATGAAGTAAGCAGCCAAAGTCGGCAAGCACAGGCCCGTACCACTAATATCTCAATGTACAAATATCTTAGACAAAATCATAATTGAGGGGCTATCATAACTCGAGGTAGTTGTGGTACGGCACCGATCATGACATAAAGTATCACTCTGCCAATAAGGCAGGTTGTTGATATCTTCAATTGCCATTGCGGTTGAACACTCTGTCAATGGACAACCTATCTCAAGCCATCAACGCAGCCGCGAAGCTGGTCATCACTTTTGATAGAGACCTCGTTGAAATTGTTGTGCTATCGCTCCGAGTTAGTCTAACGGCGGTTGGACTCGCAGCTGTAATAGGTCTGCCTCTAGGTGCCGCGGTCGCTGTTCTCCGTTTTCCCGGTTCCCGCGCAGTTGTTGTCATCTTGAATGCGCTAATGGGTCTTCCCCCGGTTGTCATCGGTCTCGTTGTTTACCTCGCCCTGTCAAGAGAGGGTCCGCTGGGTGTCTTGGGGCTTCTCTTCACACCCACAGCTATGATCATTGCTCAAACATTGTTAACCGTGCCGATAGTAGCCGCATTAACTCGTCAAATTGTTGAGGATTTATGGTTGGAATACTCGGAGCAACTGAAATCTCTCGGCGCCTCGCCAATTCGCTCAATCAATACCTTGCTTTGGGACGGGAGATTTAGTCTGGTTACTGCAATTCTAGCAGGTTTCGGTCGCGCTTCTGCCGAAGTTGGGGCCGTTATGCTTGTCGGTGGAAATATCGATCATTTAACACGTGTGATGACGACAGCTATTGCTCTTGAAACTAGCAAAGGTAACCTCGCACTTGCATTGGGACTCGGGTTAATATTGCTATCGTTGTCCGTCATCGTAAACGGCGCAGTTTACTTGATCGGAGAAGCCGCACAGCGTGCCCAGGGATGATGCAAAAAATTCTACCTTTGTGTGTTCAAGGACTAGCCTACCACGTAAAAGGCGAGGGACTCGTTAATAACCTTGATTTTGTCCTTGATGCCGGACCAATGACCATAATTCTGGGTCCGAATGGTGCGGGGAAAAGTCTCACGCTACGAATGTGCCACGGCCTACTTAAGCCCACTTCCGGGAAAGTCTTTTGGCGTGGACATGAAGCAACAAACAGCGTTGCACGCCAACAGGCGATGGTATTCCAACGCCCGGTCCTATTGCGGCGCTCAATAATTGGCAATATCACCTATGCACTAGCCCTACGGGGCATAAACCGAACACAACGATTGGCGCGAGCCACCGAAGCTTTAGAAAGAACTGGGCTGGTAACACTGTCCTCCCGGATGGCGCGACGGCTATCTGCAGGTGAACAGCAACGTTTAGCCTTGGCACGAGCCTGGGCACTCACACCTCAGGTTCTGTTTCTTGATGAACCAACCGCCAACCTTGATCCTGCGGCAACGCGACAAGTCGAAGAAATAATCCATGCCATGCATAAGGCCGGAACCAAAATTATTATGACTACGCATGACATCGCACAGGCACAACGTCTTGCCGATGAAATATTGTTTTTGCATCACGGTAAATTGATTGAAAGGTCCGACTCCGAAAAGTTCTTTAATAAACCTATTACGAAAGAAGCTAGAACTTTCCTCAAGGGGGAATTGCTGTGGTAAGGCAAGTTATTGCAGTACTCGTTACTATTAATTTGGCTATATTTTCGGTTCATGCAAAAGATGATTTCATAACGCTAGCCTCCACTACATCCACTGAAAACTCTGGTTTATTTGGCCATATTCTGCCAATTTTTACTACTAGTACCGGGATTGCGGTTCGGGTTGTAGCCCGGGGAACAGGACAGGCTATTCAATTAGCGCAAAACGGAGATGCTGATGTATTATTAGTCCATCATCGGGAATCTGAAGAAAGCTTCATCAATGATGGATTTGGACTCGAACGTCGCGACGTTATGTACAATCACTTTATCGTAGTTGGACCTTTTAATGACCCAGCCTCAATTGAGAAAGTTGATAGTGTGACAGAGGCTTTTGCACTCATTGCGGGTGCGCGAGCATTATTTATCTCGCGTGGTGACGACAGCGGAACTCACTTGGCAGAACTAAAGATATGGAGAACCGCTGGTGTTGACTTTGAAACTGCCTCAGGTACTTGGTACAGGGACGTGGGATCAGGCATGGGAACAACACTAAACATAGCATCCGCTAGCAACGCCTACTGTCTTAGTGATACGGCAACCTGGATCGCTTTTAAGAATAAGGGACCTCTTAATATATTGGTCAAAGGCGACGAGAGTTTATTGAATCAATACGGGGTGATAGCCGTAAACCCTCAACGCCATCCACATGTAAATTGGGAAGGCGCAAAGCGCTTCGTTAACTGGCTTACCTCCGCCGAAGGTCAGACTGCTATAAACACATTCAAAATCGCCGACCAACAGCTTTTCTTCGCAAACTCCACCACAGATACTAGATAAAAAATTGGGTACCATTTCCTATTCGAAACATAGAATTTTATATTTATCTATCCACTATAATTTAATGCTAAGCTTACAACATACTATGAATTATATAATTACATAACCTTGGATAATAAAACTTAATGATAGATCCATTCGATAGAGAGATTAATTATTTGCGCGTGTCGGTCACAGACCGATGTGACTTTCGTTGCGTCTATTGCATGTCGGAAGATATGACATTTTTGCCAAAGTCAGAGGTTTTGACGTTAGAAGAACTTGACAGGTTATGTAGTGCATTCATTAGCCAGGGTGTGAGAAAACTGAGGTTTACCGGTGGTGAACCGCTGGTTCGTCGCAACGTTATGAGTTTGATCCGGAGTATGTCTCGTCATCTCAAGAGTGGAGAACTCGATGAACTTACCCTGACAACTAACGGCAGCTTGCTGCACAAATTCGCTAATGAGCTCTTTGACTGTGGCGTCAAACGTATCAATATCTCTCTTGATACACTTGATGCAGCTAAGTTTTCGAGCATTACACGTTGGGGCAATATCGACCGTGTTATGGACGGAATTGACGCGGCAGAAACGGCAGGGCTCAAGATCAAGATAAATTGTGTGGCACTAAAAGGAATTAACGACGACGAAATTCATGATCTTGTGCGCTGGACTGGGGATAGAGGGTTTGATTTGACATTTATCGAAGTTATGCCCATGGGCGATATTGGGGGTGAATCGAGACTTGAACAATATTGGCCACTAACAATGGTTCGCTCAGATTTAATGAACAAATGGTCACTGAGTGATATAGATCACAGTACTGGAGGTCCGGCACGTTACATGCGGTGCGCCGAGACAGGCGGCCAAATTGGCTTTATTACGCCACTTACCCATAATTTTTGTGAGTCTTGTAATCGTGTTCGGCTAACATGTACGGGAACGTTATTCATGTGTCTTGGACAAAACGACGCGGCCGATCTCCGAACACCACTGCGTGCAGGTGTAAGCAATGATTCGCTGATAAGAACTATACATAAGGCAATCGCTAATAAACCAAAAGGACATGATTTTGTCATCGACAGACGGAGCCATGAACCCGCAGTCACGCGTCATATGAGTGTCACCGGTGGATAACCCATAGTCACTCACCTAACAAAAATTAGAAGGTAAAGATACTTCCATTATGTGTGAGGTTCCCTTCTGCTGGCAGTCAGGCAAAGAGATTTACGTCTGTTGATGCACCATTCTCCAGCGGGCCTACAAATGAGTTAATCAATTTGGTATGTTTATTGCTAGATAACTAATTCGGTAACTAGAATATATTTAAGAAATTGTATCAGATTTTACGATAAGAAATTCATTGACGCTTCTACTGGTACTGATCAACGACACCGCTATACTGATATATTACTTAAACTACTAGGAATCCGGACTGGTACATGGCGAATAACAAGAAAATTGCTTTCACAGCATCCAATACACCTGAGGCACAAAAAGCTAAACGATTCCTCAGTAAGATGGTGCCAAGAGTGGAGGAAAGCGAAGCCGATGTTATCGTCGCATTGGGTGGTGACGGATTTCTCTTGCAGACCTTACATGACCATATGGGTGAACACGTGGCTATCTACGGCATGAACCAAGGGTCAGTCGGTTTTCTCATGAATGAATATAAAGCTGAAGGTTTGTTAGATCGTGTAAATAAGGCCCAACCGGTTGACCTTCATCCCTTGCGGATGGAAGCAGAGTGCATAGGTAATACTGTCCACGAGGCTCTCGCAATAAATGAAGTTTCCCTTTTGCGTGAAACACGCCTGGCAGCAAAGGTACGTATCTCGATAGATAATGTTGTGAGGATGCCAGAGTTAATCTGTGACGGTGTCTTAGTTTCGACGCCAGCCGGCAGCACCGCATATAACTATTCTGCCCATGGACCAATCGTGCCTGTCGATGCCAATATACTGTGCCTAACACCAATTAGCGTGTTCAGGCCTCGCCGTTGGCGTGGTGCCTTACTACCGCGCACGGCGACGGTACTTATCGAAGTACTGGAGGCAGAAAAGAGACCCCTTAGCGCAGTCGCCGATACAACAGAAGTCCGAGATGTCTGCAAGGTAACTATCCGTGAAGACCGTGACATTACACTAACAATGTTATTCGACCCTGAGCACAACTTCGAAGAACGTATCCTCAACGAACAGTTTGCGGATTAGACAACACGGCGCCGTCACTGTTGGTTGCTTTTTCGCGCGCATAAGAACAAACCACCCCCGCTAGTCGTGATAAATTAGACTTGAGTTCTTCAAACCCGTCATTTTGTTCGAACGTGCTCTCGTCCATATAGAGCGCACGACTGACTTCAATCTGGATGCTATGACGGCCCGCGGCAGGATTAGAGAATGCTCGCACCAGCTCAACACCTTTGTAGGGACTGTTAATCCGAACGCTATAGCCGAAGCTTTCCAGTGTTTTACAAATGAGAGAAGTAAACTCTGGTTCACATGTCGTCCCGTCCCGGTCGCCAAGAACAAATTCAGGTCGGCGAATTGACCTATTTCCTGGTGTGGCTGATAAACCAAATGTAGGCATTGAATGGCAATTTACATGCCAAACGTGACCAAATTGATGATGCAGGCGGTCAAAAGATTTGCCAAGCGCTCCATGGTAGGCAAGATAATAGTTATCAATTCGCCGTCTAACCTCTTTGCCGGTTAATTTTCGATTGTAAATTTGTAAATCCGGTGGGCAGGTATACCATATCAGACCATGACCCTGACGCGTCTTCTCGCCTGGTAATAGTGGTTCCGGCCATGGCTCATCCAGCAATTCCTCATCCAGATCACACAGGGCTCTGTTTGGATCGATATAACTACGCGGAAACAAAGCAGCTAGGAGAATAGCACCGTGATATGGCGCATCCCCGAACAGCTCATCCACGAACATATCCTCGGCACACCGTATCACTTCATCTGGCACAAGATAGTCAAAGTCCTTTGGATAGGATTGCCCACTGTGAGGCGAATCGAATATTACTGGCGCGACCGGACCTTGTGCCCGCTCCACATAAAAAATACCCGAATCAGTTCTCCGCAAACTATCCCTCAAATTCTATTGATAACTCTCATCAGTACGCTGACCAGTTACGGCAAATGATTATACATAAGGCTGTCCGAAGCAGAGTAATCCATTTTGTAGCTGCCGAATTCAACTAACAATAATCGGTATGCTACTCGAACACGTCCCAAGAGACTCGCGGAATACACTTCTCGTAGAATGTGTTCAACACTGTAAGCAGTCAAGTGTGTCTTTTGACAGAACGACAAGGTTGAATTTTCGTAGCTACTTTGACATCGTAATTGAAATTTTGTCGAAATTCGTATTTTCGATGATAATTGACTTGGGCCTCTTAAGAGTAAAGTAACTAAGGTTGTGGCTATCAAACCTCATCAATTTCAGTTTCTTGTGATAGAAATTATAAAATAGAATGGAACCGTCTCGGCCATTGATGGCTAGAATCCCATAGTAGCTATCAATAGTAACCACATATTAAAAGCGCTTTTGCGCCTGAAAAAAGTCATATTTCGGTTAAATTTGTCCAGAATTTCAGTTAGATAAACTTGTTGACCAAATCACTGAACATGCAGCAGCGGATGCTACGTATCATTTTAGCACTTGTAGTCGGAGTGTTTGGTGCCGGATTATTCGTCTATTGGCGTTTGCCATTACCCTGGTTATTAGGGTCAATGTGCGCATGTACTATACTTGCTCTACTCAAGGCTCCCGTGTTGCCACCGCTCCGGATGCGTCCGTTAATGATTGCCGTACTGGCAGTCATGTTAGGGAGTCGATTTGCACCAGACATCGTTGATCGTATGGGCGATTGGATGCTCAGTATGGCTTTACTTACGCTCTACATAGCAATCGTAGCAGCTGTGACGGTCCCTTATTTACGTCGAGTTGCCGGTTATGATCGCGTTACCGCATATTTTGCTGCAATGCCTGGCGGAATGAACGAAATGGTCATCATTGGTGGGGAAATGGGGGGTGATGAACGTAATATAGCACTGGTGCATGCAACCCGTATACTGCTTGTTGTATTTATGGTGCCCTTCTGGTTCCAACTCATGAATGGAATCCAGATTGGAGATCGCTCTTCGTTCGGTATTTCATTTATTGAAATTCCGTTAATTGACCATCTATTATTAGGCATTTGTATCGCTGTCGGATGGCCAATCGCCCGTAAAGCTCGAATACCCGCCCCCCATTTTTTCGGCCCATTAATATTAAGCGCAGGTTTACACCTCTCGGGCTACACCAATTCCCAGCCTCCGAGCGAACTCGTAAATCTTGCACAACTAGTTATTGGTGCCAGCGTTGGTGCCCGGTTCGTCGGCACCTCAAGCCAGGAAGTCGTGAGAGCGATCGGATTCGGCATCGTAAACACGACTATTCTGCTCGGTATATGTGGTGTTTTTGCATATGGATTACACCAATTTACTGGGATTGATATCCCAAGCATGGTTCTCGCTTACGCACCAGGTGGAATGCCCGAAATGAGTCTGATTGGTCTAGCACTGGGTCTTGATGTTGCATTCATCGTGGCACACCACGCAATGCGCGCAGTACTCATTTTCATTGGCACCCCGCTAGCATTTCGCTTTCTGGAGCGCAGAAGAAAACTTAGAGATACCTTGAATTAGACTACTTTTATTATCTACTTCTTCTACAAATTTATAGCTACGGTGAACTTTGGATTTTATTGCTTAAACAACAAACATAATACCAATTTTCCATCAAAGATAAGCTGACCATCAGTCGCAAGATTGGATATTTTATAAGTTTAAACAAAAATCAAATGCTTTTTGGCCTAATCAACAATAACTAAATCAACAAACCAGATAATGACCAGAATCGCAGCATAAGCTGAACCACCATATAGCGCCGCTATTAGCAACACCTTCAAGTGAGACAGCAAACGTTCGAACACGCGTTTAATAAAATCGTCCACTAAATTTATTCTGACTACGACGAGCATAAAATTGTTTCATTCAATAGGGATCGAACCCGGTTTCGTAAAGACCTTCGAGCCTTGCTAAAGCTTCAACCGGTAATCCACCAGCGTCGGAGGCTGCCACAGCCTCCTCTATATGTGAAATTTCGCCCGGCCCAATATCGATACAGGATATGTCGGGGTTAGCTAAGATAAAACGCAATGCTGTTTGGGCAGGAGTTCCATAATCTTCCCCAAGAAGATCATTCACAGCGTGAGCCTTTCTGATTTCCTCCTCAGCGTAAGTGTGTTGGGTAATAATGATTGGACTTGCTGTTTGGTCGCCACTAGCAATAACCCCTGCTGCAACTGAGCGAATAACAATGACACCCACGTCGTTCGATTTACAGCTGTCAATAAGTCCAGAAAAATTTTGACCGGTTGTTATACCTGAATAAGAATTTGCCGAGGTTGGGTTTATAATATTGTAATACACCTGCGCGGCATCAAATCGGCCGCTTTCGATTACCTGGCAGCAGCTCTCGACATCACCAAGAGCAGTAAACCCAGTAAATTGAGTAAGGCCCTTTTCTCGCAAATCATCAAGGGCGTCAGCAACACCTCCAGGTTCAAGAACACTGTCTACCGCTACCGCACGCCTACTATTTTTATTTGCCACATGATTATGGAACTGCAGTAAATCTACTGACTGTCGTTGCAGGCGCTCGAGACTTTGGCGGGTATTTCGTTCAATGGCAGCGGGAATATCCGACATATCTCCAGGCATAAGTCGAACCTTGGTCGATACAAAAGGAGACTCGTTTACTTCTTTAAGTAGTCGGCCTAAGTTTACCTCTGACTGTCCGTTACCATAGGAGCCGGCGGTATCAAACCAGTTGATTCCAAGATCCAGAGATCGGCGGATGGCGGCACGCTTAATTGCATCTTCGGCTCGGATCATGAGACCACCGACATTGCCACAGCCAAAAATTATCTCAGAAACATCGAGTCCTGTTCGTCCAAGTTGCCTAGTTCGCATAACATCGTCCCTTTTAGAACGAGCTTGTTGCTTCCATGATCTCAGTTCCACAATTGTTGTGCTAGGCGCAACCAGTTCTCGCCAAGGACACCGCGGATGTCAGTCTCCGAATAACCCGCCTCGATCATATCTTGTGTGAGGCCTGGTAGATCTTCTGGTTCTATCTGTTCTATCGGTCGAGGATTATATTCAGGATTATAGGGTCCAGGATTATTGTATTGGTTGTCGTAAACATAATCGAGTGCAAGACCTACGTGCTGCGGACCAATTAGTTGTGCTATATGGTCAATATGTCGGAAGAGTGCTTTGGTCGTTAATTCACCTTTCTCGCAAACCACAGGCCCAAATCCCACAACTCCAATTACTCCCCCAGAAGCTCCGCAAGCCTTGATCTGTTCATCTGGTACGTTGCGGCTATGGTCCTTAACTGCGCGACAATTTGCATGGCTTATGATTACCGGTCCTTCGGCCGCCTCAAACACATCCATAGCAGTTCGATGCCCAGTATGAGCAACATCTACAAACATTCCGACGCGGCGCATTTCTGTTATAAGATTGTGACCAAACCGACTTAGACCTCCGTCTGTTACCTCTTGGCAACCATCGCCCACTGCATTTTTCAGATTGTAGCACATTAGCATATGGCGGATACCAAGCTTGTAGAATGTCTCGACCATATTGAGGTCTTGCGCTACTGGGTTGGTTCCTTGAAAATGAAAACCTACAGCTAACAGGCCTTCTTTTTTTGCTTTTAGGATGTCTTCGGCCGATTCAATAACTACATAGTTATCTGCATTTTCTCTGAACCAAGAGTGCTCCCTTGCAATAGTCTGCACAGCCTCTTCCATAGTATGATAATCAATGGCAAGTGTGAGCGAAACCATGTTGAAACCGTTAGCTTTCATTCGCTCTAAGGCTTCCCACTTAAGAGTGGAATTACCGTAGTCCAGGTATGGTAACGTCATATCCCAAACCAATGCATCGGCATGCAAAGCTGCCGCCTCTTCCGAAACGTTCCAATTACTCATTACCCCTCCTCGGCCCATCATATAATAAGCCTAATCATACGAAATTATGGTCCTTTTAATTAGACAACCTATTAGCAGTCAAATGTGGCAAACATTGATAGCATCCCATAAAACATTGTCACCCTTAAATTCATGGTTTGAGCATATTTAGCCAATATGATGCCAAAATAATTACAAATACCTGTTAATTGTCGTAAGGATGTTAATCTTAATTTAGTTAATGAAACTAAGTAGCAGGCACCTGCAATAACAAATGGATATACAAGGTTCAAAGAAGGTCATATATGCCGCTTTCGTGGGCAATCTTTTGATTGCAGTAACAAAACTGGCGGCAGCGGTATTCACCGGTAGTTCTGCCATGGTGAGTGAGGCTGTCCATTCGATCGTTGACACAGTCAACCAGCTTCTACTCTTATATGGCCTTCGCCGTGCACAGCGTCAACCAGATGAATCCCACCCGTACGGCTACGGTATGGAGCTATATTTCTGGACCTTCGTTGTTGCGATCCTCATCTTTGGGCTTGGTGCTGGCGTTTCATTTTATGAAGGGATACAGAAACTACTAAAGCCGCATCCAATCTCAAACCCAGCCGTGAATTATATTGTACTAGCTGTAGCCATGATTTTTGAAGCAGCAGCCTGGACCATCGCCTTTCGGGAGTTCCGCAGAGTGAAAGGCTCTGACGGATACATAGCTGCAGTTCGGCGAAGTAAAGACCCGGCCGTGTTTACGGTGTTGTTTGAGGACAGTGCAGCCATGGCGGGTCTTGTGATCGCGTTTGCTGGAATCCTAGCAGGCCAACTCCTCAACATGCCTATCATGGACGGAATAGCAGCTATCTGTATCGGTGTTATCTTAGCCATTGTTGGTGCGCTACTAGCCTACGAAGCAAAGGGCCTGCTCATAGGAGAAGCGGCTAAACCATCAGTTGTGCGGAATATCAGAAAAATTGTCGAGAATGAATCTGGGATTTTAAATCTAAATGAAATGCTCACAATGCATTTTGGTCCCAAGGACGTCCTGCTCAACCTTAGTATTGATTTTGCAGATAACCTAAGTTCCCGAGATGTGGAGGAGTCAATTTCTCACATGGAACAGCAAATCAAAGAAAAACATCCTGAAGTAACCCGTGTATTTATTGAAGCACAAGGTAAACGCGCCAGTGATACTGCTAAAACCAACCACTAATAACGAATTAACTCCCAAACATCACGGCTGAAACTAAACTAATAATGTGAACTGATGTTTAATAGGAAAGGCATACATCAAAAATTAATGTCAACTAATATTTCTTCCAATAAATTCTTGAATGATTTCGGCCAAAATCGTAATAAATCTGTTGGAAACGCGATAGTCGTGATTGCCCATAGTGCCAGTCTAACAATTGGAGGCCAACTGAATTTTGTTTTTCATATTTGACGTTTTAGCTTTACCAAGTCGGTATGTGCGAATTTGATGGAATATTCGGTGGTTAGAAAAAATTTTATGCATAAGAAAATCGAATTCATTTGTCGCCAATTAGGTGGCAGTCTTCTAGTAATTATTTTTGGACTTGTTGGCCTGGTAGCAATTACTACGGCCGACGTTCGCGCTTTTGAACTGCAAAATGGAGTATTGTTTTCCGGATTGCAGCTGGCAAATACTGCGGCAACCACAGATGATGACGAGCTTATCGATGATGATGACCTTATCAGTGACGAAGACGAGGACGAGGAAGCAGACGAAGAGGAGGAGTTGGAAGAAGATAATGTGGTAAAGGATGGGTCGGAAGCTCATGAAGCATTGTTTGCCGAAAGTCGCTATCCATCAGCTGGAACCTGCGGCACTTGCCATCCTAAACATTATCGCGAATGGCGCGTATCTCAACACTCATATTCACAATTAAGTCCTATCTATCTCTCGCTTAATAACAAAATAAACGAACTTGCAAACGGTTCAAATGGGGACTTTTGTCTTCGCTGTCATAATCAGGTCGGTGCCAATTTGGGTGAAGACTCATTCGTATCAAATTTAGAACGCCACCCAACGTCACGTGAAGGTATTACATGTGTTGTCTGCCACCGTATTAATAAAAGTTACAACAAGGCAAGCGGGCGCCTAGCCTTAGTCGAGGGCGGACTCACAGAGCCCATCTTTGGACCTAAGGGGAACGAGGAACTAGCTCGAGTACTCGAAAATACCCACAAATATAGAGTGGTTACAGAGCCCGACGAATCGGGCCGTCAAATTCATAAGGAGGTAACCCAGTTTACCAATATTTCCCAACCTACATTTTGTGGGACTTGTCATGATGTAACTTTGTTTAACGGTTTCCGGCTGGAAGAAGCATTTAGTGAATACCGAATGTCACCTGCTGCAAAGCGGGGTGTAACCTGCCAAGACTGTCACATGGGCAAAGTACAGGGTAAGGTTTCTGGATATGAATTTGGACCAGCAGCCGTCGTAGGTGGTATAGAGACAGAGCCGCGAAAGATTACGGATCACTTTTTCGGAGGGCCCGACTATTCGATCATCCATCCTGGCATTTTTCCCCATAGTTCAGAAGCGCAACAGATGGCCAGCTTGGGAGAGTGGTTGCAATTCGACGTTGAAGCCGGGTGGGGAACCGACGCGTTCGAAGACAATGTTGCGGACGATGCAAGTTTTCCCGAGCGTTGGCAGGCAATAGACGACAGATATGATGCACGTGAAATAATTAACGAACAACTAGAACTCTTGGCGTGGGCTACGGAGAAACGCCTAGAAGTTTTGCGTAACGGCTATCTTATGACTGACATTGTGACTGAGAAGGCTGATTCTGGAGGCATCAGATTTAAAGTGAAAGTTGAGAGTGCAACAGACGGCCACAACATACCAACTGGATTTACAGGCGAACGCCTGGTTTGGCTTGATGTGACCGTAACTGACCAAAACGGGACTGTAATCATGAGGTCGGGTGACCGAGATCCAAATGGTGACCTTCGTGACGGACATTCAGCGTATGTACATGCTGGGGAAATTGATCTTGATCCTCAACTGTTCAGTCTCCAGTCTATATTTGTAACGCAGAATGGTCGTGGCGGTGAGATTGAACATGTAATCCCAATTCCTTATCCAGTCATCTCGCTGCCGCGTGTTTTACCTTCAGTGGCTTCACTGGTCTTTACCGGTGAGCCTGCCACGGAACGTAACCATAAAAAAGGGATAGAGCCACTAGGTCATCGTTGGGCTAAGTATAAAATCGATGGCAAGAATTTAACTGGAAAGGGACCTTACCGGGCGGTGATTAAGCTAATCCAACAACCGGTACCTATCAACTTGCTTGTGGCAATGCAAAGCGTTGGCTTTGATTACGGGCTTACTCCCCGCCAGGCAGGTGACGCGGTAATTGCAGGGGCGCAGGTCTTGTGGGAAAAAGAAATTGTATTTGAAGTGGATCAATTGGCTGAAGCTGCCAAATGATCTTCCTACTAATGTAATTCCACCTTAATCAGACTAGTAGTTAGGACAGGTTATTGAATAAATCAGGGGAGAGTCGCTGTATGAACACTTCCTTGCGGGATAAGGCCAAATTGCGTGCCCACTCCGCTGCAGTAATATATTCTTTTATGGTTTTCTCCCTGTTTGTGAGTAGCTCTCATGCCAATGCAGGTAGTGAAAGTAAATGGTATGATTTTTTCTGGCCGCTTGGTGCACCAGTTCACGTTGAAGCCCTCAAGGAAGAATACGTACCATATAAATCAACCGGAGAAATACCGTTTCGACCGGGTCTTCTAATAGAATTGGGCGATCCATTTCTTGATACTGGACAACTGGATCCAGGTTTTGAAGTCCCTTTGATCGAAGCTGTATGGCAACCTCGATTGTGGTCATATTTTATTCATCGCACGACATTACAGACTTTCGACAATGGCGCCGACGGTAGGGATCGAGATACGGAGTGGGCAAACCGTCTCGATTTTTTTGCAAATTTACAACTAACCGGAACTGAAAAAATTCTCCTTGGTCTTCGTCCAGTGGATAATAATCAACCCGGAAGGTTCTCCCGAATTGCATTCGATAGTTCGGATAATGGGTTTAAAAATGAGCTTAATTTGGACGTAGAGACTCTATTCTTCGAAGGTGATATAGGAAGTCTCCTCCCGGTACTCGACCGTGCTGGCATCAAGCCAATAGATTTCGGATTTACTGTTGGTCGACAGCCTTTTACTTTCCAGGAAGGTATCATTATCAACGATACCGTCGATGCGATTGGTTTTGTTAGGAATAACATCCCCTTTCCTGGAACTTCTAATCTTCGAATTTCAGGTTTGTGGGGTTGGCACCGACTTGACCGGAATGACAGAGCTCGCAGCTCTGACGCCAACATGTACGCGCTCTTTACGGCTGTAGATGCGCCCGTTAGCACGTTCAATCTTGATTTAATCTATGTAGATGACAACGCTAACGACGGTAGTGGTGACGGTTTCTATGTGGGTGCATCCGCCATTCAGCGTATCCGGGCACTGGGTGGGATGAGCACTGCGTTTCGCATTAATAGCTCTATTGCCCTTGATGATGAGATTGGAGGAAATGTCATTGGTAATGGGACACTGTTAACAGCGGAATTCTCAAAGACACCGCACGGGTCAGATGACATTGCATACGTTAACCCATTTCTTAGCATTGGTAACTTCACCCAGGCAGGCCGCGAGCCCATTCTTGGTGGCCCATTAGCTAATACCGGCATACTGTTTGCATCACCAAATCTTAGTACCCACGGCGCCGAAATAAACCCATTTACCGACGACGTTTATGGTCTGGCCACCGGCTACCAAGCATTTTGGGATAATAAGAGACGAAATCTTATTTTAGAACTAGCGGCTCGTCGTGACTACAGTGGGAATGGGTTTGATTCTTATGGAGCAGGATTCCAGCTGCAACAGGCAGTCGGACAACACTACCAGTTACAGTTAGAGGGATTTCATACAATCCAGACAACACGCCAAGATGCCACTGGTGCCCGAGCCGAAATTTTAATTGTATTTTGATTTGGTATTAACCTGGATAATGATCCATCCGATCAACCAAATTTGTATAATGCAAACACAAGTGTCCTGCCGCCAAACAAGGTACCTTTAGGTAATAGAGACCATGATGGAGGCAAATTTCATTTCCACAGCCTTTCAATTTGCCGGTATCATGATTATCGGCGTCGTCTTGATTCAAGTTGTCCTGATGCTTATTTCGTCATTCCGTCATTTTTCACGTGAGGACGAACGGGAGAAATTAGGGCTCAATACGTTGCGTTACCGGACCGAAGCCCTCCTAGTTCGTAGCAATACTGAGCGGGAACGCGTGGAGCTTTCCTGGAACGGTTTTCGTAAATTCGAAATACAAAGTATCGTTTCCGAGGCAAAGGACATTAATTCATACTACCTGGTGCCACACGATGGAAAACCTCTGCCCCCATTTTTGCCAGGCCAATACCTAACATTCCAATTAAAGATTCCAGATTTAGCAAAGCCCCTTATTCGATGTTATTCGCTATCAGACAGTCCAAATCACTCGGATCGCTACAGAGTCTCCATAAAAAAAATTCTGTCACCACGTAACGAACCCGATGCCCCACCTGGTCGCTCATCTTCATACTTCCATGAGAGTCTGAACGTCGGCGATATTCTCGATGTCAAGGCGCCGAGTGGTCATTTTTATCTACAAACTGCAAAAGATAATTCTATCGTGCTAATAGGAGGTGGGATCGGTATCACGCCTGTACTCAGCATGTTGAACGCGCTTTGCGAATCAGAATCCAAGCGAGAAGTTTGGTTTTTTCTGGGCCTACGAAACGGTTCTGAACACCCCATGAAGGATCATCTAACGGAGTTAGCTAATGTTCACGAAAATCTCCAATTGAATATTTGCTATAGTAATCCCGAGGAACATGACGTTAAAGGACACGACTACCAGCATGCGGAACGAGTCAGTGTTGACTTGTTCAAACGATTACTACCTTCTAATAACTATACATTTTATATCTGTGGACCTCCCCCGATGATGGAAATGGTGACTGAGGATTTAAAGTTATGGGGGGTGCCTGAGGATGAAATTCACTTCGAGGCATTTGGCGCAGCGACGGTCAAGCGGACGAAAGTGGTCACAGCAGAACCCAAGGAAGGAGCGGTTGTTCCGCATATCGTATTTTCTCGGTCAGGAGCTACACTTCCATGGGATGGAAGTGCCGAATCGCTGCTTGACTTTGCAGAGCGTAACGGAATTGATATCGATTCTGGCTGCAGAGCGGGCAATTGTGGTACTTGCATCACGGCCATAAAATCGGGCGAAATAGAGTATAGTATCGAGCCTGGAGCTCCACCCGAAGATGGGTCATGTCTGACTTGTATTTCAATACCAAAATCTAATCTAACGTTGGACGCATGAGTTTACCAAATATCGCCCCGAAGAAGATGATTTAAACGGATATAATTATTAAGGGGTTAGGCTGTTATTAATACCATAATTACTAGACACGGTAGACCTACGGAGATTGACCGCTATGATAAAATTTAATCTGCCAGTCCCAGTTGGCTGCCTCTCAATGATGGCGGCCCTAGCTTTCGGACTCGTTGTTGGGATTTCGGTTTTCCAAGGACAAGTAAATGCCCAAGAATATCGACTTGATCCGAAAGCAGTTGTGGGGCCTGATGCATGCGGCGAATGCCATAAATCTTCCGTAACAACTTGGAAATTAACGCATCACTCAACAACATTTAAGAGCCTACCAAGAAGCAAAAAGGCGAAGGAAATAGCTAACAAACTTGGACTCAAGAGAATCAAGGCAGAAAGCGACTGTTTGACATGCCACTTCACAACAGCAGTAAAAAAAGGCAAGGAGGCACCCATTGCCGGCATTACCTGTGAATCGTGTCACGGCGCAGGAAAAGACTGGATAAAATTACACAGTGATTACGGCGGTAAGGGTGCGACAAAGGATTCAGAATCTGCAGCGCACAAAGCAGAACGTTACGCAAATTCTGAAGCTGCGGGTATGATCAGGCCTTCCCTTCTCTACGATGTTGCAGCCAATTGTTATGGTTGCCACACAGTGCCAAATGAGGAACTTGTCAACAAGGGTGGGCATCCAGCTGGAAGCAAGTTTGAACTCGTTGCTTGGACGCAGGGTGAAGTACGCCACAACGTTTGGTATAGCAAAGAAAATAACGAAGCTTCGACTAATCGCAGACGGATGATGTATATCGTAGGTAAAGCCCTTGATCTTGAATTTGCACTCCGTGGCGTAGGTAAGGCGACAGCAAACAAAACCTATGCAAAATCTATGGCACGGCGGGCAAAATTGGCACGTAAGGCTATACAAACTATCGCTGCCGTAATTAAAACGCCTGAACTAAATTCGATCGTTATAGCGGCCAGTGAGGCAAAACTGAAGCTCAACAACGACGCTGCCTTATCGGCCGCGGCTGACAAAATAGCCGCCGCAGCCCGGAAATTTGCAAAAAATTACGATGGTAGCCAATTTATTGGTATCGATGACATGTTACCCGCTGCCAATAAATATAAGGGTAAAATAGCGCCGTAGTAATAAAATTGCTAGAAACCCAGGGGTACGATATATGGCAAAATCGGTGCTGATCCAGCAGTCTCGGCGTTGGGACAATCCATTCAGCGCGGATATGACCGAAGCCGATGTAGATCGAATTTTAGATATCGAGTTATTTCGCAACATGGATGCCGAAAAGTTTCCGGCATCTGCGTCATTACGAGATATCATACGAAATGACATGTGCATCCGCGAATATCGTAGTGGTGATATTATTATCCGTGAAGATGATTACGATACTTCGGCATTCATCGTAATGTCAGGCAGTGTGCGTGCAGTATTGCCGCCAGGGCTAGCCAATGAAGTACTTGGTAGGGCTGATATGCCAAGGAAAGGACTCTGGGAAGCATTTAAGCAGATCTGGACTAATCCCGAATTTCCGGAGGTTCGTGACCCTTCTCGTTATACTAACGCTCGCGGTACTGGTACACGACAAATCGATTCAGAAGAAATACATATTTTTCTCCAGAACGTGCCGGATATTTTAGAGAAAAATCGTACCGTACAATTTGGGCCTGGCGAAATGTTCGGTGAAATCGCTGCCCTTGCTCGTGAGGCGCGGACTGCGACTATCTTTGCTGATGAAGATTCAGTACTCGTCGAAGTTAGACGTCAGGGAATACTCAATATACGACGCCGCGCAGTCGAGTTTCGCCAATACGTGGATCAGTTATATCGGGAACGTACACTTACAACTCACTTGCAAGAAACGCCAATATTCAACCATCTCAGAGCGGAAATAATTGAGATGATTGCGGAGAAAACATTATTTGATACTTTTGGGGATTTCTCCTGGTACATAAACTATAAGAAAATGATCGAAGACAGCAGTAGTGAAAGGCTGGCTCAGGAACCAATTATAGTAGAAGAAGGGCATTACCCTGATGGCCTCTTGATGATCCGAAGCGGATTTGCACGCGTAAGCCGCCGGCTAAACCATGGTCAACAGACCGTGCGCTATATTGGTCGCGGTACAGTCTTCGGCTTTGATGAAATTGTGCGGCAATGGCAGAGTGGTAGTAAAGACTCAGAAGGCTATCGCTACTCCCTACGCTCTGTGGGCTATACTGACGTCCTAAGAGTCCCAACATCGATTATCGAAGAATACGTACTACCCACCATGCCGGAAGATATTCTAACTGCTCATTTGGAAACTGAGTTAAATACATACGTAGAAACCAATAAGGATACGTACGAGGAAAACCCGGACGGTGATGATCCTGTAATAGGGACGTCCAAACTCGAATTTATCGTTGAGAACCGTTATATTAATGGTACTGCTACGATGCTAATAGATCTTGACCGGTGTGTTCGGTGTGATTCTTGTGTCGAAGCTTGCGCTACTGGTCATAACAACAATCCGCGATTTCTCAGGCATGGAAGGACTTTCGATCACTTCATGGTGGCTAACGCTTGCATGCACTGTACTGATCCTGTCTGCATGATTGGATGTCCAACTGGCGCAATCCACCGTAATGCATTAGGGGGGCAAGTTGTCATAAATGATGATACCTGTATTGGCTGTGCATCATGCGCAAATAATTGCCCATACGATAATATTAGAATGGTGGAAATTCGAGATTCAAATGGTGAATTTATTCGTGATGAAGCTACCAATTCAACAATCTTAAAAGCCTCTAAATGTGATCTTTGTGCTGATCAGCCAGGCGGTCCAGCATGCCAGCGCGCTTGCCCACACGATGCGTTATACCGAGTAAATATGGGCGAGCTGCCATCCATCACTGCATTACTGAGCCGACAATGAATTTGGCGACCCGTCGCCGACGAAATTTGTTGATTACACTAGCAATTGCGATCGGCTTATATTGTGTACACTGGATTTACAACGCAGCTCTTTACAATGCCGCATTCCTCTCAGGATGGGCGCTATTCATCTCGATTCTGTTTCTTACTCTCTACAATTTGCGTAAAAAAATTACTATGCTACCAATCGGTTCGAATGCAGCGTGGCTGCAACTACATATCTATCTTGGTTGGCTCGTAATATTTTTATTTGTCCTCCATATTGGATGGCGCGTCCCCGATGGGTTAATCGAAGTTACTCTAGCTATCTTGTTCATAGTCGTCGCAGGAACCGGAGTCTTAGGCATTTTACTATCTCGTACCCTACCTAAACGCCTCACTCGACGAGGCGAAGAAATTATTGTCGAGCGTACGCCAATCTTTCTTGCCAGATTGCGGGAAGAAGCAGAACAGATTGTCATCATTTCGGCCTCAGAAACTGGCTCAAACACAATTCGTGACTTTTATGCGGAACATCTACATTTCTATTTTAGAAAACCGAGAAATTTTTTGCTACACTTGATCTCCTCAAATCGAGGAGTGTTCAAATTACAATCTGAATTCAATAATACTGACCGCTACCTCAATGCAGCAGAGCGTGAGCTTTTTGGTAAATTACGCACTCTTGTAGTAAAAAAGGACGACATAGATTTTCAATACGCGCTCCAAACCATGCTCAAAGCTTGGCTTTTGATACATATTCCTGTCACCTATGCCCTTATACTGTTGGCAGTGCTACATCTAGTCATCGTTCACGCATATAGCAGCGGACTTGGATGACAAACCCACTGCAGCATTTCGATTTCAGGAAAAGTACCTATCAGCGCCCTAATCAGACTTGGGTCTGTGGCAGAATGGTGGACGGAAACCCCTGTCAGATTGGTCCTGATATCAAGGGGAACTGTCAAGCTCACCACGAATGCCAGCCCAGCAGAAATAAAGATAGGTGGCAATGTAATCGATCTGAATCTTCAGGTGGCAAATGCGATGAAGGCCCTATGCCGGACGGCACATGCTGCAGAGCCATCCCACGTTGTCAACCAATCAGAAGCTGGCGTGGCCGTATACGTTCTATTAGAAATTGGGTATTCATAGCATCTGTAGGTTTACTTCTTACAGCTCTTAGTAGTCCCTTTACTTCAAATTTTTTAAATCCCGGAAATGTTACCTTTCAACATGGTGAAATAGCTGACTGTACCGTGTGCCACTCAGCGCACAATAAGAGCGTATTGAGCTGGCCGCTGGCAGTTTTTACTCAGTCTACTAAAGATAAGGACAATGAGCTTTGTATTGCTTGTCACGATCTAGGAAAGAATCCTTCTGATCCGCACGGACTACCATCTGATACTCTCAGCGCTCTCACAAAAACAGCAGACACCAACAACGTCACCGGACAACCACTTCTACTGACCGCAGCATCCTGGGCCAGAGATCTTCCTCTCCACGATGATACTGGTATTGCATGTTCAACATGTCACCAAGAACATAACGGTAAAGCATTTGAATTGACGGCAATGTCTAACAAACAGTGCGTAGCGTGCCACGTAGTACATTTTTCAGCGTTGTCACGTGGCCACCCAGAATTCACTAATTTTCCGTTTGATCGCCGTACGCGAATTAACTTTGATCACGGGAGTCATCTGGGAACACATTTTCAAACAACAGAATTCAAGGAACATGCGCCACAGCAATGCACTACATGCCATGTGCCTGAAGACACTGGTCGTAATATGGTGGTCAAAGAATTCGAAACAATGTGTACTGCCTGTCACGGTGCGCAGATTGTTGGTTTTGGGAGAGCTACCTCGAAGGGGCATAAGATATTTTCTGTACCAGGGCTTGACGTTACTGCTCTTGAAGAACGCAACGTACCTATCGGTCAATGGCCTGAAGACGCTGAAGGTGGAATAACGCCCTACATGGACATCCTACTCGCTATGGATCAAGAATATAGAATCGCAAAATTGAATCTCCAAGGGCTGGACCTCCTTGACCTCGAGAATGCGAGCGATGAGGAAATTGCGAATATTGAACGCTTAGCTTGGAGTATAAAGGAATTGTATTTCGATCTTGCAACTAAGGGCATTGCAGCTCTTCAATCACGATTCGAGAATGCTTTGGGCTACGAGTTAGGATCCGACGAATTAGCACGACTGACGAACCTGTTACCGATGGATGGAATCATGGCAGCTAAAAACCTTTGGTTCCCCAGTCTATTGGATGAAGTCAGGCGACATCGTGATGGTGAAATAGTTGCTATTCAAAATATTAGTCAGATAGATAGTTTTGGTTCTTTATCCAACGTTGTTAAAGGCTCAAGTAAAAATGGTCAGAATATAGGTCTGAGCGATGATGAAATAGGAGATGATGAAATAGGAGATGATGATATTGAAGAAGAGGAAGTTGGAGACGATGAAGATACAAATATAAAATCAGTCATAAACGAAGATTGGGCAAGCGCGGGGGGCTGGTATCGAGAGGGTTTTAGTCTGCGCTATCGACCTTCAGGACATGCAGACACCTTCATTAGGAGTTGGCTTGATATATCGGGGCAAGCAACAACAAATTTGAGCAAAGATTCAACAGTTGAAATATTCGAAAATCTGTCAAATGCTAAATCACCCGGCATATGTTCAAAATGCCATAGCGTAGATGTTATTGGAACTGGCCTGTACAAGGTGAATTGGGAGAGTAAACGGCGAATTCCAAACCAGCAGACGTTTACAGCGTTTTCACATGTTAGTCACTTCACACTTTTGGACGAGCGTGGCTGCCTAACCTGTCATAGCCTAAATCTGGAGGCTGAGTTTGCTGATGGTTACAAGAACTCCGACCCAATGACATTCTCAAGTAACTTCAATCCCGTTGAGCGGACCACCTGCGCAGCATGTCATACCGCAGCAGAAGCTGGAGACAATTGCGTAACCTGCCATAACTATCATATTGGTATATTTCCACCTGCACAGACTAACACACACAAAATGATGAAACAGGCCCAGAACTAATCCAATTCTGCCTAGACTATTAAATTCAATCCACTTTTACTTACCAATTTTACCCTCTTTTTTACCCCAAGTTTCTAGGCGAACCGGTTCATCCGGATTACGACGAAATATGATGGGCGCTCGACGTTTTGCTATACGCCATCCCTCGGAGGTGCGTTCCAGCGCCGCATAACAGTCGACCAAACGATGTGGGCCCTCAAATGGTAACGGCCCATCTACCTTCTCAAATTCTGCGTCAGCTGTGTAATAAAGCGTATGATATTCGTTTAATTCTGCATGGTCCTCATCAATAACGTTAACAACAGTATTCGATAACACATGACGAATAGTTCCTTCGCCAAGGGCCGCCTGGAGTCCTTTCAATAATTCTTCACGACCATTTAGTTTCACACCATGAGACAGCCAATCGATGTCTTCAGTAAACAGGTTTGCTGCACTCTCGAAATCTCTATGATCCACGTAGTCGTAGTACTGACGCATGGTTTTTTCGCAATCCCACTCAATTGCACGTTCCTGCTCACGTTTCATGTTTGCTACTCCTTGTGACTTTATATTCTAAATTCTTTATGCAACTTATTCTGATGTTCTACCTTCACTTTTACCCCATGTCTCAAGCCTCACCGGTTCTTCTGGATCACGTCGGAATACAAGCAATGAGCGCCGCTTGGAAATACGCCATCCATCTGGCGTACGTGTGAGCTCAGCATAACTGTCGAGAAGCCTGTGAGGGCCCTCCATTGCCAATGGATCATCAGCTTCTTGGTATTCTGCATCCGCAGTGTAATAAAGGGTATTGTAAGAACGACAAATAGCGTGATCCTTATCTGAAACAGTTACTACTGAATTGGTCAGGATATGACGGACTGTTCCTTCACCTAGTGATGCGTAAAGGCCCTTCAGGAGTTCATCGCGACCATCGAGTTTTACTCCGTGCGAAAGCCAGTCGACATCTTTAGTAAAAAGATCTACCGCTTTTTCAAATTCACGCCTATCTACATAATAATAGTAACGACGCATAATTTTCTGACATTCCCACTCGATGGCGCGTTCCTGTTCCCGATCCATTAGGCTGCTCCTTATAATTCAATCTTTTAGTTGAACCTCTTTTGTCTAAGGTTTAAGACCGCTGTCAACTAAGCTTAACTGGCGTTTGACGTGATACTTCCCTGTCACAATTTTAAAACTCAGTAGGTACCGACCAGTATCGTTCCTTGGAACCCATAAAACTAAAGGACGGCAAGCACTAAATATTTCTCTTTTCAACGTAATTATTAATTCTTTTATAGGCTCTACCGATAACAGCCCCCTAATTGCTCCCAGACATCTACCAATATTAGAACCCCATAACTGTCGGTGCAAATCTTGACATTACCGGAGATTAGTTATCAACGAATGATAGCTAATTTGACACATTAAACTTTCACTTTATTTCCAGCGATCAGATTTAAAACTGAAACAGGCGCACAGTATGAACCGTACGCCTGTTCTAGAATAAAGTATGCTTACCAAAAATTATTCTTGCTAAGCAACAAAAGCATTACATCTTATCAACCAATTTTGCCCAGTCTTTGCCACCAAACCAGTACTCATAACGCTCCGGCATATAACCGTTTACATGATTCTGGATGATGAAGTTATTTACATAATTCATGAACACTGGATCACCCTGCCTCATAGCCATACTCGAGATCCACTTCTGCAGATTTGCCCCTGGCATAGGAATATAGAGCTCATTTGGATGGTCAAGTGCCCAGTGAAGATACTGCGGCCTGGACAACCATACGGCGCATGAGCGTCCACTTAACAATTCCTGTTTGACTGTATTTTCATCGTCAAACTGCCTTATTTTTGCCTTTGAAAAATGAATTTTAATCTGACCTACTGGATGTGTGCCTCGACGCTGAGCAAAGACGGTTTCCGAGGTATTAAAGTCGCCCATCGTACTGCGACCACCACAAGCATTCTTATTTGCTACAAGATTTGCACCGCCCTCCTCATATTTTATAGAGAATGCTACGGTTTGCGCACGCTTAACCGTTGAGTTCATACCTGCAATTAATATGTCTACCTTTCCAGCTAATAATGCGGGAATAAGACCATCCCATACCATTGGCATGAGTTCTAATTTCCAACCAGAATCTTTGGCAAACTTGTTTGCAACATCAATTTCATAGCCAATCATTTCGCCCTTTTTGTCGCGCATTGCCCATGGAACAAACGTTGAAAATGCAACCTTAACCACTTTTCTCTTCTTGAGTTCATTAAGTAGGCTAGCCTTTGCCAAATCCGCTGTTAGTGACTGAGCCACTGCCGGCTGCACGGTAAACACAACCGCCATCGCCACTAGTCCAATTAACGATCCCATAAAATATTTTACCAAATTCATTAATAGTCTCCCTTACCTTAAAAAATACGAGTTAACTGCTCAAGTATCTGCATACCTGCCCATACCATTCAATCTGAATGCAATTGGTATTTGTGGTTCCCTCAAGTTACACGTTTGTCGTTGTTGGTCAAGCAGTGCCTTGATTACGGTTATATTATCGATGGTGCAATTACGGCGAAAGATTAAGATTTTCCTGCCAGGAGAAAACAAAATTAGTTTGAAAAAACTTACTTTTAAAAATACAGACTGTTTTATCACCTCTGATTTTTTCTGTCTGAGTGGAAATTGGTGTAATAATAAGCTTTAAAAATTAAAGCGCGGAAAGGTCAATATGAGTAAAACTAATTCATTGGATGAATTGCAAAAGGCCCTGGCCGGACTTAGAAACTTAAGTGCTGGAAAGACTCAGACCTTACCATCAGCTTGTTATACGTCTGCGGAATTTCTTGAGCTTGAGAAAGAGGAAATCTTCCGTAAGGAATGGATTTGTCTCGGTAGAGTCGACGAAATTCCTAAACGAGGTGACTATTTCACGACGGAACTGATCGACGAGCCGTTGATTGTGGTTCGTGGGCAGGATGACAGGGTCCGTGCACTCTCGAACGTGTGTCGCCACCGCTCCTCTGTGCTTCTGGAGGATAAAGGCAATACCAAACATTTCGTCTGTCCCTATCATGCCTGGAGCTATGCCACTGACGGCCAGCTCCTGCGGGCGCCCTACATGGACCAAGTCAAGGGGTTCAAGGTTCAGGAGTGTAAACTACCTGAATTCGCGACTGAGGTCTGGCACGGTTTTCTCTATGTGAATCTGGATGGCAAGGCAAAACCGCTAGCCCCGAGGCTGAAGGGCCTGGAGCCCTATGTGCGGAACTATCATGCCGAACAGATGGTACATCAGCTAGGGCGGCGCGAAGTTTGGGATGCCAACTGGAAATGCCTCGCCGAAAATTTTATGGAGGGTTACCACCTGAGCACCCTTCACTATACCGGCCTGCATAAAATTACACCAACACGCCTTTGTGAAAAAATTCCGGGAGGCAAGGCCTATACCGGTTTCAAGTCCGGCTACCCTCTTGATCTAGCTCAACGTAAACCCTACCACACTGATCTCACTGAAGCCGAAAAACGCTACTCGATGATGTTTTGGATTTACCCTTCTCACGTCGTGGCCTTAGGTCCTGATGCAACCATTTATCTCTGTCTTAGCCCCGCCGCAGTTAATCAAGTTGCGCTCAAGGTGGGCAGGGCGACGTTTGATCCCAAGCCCGCGCTTGAGACGATAAAGGCAATGTCGAATAATACCCAGACAATGGATGAAGACCGGGCTCAGATTGAACGTCTGCAAGTTGGACTAAATTCACGCCATACTGAGCGTTCTCCGCTTGGCCCATCGAACCTTGAAGGTACGGTTTGGGACATGTTTCAGTACTTGGCCGATCGACTTGTACCAATAAAACCTAACAATTAATTTATGCTAATTATCTAAGTCAGATTGACGCGCGAACAGCCATATTTCCGCACATGGATTTTTTATGAAAGCACAGGTTCTCTTCGAAGCAGATTCACCGTTCGTCCTGGACACCCTTCCGGACCCGACACCGAACGATGGTGAAGCCGTAGCTCGTGTATTCGCCTGCGGTTCTGGGTTAACCATTCATCACGCGAGAGCAGGTCGTGTATCGGTCAAGTACCCTCGAATTATTGGTCACGAAGTGGCTGGTGAAATTGTTGCCATAGGTTCCGGTGTTACTAACCTCTCCATCGGAGATCCAGTGACCGTTTACTTCTATCTAACCTGCGGATATTGCAAATGGTGTAGAACCAACCGAGAAAACCTTTGCGAAAACTGGGGTGGCTATGTGGGTCGGCATATCGATGGCGGTTATGCTGAATATATCAAGTTGCCCGCAAAGAACTTTATCAAACTGCCAGCAGATCTTGACTATAAGACAAACCCGGCAGAAATCAGCGTCATCACTGATGCGATCGCTACACCAGTAAAGTTGCTGCGGCGTGCGAGGATCACACCAAGTGATACTGTCGCTGTGATAGGTGCTGGTGGTGGCCTCGGGCTCCACATGGTGATGGTAGCGCACTGGGCCCATGCGCATGTTATTGCCATTGATGTGGCTACCGATAAACTCGAGGCATGCCGTAAAGCCGGCGCCGCTGAAGTAATAGACGCCTCCTGCACTGAATTCACTGGTACACTCATGGACTTATCGGGTGCAAAAGGTATCGATGTCGTAATCGATTTCATCTCATCAACGGCGACCCTCGAAGCAGCTGCAGCAGCACTTGGTAGGGGCGGTCGGCTTGTGACTCTCGGGGGAACGGGACAAATTTTCCAAGCTTCGGCCATGGAAATGCTCGCCAAAGAGCTCGAATTTTTGGGTAGCCGCTACGCGTCAAAACAGGATGTAATAGATTCGCTAGATCTAGTGGCCCGCGGCGAAATACAACCGGTTGTCACGGAGACACGGCGGCTTGAGGAGGCCGAGGCATTGCACGAACGCCTTGAGAAGGGTCTTATAACAGGCCGTGCAGCACTCATTATGAACTAAGAAGTCAAATTTATTCAGCCATTTAAGTCATGTGTCACCCTATTGCACGGTCACCGTGTTGCTGAACATTGTACTATTCGGTACGAGGATCGTCTTTCCACCCGCATCAAGAGTCGAGTAGCGAAAATTGATGCTGGAAACCGTTCCCGTGCTGCCAGCGACCGTAATTATATCGCCTGGTTTGAAGGGTCGGTAGAGGATAATAAGCGTGCCCGCCAAGAGATTAGAAAGTGCATCGCGCAGCGCGAAGCCGAGCGCAAAGCCGGTAAGTCCAAGCCCCGCTATCAGTGCAGAAATATCGATACCCATAGTACCGAGACCAGTGATCAAGCCAATTATGATTAACGTGTATCGTGCTGTCTCGTTCGCAAGGTCAATCAACGGCTTGCGATCTTCCTCGGCACGCTCAGCCATATGTCGGAAAAGACGTCGCGTTATTCGTGTGGATAATAGAAAAACAAAAATTACCGCTAAACCAGCTACAATACCGGGCAATGCCTTTCCAAAAACTTCGATTACTTGGGTCCAAATTTGGGCAATCTGGTCCAATTCGTCGACGTTCATGAAAAATCATTCATTTTTAAGCACAACCCAATACTAGATATACTTCAGACATTGGTTTCTGAGCCCATGCTCTCACCTTTTGGCTAAACTGCCAGCCCACTCGTATCTCTATGCGAATCCCCGTTACTTAATTTTTCGATGACAAGACGAACCTTCTTCAATCGTGCAGCAAGTATATCCCCAACCCTCTTTCATAATCAGTTTTTCATCAATTACATGTTGTAACGCCAATTTCTTGCACGAGCTCAACCCAAGAGTTTCCCCAATACTGACTTCCTTGCCATCTGGATATTTGAACATAATATTGAAGTCTAATTTTTCATTAGAATCTAACTTGCCCTGTGTGCTCATGACTATATCAGACTTGGCCCCACGGCGGACTCCATCGTTCTCGGTCGAGGTCACTCCGTACTGGGTATCGGGTGTTCCGGACTGTTCGTCACACGCGACAGCTAAAAGCAAAAAAGAACACGCTATTAGTCTCGCTATCAGATTTGTCAATTTTTCCTCGTATTCTATGCCAGCAAAACATTGTGAAGTTGCTACACATCCCGAACTTCAAACTAGAAAACAATTTCAGAATTGTAATTCAAATTGTTGCACTAGTTTCTCATACTCGTTCTAATCACTCAACGTTGAGAACAATTTGAATTGTATTTAATCGAACGTAATTAGTTAGTATTTCCATATGATCGTTTACTGGAGATTACCAGGGTTCATCACAAGTGTCCAACTCACCGATAACAGGTAAGACACGACCTGTGAACCAATGACTTTCTTTAGTGTAATTGAGAATGATCCATTTCATAACTGATAGACGCATTTTGTTCGTAGATTAACTACTTAACACGCATGCATCTAAAATCTTAAGTGAATTAAATCGCCATACAAACCTTTTGTCCAGGGTGGGGCGATTCCAAAATAGTCTTATTTATCTAACTCTTACTTGCGATTATAAGAAATATATGAGGTAGCTCTATTTATCCAATTTAGGAATTTAGCGTTGTTGTATATCAGATTATTCTACAATAGCCCCGACATCACAATTAGTGTGAGTTATTAGTCCACGCCATGCTGAGGATATCCAATATAACTGTGCGTTTGGGTGGGAGGGCAATTCTCGATAAAACCTCAGCTTCAATTGTGCCGGGAAGCCGCGTTGGACTCGTCGGTCGAAATGGTGCTGGTAAGTCGACCCTGATGAAAGTGGTCGCAGGAATACTGGATACTGATACAGGAAATATTCAGACCAATCGTAAAACAAGTATTGGGTACATTGCTCAGCAAGCACCCGCAGGTAACGATTCACCCTTCGATCGTGTTTTAGCCGCTGACACAGAGCGGACGCAATTGATGGAGATAGCTGAAAATGCGACGGATAGCGATCAGATAGGCGAAACTCACGAGCGTCTAAATGCTATAGAAGCCCATGCTGCACCCGCTCGTGTTGCACGTATTCTTGCTGGCCTAGGCTTTGATGAAGAGGCCCAAAAACAGACACTCGATAGCTTTTCCGGTGGGTGGCGCATGCGTGTGGCAATAGCAGAGTTGCTGTTTTCTGGGCCTGAGTTGTTGTTATTAGACGAACCAAGCAACCATTTGGATCTTGAAGCTACGATGTGGTTGGAATCCTTTCTTAAAAATTATCGTGGTACCCTACTTTTGATCAGCCACGAGCGAGATTTTTTGAACAATGTGGTAGATCATATTCTCCACCTGGAGGGAGGCAAAGTGACGCTTTATACTGGTGGCTATGATTCGTTTGAGCGCCAAAGAAGCGAACGTCTAACACGTGTCGTGTCAATGCGTGTTAAGAAGGAACGCCAACGAGCCAATTTACAAGCATTTGTCGATCGATGGCGTTATAAGGCTCATTCTGCAAGGCAGGCACAGAGTCGTCTAAAGGCGCTAGAGCGTATGGAACCTATTGCCGCCTCCATAGAAGATCCAAACCTGACTTTTTGTTTTCCTAGCCCGACCAATTTAAGGCCGCCACTTATCGTCATAGATGAAGTAGCAGTTGGATATACAGAAAATATTCCTGTCTTGGCCAATCTAAACCTACGCCTGGATCCCGATGATCGGGTTGCGTTCCTCGGCCGCAACGGCAATGGAAAAACGACACTAGCACGCCTACTGGGTGGACGCCTAAAGCCTATGTCAGGGTCAGTAAATGCCAGCAGAAAATTACGTGTTGGATATTTTGCACAGCATCAAGTAGAGGAGTTGGACACCAAAGAAACGCCTATTCAACAAATGTCACGCCTGATGCTGGGTGTAGGTCCCCAAAAAGTGCGTGAGCAGCTTGGCAGATTCGGATTTTCCGGTGATAGGGCGGAGTTGCCAATTTGTAATCTCTCTGGTGGCGAAAGAGCACGTCTTGCCCTTTCATTGATCACACGAGACGCACCACATCTGCTAATTCTGGACGAGCCTACTAACCATCTAGATGTTGATGCGCGCGAGGCTCTAGTTCAAGCCCTTAACGATTATAAGGGGGCAGTCATCATTATTAGTCACGATCGACATTTATTACAGTTAACCGCGGACCGTCTAGTTGTAGTTGCTAATGGTAGCGCTACCGACTATTCCGGTACGTTAGAACAATATAAAGAAAGTGTTCTAAACGACTCAACAACTGGACCTAGTAAGAACAAGAGACCAAACCAGAAACTAAGCCGAAAGGACGAGCGTCGACTAGCTGCTAGGCAACGTGAGAATACGAAGTTGCTCCGCAAGACTATGAAAGATGCCGAACGGAAGCATAAAAACCTGTTAGAGGAACGATCAGAGATTGATCAGGCACTGCACGATTCAAAGTTATATAACAAGCGAGAAAACAACAATTCTATAGCCAAACTGATGAGAAAACGCTCTTTAATAGACCAAGCAATTATCGATGCGGAATCTAATTGGTTAAAGGCTGTTGAGGCGCTGGATTGCGAAAGAGTTGACACTACTTGATGCGTAGGTGCAAAGATAATTAATGTATCGCGTACAAGCTTTATCAACTTCTAACGCAACTGAGTAACCGGTCTTGACTGCGGTCTATGTTGATGCAGATGCCTGCCCGGTCAAGGACGAAATAGTCCGTGTAGTTCGTCGCCACAAAATTGTAGCCCATATGATCTCTAATCAGTGGATGCGTCTAGTCGATGACCCACTGATACGGCAAGTAAACGTCGAGCAAGGTCCTAACATCGCCGATAATTGGATAGCTGAACGAATTGGACCGAGGGATATCGCGGTTACCGCTGATATACCTTTGGCAGCGCGATGCCTGGATACCGGAGCCATCGTTATGGGGCCTGACGGTCGCTCATTCACTAAAGCCAGCATCGGCATGACGCTTGCAATCCGCAATTTGAATTTTTATTTGCGGGAAACTGGCGAGATCAGTGGAAACAATCCGACGTTTTCCAAAAAAGACCGTCTGCGCTTTCTCGATGCCTTAGAAGCCGCAGTCCGAGTTTCTAAGCACTTAAGCTAACAGGCGACGGCCGCAGAATTCTGTATCTAAGTACCAATCATCTCTCCTACAAGCTCAAAAGATCGCAGGCGTTTTTCATGATCGTGGATATTACTTGTAATCATTATTTCATCCGCCTCGGTTTTTTCAATGAATGCTGAAATTTCGCGCTCTACAACTTCGGGTGCACCAGTTGCAGAGCAAGACAACGCCGAGTCCAAAAGCAACTTTTCGGGCGGCGTCAATCGGTCCTCATAACCGGCGACCGGCGGTGGTAACTTGCCCGGCAGTCCATGGCGACGGTTAATGAAGGATTGCAGAACTGATGTCTTAAGGAAACTCGCTTCCTCATGCGAATCTGCTGCAAAAACATTCATGCCTACCATAACATATGGCTTATCTAGTTGGGTGCTCGGTTGGAATCGCTCACGATAGATTTTAATTGCCTGTGTCAACGCAGCAGGTGCGAAGTGGGAAGCAAACGCATAGGGTAGACCAAGGACAGCAGCAAGCTGAGCACCGTAAAGACTAGAGCCCAAAATCCAGATAGGCACGTTGAGCCCAGCTCCCGGTACAGCACGAATCATCTGATCGGGCTCTGGTTCCTTAAAATAGTGTTGCAACTCCAGTACATCCTGCGGAAAAGAGTCTGTGTCGCTCGTGAGGGTACGGCGCAGGGCATGGGCAGTGAGCTGGTCGGTACCCGGAGCCCGGCCAAGACCCAGTTCTATTCGCCCTGGAAACAGTGAAGCCAAAGTACCAAATTGTTCCGCTATAATAAGTGGAGCATGGTTGGGGAGCATTACACCCCCAGAACCAACCCTTATGCTCGAAGTTACCCTCGCTACCTGGCCAATTACTACTGCTGTTGCAGCACTGGCGATACCGGGCATATTATGATGCTCAGCTAGCCAATAACGCTGATAGCCCCAGGCCTCGGCACTAGAAGCTAAGTCGAGCGTATTACCTAACGCCTGTCCTGCGTCACTCCCTTCAACAATAGGAGCTAAATCAAGTACGGAGAGAGGAGTTTTTATCATCTAACTCACTATGGTTGCTACCTCGCATCGACGAACCAGCATTTATAATTCGGACTTGTAAAATAAGTAACGAATCCGGAAGTAAAGTACACCACGGGCAATGATGTTGCTGTTCCATTCATTTTTGAAACAACACCACGTGACAACACAACACGTAATGTCACAAATACCTTTAAAGCACGCCAAAAATAAACAGCTGCTAATGTAACGAAAAAATGCAAGCTACATCTCTGGCAGAGATTTAATCCATTCCTCCCACTATTATGCTGTAACTTATGACTACTCAATGGCACTGAGATAGCAACACTGCATGCAAAACCCCAGAACCATGCCAAACAAATTCTGATAGTTTTACAACATCGTGCTCTACCGAACTCTAAGATTGAGTTAACTCGCTGGTGTAAAAATTTGTCAATGCTGAATCCCCTGGATTATTCTGAGCTGTTATGTTGACGAGAAAAGATCACAAGAGTAGTGAGCCAAATTCGAGAACTTCATTATCAGTTCTTTCTTGGGCCACCTACGACTGGGCGAATTCAGCCTATGCTGCAGTTGTAGGCACATTTGTTTTTAGCACCTACTTCACTCAAGGCATTGCGCCAAACCCTGTTGATGGTACTGCCATGTGGGGGTATGCCATAAGCATTTCTGGGCTCTTAATCGGCTTAATAAGTCCCATTCTCGGCGCCATATCGGATCAAACTGGTAATAAAAAATCTTGGATACTTTTCTTCACTTGTTGCCTAATCGTTTTCTCGTCTCTGTTGTGGTTTGCAAAGCCGGATCCAACATACGCAATGTGGGCGTTAATACTTATTGCACTGTGCAACTTCTCATTTGAGATGGGAATCATATTTTATAACGCAATGCTTCCCGATGTTAGTGGCCCTGATCGGATCGGTCGGGTTTCAGGCTGGAGTTGGGGTTTTGGGTACGCTGGTGGGCTCGTTTGCCTGGGACTGACCTTCGTTGGGTTTGTAAATGCAGAGACTCCTTGGTTTGGATTGGACAAAGAGCAGGCCGAGCACCTTAGAATTACTGGTCCGATCGTCGCTATTTGGCTCCTGATTTTTTCCTTACCTTTATTCCTGTTTACTCCCGAGAGCAGGCCAAAGAGTATTTCATTTTGGGAGTCAGCAAAATTAGGGCTAGTAACATTCATCAAAACCCTGAAGCGCGTTAGACATTACATGAACATCGTCCGCTTTCTGATCGCCCACATGATCTATAGGGATGGCCTCACAACGTTGTTCACATTTGGCGGAATTTATGCCGCTGGTACTTTTGGAATGGAATTTTCTGAACTAATTCTATTTGGGATTGGCATGAGTGTAACTGCTGGAATAGGAGCAACTGCCTTTGGCTGGATAGACGATTGGATTGGTCCAAGGCGAACCATTATTATCTCGCTCGTGTCAATGACAATACTTTCAGTTATTATTGTATGCATTGAAAGCAAAACACTCTTTTGGGGTATCGCCATGATACTGGGTGTTTTTATTGGTCCTACACAAGCCGCCAGCAGGTCAATGATGGCTCATCTTTCACCGATTGAATTGAGAACCGAACTGTTTGGTTTTTTTGCTTTATCAGGCAAAGCAACTAATTTTGTCGGACCGGCAATTCTTGCCTGGGTTACTTCGATTGCGGGAAGTCAGCGTGCTGGAATGGCAACAATAATAGTTTTTTTCCTTATTGGGCTTCTATTATTCTTTCGTGTAACAGAGAGACGAAACTGAATCGATTTTCGGTGCCCAGAAAATTACCGCCACTATCACAAGACTACTAGCAACATGCCTAATCCGTAGAATCTTAGAATTACAAATATTTCACGGACCGAATGCCAAATTTATAATATTGGTGCCCGCCCCGGGACTCGAACCCGGACACCCTTTCGGATAAGGGATTTTAAGTCCCTTGCGTCTACCGATTCCGCCAAGCGGGCATGACACCTAAATGTAACTCAATAAATAACTGCGTGCAGAGTGAGTAGCAAGTATGAGTCAGACGTGGCTATCAGTTTCTCCGTTCTAGATTTGGCTAAATGAATTCACTAATTACCAAAATAGAGATTTTAGAGCCATAACACGCTTTTTAGGAAGGTTCTAACGGCGTGTCGCCTAACGCAAGGACAAGCTCAGATACTTCGGATACGGCGGCTTCTATTTGGCCTTCATCCACGCCACGTATTACCATTGCAACGTTGTATCCCTCATTGCGAAGGTATGAGGGATAACTACCAATTTCTAGGTCAGGATAACGCCCCTGCACATCGCCAAGACCCTCAGCAATAGTCCCTTCTGGTAGTTTACAAGTAATCGTTCGCGAAATCATAGGCTGGCCTCGTTTCAAACTCTGCTTCAAACCTTCGAACATGGCTTGCATGATACGCGGCACGCCAGCCATGACATATACGTTCTCCATCTGAAAACCCGGCACGACAGAATCTGTATTCTCTATCAGCATGGCGCCTTCCGGCATCTTTGCCATTCGCAAACGCGCTTCATTTAGTAAGGTACCATGCTTACTCACTTGTTGCTCAAGGAGGCGGCGCGCTGTGGGGTGTTCAGCCAACTTTACTTCAAACGCTTTAGCTATACATTCAGAGGTGATGTCGTCATGGGTCGGGCCAATGCCGCCTGTAGTGAACACATAGTTGTAGCACGATCTTAGTTCATTGACTGCATCCACGATTACTCGTTCTACGTCAGGGACAACTCTTACCTCCAATAGCCGTACCCCCAATTTTGTCAGTTCACTAGCTAGATAGTGCAGATTGGCATCTTTTGTACGGCCCGAGAGAATCTCGTTACCTATTATTAGCATTGCTGCAGTAACGGCCGTGGCTCCGGTACCTTGTTCGATCGAATCTCCGGCCATAAATTATTCTCTCCTGATCCGCCGATGCTTTGTATATTTATAATACTGCGTACCAGAACTGTGGTGAAGTTGCAGTTACATAGTCACTATCTCAACTAGGGTTTGTCGTTTATCAGGACAGACTATTATGTCAAGTGTGATGAACGGAATTGAGATTACTAGAAATAGCTTTTATTCAATTTATTAAAATCACACCAATCCCAAGTTAGATCACGGCGCTTGATGGACCTCCGTTGTAATGTGGACAACACCCAATTGCTCGGGAATCAAAGTCTTGTAATGACTTGGTGTTCTTGGGTCACTCGTGACCAAAGTCACCGCCGCCGAATATATATCGGGGCCAATAGACCAAGCATGCAGGTCAACAACACTATTTATTTCGTCACTTTCAATTGCATCACGTATACCACTTAAAACACTTTCTGGCGCCTGCCTATCCAACAGGATTTTGCTGGTATCCCTCAACAAACCCCAAGACCATCGAGCGATAAGGAAAGAAGCTACTATACCGACAATTGGATCCAACCAATTCCATCCAAAATATTTTGCTATAACCAGCGCTAAAATTGCCAAAATAGAAGTTAGTACATCGGCAAGTACATGCAGATATGCAGCCTTAAGATTGAGGTCCTGCCCTCCATGCCCATGCCCGTGCCCGTGCCCGTGCCCGTGACCGTGACCGTGACCGTTCTCATGATGTCCACCCAAAATATACAAACAAACAGCGTTTACTATCAGCCCCAGTACTACAAGAATGATAGCCTCGTTAAAAGCTATGGCAGTGGGGGAGACCAATCGGTTAAAGCTTTCCCATGCAATACCCACGGAAAAAAGAGCCAAAATTAGCGCACTTACAAACCCACCCAGTGCATTAACTTTCCCAGCACCAAAAGAATAGCGTCCATCACGTGCATGAACGCGAGTATAACGATAGGAAATGGCCGTAATCCCGAGTGCCAAAACGTGCGACGCCATATGCAGTCCATCAGCCAGCAACGCGATAGAACCAAAGACAATCCCACCCACGATCTCAGCGACCATGGCTACCACTGTGATTAAAATAACAATGAGGGTACGTCTCTCTCCCTTTCGGACCTTTTCCTGGCCAAATGAATGATCATGCTGCCATGGTTCTAGCGTATTACTGTGGCGACAGTCAGGAGAGCAGAAATGGTTGGCTGAGACTGGGTTGAACAATACGAAACCCTCCATTGTGGATTCGAAATACCTACAAAACGGAGTCAACTCATCAGAACCTATTAGGGTATACACATTCCTTTGGTGGTATCAAAGTTATAATAATTCCGGACTCCTCTTTGATCCAATTATCAAAATATGAACTGTTTACTAATAATCCACAGATGCTATCCATATTTATGACATCACTTACCAGATCAAGACAAAAATTTACGGCTACAATTACTTTATTCCTAGGGTGTTGCCGGTGTTTATCAGGGACGGTTATGTTACGCTATGCAATTTAACGAAGCACTCGTGCCGGGAAGACTTATCAAGCGCTACAAGCGATTTCTCGCCGAAGTGAAGCTTGATGGAGGTGATATAGTTACAGCCCACTGTGCAAATCCGGGATCCATGCTTGGCCTTACCATGCAAGGATCAAGAGTCTGGCTATCACCCAATCGCAGTCCGACCGCAAAGCTCGACTGGCGCTGGGAACTAATATGGGTTGATGACCATATGATCGGAATTAATACGGCACGTCCAAATGCGCTGGCTGCAGAGGCTATCAACGATGGTCGGATATACGAATTGCAACAATACGCCCACATGCGTCGTGAAGTACGGTATGGTGCAAATAGTCGAATAGACATTTTGCTTGAAGATAAAGATCGACCACCCTGTTATGTGGAGGTCAAAAACGTTAATCTTCGGCGCCCGGAAGGTGCTCATCCAAAGGCAGCTGAATTTCCTGATTCGGTCACTAAACGAGGCGCTAAGCACCTAGTTGAATTGTCCGATATGGTGGCCCGTGGTTCACGTGCTGTCATGTTCTACCTTGTACAGCGTGGAGATTGCGACCATTTCAGAATAGCAGCTGATATTGATCCAACCTATGCAGTCGGACTTGCCCGAGCACTGGATGCTGGAGTTGAGGCTATTTGCTACTATTGCCATATTGATGTCGAAGGAATTGAAGTTGAAGGTGCGCTTCCTCTCGTATTTGAGAAAGCGCTATAACAATATCCATCAATTAGGACCAAATTTAAGTTGATAATCCATGAATGATATCCACACAAAATTCTACCACGATCAAGAATCAGGAGCTATTAAACTCCACAGCCAAGAAGCTGTTGAGGCCATGCGGCTCGCGGGGAAACTAGGAGCCGAGGTGCTTGACTACATCACGCCTCTAGTTGTACCCGGGGTCACTACAGGTTCTCTCGACAAGTTGTGTCATGAGTATATTGTTGATCATAATGCTATCCCAGCACCACTCAATTACCGCGGATTTCCAAAGTCAATCTGTACTTCAGTAAACCACGTTGTTTGTCACGGGATCCCTAGTGATGAAAAGTGCCTACAGAATGGTGATATCTTAAATATTGACGTTACAGTGATTCTGGACGGCTGGCACGGTGATACTAGTCGTATGTTTCTTGTGGGTGACAAATCTGGGCGATTAGCTTCACGATTGATAAAGGTTACGTACGAGGCAATGATGAAAGGTATTTCAGTGGTCAAACCTGGAGCAACACTAGGTGATATTGGCTACGCCATCCAATCCTATGCTGAGGCTGAACGATTTTCTGTGGTACGTGACTTCTGTGGACACGGAATTGGGCGGATATTCCACGATACACCAAGTATTCTTCATTTCGGAATAGCCGGCAAGGGAACAAAACTCCTTGAAGGGATGTTTTTCACGATCGAGCCAATGATCAATGCCGGTAAATACCCGGTAAAGATCCTTCAGGATGGTTGGACAGCTGTAACGAAGGACAGATCACTGTCAGCCCAGTTTGAGCATACGATCGGTGTAACGGCAGAGGGGTACGAAATTTTTACACTTTCACCAGCAGGTTTTACATGTCCGCCATATAGCTGATTTGTAACCTAAGTTATTGATTAACGAAAACTAATAACTGAAATTGTAAATTCGCTTGTTTAAATCCATTATTGGTTACACAGTGATGGTGGAGCACGTAAAATTGTAAACTAGATGATCAGCGGCAGCGAGTTAAGTGCGCTTACCTCGATTAATATCGAATGTACACTCGTCTCAATAATACCCTCGCCGGATGATTTTACTGCAATTTCTCAAAATATATTTTTGGCTCAGGTTAAATGTTATATTTGCCTACATCAAGATGTTGTATAATCTATGAAAATGGTGTCTATATGATGTAATGGAGTTTAGGCATGTATATTACGTGGCAACTTTGTAAGCTCATCCAGTCCCAGACAAGAGTTCTAGGAACCCTTTTTGCGTTGGTAGTTGCAGCCTGCTCCACGGCAGGGACCATTCCGACTGGCGCGCCCGCATCTGCTGAAGGCGAACAACCGCAGCAGGGATTTGTAGTGTTCACCGACATACCTATGCCAGCCGACGCCTCAATCGTTCTAGACCAGACTATTGTTCTTGGAACAGGTGAGGAATGGATGGGCCGTGTGACTATCAAAGCAAAGACAGGCCTAACCAGCGTTTTTGATTTTTACCGAGAGCAGATGCCCCAGTTTGGGTGGAAGGAACTTACTGTTCTGCGCAGCGCAACGAGTGTCCTCACCTATTCTCGTGATGAGCGTATTGCCACGATCCAGATAGAATCCAATAAGCAACTCTTCAAAGGATCTCGTATAATCTTCAGTGTCTCGCCGCATGGCACACAATCGTAAATCTGAAACGTAGTAAGTTTTGTTCTTGCAATTAAACATAGGCGATGTGGATACAAATTTTCAGCACTGCTGGCCCATATGCTAGTCACCGGTTAGAATAAGACCATGTCGCTTTCTACTCAGTTACCCAACGGGGTAATGCTTGCGTGGCCAACGCCGATTTATCGGAAGGTTTGGTCTGAAGACCAGAAGTTTGCAGCAAGACTACGTGAGATAATCCTCGAAAGAGAAAACAAATATCCCAGTATACAGCGTTCACTAATAGGTGGATGGCACTCGGACCTCGACCTACTGGAGTGGCCACATCCAGAGATGACAGTGCTAAAAGACCGAATCACAGAAGTTACGCGTGAAATGAGCCAACTTTGTGTTCAAGGAACAAACTCTAAAATCTCTGGAAACGCGTCTATTACCGCATGGGCAAATGTAAGTCGTAATGGACATTTCCATCGTATCCACACACACGCAAACTCTTGCTGGTCTGGAGTATATTATGTCGCTACCGGCGAACGTGACCATTCTCATCCAGACAATGGCTTAATTGAGATGATAGACCCAAGACTAGGCGTAGAAATGATTCCTATACCAGGCGACCCATTTGGTGAAAAACTAAGGTTCGACCCAGAGGTTGGTATGATGCTTGTTTTCCCAAGCTGGCTACAGCACTTTGTTGACCCGTTCTTTGGTGAAAATGAACGGATTTCAATCGCCTTCAATGTACTTATTTCCAACTTCACAGTTAGTGAAGAAACGGTACAAACCTAATCTCGCGAGAACTAGGATGATTCCACGCTACAGCCGACCCGAGATGACTCGTATATGGGAACCAGAAAACCGATACCGTATTTGGCTAGAGATAGAATCTCACGCAGCAGATGCACAAGCTAAATTGGGGATAATACCTAAGTCAGCTGCCAAAGCATTGCGAGAGCGTGGGAAATTCGATATTGCGCGTATCGAAGAAATCGAACGTGAAACCCGTCACGATGTGATCGCTTTTCTCACAAATATCGCGGAACATGTAGGTCCTGAAGCGCGATTTATTCATCAAGGCATGACCTCTTCTGACGTACTAGACACATGCCTCGCTATACAATTATCACAGGCTACGGATCTCCTCATAACCGACCTTAATGAATTGCTAGCTGCTCTTCGTAAGCAGGCGGAAGAGCACAAACTAACAATTTGTGTCGGCCGTAGTCATGGCATCCACGCAGAACCAACAACATTTGGCCTAAAGCTCGCCGGACATTTCGCAGAATTTAACAGAGGACTTCAAAGACTCAAAACCTCACGTAGTGAAATAGCTACATGTGCTATCTCCGGTGCTGTTGGAACGTTTGCTACCGTCGATCCGCGTGTCGAGGGATACGTAGCGGATAAATTGGGGCTCATACCTGAGCCGATCGCCACCCAGGTTATCCCGCGAGATCGTCATGCTGCCTTTGTTGTCTCACTAGCCGTGATCGCTGGGGGAATGGAAAGGCTGGCAACGGAAATCCGCAATTTACAGCGTACAGAAGTCAGAGAGGTTGAAGAATTTTTTCAACCCGGCCAAAAAGGGTCTTCAGCAATGCCGCATAAGCGTAACCCAGTACTCTCGGAAAACGTGACCGGTCTTAGCCGTATGATCCGTGCAGCAGTAGTTCCAGCGTTAGAGAATATTACCCTGTGGCACGAGCGTGACATTTCACACTCCTCTGTCGAGCGCGTGTTACTTCCTGACATCACGGTAGCATTGGATTTTTCACTTACGCGCTTAGCTGACATTGTAGAACAACTAATTGTCTATCCTGACACAATGCTTGAAAATCTTGGCAAACTCAGAGGTCTTGTTCATTCTCAGCGCATACTTCTTGCAATGACCCAGGCAGGAATGGATCGCGAAACAGCCTACCGAATAGTTCAACGTAATGCCATGGAGGTTTGGAATAGTGGCAGCCAGTTTCTCGACCTTCTAAAGTCTGATAGCGAGATAAAACCTTATTTACTGCCTGATGAGCTAGAGTCCCTTTTTGACCTTGGCTATCATACGAAACATGTTGAAACTATCTTCGCCCGAGTCTTTGGCTCCAATTAGGCAATCCATGCTATAATGGTACGAACCATTTTTCTAGAAAACACAAACTAACACCTAGTGGCGTAGGAATTGCCACAATGCAGCAAACATAGCCATGAGGAATATGACTTTATCTTATCAATCTAGGTCATACCGAACTATTAATCTTGCTCTTCAACCTCACGCCGCGCGATATCCAGAAAACGATCCATTTCTGTTCGTAAATCTTGATCCGATACCTCCACACCCTTCGCATTCAAATCAACACTAACCTTTTTCAAAACGTCCTGATCACCTGTTTCGCGAAATTCTGCACTAACGACATCTTTTGCATAAACGTCTGCGTCACCATCAGTCAGCCCCATTTTATCGGCAGCCCACTTGCCAAAAAGAAAGTTCCGTCGTGCCTGTACCTTAAATCCGAGCTCCTGATCCTGGCGAAATTTTGCCTCAAAAGCTTTTTCCCGTTCACCAAAAACGGCCATTAATTATTGCTCCCATGTTTGCATTATTGTTCGTCTGGCCCCAATTCGGCCCTAACTCATATTACTCCTTCAATCTTCCGTGTCGTAGTATAATCGTTTATGCGTTCTACAGAAGCAATTCTATACGCATGGAATAAAAATTGAAGATTCCATTTAACACAACAGCATAGACATTTCGACATTATTTTATATTTCCATTTTTAACGTATAAATCTGTGTATGAAGAGTTAGCGTTTCAGCATCTAATCAGAATATTTATTACACCTCATTCGTGAGAATATGGTAATTCAATTGCAATAAACCGTTCATACTATTTAATGTGTACCATAGTTATCATACGTCGTCCTGATCATGCCTGGCCTGTCATAATCGGCGCCAACCGTGATGAGATGGTCTCGCGGCCTTGGGAAGCGCCAGCTCGCCATTGGCCCGACAGACAAAACGTAGTAGCAGGTCTTGATTGCCTGGCCGGAGGAACATGGCTTGCTCGTAACGATGAAGGTGTCGTAGCAGCAGTCATGAACCGCGAACACTCACTTGGACCACTTCCTGGTAAACGAAGCCGCGGTGAATTACCGCTTGAAGCTGTTGACCATGCAGACGCAACAGCAGCAGCTGAAGCTTTGAAAGAACTCGACCCCGATGCTTATCAACCATTTAACATGCTGATTGCTGACAATCAGGATGCGTATTGGTTATGTAGTAATGGCATATCAAAAAAAATCGAGTTAAATCTGCTGCCACTGGGTTGGTCAATGCTGACATCGAAGAGTCTGAACGATCAAAAATGTCCTCGTACTATGGCCTATTTATCACGCTTCGAGCGCGCGCCTGTTCCAGATCCGGAACATAACGATTGGATATCATGGCAAATGCTTCTAGCAAGCCGAACCCATGACGCATCAGACACAGCCATGTGTATAGCTACCGAAAATGGATTTGGAACCGTATGCAGTACGCTCATAGCTCTGCCAAATAACAATGCAGTTAATCAAAAGAACAACCTTCGGGGTATATTTTTATTTGCAGCGGGTAGCCCAGATGCAAATCCATTTAATGCCATCGAATCCTAAGCGAGCTACAAACATTATAACTAAAAGGGCTGATTGTCTCGGGACACACTAGTTGCTATATGATCGGCGAAATTTACGGCTACGACTTAGGTTTGACAACTCAGATGCACAACATGGATAACCCTACTCATGGCACGTCGTAGAAAAATTTACGTAGGCAAAGCCAAAGACCTATATGAGGGACCAGAACCTGGCACGATCGTCCAATACTTCAAGGATGACGCAACAGCGTTCAACAACAACAAAAAGGGTACAATTACTGGTAAAGGAGTACTCAATAATAGAATTTCGGAATACTTGATGACGCGGCTTTCAGAAATAGGCATCCCCACCCACTTTGTACGTCGCCTAAATATGCGTGAGCAGCTTGTCCGGGAAGTCGAGATTTTGCCAATAGAGGTTGTCGTTCGTAATATTGTAGCAGGTTCGTTATCTAAACGCCTTGGTATAACCGAAGGTACTGTCCTACCCCGTTCGATCGTCGAATATTACTACAAGTGTGATGAGCTTAATGACCCCATGGTGTCGGAAGAGCACATAACTGCCTTTGGATGGGCTATGCCCCAAGATATAGATGAAATGGTTGCTTTGGCTCTCCGAGTTAACGACTTTCTGACTGGGCTATTTCTTGGCGCCAATTTGAAGTTAGTCGATTTCAAATTAGAATTTGGTCGACTTTATAATGACTTAGGAGAAGTGCGTATCGTATTAGCTGATGAAATTAGCCCTGACAGCTGTCGTCTCTGGGACGCAAAGACAGACGAAAAGCTCGATAAAGATCGTTTTAGGCGCGATCTGGGTAGTGTAGAAGAAGCTTATCAAGAAGTTGCACGACGGCTTGGTATATTACCCGAGAGCGGGTCTGCCGACTTCGAAAACTCTGCGACGGTTAAATAGATTCATCGTGAAAGCTTTTGTACACATTACTTTAAAGAATTCCGTGTTGGATCCACAAGGGAAAGCGATTGGTAACGCTTTGGCTACATTAGGCTTTGATACAGTTAGTAGCGTTAGACAGGGCAAATACATAATACTAGACCTAGATGAAAACGACCTAGCACGTGCACGTACGCTGGTTGAAAAAATGTGTAAACGGCTGCTGGCCAACACAGTGATCGAGGATTATAGGATCGATTTGGAGGGTTAACGCGCGTTAATTACTCACGCGGTATTTTGTGCCACGGATGAAACGTCTGTGGAATTTGGAGGAACAACTGGTGGGCAAACATATAATCTGCATAACATTTGATTTCGATAGCTTGACGCCACAGATTGCTCGCGGATACACCGCCCCAAGTCGACGGTCACGTGGTGAATTTGGCATAGTTGGGGCGGAGCGTCTTCTTTCATTACTGGAGAAACATAAAATTAAAACAACCTGGTTTACGCCAGGTCAAACAATAGAATCTTATCCGGACACTGCAAGACAGGTAATGGAAGCCGGACACGAGATCGCGCACCATGGTTGGACACATAGATGGCCAACCGACTATGAGACGCGCGAAGAGGAAGCGGCTGATATCAAACGTGGATGCGATACAATTATGGACCTCACTGGACGGAATCCTAGAGGTTATCGCTCACCGGCTTGGGAATTTGGTGAAAATACTTTGGAAATTTTACTGGAATTTGGGTTCGATTACGAAAGCAGTCTAATGGGTAATGACTACACCCCTTACAGAGTCCGAAAGGGTGATGTTATCCATCCAGATCAACCAGTAAAATTTGGACCGGAGACTCGGCTCGTTGAAATGCCCATAAGTTGGACTCTCGACGATTCTCCCGTCTTTGAATATCAACGTCATCCAACAGCTATTCAACAGGGACTGGCTAACTCTAACGCTGTATTAGAAAATTGGTATGACGATTTCCTTTACATGGAACAAACCATGGATTGGGGAGTAATCACGTATACTTGTCATCCTCAAATCATCGGTAGAGGTCACAGAATGATGATGATGGATCGACTGATTAAGAAACTTAAAAAACATGATGTCACATTCATGACAATGGAAAACGCGGTGGACGAATATTTGCTACGTGTTCCCCTCACTACATAACGAATATGAAACAGTGAACAAAAAACTTTAATCGATGAAGGTGAATCGCATCAAATATGACGAGGGGATATTAAAATAATTGCGAACAGTACATTAGTTTGTTTGGTAGATAATGCACTCAATCCATAAGAGACGATTTTGAAAGTTGCTGTAATAGTTTTTCCGGGCTCTAACTGCGATCGAGATGTCGCTGATGCAATTTCGATGGTATCAGGAAATAGCCCAAAAATGGTCTGGCATGCCGAATCTGAGTTACCGCCTGTAGATTTGGTCATACTCCCGGGTGGTTTTTCGTATGGTGACTATCTCAGGTCAGGAGCGATGGCAGCTCATTCACCAATAATGCATGAAATTTTTGAGGCGGCCCAGAAAGGCGTTCCAATTTTAGGTATTTGCAATGGATTTCAAATGTTAACTGAAACTAATTTATTGCCCGGAGCACTCATACGAAATTCTGGTCTCAGATTTATCTGCAAACAGATTTACCTTAGGGTTGAAACATCGAAATCTTTATTCACTCATGGTTACACCACTGGTCAGGTGATAAAGTTGCCTATTGCACACCAAGATGGAAATTATTTTGCCAACAGTGCAACTCTGTCGAGGCTCAAGGACATGGAACAAATTGCGTTTCGATACGTGTCGGCCGATGGCGAGGACTCTAGTGACTATAACCCCAATGGCTCTGTTGCAAACATCGCTGGTATCTTTAACGAAACAAAAACAATTCTAGGTCTAATGCCACATCCCGACCGCGCTATAGACCCGTTGCACGGTGGCACCGACGGCCGTGCGATGTTTGAGGGATTTGTGAGCGTACTGCGGTGAGCAATTTCTCTCCGGAGCTTATAGCTGAACACGGCCTTAGCGAAAATGAATTCGAGACGATCATCAAGATCTTGGGCCGAAATCCGAATTTAACCGAACTAGGTATTTTCTCCGCCATGTGGTCGGAGCACTGTTCTTACAAGTCTACAAGACGCTGGCTCCAAACTCTGCCAACAAATGGTAAGCAAGTCATTTGCGGACCAGGTGAAAATGCTGGCGTCGTCGATATTGGTGAAGGTAAAGCTGTCGTATTTAAAATTGAAAGCCACAATCACCCTAGCTTTATAGAGCCATACCAAGGGGCTGCCACTGGAGTGGGTGGAATTTTGCGCGATATTTTTACTATGGGTGCCCGTCCAATCGCAAACATGAATGCCTTGCGATTCGGTAGTCCTGACCACAAGAAGACAAGACACTTGCTAGCCGGCGTAGTAGCAGGTATTGGCGGCTACGGGAACTGTATCGGTGTACCGACCTTAGGTGGTGAAATTGGTTTCGATGAAGCCTACAACGGCAATATTTTAGTCAATGCTATGACCGTGGGTATAACTGACATCGATCGAATTTTTTATTCAGCCGCTGCTGGAACGGGAAACCCAGTCGTCTATATAGGCTCAAAAACTGGCCGAGACGGCATCCACGGTGCAACTATGGCATCAACAGAGTTTAAAGAAGACACAGAAGAAAAAAGACCGACCGTGCAAGTCGGTGATCCCTTTACCGAGAAATTATTGCTCGAGGCATGTTTAGAATTGATGGCGACTGACGCCATCATAGCTATTCAAGACATGGGTGCTGCGGGACTCACATCTGCGTCGGTCGAGATGGCATCCAAGGGCAATGTAGGAATTGATCTTTGGCTTGATCGTATTCCGACGCGTGAAGAGCATATGACACCGTATGAGCTCATGTTATCAGAGAGCCAAGAACGTATGTTGATGGTGCTTAAACCAGAGCAAGAAAATTGTGCTCGAAAAATATTTGAAAAATGGGATCTTGAATTTGTAGTTGTCGGCGAAATTACCGATAGTGGTTACCTGCGATTAAAATTGTTGGATCAATTGGAGGCAAATATTCCGATCGCGCCCCTGGTCACACAGGCTCCAAATTACGATCGACCATGGGAAAAAGTACCCCCACTCAAAGTCGTGAATTCAACAGAAGTACCAAAACCTGAAAATTTAATCGATACCCTTAAGATACTGATGGGTTCGACACATTTGTGTTCTCGGCGATGGGTTTGGGTACTATATGACCACATGGTTATGGGTGATTCAATTCAGATGCCAGGTGGAGATGCCGGAATTGTAAGAATACACGGTAGTGTTCGTGGGATTGCCATAACAACCGACTGCACGCCACGTTATTGCAAAGCAGATCCTGTTGAAGGAGGACGACAGGCCGTTGCAGAAGCATGGCGTAATATAACCGCTGTTGGTGCGCGACCAATCGCGCTCACCAATAACCTTAATTTTGGTAATCCTGAGCGACCGAAAATCATGGGACAAATTGTCGGATGTATTGAAGGCATTGGCGAAGCAGCTCGCGCATTGGACTTCCCCATCGTTTCTGGAAATGTGTCGCTCTACAACGAAACCGAAGGTGATGCAATTCTGCCAACCCCAGTTATCGGCGGTATAGGACTATTAGAAGACTTAGCAAAGATGACCACCCTCGCATTCAAGAAACCAAATGAGGCCATTTTACTGATAGGGGAAACAACAGGCTGGCTCGGAGCATCACTCTATTTACATGAAATAGAACAATGCAAAGATGGTGCTCCACCGCCAGTAGACCTTTCAGCTGAACTGCGCAATGGCGATTTGGTCCGTGATCTAATTACAAAGCAAATGATTTCTGCATGCCATGATGTGTCAGATGGGGGACTTTTGGTATCTATTGCCGAAATGGCACTTGCCAGCGATATTGGAGCGACGCTGTATTTACCAGCAGATGTTATAGGATCCCATGCATGGCTGTTTGGTGAAGATCAAAGTCGCTTCATTGTAACAACATGTCACGAAACAAAGGTACTTGAAGATGCTGCTAAAGCTGGCGTACAAGCAGTTTTAATTGGGGAAACCGGTGGTTCAACGTTGACAGTCGGTAAAGGTTGTTCCATATCGATCGCGGAGCTAAGCGCGGTACACGAGGCCTGGCTGCCCGAATACATGGCTACACCGTAGTAGTGCACAATTACTTTAATGGGAGGAACTAAGCACAATGCCGATGTCTTCAAATGAAATTGAGCAACTCATCAAGCAGTCCCTCCCCGACGCGGATATACGGATCGATGATTTGAGGGGTGATGGCGATCACTATGCTGCCTATGTACGTTCGTCTGCGTTTATAGGTAAAACCCGCGTTCAGCAACATCAAATGATTTACGATGCACTGCGCGGTCGAATGGGTAACGAACTGCATGCGCTCGCGCTCCAAACGTCTGTGATAGAAGATACTTAAAGTAACTTACTCTACAAATGAAGGAGATGAATTGATGGACCACAATCCAGTTTTCGACCGCATCCAAGAAGAAATTTCGGATAATGACATTGTACTCTTCATGAAGGGGACACCCGTATTTCCACAATGTGGGTTTTCAGCCGCGGTTGTTCAGGCATTAACGCACCTTGGAGTTAAATATAAAGGTGTCGATTGTCTATCCGACCCAAGTTTACGAGATGGCATTAAAGAGTTTTCTAATTGGCCAACAATCCCACAATTATACGTAAAAGGTGAATTTGTTGGCGGATGTGACATTATCCGAGACATGTACAACGCGGGCGAACTGCAACAATTGTTGGTAGACAATGGAATCGAGCAACAACAAACAGAGTAAATACCGGCTCAATTGGGGATAGCGTGATGACCAAGGAATATGAAGTCACATCCGGGCAGGTCGCCGCCTACGATAATGACGGTGTAGTCCTACTAAAAAATGCAATCGACGATAAGTGGCAAGACCTGTTGCGGACTGCTATTGAGAATGAACTCCTAAGGAAGGAAAATTTTTTTTCCTATCGTCATGTCTGGCGCCGAAATCCAGATTTCAAAAATATGTGTTTTAATTCGCAAGCGCCAAGGATTGCCGCTGAAATAATGCAAACCGATAAGGTCAATCTCCTCTACGATCAGATGTTCGTAAAGGAACCTGGGACCCGAAGCATAACCGGCTGGCACAATGATCAGCCCTATTGGCCAGTGCGTGGTTGGCCAGTCATGACCTTATGGATCGCACTCGACCAGGTGACGAGAGAGAACGGACCAGTCGAGTTCATTAGAGGCTCACATAAATGGGACCGATGGTTCCAGCCATTCCATGCAGATGAAAATGGTGGTGTGGCAAGAGAGCAACCTGAAGCTAACCCGGCATTTGAACCGCTCCCTGATTTCGAGGCGGAACGAGATCAGCATGAAATTCTCTCCTGGGATATGGCGCCGGGCGATGTGCTGGCCTTCCACGCAATGAGTATGCACGGGGCACGTGGGAACATCAGTCCTACGAAACGGCGACGTGGCTATGCCATTCGCTATACTGGCAGGGAAGCTTACTACTACATCGACCACTACTTGGGGAGAACACTGAAGAGGAACCCTATGCGCAGCCCCAATTTAAAAACAGGTGATCCGATGGACAGCGATGAGTTTCCCGTAGTCTATTGTGGGTAGGACGCCCTCGTTCATAACGCCTATGAGTTCAACGCTACATTACTAATTCGAGCTTGCTTGTTTCTAGCCGACGTTTAGCGCGAGTAGAACTCGATGACCAAGTTTGGCTCCATCTTGACCGCATAGGGTACATCAGTGAGTTTTGGTCCGCGGATGAACTTAACTGTCATCTTGTTATGGTCTGCGGATAAGTAGCCTGGAACATCCCGCTCTGCTGAAACAATTGCATCAAGCACAATCGGTAATTCACGACTTTTTTCACTAACCTCCACAACGTCATCGTCTTTCAATTGATAAGATGGGATATTCACCTTCTTACCGTTGACCCTAACGTGGCCGTGGTTAACAAATTGGCGAGCCGAGAACACAGTCGGAACAAACTTGGCACGGTATACAGTAGAATCGAGCCGTCGTTCCAGCAATTCAACTAGAATATCTCCCGTTTCACCTTTATGTCGCTCAGCTTCTTCATAATATCGTCGGAAGCGTTTCTCGCCAATATTCCCATAAACACCCTTGAGTCTCTGTTTCGCCTTAAGCTGAGTACCATAGTCCGAAGGTTTACGTCGTCGTTGTCCGTGTTGGCCCGGTCCATATTCACGTCGATTTACCGGACTCTTGGGTCGTCCCCAAAGATTAAGACCAAGGCGTCGATTAATCTTGTACTTCGCTTGCAGTCGTTTAGTCATCATTTAGTCCCGTTCATAGTCGGTGTTTTTGTTGTCCCGGTAGTCCGTCAGGTGGAGGGGCACTTATTTGTACCCGCATTCCCGAGAAGCGCGCGCAGTATGGGGGTTTCACCTTTGTTGTCAAGCCATTGCATAGCTAGACTAATTGTTGCCCCCACCTTCAGCGTTCATGTTTGCGGGTTAGACCGGATACAATGCCATGGAGCGTACGGACGTCTTGGTCTGTTAACCGAGCACGCTGAAAAATGTTTCTGATGGTTCGTACCATCGTTGGACGCTGCTCGCGCGGCTGAAGAAATCCGCAACTGTCAAGCTCTCCCTCAAGACGAGTAAGAAAATAGAGTAAATCAGCCTTGTTAACGGGCTCTGTTTTGCCGGGTACGCGCCAGTTTTCAGGGTTTAAATCACTGAGTTCGCCCGTGGCGAAAGGAGTTGCCATAAACCATTCATAACAAACAACAAGCACCGCTTGTGCAAGGTTCAGAGAATTAAAACTTGGATTGAGTGGAATATTAATTATGGCGTCTGAAAGTGTCACATCGTCATTATTCAACCCAGAACGTTCAGCACCAAACAATACGCCAACAGTTGTACCGACCGCGATCGCCTCCTTCATGCAACGGGCAGCATCTTGTGGTTTAATGACTGGTTTTACCATATCGCGCTGACGCGCAGTAGTGGCGTAGACAACCTGTAAACTGCTTATTGCCAATTCCGTCGTCTCGTATAAGCGAGCGCTGACTAAAATATCATCAGCACCTGACGCAGCAGCATAAGCCTGAGGATTAGGCCATGTATCGCGAGGTTGAACTAAGCGAAGGTCGGTTAAACCGCAATTGAGCATCGCCCGCGCGGTTGCACCAATATTCTCTCCGAGCTGAGGCTTGACTAAAATAATAGCCGGACCGTCCCCAACCACCCAATTTATTTTAGCAGTTCGGGCCATAGCCCCTGTCCATTTTTATTCCCATTACCCGAACTAGCTACCAGTCAAGTAGTCACGACGCCCGCTCGATAGAGACGATAGGTAATACTGTCATAAAGTGCCCCGAAAGAAGCATCTATAATGTTTGTTGACACACCTAACGTCGACCATCTTTGTCCCTCACCGTCGGCCGTCTCGATCATCACTCTCGTTACTGCATCTGTCCCAGTTGTTTCGGCTCGTGGGGGCATGATACGAACCTTGAAATCTAGAAGATGCATATCCTCGACTACCGGATAAATTGGAAGCAACGCTCGTCTCAAAGCATCATCAAGTGCATTAATCGGACCATTTCCCGTGGCGACAGTCATGACTTCCCTATCACCAACCAGAAGCGTCACAGTTGCTTCAGATTCCGTTACCAGCTCGCCACGCGCATTCCAACGACGCTCGTCAATCACACGAAAGCGCTGAAGCTGAAAATAATTTGGGACTTCACCAAACGTCCGTCGGGCTAATAACTCGAAACTCGCCTCAGATCCGTCATAGGCATACCCCTGAAATTCGCGCTCTTTCACAAGTTCGATAAAGCGTGCCAAGTTTTTATCCTTCGCATCAATTTCGATACCAATCTCGCGAAATCTTGCCATGATATTAGCACGCCCTGCTTGGTCTGAGACAAGTATTGCTCGGCGGTTACCAATAAGTCCCGGCTCAATATGCTCATAGGTACGCGGATCTTTTTCGACAGCTGAAACGTGCAGCCCACCCTTATGTGCAAAGGCCGAATCTCCGACATAAGCTGCGTTACGGTTTGCCACCCGGTTTAGTCGTTCATTCAGCATACGCGATACCTGCGTTAGCCGTTTGAGCTGATCCTCGCGAATTCCTGTCTCATAACTCATTTTCAGGTTAAGCGTCGGAATTAGAGATATCAAGTTTGCATTCCCGCAACGTTCTCCAAGTCCATTCAATGTTCCTTGCACCTGACGCGCACCTGCTCTCACAGCAGCTAGTGAATTTGCAACTGCATTCTCAGTATCATTATGAGCGTGAATACCTAAATGGTCACCAGGTATGTGACGTGTAACCTCCCCGACAATTTTCTCTACCTCATCGGGAAGCGTTCCGCCATTGGTGTCACATAGGACAATCCATCGAGCACCGGCGGCAAGTGCATTAGTCACACAAGCAAGTGCAAAATCTGGATTTGCTTTATAGCCATCGAAGAAATGTTCGGCATCAAAAATTGCCTCCCCCTTCCGTGCCTTAGCAAAGGCCACAGAGTCCGAAATCATTGCAAGATTTTCGTCATGTGAAATTTCTAGCGCCACATCTACATGGAAGTCCCAGGCCTTTCCCACCAGACAAATTGCTGCGGCTTCACTATTGACTAGAGCCGCTAGACCAGGGTCGTTATCAACACTACGGCCATGGCGCCGTGTCATACCAAAGGCGACTAACGTCGCCTCTTTGAGTGCTGGTGGTTCAGCAAAAAATGCATCATCCGTGGGATTTGCTCCAGGCCAACCCCCTTCAATATAGTCGACTCCAAGTGAATCAAGTGCCTCGGTAATAGCAACCTTGTCAGCAATTGTGAAATCAACCCCATGCGTTTGCGCTCCATCACGCAACGTGGTGTCAAATATATAAATCCGTTCGCCATTTGTCATATCATCCGACCTAACTCGTGAAGTCGAAAGACCGAAGAATGCACAATTCTCGTAACCATCTCAAGGCACAAGAGGCTAAGATTAATTTTCCAGCCTAACATTCTCTTCAGAATCATCACATTAAATATATTAATTTTGGTGTCAGCATATTGTGACTGTCAGCATCGCATAGTCAACTTACTCTGGTACTAAAACACATATACTGTTTGAGATCACATTCCACAATTGGGCATTTGATCGTTCTCTCTGTGCTAGGATCAAGGGAAATTAATAGAATTTACAGACCTTATGAAAAACTGCTTCATCTACATAGGCTATTAAATATCTATTGTATCCACTTATCCTAATTCTATCGGGTAGGTGCACAAACTAGAAAGAAATTTACGGACAGGTACAAAACATCTCGTTTAACTGGAGATCTCCAGCTCGGTATTGAGATGCTCAATACTTATAAAGTACGGGGTGGGCTCACATAACTATTGTCTCGTCGAGCATTATATATACCACTAGCAATCACCAAAACCGAGCCCAAAATGATCCACTTGCCAGGCACCTCCCCCCAGATCAAAAAACCAAATAATACAGCCCAGATCAATTGTAAGTACTTGTAAGGTACTACGATAGCGGCCTGAGCCAAGCGATAGGCTTCAATAAACAGATAGTGCGCAAATCCTTGAAGTATACCAGCAATCGTAACTAGTACGAAGTCACCTGCCGTCAACATTCTCCATCCGAATGGAAGTGTTAGTATCCCGGCGATAGAGACAGCAAGTGTGGAATAAAACAATACAGCTATGGAAGATTCGCTAACACTAATACTGCGGGTTACGATATCACGAATTGCACCAAAAAAAGCCGCACTGAGTGGCAAAAAAGCTGCTAATCGCAATGCATCCGTTCCAGGTTGAAGCATAATTAAAACCCCAACAAACCCAATTGAAACTGCTGTCCATCGGTGCCAACCCACACGTTCGCGCAAAATTAATCCTGCCAGTGCAACAGTAAATATAGGACCAGAAAATGTTAATGCGATAGCGTCAGCGAGTGGTAAATATGACAACCCGAATAAAAAAAGTGAGGCGGTACAAACACCAAGAATTGCACGAATAGTTTGACCCTGCACATTATAGATTCGCATCGTACGAATCCCGCCCAAATACCAGATTAAGAAAATTGTTGGAATAAATATGGCACATGCTCTCAGGCAAAGTATTTCGCCAACTGGATAATCATCAGCGAGCAGTTTCATAACTGCATCATTAAGTGTTAATAATGCGCTTCCAAAAACAATGCAGGCAATTCCCCGACCGGGTGCCAGTGACGGCATGGCATTATTCATACCATTTAGCATTGGCAATAATACTTACTGGTAACTGCCCATCGTACGGGCCAGTAAACCACCTAAGAACTTTCACTTTTCTGCGCACAATCAATGCAGGTTGGAACTGTTGGATCTAGATCTAGGCGTTTAGCTGTAATTTCTTCGCCGCAACTTAGACAGAACCCAAATTCACCGGTTGCAATACGATCCAATGCTGATTCAGTTCGATTCAGTTCGATTCCTCGTCGCCTTGCAATTTCTCGTGCCATCGCCTGACCCTGCATTGCATCCATACGCGACAGTCGACCGATACGGCTTTGATCCAGTTCAACCGGCACTTGTTCTTCCTCTCCTGTTCTGGAAAGCCGCATCAGCTCCTCACGTCTCTTCTTCATACGGTCGGTAAGGGCGTTAATATTTATGTCAGTTCGCTCGTCCACAAATAAGTTTCACATAATTTATTTCATATCTTAAGAACGGCGCCAGTTGGTACCTTCGTGAGTATCTTCTAGGATTATTCCAAGTTTCTCAAGCTCAGTCCGGATACGATCAGCCTCCAAAAAATTCTTGTTATCCCTCGCACTCCTACGATCAGAGATGAGGCGATCAATTTCCAAATTAGAGGTTATCGATTCACTTGATGAATCACCCTTAAACCATTCCTCTGGATTGTGTTGTAAAAGCCCGAGCAAGCTCCCCATAAAAATCAGACGACCTTTGAGCGCTCCAAAATCAATACCTTTTGCACTTTCTTTGGAAGTTGTAGAGGAGTTGAAAGCTATATCTGCTTGCCGGCTAAGTTCAGTCATAGCCCGCGGTGTGTTGAGATCGTCGCAAAGCGCATCAAGGAACTGACTAATAACACTTTCATTAATATCCGGTGGGGTCGCCTTAGCTCCACTACATGCAGCAATGGACCGATACCATCTATCTAGACGAGTTTTAGCCTGTAACAATCCAGACGAACTAAAATCAAGAGGCTGACGGTAATGACTAGACAAAAGTGCGAGACGAATCACCTCCCCAGAATATGTCTCTAAAAGCTCTCGAACGGCGACAATATTTCCGAGTGACTTAGACATTTTTTCACTCTCCATCGTAAGGTAGCCGTTGTGTAGCCAGTAGCTGGCAAACCTGTTATTTGGGTAGGCACAGGTCGATTGTGCTAGCTCGTTCTCGTGGTGTGGAAATATCAAATCTTGCCCACCACCATGAATGTCGAAGTCGAGACCTAGGTATTTAATGCTCATAGCCGAACATTCGATATGCCATCCGGGTCGGCCACGACCCCAAGGACTATCCCACCCAGGCTCGTCTAAAACCGATGGTTTCCAGAGTGTAAAGTCTGTCGGATCACGCTTATAAGAGGCTACCTCGACGCGTGCTCCAGCGATCTGTTCTTTGCCCGAGCGTCCTGAAAGTTTCCCATAGTCCAGTTTGCCAGGCACGTGAAATAATACGTGACCTTCTGCTTCATACGCACAACCCCGCTCTAGTAGCCGCTCAATTAGCGCAATCATCTCTTGTATATGGTCGGTTGCCCGAGGTTCATGATCCGGCGCCAATGCTCCTAGTAGTTCCATGTCAGTTTGGAATTGTAGTGCAGTACGTTTCGTTAAGCTGCGGATCTCCTCACCATCTTCCTTTGCCCGGGCATTTATTTTGTCGTCTATGTCAGTGATGTTACGAACGTATGTCACTTTCGGATATAGATGTCGAAGGAGTCTATATAGTACATCGAAAACTACAACAGGCCGCGCGTTACCTATATGCGCAAAATCGTAGACAGTAGGCCCACAAACATACATCCGAATATGGTTTGGATCTAACGGCTCGAACTGTTCTTTTCGTCGAGAGAATGTGTTGTAGAGATTTAACATTAATCGCGTCTTATATTGTTCAAGCTGGACTACCGTTAAGTCGCGTGATCGCACGGGCACGACCCAGAATGCGTAATAAGCATTTCAATTCCGGACCATTATCAAGTCCTGTTAGGGCGAGTCGGAGTGGATGATATAGCTTACGGCCCTTTCGGCCTGTCGTTTCACTGACAACCTTTGTCCAACAAGCCCAGGTACTTTCGTTCCATGGTTCAATCGGCAACAATGATGCCGCAGTCTCACAGAACTGACTATCTTCTATCACCGGTGTGATTACATCGTGGCAGACCCGCCACCACTTTTCTACTTCTGATAGTCGCGTGAGGTTCGGCCTGACGACAATCCAAAAATCTTCATCTACCTCCTCTAACTTTAGCGCTTTAAGACGCTCCGATACTGTATTAAAGGATAAATGATGCAACACTCGTGAATTATGTCGTTCCAATTCGCCCATGTCTAATCTAGGTGAAGCCCGTCCAAAAACACCTATATCAAAGCGACCAGCAAGCACAGAATAATCCTCGCTCCCGTCAGCTGTTTGTGGAGTTCCAAGATTTGAGAGGTAACTGGAAATCGCGGAGGCTTCAATGCCGCCCTCCCTCAAACCCCTCAAACTTTTACTCTCTAGTCGTTTTGAAAAATTCTGACCGTGCTTATCTACCAATAACGGCAGGTGTCCGAATGATGGAAGACCGTAACCTAATGCATCGAACAACTGAATCTGCACAGCGGTATTTACAACATGGTCCTCGCCACGGATGACGTGGCTAATATTTAATTCACCATCATCAACAACAGAACTCAGTGAATAGAGAGGCCGGCCGTCTTCGCGAATTAGTACAGGGTCACTAATCACTTTTGCCTCGAACTTCACTCGACTGCGCACGAGATCTTCCCATTCTATTGCTGTATCTTCTAGCTTGAATCGCCAGTGGGGCACCCTACCCTCGTTGGCAAAATCCGCTAGCTCGGCAGCTGTCAGTTTTAGTGCACCTCGGTCGTAAATAGGTGGTAATCCGCGTGACCGTAAAATGTTTCGCTTGATTTCAAGCTCGTCTCTTGTTTCATAGCACGGATAGAGCCGGCCAGACTTTCTCAAACATTCGACTGCCCCCTCATATAATTCCAATCGATCTGACTGGCGTACCGAATCATCCCACTCGATCCCCAGCCACTTAAGATCCTCTTCTATCCCTCTTGCAAACGTTAGTGTAGAACGTTCGGTGTCTGTATCGTCAAGACGTAACAAAAAACCACCACCGGTCTTTCGCGCAAATAGTGAGTTAACTAGCGCGATCCGTGCATTCCCAACGTGCAGCCGACCGGTCGGGCTTGGCGCAAATCTAAAGCGTGTAGCTTTCTTCACGGTATGTCGCGAAAGGCGTTTGTTATTGGGTAGCGTCTGTCACGTCCAAACGCACGATCTGTTATTTTTACACCTGGTGGCGCCTGTCGGCGTTTATATTCTGCTGAATCAAGCATACGCCAAACACTTTGTACCAGCTCTGGAGCATGACCACGCGAAACAATTTCACTGATACCCATTTCCCCTTCGACGATGCAGTTCAATATATCGTCAAGGACTTCGTAGGGTGGTAACGTGTCTTGGTCAGTTTGATTATGCTTAAGTTCCGCTGACGGTGGCCTGATTAATATGCTCTCTGGTATGACACGGCCAGTCGGTCCATTCAAACTACTGGATGTCACCTGATTACGCCATTTTGCAAGGTTGAACACGTCAGTTTTATAGACATCCTTTAGCACTGAGTAACCACCACACATATCGCCGTAGAGTGTAGCATATCCAACTGACATCTCGGACTTGTTGCCGGTTGTCAATACCATTGAGCCAAGCGCATTTGACAAGGACATAAGAATTACTGCCCGGCATCGCGACTGAATATTTTCTTCCATCGTACTACTAGTGTTTTGAGAATCATCTGTCAGAGCCCGCAGCAAAACTTTGAAAGCATCCATCGAAGGATGTATTTGGATAGTGTCCAAGCGCACTCCGAGAAGAGCTGCTACTTCGCTGGCATCATCAAGGCTATTCTGCGTGGTGTAGGGCGACGGCATCATCACGCAATGCACCCTATCGCTCCCTAGGGCATCAACTGCTATGGCCGCACTCAATGCAGAATCTATCCCACCAGATAAACCCAGTATTACGCCTGGAAAATTATTTTTTCGGACATAATCTCCAAGACCGACGACCAAGGCACGATAAATAGCTTCAAGGCCCTCACATTGCTGATGTTGCTCAGCAGTGTCACAAGCCCAGCTGTTATTATTTCTTGCCCATCTGGTGACAAGCAAGTGTTTTTCCCAGTCCGGTTGCTGGACAGCTAGTCTACAATCGGCGTTGAGAACGAACGATCCGCCATCAAATACCAGTTCGTCTTGGCCACCAACTTGGTTTACGTATATTAGAGGAAGACCAGATTCCGTCACTCGCTGAACAGCAAACTGCAGCCGCATTTCACGTTTGTGGATATCAAATGGGGAGCCATTTGGCACAAGCAATAGTTCTGCACCCGACTCCTCAAGACATTCGGCTACATCAGGAGTCCACATATCTTCGCATACCATAACTCCTATTCTGACGCCACGAAAGTTGATAGGCCCAGGAAGTGGTCCCGCAGCAAAGACTCGCTTTTCATCAAAAACGCCATAATTTGGAAGATTGTGTTTATAGCGGACTGCCGAGATTTTTCCTTCGTCCAGCAACAGAGTTGCATTGTATATAGATCCGTCAACCAGCCATGGCGCACCCACCATAAGTGCTGGGCCACCATCTTTTGTCTCAGAGACTAGTTTATTGACCGTTGCCTCGACCAAACGTTGAAAAGTTGGTTTAAGGACAAGATCTTCTGGCGGATAACCACACACTACCAGTTCAGGGAACACAACAATATCCACCTTGTCTTGAGCCGCCAGTCTACGAGCATCAAGAATTAATGCAGCGTTGCCCTCTAGGTCACCAACAGTTGGATCAACTTGGGCGAGTGCTATACTCATTAGATCAGTCATATTTTCAATTATAGCGGATTCTGTTCAAATAATCGCGACTGCTTGATTTAATTAGAACCACTAAATGTCATATTAAATTCGTCTAATAAATTTATACCAATACCTTATTAAAAATCTCGCCGCTAAATTTAGTATCCACCAGCCTCCACCTCATCACTTTAGTATAGAGGTGAAATGACTTCAGTCTTCTCGGCCAATTTTTTTCAAATGGGCGCGATGCTCACGCATGTCATTCTCACCGTACATAAAGGTTACAAAAACAAAACGACGACCCTTCGTCACCGGTTTCGCCTCGTGTAGCATAGAACACGAAAAAATAACTGCACTGCCTGTGGGTGGGCAGTAAAGATAGGGACCGTACTCTGGAAACCACAGATGCCCCCCTTCATATTCGCCGGCATTAAGGTTTAAAGTTACAGCGAATCGTCGATTGGCCGTTATTGGCGTGGTATTGTCCCGGTGAGCACTGAAATGGCCCTGCGTTTTTGCTTCATAGCATCCGATCTTGATACCCTCAAGATTTGAAATTTCATAATTGAAACATTTCGAAATTTCTGGCACTACCCGGCGAGCGAATTTGGTTTCTATTTCCTGCAAAAGCGTAGGATCTTGAATGTTATGGTCATGACGCATCTTAATCGTATCATCAAGCATCTCGACGCCTTCTTCCCCAACTTTGCGCATAAATCCTGACTGAACATTTCCACCAGACTGCCACAAGTTAATCAGTCTCTGGCAAAACTCCTCCTCAAACACATCTGGAATAAGAAGAACAGGAGGATGGGCAAAAATTTCTTGTGGTTCGAGGGGTGGTATAGCTTCTTTAATACGATCTATAATATCCCGAGATAATTGTTCACCTAGCGTTTTTGTATCAATGGAGTTTTGGTCGAAGCGTAAGACGGCAATTACACGAAAATTAAGATTAAGCAAAAATATTACTGGTTGCGGTGATGGTAATCCCACCACACCCACATTGATCGACGGGGCAATTCCATAAGCACGCGCCAATTTCCCATCGACATCTGAAACCAGAGGAAAGTGAATATCATGCTTGCTAGCCGATATAGCATTGGTTGCCGAGCTATCACAATTGACAATGATCTGCTTAATACTTTCATTATCTAGCGCACTTTGAACCCGTGAAAATACTGCACGCAAGACCCCCTCATTCTCTCCGCCTGCGGAAAAGGCCAATGCAACCGGGCTGCCCGCAATACGACGACCATATAGCATCAGGTTATTTCCGTCTTGATCCGGCAAGACAAAATTCGGTGCGAGATCTCCAGGGTTCAGCATTCTATTAGTCTGTCAAAATTCCATATTGCCTAAAAGCAACGATTACGATCCATATGATCTAAGCTTCATTATGATAACTACCAGCGCTCAGATGAATAATATTTTTCACCTTATAAAACCCTATCAACTATGTTCGTAAGAGAAACTCTCTACCCAATTTAACTCGCGGCTGGCCGTTGTAACTGATAATATCTGCAGTTGCGAAGGTCTCAGACCAACGTTCGGGTAGGAAACTTCCCGTTCCTATAGCCTCAACCGGTGCGGTGGCAATCGCCATTGCCTTGCACTTCTCTGGGCTAAATCCACTTGAAGCAATGATACCTACGTCCCTGAAACCAGCTTCGTCCAATTGCTCACGTAAATACCAGATAGACGCTGCTGATACGCCTGGGCCGAGTAAGTGGCGCAACTCTTCCTCTGTTCTGTAACCACGAATTGCTGCCGGCACATGTCGTTCCAACACGGCGTATGATGCCGCAGGATCGAGACCTTCGCAAAATCGACCACCAGGAGTGTCTAACCGAACCATTAGTCGGTGTTCTTGGGCGAGCTTTTTAAATTGATTACAGACGGCAAGTGCATCCGTAATTTCTTGCCCGAAATAATCGATAAGAACAGTCAGGTCCTTATCGGGAAAGGTTTCGACAAACATTTCTGCTGCTGTTACCGTAGAGCCTGCATAACCAATCAATCCATGCGGCATCGAACCGAACCCCTCTGATTGGCCAAAATATTGGGCTGTTGCATCGGTTGAGCTACCTACAAACCCCGCCGCTTTCACCTTCCTTTTAGCCCGCGCAGTACCGACGCTAGCTGCGTAACTCATCAGGTCAGCCATCTCAGTCCCGGCACAATGTCTCGCATCCATTGCTACAAATCGGACATGTGGCAACTCCATACACATTGAGCAGGCGTTGTCAGCCGCAATACATGCTGCACCAAGCTTTTGAAGCAGCAAAGTTTCTAAATCTACCAAGTGATAGAATGATCCAGTCACAAACATTAGCGGTTCGCCAGCCCCAATCCATCGCCCTTCCTCAACACCAAATTCAATATCGAATGAAACCCCCCGTTCAACGGCTTTGGCTTGCAACCAGTCTACGGCTAAACGAGGAGCCGAAATAACAGGCCGACGCATAAAAATTGCGTACGTAACCGCTACATCACCATATTTTGCAACGATCTCTTTAGTACGATTGAAATAGGCATCTGTCCAAGGTTGGTGCACATCTACTCCCATCCTTGATGAAGAGTCTTCGTCTATATTCTCCATATCAGGATGCCGCTTCAGAATTCGATGACGAATTCACCCGATTTTCCTTCAGTGACTCGGCAATTAGAAACGCCAGCTCTAGAACCTGACTAGCATTCAGTCGTGGATCACAATGAGTATGATATCGGTCTGATAGGCTTTCCTCCGAAATAGCCTGCGCACCACCAAGGCATTCCGTAACATCCTGTCCACTCATTTCGAAATGGACGCCAGCAGCATATGTGCCCTCCTCGCGGTGGATCTTAAAGAACTCCCGTACTTCCGTAAGGATAAAATCAAACGGCCTTGTCTTGTAACCGTTTGACGACTTGATCGTGTTCCCATGCATAGGATCACATGACCACACAACCGAACGGCCTTCTCGATTCACTGCACGAATAAGGGGCCGAATTTTTGTTGCTACCTGATCGTGCCCCATCCGTGCAATCAGTGTTAGCCTGCCAGGTTCATTATTTGGATTAAGAACGTCAATTAGTCGCAATAGGTCGTCTGCTTCCATCGTTGGCCCGCACTTTAGACCCAGAGGATTGCTCAGCCCTCTCACAAACTCAACGTGAGCTCCATCGAGCTGTCGTGTACGGTCCCCGACCCAAAGCATGTGAGCAGAGCATCCGTACCAGTCCCCAGTCAGACTGTCCTGCCTCGTCAATGCCTCTTCGTAGGGCAATAGCAAAGCCTCGTGACTGGTATAGAGATTCGTTTCTCGAAGCTCGACCATGCTTTCACCTGTCAAACCACATGCTCGCATAAAATTCAGTGCCTCACTAATCCGTTCTGCCATTTCGGCATAACGTTCACCCATTGGGCTGGCTAGGACAAAATCCTGGTTCCATTGATGCACTTTGTTCAGGTCAGCAAACCCGCCCTGAGCGAATGCGCGAAGTAGATTGAGGGTTGCCGCAGCCTGGTTATAGGCGAGAACCATACGTTGTGGGTCAGGACGTCGGGCGTCGGTATCGAACTCAATACCATTAATAATGTCACCACGATAACTCGGTAATTCAAGACCATCCATTGTCTCGATAGGCGCCGATCTTGGCTTTGCGAACTGACCTGCTAGTCTTGCGACTTTTACAACAGGACAGGCAGCTCCAAATGTCAAAACTACGGCCATCTGCAACAATACTTTGAACATATCGCGAATATTGTTAGCGCTGAACTCGGCAAAACTCTCTGCGCAGTCACCGCCTTGAAGCAGATACGCGCGACCAAACGCCGCTTCAGCTAAATACGTTTTAAGTTCTCGCGCTTCACCGGCAAATACCAACGGGGGAAACGCACGCAGCCGTTCTTCCGCCCTCGCTAAGGCGTCTGCGTCAGGATACTCGGGCATCTGCTGGACGGGTTTATCTCTCCAGCTATCTTTACTCCACGTCACGGCCATCTTAGACACCTTATACTCGCCTTCGTTTCATCTAATATAATATTCTAAAGGCTTCCAAAAGCACACCAGCACAAAAGTTTCAACAAGCCCATATTATCGAGGCACATAACTCCCCTAAGATTATGACTCGTTACGCTTTCCGTGGCCTTCGAGAGCGAACGGTATACGCCGGTTTACCTTTATTATCCACAGATTTTCGATATCAGATCCCCAGGATTAACAATTTTTCAAGTCTCATTGATATTTGACTTAAGTCACCGTTACCAAAAATTATAATTTGCTCTGTGCACAGGTTTTAATTCAGCTAGGGATTTTAACTTTAATTTAGCAGATAGAGACTAAGAGTTTGGCTCGCTACTTAAGTGGAAGGCTGCTTTGGGTCCGGTGTTGGTTCAGTAACTGGTTCGCGCATGGTGACAAACTCTTCCGCTGCGGTCGGATGGATACCGACTGTTGCATCAAACTGGGCTTTAGTTGCACCGCACTTTAGCGCGATTGCAATTCCTTGAATGATTTCTCCGGCATCAGGCCCAACCATGTGAACTCCAACGACTCGGTCGCTGGTCCTGTCGACGATAATCTTCATCAAGGTCTTTTCGTCATTACCGCTTAAGGTATTCTTGAGAGCACTAAATTCAGATTTGTAGATGTCAACCAAGCCATAACGCTCACGAGCCTGCACCTCAGTTAACCCGACATTGCCAATCGCTGGTTGGCTGAATACTGCCGAAGCAACATTTTCATAGTCGAGCTTTGTTGGCTCACCACCGAACAGGGTCTTAACTAGCGCCATGCCTTCAGATATTGCAACAGGTGTCAATGCTATCCGATCGATAACATCACCAATTGCGTAAATGTTATCGACTGATGTCTGGAAATAATCGTCGACCTTGATGGCACCATTATTTGTTACTTCAATTCCGACTGACTCAAGGCCAATATTCGTAGTCAATGGCTTGCGGCCGGTCGCATACATTATGCAATCAGCTTCCAGTTTACTCCCGTCCCGCATTTCCGCCAAAAATCCGTCAGACAATTTATTCACACACTCTATATCGGTGTTAAATTGAATATTAATGCCCTTTTTCCTCATCTCACTGGCAAGGAAATAGCGGACATCGTCATCAAACCCGCGAAGAAAACTTGATCCCCGATACACCTGTGTTACATCAGCGCCGAGGCCGTTGAAAATACCGGCAAACTCAACGGCTATATAACCACCACCAACTACGATAACCCGGTTGGGGAGGTGGTCTAGGTAAAATGCTTCATTAGAGGTTATAACGTGCTGGTTACCTGGGAAGTTAGGAACGAAAGGCCAACCACCACAAGCAATAAGTATATATTTAGACGTATATCTTTTACCCTCAATTTTGACTGTATGAGCATCCTCTAGAACCGCGTGGCCGTTAATAATTTCGACACCAGCACTGTTGAGTAACCGGTCATAGACACCATTTAGACGAGAAATTTCGTCATTTTTATTGGCGATCAGATGTGACCAGTCAAATCTCCTTTCACCGACAGTCCAGCCAAGGCCTTTAGCATCCGTGAAGTCTTCTGCATAGTGGGATGAATAAACAAAGAGTTTTTTGGGAATACAGCCAACATTGACACAGGTTCCCCCAAGATAACGCTCTTCAGCTACTGCGACTCTTGCGCCTGAATTTGCTGCCATACGACAGGCTCTGACACCCCCTGAACCGGCACCAATCGTAAACAGGTCATAGTCAAATTTATTCATTCTTTATCGATCCTCGACACTAACCCGGACAGACTTTTCAAAGTTAAAAAAATTTTTGAATTATCCTCTATTCGATTTATCCTCTATTCTAGGTATCCATGCCACCTATGCAGAGATATTTCACTTCGAGAAACTCCTCGATACCAAAATGCGAGCCCTCGCGCCCAATCCCCGATTCCTTAATTCCACCAAAAGGTGCTACTTCATTTGAAATAATGCCCACGTTTACTCCTACTATGCCATACTCAAGGCTCTCGCCCACGCGCCAGATTCGGCCAATGTCACGGCTGTAAAAATAGGATGCTAAACCAAATTCCGTATTATTCGCTATGGCAATTGCTTGATCCTCTGTTTTAAATCTAAACAGTGGCGCAACAGGACCAAAAGTCTCCTCCTTGCTGACCACCATATCCTCGGTTACATCTGCGAGAACTGTCGGCTCAAAATATGTCCCCCCCAAAGAGTGACGTTTGCCGCCGAGGACAAGTCGTGCTCCCTTCCCGGTCGCATCAGCAATATGTGCCTCAACCTTTTCTACCGCTTTGATATCTATAAGTGGACCCTGCACGACCCCTTCCTCCAGGCCCGAGCCTACCTTAAGATTATTAACCGCAGCCGCTAGTTTTTCGGTGAACACATCATAGACACTTTCTTGAATCAATATGCGATTTGCGCACACGCAGGTCTGTCCTGCATTTCGGTATTTTGAGGCCAGCGCACCATCAACAGCTGCATCAAGATCAGCGTCGTCAAATACAATAAATGGCGCATTACCGCCAAGCTCCAATGAAACTTTCTTCACAGTCCCGGCACATTGCTGCATCAACAGCTTTCCTACCTCCGTCGAACCAGTAAACGTTAATTTTCGCACAATAGGATTAGAAGTCATCTCGCCTCCGATGGCATGCGAACCACCTGTCACGACATTAAAGACCCCCGCAGGGACTCCGGCTCGTTCCGCCAATTCGGCCAATGCTAACGCCGATAGTGGCGTAGATGTAGCGGGTTTAACCACCATGGTGCAGCCGGCCGCTAGCGCTGGTCCCGCTTTTCGAGTGATCATCGCAGACGGAAAATTCCAAGGAGTAATGGCTGCACATACACCGATTGGATCCTTGGTTACGATGATGCGCCTATCGCTAGTAGGTTCAGGGATAAGTTCTCCGTAGACACGTTTACCCTCTTCAGCAAACCATTCAATAAATGAAGCCGCGTAAGCTATTTCACCCTTCGATTCCGCAAGCGGCTTACCCTGCTCGCACGTCATTAAACGTGCGAGATCGTCCTGGTTCACCAACATCAGATCATTCCATTTCCGTAAAATTGACGCGCGTTCTTTAGCGGTCTTACGACGCCATTCCGGGAGAGCTCGATTCGCTGCCTCTATCGCGCGCTGTGTTTCCCCGCTTTTAATATCGGGAACGGACCCTAGGACGTTACCTGTGGCTGGATCAGTCACTTGGATGACCATGCCATCGTCAGCGTCGACCCAAATTCCGTCGATATAGCATTGTTGACGGAACAATTTGGTATCTTTCAATTGCATTTCGTTTCCTTCTTACGTACTGAATTTTTTAAAAAATCAAAATCCTGGCAATCCTAGCCTGTTCTCTCCTATTCCACCGTCAAAGAATACTCGTGTGAGGGGGACTCAATTGAGAACTTCCGCTGCGCACCCGGAACTTCTGTTCGTACCAACGTTTCAGTATTGGTGAAAATCCCGTTGGGTAAAATTAATGACGTAGCATAGAGTAATTATAGTGCCTGTAACAGTTGTCGGTATCTATTTATCTAACAATTTCAGGACATTGAAGGAATACAATTATGCAGCGACAACCATTTGTAATAATTGGATTTTTCTCAGTTCTTCTTTCGACGCCGGTTTCACCACCAAGAAGATAAACTTTCCCGTGTTCAGTTTCGCCTGCGAGGAATATTTCCTTAGCGTCTAATTTTCCAAGAAGCGGTCACAGGGAGTTCAACTGCCGCAATTCCATCTCATAACCATACCGCCATTCTTGTGATCTATACGACATTTGGCATCCACTTTTTTAAATGTCCAGGTTCCGTTGACGGTCCAATTATGAGGAAAATCATTAACCGAAATTTTATTATCGCCCTCATCTTTTATTGAGGACTGTTTGAAATTTTGCATTTGCCTCAATATCCAACCATCTGATTTTTTTATCACTTTGAATGGTCGTTCGTAATACCCGATGCGCTCGTAGGTAATATCCCCCGCAGTCATTAGTTTCATGATCTTTTCGAATGGGACTATCTCATTAGCATTCAGTGAACCGGTAAACGAAAAGTAAGTTAAGACAATTATAGCGCTTAGTCTGAGCATTTTTTCTCCTTATCGAAATCACTCAACGGTCATAGAGTCTGCCAACGTACGTGGTTGATCCCTTCTACAAACAGACTCAACACCCTTTAAATTTCCCTATCAAACATCTTCTCATTTAATAAACGGGATTTCGTTCATTGAATCCTTTAATTTTTCACCCAAAGCATGAAAATTTAAACCAGTTGCAAGTGTATCTAAATCAATTCCCACTAACTTTGAAAACTCTGTGTCATTGAGAACTTCACTTTTTGAGAGCAAACCGTCGTTGTTATAGTCGAAACTGTGCAGAACTGACGACGCCGTGATAGGTAAGAATATTATTGATGCTAAGTTTATTGCAGCAAAATCTTCCGTCTTGAGTCCGTTTTGATCCTGATGCACTGCTGCAAATTTCACTATATTGCGTTGAAATCGGGCAATCTCTGCCAACGACAGATGACCATCTTTCGTAATGTCCAAATACGCCCAAACCTTAATAAAAGCGCATTTTATATTGCGTTTGCACAAAGTCTCCACAGATTTACCGAGATCTTCCAATTTCCGAATGTCACTTCCGTAGACAAAATCTTGTAGGACTAGTTCACCGTACCTTTCATGGGCATCGGCATGTCCCTGTTCCGCAGCAAGTTTGTACCACTTCACCGCTTCCTTATGGTTCTCAGGGACACCGTCTCCATAGTCATACATTAAACCTAGAAGGTACTGCGCATTGGCATCTCCCTGTTTAGCACTTGCTTGTAATGCTCTTAATTCATTTTGTTCATCGATCTTTTTTTGAAATTCTTGTACCTTTTTCTGGGCATCGGCATCCCCCTGCTCGGCAGCAAGTCTGAACCACTTCACCGCAGTCTTATGGTCCTTTGGAACACCGTTTCCGTTTTCGTACATCACACCCAGATTGTACTGTGACTGGGAATTGCCCTGCTCGGCGAGAGGTGTCCATTCACGAAGAGCAGTTGTGAAATCTCCACTTCGCGCAGCAGCAAGTCCCTTTTGGAAATCAGCACTCCAACTCATTCCCATACCTCCAAGAAGTACCGCGATGGTTACGGAGATGGATGCGGTCAGGCGTTTCATAGGGGAAGTTTGGCAGAATATATTCGGAATAGGAATATCAAAGACATCCCTACCCCAAAATCGTAGGGGGTTTTGTGTACTTAACCAGTACCCAAAAACTATCCCTAAATAGTCTCAATATCGTATGTTTGAAGATTTGATATTGAGAAGACTCCTTACCTTAACACCCCAAGGTGAGGAGTTTTTTTATATCCCGATACTCTTCAGTTCGGGTTCTTCATTTTCCAGTTTGGGAATACACTTGGATTTCATGGAAATCACTGGAAGGTGAAACTTGAATGTGTCTCTGGATTTGAAACACTGTTCTTTCGACTCTTGAGGAATCCTCAACTCAAAAGTTTTCTGTTTTTCCCCGATCACTGGTGATCCCATTGTGATCATGATGACCAACATATATTTCATAATCCCACCTTTGATTTCTATGAATGCGATTGGACAAAAAAACCAAAATGAGCAGAACTGACTTCACAAGAGAATGATGCCAGACTAGGGGAAGTATTGGAAGACGATGATGTTCCGGAAATGCTTGAAATGTTTGAGGTTGACGATTTCACCTTTTCGCATTTCAAAAAAATGGGTTGGAAGGAAAAAGTCCACTACCCTTCTGATGTGATTCAACTTTTTGAGACTGATTTACGGTGAAGAGTTGGTTTTAACCGCAGAAATAACAACGCCAACCCAACATATTAAAAACTTCGCCTCTCTGGGAATTTATGATATCATGCTAGCATAATTTCCCAGAGAGGTTAACTTGAGCAATAATAATTTGCATATAAGAGATTTAGATCCTAATGATATTTTGTGGATCAAACAGAACACTCCCAGCGGTATTTCCCAGAATCAGTTCCTTAAAAATATTATCTCCAGCGCCAGAGAAGAAGAGTTTGGATATTCACTCTTTTCCAAACCTACTATCCCTTCGTATCTTTACGGAAAACTCCCGTTTAAATTTATCGATCTTTTTGCGGGCATAGGAGGATTTAGGTGTGCACTCACATCGGTCGGTGGTAAATGCGTTTTTTCCAGCGAATGGGATAAATATGCAAATATTACATATAAAGCATGGTATGGGGATAATGATGTTAACACGGAAGATATAAGAACCATTGATGCAAAAAGAATAATCCCTGATCACGATATTCTATGTGCTGGATTTCCCTGCCAACCATTCTCAATTGCCGGTGTT
>CAYQNO010000014.1:0-51520 GCA_964419045.1 uncultured Flavobacteriales bacterium
GCGTGTCCACGATCACATGCCGCCTAACTTTTCGCAGAATGGTAGCATGCATCCCGATGCAAACGAATCACTTTATTTTGCCCGTGCAGGACTGACACGCTGGGTTGTGCCCGTTGATGATACCAACACACTAACGATCGCCTGGCGCCACTTCGTCGAAGGTATGGACAAGAGGGGAATCGGTAACAAGGAAGACTGTGGATATAACAAGGTTGATTTTTACGGCCAGACTAGTGAACGGTCGTATGAGCAGATGCAGCGTATGCCAGGTGACTACGAGGCATGGAGGAGTCAGGGTGCAATCAATATCCATACGCGCGAACATCTTGGTACGACGGATCGCGGGGTTGCCATGGCGCGTAACCATCATCGCCGCTCGATCCGGGGGTTAGCAAAAGGTGAAACGCTGCCGCAACCAACCGTGCTCGGCGATCCGGTTCCTCTGTGGGGTGGTGATACAATCCTGCGTATACCAAAAAGTAATACGGACGAGCGCCAGCAGATCAGCGATGTAGCGCACCGCGTTATCGATATTTACCGCGCGGGAGATAAATTTGTCGGCGAGGAACGAACTGCTTTCATGCAGAAGGCACTGAAAGACTTCGAGGCCAACGGGCCATATTCTGAGTAACAAGCGAGTCCTTTGTCCCCAGCCTCAGTTATATTGCCTTAAATTAACAAATTTTATAGTGGTGGCGCCATTAGCTGGCAACTGGACTCTCGCTCATACGCCCAGCCTGCACGCAATAATAAGGGTTCGTCAAATGGCCGCCCGACAAGCTGAAATCCAACTGGGAGACCACGGTCATCTATCCCTACTGGTAGACAGAGGGCAGGAAGGCCCATGTAGTTAATGGGTCGGTTGTAGCCCGTAAACCTACCCACAAATTTGCCAAAGCTAGGGTCGTCTGCGAGATCCGATTCTGCAATGGTTGGTACAGGAATTGGAACAGACGGCGCATGCATCAGATCAGCTTTATCAAACACAGCATCGACGAAATCGCTTAGTACACGTGTTCTTAAATTCAGTGCTTCGAGATAGCGCGTTGCTGGATAAAAAAAGCCTGGAGCAAGCCTCGTATACTGGGCAGCATTATATCCTTCGGTACTTTCCCTGATCCACTTACTGTGGAAAGCAGCGCCTTCAGTTGCTAACAGCATGGCACCCAAGGGGGCACCCAGTTCAATAGAATTCGGCAAGGTGACGGGAATTATCTCAGCACCACAACTACGAAATACCGCGATACTTTTATCCAGAAACGGTCGCACTTTGGGATCCACTTCATCTTGAAAGTGATTCACTGGCACGGCGACCCTAAGACCCTTAATACTCCGCTCCAGATTGGAAACGTAGTCAGGTACCGGCATCTCACTAGATGTCGCATCCATATTATCGACACCCGCAATTACCTGCATAATTTGAGCACAATCAGAAACTGTACGAGTTAAGGGTCCAATGTGATCAAGCGATAACGAAAGCGGCATTGCGCCATGGCGGCTGATCCTACCATAGGTGGGTTTGAGACCAACAAGACCACAACAATAAGATGGATGTCTGATAGATCCACCTGTATCGGTACCTAATGAACCAAACACAAATCGCCCCGCAACGGCTGCACCTGATCCACTGGATGAACCGCCAGTTACAAATTCTGGATTCCATGGATTACATGGAGTTCCAACATCCTTGTTATGCCCCGTTGCCCCAAGCGCAAATTCAACCATGTTAAGGCGGGCAATGTCTAAAGCCCCTGCGGTATCCAAACGTTCCAGAACAGTTGCTGTATGATTGGGTCGGAATCCCGCCATCATGCTAGAACCCCACTCTGAAAGCTGTCCTTTTCGGTAAAATAAATCCTTATGAGCAAGAGGTACCCCGTGCAAGGAACCGCGTGTCTTGCCTGCGGCTAGTTCATCGTCAGCCTGTGATGCCGCGCTAAGAGCCGCATCTCCGTCAATACCCGCAATAGCATTTAAGGTTCCGTCATATTTCTCTATACGGTCCAAGCAAGCTCGAGTCACCTCTATCGCCGAGACTTTCCTAGTAGCAATTGCACTAGCAACTTCAGTTAAACTCAAGTCAGTGAGTTCCGAATCAGCCATCTTCGTTTGACTCTCTCGCAAGAGATTCAAGCATTCGTATAAAGTCTGCGGGTTCGCTTCCGAAGGGAAGATCCTGCGCCGCATCCCGAGCGAGTTTATTTAGGTTGGCGGCTGTATCCAAAACTGTTGGCCCGCCTACATTATCAGGATCTAACGCCTGTATCTCTGTGGCCCACGCAACCATAAGCTCGTTCACGTTTTTTTTGATCATTGCTCTACTCCTACAAATTCCTCCAGCTAGCACTTAAACTTACCATTCAAGACGCGAAAACCCTATCTGCCGGCTGAAAACTCGAGTCTTCGGCATTTGCGGCTAAAACCCATTCTGCCATCGGTGGATATGCAAGCATCGTATCACGGTATGCTGCTGCGATAGGGTCAAGTTCAATTCCATAGGTTACAAATCGGTTTACCATATGAGCCTGCACCGCGTCGGCAATCGTAAAATGACCAAAGAGAAAAGGGCCATCTTGACTATATAATCGGATGCATTCCACCCATATGTCAGTCATCCGGTTGGTAACCTTTTCGACATCTGGAGGTAACACAACTCCAGTAACCCGACGTCGTACATTCCCCGGTAAATAGGTGTGTAGGGGGTGAGATTTATGAGAGTGCATCTCTGCAACAACCGAGCGCGCTACTGCTCTACGCGATTTATCTTCAGGCCAAAGTCGCGCCTCCGGTGCAAGCTCGGCAATATACTCGCACACAGCTGCAGAATCCCAAACTGAAAGCTCACCGTGCTTCAGGACAGGAACGCGTCCTGTCGGGCCATACTGTAGAAAACGATCACGTGAATCAGGTTTACCGAACGGGAGAACGACTTCGTCAAAATCGAGACCTGCCGCCCTCAAGCAAAGCCAAGCGCAAACCGGCCACAAACAGTAATTCTTAGATCCCAAAATCAACGTCAATTTTGCCATATCACCATCCTAACATTTCGCTTGTGCTTCCCCCTTAAGAAGAAAATGGTCGGTCAGACCTTTCGTAATCCCATGGCTCTGCTTCGGCAAGTGCTACATATTCTAAAACGTACATTTGATTTCGTACTGCGTCTCGATATTTTGTTTCGATTGGACCAAGCGGAACATTGTAGGTAACAAAGCGGTTGACGAGTGGCGCGTGAAATGCGTCGGCTATTGAAAACTGGCCAAATAAAAATGGACCCTCATCCGAGTATTTTTTTCTACAATCGCGCCAAATTTCTGTGTTGCGGTCTACGATCGCCTGTAATTCTTCAGGCAAATCAAGTGGCCCGGTTCGTCGTCTAATATTAGTCGGCATTACCCTACTCAAAATCGACTTATAACCAGAATACATTTCCGATGCTGCGGTCCTTGCGAGCGCCCGTTTTATTTTGTCTTCTGGCCACAAGTTCGCACTTGGCACCAACTCCGCGACATATTCGCATATCGATAAGGATTCCCATATGGTTAGGTCACCATGTTTGAGAACCGGAACTCCACCAGAGGGACTGTGCTCCTCGAATCTCTTTCGTGAATCTGCATGACCAAAAGGAATGATAATCTCATCAAATTCCAGACCCGCTACCTTCAAGCAAAGCCAGGCCGGAAGTGGCCATAAACAATAGTTCTTATTGGCGCTAACCAATGTGAATTCCGCCATGTTAAACTCTCCAAATATCAGCGATGCCGATAATGTGGAACCGACACGTTGCCAAGAGTAGGTTGCGGTGCCCTAAAAATTAAACCATGAATTATGCCAATAAGGAGACTAGCATAAGAAGTGATAAATTTGGTGCTACTAAGAATAATAAAATTACCATAGAGTAAATTGACTATCCTTCATCGGGGAGACAGCGTGATGAGTGATTGGAAAATTTCCAAGAAAGCAGCCGCACTTCACAAAGACGCAATAGTATGGGACATGATTTTTCCATGGATGGATTACGCATCGCAGGAACGGAAGTTAGCTACCCTGCCACGCATGAAGGCTAATGGATATAACCTGATTTCGCTGACTGTTGCGCACGACTACCACTCACTTGATCAAACAATCCACAAGATTGCAAAGGAGCGCAAATATTTCTCGGAGAACTCTGATCAGTATGTATTTGTTGAGACAATAAATGATGTCTTACGAGCGAAAGCAGAAGATAAACTCGCTGTGTATATAAATTTTCAGGGAACAAACCCGATCGACAACGACCCCGGTATGATTGAGGTTTACTACAAACTCGGCGTTCGTCACATGTTAATGGCATATAACATCAATAATTCGGCTGGTGGTGGCTGTACAGAAGGTTACGATGCTGGCCTTACAAATTTCGGCGTTATGCTAGTCGAGGAGATGAACCGTGTCGGTATGCTGGTTGATGGCAGCCACACCGGCTATCGCACGACTATGGATATGTTGGAGATGTCTAAGGATCCTGTGGTGTTTACCCATTGTAATGCCTGCGGTGTTTGGGACCACCATCGTAACTTGCGTGATGACCAGATCATAGCCTGTGCGAACGGAGGTGGTGTAATTGGAGTAGATGGTGTCGGCGCGTTTCTCGGCAACGGCAAAAACTCAGTAGAAATGTTGTTGGATCACATCGACTATATTGCAGACTTGGTAGGTCCTCAGCATGTAGGACTTGGCATCGATTATGTCTTTGATCTCGACTATTCCAAAGCCGTCATGGAGAACGCAGGTCCTTGGGTACCGCAAATAGCAAAGTCTGATGACAAGGAATGGCTCGATATCAAGTATGTTGAGCCGGAACAATTGCCACACGTAACCGAAGGATTATTCAGGCGTGGCCATTCTGAACAGGACATTCGTGGCATACTTGGTGCCAATTGGATACGAGTCGCCGGTCAGGTTTGGAAATAGAAGATAGCAACGACAATAAGTGTGAGGTGTGACATTACAAATTCAATAAATCGCGATTTCATCGGCTACGGTCCTACACCACCCAATCCTCAATGGCCAGGCGCTGCCCGCCTAGCTCTCAATTTTGTTGTAAATTACGAGGAAGGAGCGGAAAATTGCGTACTCGATGGTGATACTCATTCGGAAACCATGCTCTCAGAACTCGGTGCGCAACCAGCGTTTGAGAACCAACGTAACCTTAATATTGAATCCTCTTATGAATACGGGAGTCGTGCTGGCATTTGGCGAATCCTGCGCGTCTTCGGAGAGCGCGACCTGCCACTCACATTATACGGTGTCGGCCTGGCGCTAGAACGTAACCCTGCGATAGGTGAAGTTGTTGCCGAACGTGGTTACGATGTTGTGGGACATGGTTGGCGCTGGATCGACTATCGCAATGTTCCAGAAGACATCGAACGGGACCACATCGAGCGCTGCGTAGATACAATCGAGCGATTGACAGGGCGTCGACCACTTGGCTGGTTTACTGGCCGACCCAGCGTGAACACGCGACGGCTAGTAGTTGAGGAAAATGGCTTCCTATACGACTGTGATGCCATTAACGATGACCTACCTTATTGGGTAACCATGGCCGGACGGCGACACCTCGTTATCTGCCACACCTTCGACACCAACGATGGCCGGTTCAGTCGAGGACAGGGATTCTCAATGGCTGACGACTGGTTCGCCTACATGCGCGATGCCTTTGACTGGCTGTACGCTGAAGGAGAACTGGCACCAAAGTTTCTGACTGTGGCTCTGCACTGTCGAATGATTGGACGACCGGGACGTATTGCTGCACTCGCTCGCTTTATAGAACATATTGCGACATATCCAGACGTCTGGATATGTCGTCGCGAGGAGGTTGCCCGTCACTGGTACCAGCACCAAGGCACCGAGGAGGACCGCCAGCGGCTTGCATTGCTGGCTAAATAATTTGGGTTAGCGTCTGTCTCGTTACGAAGGTTAGACGGTATTATATTCAAACATGACCGGTTTGTGGATCGGCCTTCGCGGCAACTCGCTCGCGCACCGCAATGTAGGTCGTTGCCGAGAAAATCATAGAGCCGCCTATCCAGACAAATATCTCCGGAATCTCGTCGAAGAACAGAAAACCGATCGCTGCCGCCCACAGTAGTTGCAAAAAAGACAAAGGCGTAATTACACTAATCTCAGCAGCTTCTATCGAAGAAGCAAAAAGATAGTTGGATAAAACACCGCCGAAGCCGATCGCTATTAACCAGGGTAGTGTGGCTAAACTCGGCCATTGCCACACAAACGCTGCCGGAATTATTAATAGGAGTGACATGAGTGTCATAGCATAAGCAGTCATGGTAGCGACTGACTCGGTTCTGGTAAGCACCTTTGTGACGACTACGCTACCGGCCCCGGTTAGAGCCGAGGCAACGGCCAAGAGTGATCCAAGCTCAAGCACCTCAATACCGGGACGGAGAATGACGAGCATTCCAGCGAACCCCATCATCACGGCAGTCCAGCGGTGGAACCCCACAACTTCACGGAGAAATATGATTGCCATAATAGTAACGAAAACTGGTGATACAAAATATAGTGCAGTTAGCTCGGCAAAGGGAGACATCGTCAGCGCAAGAACGAACACTAACGATGTGGCCGCGTGTAAAAAATTCCGAAAAAAATGCAAACCAAAGTGGGCCGTCCGATAAATCTTTAATCCCGAACGTAATAACCATGGTGTCAAGAACAAGAGACCAAAAAATGTTCTGAAGAAAGTAACCTCAAAGGCGTGTAGCTCAGCGGTAGCATGACGTACCAGGCCAAATGATGCCATGAGCACAAAACCGGAGGCTACTGACAACAACATGCCACGCAGATTACTTCTGCGTCGGTCGCCCTGCAGCGGTTTTACGGACATTCCAGAGACGCTAATAGCCAAGCTCGCGTATCATACGGACGAATTCCTTCTGCCGCCGGTTAGGACCGAACTGTGCACTCTTAAGGTTAACCTCGGCGACTTTTTTGCCAATCTCGCGAATCAAAACACGATCTCCAAGACCCTTAGTGGCAATAGGTAAAACCGTGTCTTGTGTATAAGTTGGTACTACTCCGCCATTGGGTGCACAAGGTGCGACGAGTGTCTTGCCAGATTTCGCCGCTTGGATACCTTGCCAAAGCATACGGCGGAACCGCACCACGCCACGATCAGAGGACTGGAGATTTTCCAGGTCATGAACGGCAATTGGACGCTGAGAGGTCATAGCATCATAGTCACCCGGAATTCGTTGGTGTTCTTCATAGGAACGGTCGTCAGCAAGCTGCCCAAAGGAATCAATCATATCCTTGCCAATTCGCTCCTTGTCTCCGCGACCTTCAGGGTCAACCCTCCCATTAAAAAACCGCCAACCTAGAATCGCTGTACTGGTATCATCGATCGGAACCTTCCAACTCGTGCCACTTCCTCGCTGAAAGTATTTTTCCTCTTCAGCCGTTTCCCAGATCGCGCCACCTTGGGTAAGGTTGGGCATTATTACCTCGACTGTACGAACGTGGACGTTCGATTTCCAGCGCCGCGTCGACACATAGATCATACCTATCGGCGTCTTGAAAAAATCCAGCATTGGCACTTCACCTTGAGATTCTGAAAACTGCACCCCACTCATTCGCGTGTGGAGAAAGACTGCGTGAATGGGATCCTGACTGTTTTCTTGTATTTGAAGCCAATTACAAGGGTACGAATAAGAATAAGGAACCATGTCAGTATCTGGTTCCTGCCAAACATCGAGCATTGGGAAGTTTGGCATGTCTGCAGGCAAGCCCATGTAAGCAAAAATGATCCCTTTGTATTCATATGTCGGATAGGCAGTTCCCTTCAATTCATCCTTGATCCTGCTTGACGGATCGTTTGGCGTCTCAAGAATTGTTCCGTCCAAACCATAATGCCACCCATGGTAACAGCAACTGATACCGTGATCGGTCACAATACCATATTCAAGAGATGTACCTCTGTGACAACAATGAAGACCGAGTAAACCAAGCGTGCCCTTCTTCGTTCGGAACAAAACCAGATCTTCACCCAAAATACGTAACTTTAGAGGAAGATCGCCTAATTCCGACGACAGCGTCAGGGGGTGCCAATAGCGTCGCAAATACTCACCACAGGGGGTACCTATACCTACGTGAGTTAGTGCGATGTTCTCAAGTACATTCTGTCCACGCTGACGACCAGCAAATTCACGCCATTGCTCTCTTCCATAATTATTCATATACGAACAGTTCTCATCATGGGCACAGTCAAGTTTCTGAATTAAAACATCGCAAATCAAATTACTACAAGTAACAAATCAACTGTCATGATTTGTTATTCCACGCTAGTCTAGAGCCATATAAGCTCATAGGTTTAAGAGGATATGGCCTGACGAGCAACTAACAGAGGGAGAGAAGCATGGCTGATTGGAACGTTTCAGAGGAAGCAGCAACACTGCTCGAAGACGCGCACTTGTGGGACATGACTGTGCCCTGGATGAGTCGAACCGGAGTAGATGTCCAGCATCTAGTGCTCACGCGTGCCGCTGAATATGGCTACTCGCTTGCCTCCCTGACAATCTCGGATGATTGGGTTGGGCTGGTTCCCGCTATAACAGCGATTGCCCGGGAACGCGTCTATTTTCTTAGCAATCCGGATAAATTTGTACTGGTCGACAAATTCTCTGATATCGAGCGTGCTAAACAAGAAAAAAAACTAGCCATTGTCTTCCACTTCCAGGGAACAAATCCTGTTGAAGGTGACGTCAACATGATCGAGACATACCACAAGCTTGGGATTCGACATATGTTGATGGCCTACAACATGAAAAATCGTGTTGGTGCGGGCTGTATGGAGCGAACCGATGATGGATTAAGTCGATTCGGAATAGCAATGATTGAGGAAATGAATCGTGTCGGTATGATCGTTGATGTAACCCATACTGGCTACCGCACTACTATGGAAACGTTTGAGGCCTCAAGCGCTCCCGTCATCTTTTCGCACTCTAATCCTGCTGCGTTATGGGAAATCCCCCGCAACGTAAAGGATGACCAAATAAAGGCTTGCGCAAAGTCGGGTGGTGTAATGTGTATCAATGGTGTTGGTGTCTTCATGGGTGACAACGATGGTTCCCCCGAATTGATGCTAAAGCATATAAACTACGTTGCGGAGCTGGTCGGGCCAGAGTATGTGGGTATCGGCACTGACTATGTGCCCGATGGCTGGGGACGCGAGCCATTTGATGCACGGCCCGCAACACCAGCAGATCCGGCGCTCGGAGCTCGCCAAACATCATTCGGCGGTCGCTTCAACCAGATGGACTTACACCAGGCTGCACACTTTCATGCCTCAGGTGGCGATTCCATTGGACCGGATTGGCGAGATATCCATTACCTAGGACCGGAGGATATGCCAAAGTTAACAGAATTAATGCTGGAACACGGCTACACCGAGAAAGAGGTACGTGGGATCCTTGGCGAAAATATCATGCGGGTTGCGCAACAAATCTGGAACTAGAAGGGAGGAAGAATACTACTAACCAGCCTCAGCAGATTTTAGAATGTTACTTCGCTCACTGTGTTAGCGGTGACAGCTGAGCTGTCCCTAATCTAATTGGATCAGAAAAATCCATTGTCTAAGAGGGTATGGGCCACCTGACTTGTCCAGGGAACGGCACTTCGCGATATGGCATGCTCCGCGCAACCCAATCAGCCGTCCAAAGGATCATATGTTCGAGGGATACAAGTGGATAACCAAATAACCGTGTAGCCTTAGCACTGTTCACCAACCAGATACGATCAGACTCAACACCAACAAACTTAGGTTCCTTACCAAATATATGGCCAAACGAAAACGCGAGATCGCGCAGACTTACTGTTTCCGGACCAGTAACGTTAATTGGCGTTGTTGGCGTAGTGCAATGGTTGAAGGAGCGCAAGAGTTGCGAGGCAAAATCTCCTTGCCAAATTACGTTGACATGGCCAAGGCTAAGATCGATTTCTTTACCCAAATAAACATTTCGAGCTATATACTGCATTACGCCCTTGCGTACTTCGATAGCATAAGCGAGGCGTATGATTCGACCTGGCGTCCGGTTTTGTTCGGAAAAATATTGGAATATACGCTCACGAGCTAGACAGGAATTTGCGAACTCGTCGGCTACCGGTTCCGTAGGAGACTCCTCCGTAGAACCTTGGCTAGTCACATGTTCCATGGGATATACTGTTCCCGAGGACATCGTGACTAAGCGACTATCTGAAAATATTTCAGCTATCAACGCTGGCACGTAAGTATTAGTCATCCAGCCGAGTGCTCTATCTCCTTTTGGCCCAAACCTGCCTCCAGCAGCCACAATAACGTTTGGTGAATGCGGCAGGCTCTCAATACTGGATCGATCAAAAAGATCGCATTTCATAGTCTCCACACCACATGATTCGAGCTCAGCGCGTGGGCCAGAGTTCATAAATCGTGCAACGCCGATGACCCGCTTATCTGCTGCTGCGCGTTTTGCCAACCGACAAATTGTCTGCCCTAATTGTCCGCTGGCGCCAAATACTAATATGTCTCCTTCAAGACTTGCCATATCCTCTACCAATGCCTCGGAGGGCCTAGTAAGGACTTCGTCAAGATGGTTCTCGTCATCAAAACGTTCTGGAAGTGAAACCACAGACAATAAATCCATCAATATTGCACCCTAAATCGTGTTGAGGTCCATTCGATCCCCTCTGGTCATAGTCTACGGATCAAAAACGTCAGTCTATTACATAAGCTAGACTAAAAAGGAATATCACCCATCACTGTCACGCGATGAGCGTGTCGCTGATGTTGCTGCTGGTTCCACGGGGTAGCCCTATGGATAGAACCACGGTTATCCCACGCCATTACGTCCCCCGGACACCAGTGATGAGAATAGACAAATCGTGAAGCCGTCGCGAAATCCCGCAGTTGCTCGATGAGTGTCATGCTTTCTCCCTCCGACAAGCCTTCAATCTTTGTCATACTGACCCTTCTCATAGCTAAGTAGAGTGCCTTCCGCCCACTCACAGGATGGGTACGTACAATTGGATGCGCAACGTCGTGAATATTTCCTAACTCTGTATCGCTAAATACTTTATCTGGATACAGCTCACGCTGGATTTTTTTTCTATCACTACGCCACTTTAGACCCTCTATCCTAACCTTCATGGTATCAGACAGAACTTCGTAAGCCTTGTACATGTTGGCAAACATCGTATCGCCGTAGACTTCAGGCGCAACCATGACATGAAAGACTGACACCGACGCCGGATTTCGCTTGTAGGCATAATCGCTGTGCCATCCACCTCCATCTGGAGCAGGGGGCGCACCCACCAGTTCTCCATTACTTTTTACATTGGAAAGAACAAGAACTTCAGGGTAGTCCGGATGTGCGTCCTCGGGGACTGAGTGGGCTTCGAGCTCTCCGAATCGTCTTGAAAAATCCATATGTTGCGAAATTGTGATATCTTGGTCACGAAACAAGACAATTGCATGATCTAGAAGCGCATTTTGAATCTGTTCAAACGTTGCGTCATCCATAGGTTCCGAAAGATCAACACCCAGGACCTCGACTCCAATCGCATCGCTCAAGCGTCTTATCTCTACCGACATACTCACAATATCTTTCGGCTCAATATATAGATATCCATATTAACCTTCTTAACAACCTAGGCCAACTTCCCAATTTATTAGACATCCCAAATACGACATGAGAAGCGTCATACATAGAAATCTAAATAACATTTGATGTTTGCAGGTAAGGAGGAATAACATGAATAGAGAAAACGAACGAGAAATCGAGTGGGAATGCCAGAAGTTATTAACTCTATTTTGCCTTTACAGCGATACACGCCAATATAACAAACTCGTAAACTTATTTACACCTGACGGGGTCTGGTATCGCCTAGGCGAAGAACTTAGAGGGCACAAAAAACTTCGCAAGGCTTTAGATGCCCGCCCCCTCAAAGCACTTAGTCGACACGTAATATCAAACATCCTCGTTACAGCCATTGATGCTAATCATGCGGAATCAATTTCCTATAAATCGATTTATCGTCACGAAGAAGGAGAAGTTCTAGATAAACCAGTACCACTGAATGGACCAAAGTGGGTCAGTGTTTACACCGACAAATTTTTTCGCACGAAAGATGGTTGGCGAATTACCGAAAAGGAGGGAGTTACACTTTTCGAACGTGAACCTGTACCCGAATTATAGTGGGTAATTTTACTTACATGACAGTGTAAGCCCATCGGACAACGGAGAGCTGGCTTGGATCAAAACAAAGAACGAGTGATCGAGTGGGAATGTACACGTGTACTGAAGAAATTCTGCCTGTTCAATGACAGAAAACAATCAAATGCACTAGCGAAACTATTTACACCAGATGGCGTATGGATTCGCCTTGGGATTACGCTCAAGGGCCGTAGAGCAATACGCGAGGCAATGGATCACAGGCCTGCCACAGCGATCCATTTACATATCTTATCTAACGTACTCGTATCAGTCATTGATCCGCATCACGCCGAATCTTCTTCTTATAAAACAATCTATTACCTCAAAGCTGAAAAGAAATTGGGAAAGCCTTTACCACTCTATGGGCCGACATGGGTCAGCATCTACCAAGATGAATTCTTGCGGACAGAAGAAGGCTGGAGGATTTCAAAAATGAGGGGAACAACACTTTACGATAGTGGCTCCAGTGAATAGCCGAGGATAAGATAATTTTTACTTTCTTTACCTCAATAAGGTACGTCACCTTTTACAAAGGTCCGGTAAATCAGGCGCTGGTATTTATTCTGATCCCAATAAGTAGCGCGATGCAGAGAGCAGCGATTATCCCATACCATGGTATCTCCGGCCTCCCAGACTTGCGAGTAAACGAACTGTGGTTGAGTCGCAAAATCACGCAGCTCACGAAGTAATGCTTGTCCCTCACCTATTTCCATGTCGACGATCGTCGTCATTTCGACATAACGCATGCATAAAAATAACGCCTTACGGCCTGTTTCAGGATGCGTTCGCACCACCGGATGAAACACATCTGGGTACATAGCCTTTCCATCTGCTGTCTTAGGCGGCCAAATTACATCCCTACCCTCAATTTTATCGCTATGAGTTCGCCATTTGAGTCCATCAATACGTCTCTTCATATCTGGTGATAATGCATCGTACACCGCATACATATCCGCAAACATCGTATCTCCGTTTTCCGCTGGCACGATTTCTGCATAGAACACTGATGCCGAACATGGTTCTTTCAAATATGCGTTGTCACTGTGCCATCCGCCGTCGTCCTCTGGCGCCGCACCAAATGCCTTACCATCCCTCTTAACATTTGATAACACGAGGATTTCAGGATGCTCAGGATGCGCAAATTTTGGATTAGCGTGATTCGGTACTTCACCAAAAAGTGCGGTAAAGTCCATAAGTTGTTGTAACGTAATATTCTGCCCACGGAACAACACAAGAATATGTTTCAAGTAGATATCATGTATTTCGGCAAACGTTTTTTTTGTTAGAGGCTGGGATAGATCTATACCCTTCACCTCGACACCCATTAAATCACTCAAAGGCTTAACATCCAGACTCATATTGTCCATCCTAGTAGTGAAAATTCACTGGTCTAATTTGTGATTAAAATAGTGAGTAATCCAAAAAAGTGTGGACGTAGATGAGGATAGGTTTCGTCAAAGCTTTATCCAATACGACGACCAGATCACAGCAACAATAGATATTAAAAACTTAAAATGCGTGACCAAATAAAATGCTAGAGTTAATTGATAGGCGAGTCAAACGGCGCATCTCAACGCACTTGCATTAACTTTGGCTCCAAATGTCATTCTAATGCATAGATTGTTGAGGGGGCATTCTGCTGTTAACGTACTTATATTGGCCATATTAATTGTGAAAATGGGAGAGCGATTCATGAAAGACTGGAATATTTCAGCACCGGCCGCAAAACTCCACAAGGAAGCTATCTTGTGTGATATGAGTAAAAGTTGGGTTGGCCATGAAGATCCGGTCGGTCGTGTTAATACACTGGCGGACAGCGCGGCAAATGGGGTCGATTATGTAGCCTTAACACTCGCACATGACTGGGAAGGTTTAGACAAGACTATACATACACTCGCTAAAGAACGGGCGTTTGTACAGGCCAATCCCACAAAATACCGTTTTGTTGAAACCGTTGACGATATCCTATCCGCTAAGAAAGAAGGTAGACTTGCAATCGGCTTTGGTTTTCAAGGAACTGCCATTCTTGAAAACGATATCAACATGGTTGGGATTTATTACAAACTCGGCGTAAGAACTATGCTGATGGCATACAACTTAAAGAACCATGTTGGCGATGGTTGCATGGAACTGACCGACGCCGGTTTAACAAGCTTTGGTATTCAAGTAGTAAAGGAGATGAACCGGGTCGGAATGCTAGTTGACGGGACCCATACTGGCTATAGGACAACTATGGACATGTGTGAGGTCTCTACCAAGCCGGTAGTGTTTTCACATTCTAATGCGTGGGGAGCTTGGAACCACCCACGCAATATTAAAGATGATCAAATAAGGGCGTGCGCCAAAACCGGAGGTGTAATATGCGTTATGGGGGTAGGTACATTTGTTGGTGACAACGACGATACCGCAGAAGGTTTGCTTAAACACATAGATTATATTGCCGAACTCGTTGGCCCACAACACGTAGGCATAGGTCTGGATTTTGTGTTCGACTGGGACGACAGAAGAGAAGGAGCCTCAGGAAACTGGAATCCCAAAGAGGCACATAAGGAAGCTACCGAAAAGGCATCAGGAGGCCGCTCAAGTGTTAATTGGCTCGACATCAAGTTTGTAAGACCATCGCGGCTACCCGAAGTAACAGACGGTATGATTAAGAGGGGATATTCGGAATCGGAGATCCGCGGTGTGTTGGGTACTAATTGGTTGGAGGTTGCACGTAAAGTTTGGAAGTGATGTCAAGGCAATTACATCAATCCTAGAAATTTGTCGCCTATGCTCTACTATTTAGTAATCTAATAGTTTGATTAGAAATCATAATAGACTGGCGTAATGATATCGTATGACCCAAACCTGAAGCAAAGTAAGAAACTATTAGGAAAATGGGGGATAAAATTATGAGTGCATGGAATATTTCCAAGGAAGCTGAGGCTTTACATCGTGACGCGATCGTTTGGGATATGCTTATCCCTCTAGCGGGACATGACAGTCCTCCTATACTAGGAGAGATGCTGCAAGCAATGATAGATGGCGGTTACACCTATGTCTCCTTCACTGTTGCAACGGACTGGCATAACCTCAATGAGACCGTCCATGCGCTTGGCCGTCATCGTAAGTACTTTATAGCAGAGCCTGAAAAGTATGTTTTAATTGAGACGGTTGACGATGTTCTACGTGCAAAAAAAGAGGGAAAACTTGGTATAAGTTTTCACTTCCAAGGCACCAATCCAGTCGACTCTGATTTGTTTATGGTTGAAACTTTCTACAAACTGGGAATCCGCCACATGCTCATGGCGTACAATATAAAAAATATCGTGGGTGATGGATGCATGGAGCGGACGGACGATGGTTTGAGTAGGTTTGGGGTAGCGCTGGTGGAGGAAATGAATCGTGTTGGCATGATCGTTGATGCTACCCACACCGGCTATCGTACAACAATGGACATGTTTGAAATTTCAAAAGATCCCGTGATTTTCTCACATTCGAATCCGGCTGGAATGTGGGAAATCCCGCGCAGTATCAAGGATGATCAAATTAAGGCCTGTGCCAAGTCAGGGGGTGTAATAGCCTTAAACGGAGTTGGCGTTTTCCTTGGTGACAACGATGCCTCGACAGAAATGTTTCTGAATCATATTGATTATGTGGCGAAGCTAGTGGGACCAGAACATGTAGGGATTGGTACAGATTGGCTCCACCCGAAAGAACGTCGCGCTAATCCACCCTCAGCCGCGCACAACCCCATGAAAGTTCACCAGGATGCTCACTTTAAGGCGTCAGGAGGCAAATCACGTGGGCCAAGTTGGGATAAAATCGAATATGTAGCACCAACCCAAATTCCAGAGCTGACGGATCAAATGTTGAAGCGTGGCTATTCGGAAAAGGAAATTCGTGGCGTACTAGGTGAAAACATGATGCGTGTTGCTGAACAGGTATGGCAATAAGCAGGATAAGAAAAAAGAACGCCGTTCATAAGGAGAAAACATATGGATCCACTTACCTACCACATGATTAGTGACGGACCGGATGCAGTCGGCTATTTTAGTCATGCAGTTGAGGCTGACGGCTGGATTTTTCTTGCCGGACAGATCGCTAGCGGCAAAACCGGCGAACCGCTTCCTGAAGGTATTGAAGCGCAGACACGTAAAACCCTAGATAATGTTGTTTCAGTACTAAAAGGCTGTAATTGTGGGATCGAAAACGTTGTAAGTGTGCGGATTTTTCTAACGGATCTTAAAGCCGACTGGCCGACAGTGAACCGTATTTACAAGGAATATTTTCCAGAGACTCACAAACCGGCGCGAACTACTATCGGTGTCACAGGGTTGGCGCTCGATGGCTTGATCGAGGTTGATATTATCGCCCGACGAGGCGAGTAAAGCAGTGACGGACGTAAAAGCCAGGACTGGTAGAGTTCCAGGGAAAGTTTTGGAAAGTCACGTGATTCCCGCTGGCCAGCCATGGGCCGGTGTTATTCCCAAAGGGGCTATTTTGAGGATTATCGACCTTGAAGGACAGCAAGGGGTAGATTTCCTCTGTTACAATGCTTCCGACCCTCAAGAGCGTTACCATGCACCTAATACACTAAAGGCTTCTTGCACATTGCGTTTGACTACTGGTGACAAACTCTACTCTGACGAAGCACGCCCACTTTTTACAATCACTGCAGACACTTGTGGTTTTCACGATACAATCAGCGGGTGCTGCAGTGCAGCTAGTAATGAAATGCTTTACGGAGTAACAAATAGTCCTGGGTGTCGAGAAAATTTTCTTTCCATTCTCTCGCCTCACGGTCTCAACCGTAAGGATATCGTCCCTAATGTTAACCTATTCTGCAATGTCCCAACGAACGAGTGTGGAAAGCTAGCGGACACAATTTTTGTAGATCCGCCATCAAAGCCTGGCGATTATATCGATTTACGTGCAGATATTGACGCACTCGCCGCCATATCAAACTGTCCGCAGATTAATAACCCTTGCAACGGTCCCGGGCCAACTCCAATTAAATTGGTAGTTTGGCAATACTGATTGGCAAAAAAATATCCGCCCGTGGACTGACCACGGGCGGTAGAATTATTTTACTCCCCTGTTATTACTTAGCTTCAACTTTGCTAAGCCAAGGGCGTTCGAAGTCGTACCAATAGCCGAAACGCTCACCAATAAAGCCATTTTCAGTATTAATCCGAATCCAATTGTTTAAAAAGTTTAGAAAATCAACATCACCCTTGCGCACGGCAATGCCCATCGGCCAACGTTTGAAACCTTGGTCTGCGTAAGGTTTGTACAACACGCCCGGGTTATCTACGACCTGATAACTCACCTTAGGTTCCGAGGACAAGTAGGCATGAGAATTGCCATTTAGTACATCCTGAACAGCTTGTTGATCGTCCTCAAACTGCAAAATTTTTGCCTTTGGAAAGTGCTTTTTTACAATCTGGATCGGCGATGTACCACGACGCATTGCAAATGTTACGTTTGCACTGTTGAAATCGTCTGACTTACTAGTCGTAGGACCGCTAACCTTAAATCCAGCGGTCATTTTCTTGTTTGCGAGCATGCCTTGGTTACCCCAACCATACGGACCCGCGAAATTGACCTTGAGGTTCCGACTCGATTTCATTTCCATACCAGCTATGATGGTGTCAAATTTACCTGACAGTAACCCAGGAATTATCCCGGGAAACGCCGTGGGAACTAATTCCATGTCGACACCGGCTGCATCTGCGATTCCATTCGCAATATCTACTTGGAAGCCAATCAGTTTTCCATCTTTACCCATCATCGCTGATGGCACAAAAGTCGCAACACCAACCATCATCCGACCACGTTTTATGATTTCTTCCAGAGTGCTTGAGGCAACCAGCTGTTGTCTTACGTCCTGTGCCAATACTGTGCTTTGGAGACTGAAGTAAAAAATCGGTACTACCGCTAAGCAGAAAAAAGAACCTACACGTCTCATCATGAATCTCCCCTTAATTTTTACATTATGGAAAATTAGTTTTCGGCTCCATACGATCTAATACGAATTTGGTCATCGTAGCGACAAAAAAAGTAAAGTGGAAGAAAACACTACTTGTCCGTCACATTTGTAAATTTACCCTCGACGTCGAATCCTGCCACAATCCCAATACCGAGTATTTTCTCTGATGCTGCGGAAACAATTTCTCTAACATCTAATTCGATGTTATTCGTTGTTTCAGTTTTCGACAGGTAACTGCCGATGGCATTTGAATAGGCCCTGCGTAAAGTACGTATTTCACCTTGGGCTTTCGTTAGCTTGTCTGGACCCTCAAAGTTGAGTGTTACAGTGACCGACACCATTTTTGGGTTGTATCCGACTGGGTTTCCATCACTAGTTTTCTTAAGTTTGGTCTTAACGGGTGCAGCAAGCTCTATAGTCAATGAATACGTAGAAACGTCTTCACCTTCATTATCTTTGTTGACCAGCCAAACAAATGCCGAACCGGCAAATATGATTACAAATATGGCAGCTAATATTGAGTACTTCATATTTTGCCTCCAAAAGTTGTCCGGCTGAAAAAAATGCTAATCAACCCTTGTAGCAAGCAAACTAGTCTTTCCCATAGACACCACCCAAGGTGATTCGTACCATGTTATTAGCATACCCGAAAATTCGAGGAGTGCTAAATTATGGTCTCGTTCGAATCAAAACAATTTTCCAGCTACGCTGGTCGGCAAGGAATCCAAGGGTTAGAAGAAAACGTGGAACTGACCCATGTGGGACCAAAGACGCCATGCGGTGAATATCTACGTCAATTCTGGCAACCAGTCGAACTCGCATCAGAGCTGGGCGATTTACCGCTAGCTGTTAAACTACTGGGTGAGGACTTGGTTCTGTTCCGAACTAATTCCAATAAGATAGGTTTGCTCGGACGCCATTGCTGCCACCGGGGCACATCTCTCGAATATGGGATTATCACAGAAAAAGGTATTAGTTGTTGTTACCACGGCTGGCATTACAGTGTCGACGGGACGATTCTTGATACCCCTAACGACCCGTCTAGCCGGCTTAAAGAGGAATTACGTCATACAGCGTATCCCGTTCAAGAGTATAAGGGCATTTTATTTGCCTATATGGGATCCACCGGAGATGTTCCAAAATTTCCGATTATGGATATCTGGGATGACCAGAATAGTGAGTTGGTCCCATTTTGCTACTCGTATCCATGTAATTGGTTACAAATGCTGGAGAACACTCAAGATCCAGTTCATAGTGTATTTCTTCACACACGCATAAGTGGTGCACAGTTCGAAGCGTCTTGGGGTGTATTACCCAATGTGCAATGGGTAGATACCCCACTTGGTATGATGAATGTTAACGTAAGGCGCTGGAAAAATAATGTTTGGATTCGTACAACCGAACTAATCTTGCCAAATATCAACCAGTCAGGCGCAAATAACGAAACCGGTGAGTATGAGAAATATTTGCAACGTAATACTGCATGTCGTTGGTTTCGTCCAATTGACAACACGACTACAGAAATCATTGGTTGGCGAATTTTCAACAAAGACATCGACCCAGAACCCAGGAACGCAGAGTTATTTGGAAAGAACAAAACACCCGTATTTGGACAAATGGACGAAGGACGCTCGCTTGCAGAGTGCCAACGTCAACCAGGTGACTACGAGGCAATAGTTTCGCAGGGTCCCATCAATGTCCACGCGAGGGAAAATCTTGGGGCAACCGACACCGGTGTTGCTAAACTAAGAACTCTCATACGTCGTGGAATTCGTTCAATACAAAATGGAAAACCGTCAGTCTCTCCATCACTCGAAGTCAACAGCCCCGTACCTACCTATACACAGGACACCGTAATTCCACTTGAGGTGAGAAATAACGACGACAAATTCATCCATGAAGTTGGTAATAAGGTCGCGCGCTTAGTATTGGATAGCGCAGAAAATCCACCGAATAGGCGTAAGCGTGAATTTACTTGTGCTGTGAAATCTTTGTCTTTCTGATAACCTTCTGACAACCGAATGTTACCCTTTTGAGTAAGAGAAAATGAGTGAAGCCAACAGCAGATCAAACCAAATGTATTCTGGCCGCCAACGACGTAAAAATATTGTCCCAAACGCTGAACTTACACATGTTGGTCCAAATACACCTGGCGGTGAATATCTTCGACGCTTCTGGCAACCAGTTGCCTTATCCTCGGAACTTGGCGAATTGCCAATAACCATTCGTCTGCTGGGTGAAAATCTCGTTATGTTTCGCACAACTATAGGCAACATTGGTCTTCTTGATCGTCAATGTTGCCATCGGGGTACGTCGCTTGAATACGGTATCATCACCGACGAAGGAATCAGCTGTTGTTATCACGGCTGGCATTACGGCCTAGACGGTACCATCCTCGAGACACCTAACGATCCCACAAGCCGTATCAAAGAAAATCTGCGCTTAACAGCTTATCCAACCCATGAACATAAGGGCATCATCTTTGCCTATATGGGACCACCAAGTGATACACCAGAGTTTCCAATGTTCGATACCTGTGAGGATCCGGATACCGAATATATCCCCTACTCGATCCATTTTCCCTGTAACTGGCTACAAGTTCTGGAAAACGCGGAAGATCCTGTACATACTGTTTTCCTCCATGCACGAACCAGCGGGCCACAGTTCGCGCAGTACCATAGCGAGATGGGTTGCTTCGATTTTGTTGAAACTCCAATCGGATTAATGAGCGTTCACACACGACGATGGAAGGATAAAGTGTTGGTTCGCACAATCGAAGTCATCATGCCAAATATCAGTCAAGGTGCTGCCATATGGGAAACCGCCGAACAAGAAAAGAATTTTCAGCGTACTTCTGGACTGAGCTGGAAGATTGCAGTTGATGATACCAATACGAATATCATTGGCTGGCGGCATTTTAATGAAGAGGTTGATCCTGACCAACGCGGCAACCGTAACCATATTGGTAAGGACATGGTTGATTCCTATGGTCAATATGACGACGATCGAACCTACGAGCAACGCCAAATAGAACCAGGTGATTTTGAGGCAATCGTTGGCCAACGGCCAATTGCTGTACACGGGCTAGAAAACCTCCAAGGATCAGACCGTGGCGTTACTCTGGTGCGACGGCTTGTGCGCCTCGGTGTTCGAGGTGTCAAATCTAGCAAACCGTTCATAAAACCATCAAGAAATGGATTGGATACAATCCCAACCTTCACGCAGGATACAGTAATCACCCTTGAACAAAGAGATGAAGATGAGACGAAGGTTTTGTGTGAAGTCGGCAAGAAAATAGCAACGGTCATACTTGATTCAGCCCGGTACGAGACGGATAATCGGAGACAAAGATTTAAGGATATGATGCAAAAGATTACATTCTAGCTTCGGTTGGACATAACTAAATTTCGGAGTCAAATCGTAAGAGGGTCAGACCATGGTCATTTCTGAAGTTGATAGTTTCCAGAACTATGCCGGCCGCCAACAGACACGCGACGCGCTGGCAGATCAGGAGCTCACGCAAGTTGGGCCTGATACCCCGTGTGGGGAATATCTGCGTCGCTTCTGGCAACCAGTAACACTTTCTTCAGAATTGGGTGACCTCCCGAAGACGGTTCGAATGTTAGGTGAGGACCTTATTCTGTTCCGAACGAAACGTGGTGATATTGGATTACTAGACCGCCACTGTTGCCACAGAGGAACCTCACTCGAGTATGGTATAATCACAGATGAGGGTATCAGTTGTTGCTATCATGGCTGGCACTATGCGGTTAACGGTACTATTTTGGATACACCCAACGATCCGAAGAGTCGGCTGAAGGATACGCTTCGCTCTACGGCTTACCCAACCTACGAATACAAAGGTATTATCTTTTCCTATATGGGCCCACCGGATAGCGTACCCGAATTTCCACTTCTTGATACTTTGGAGGATCCGCACACAGAGTACGTACCTTATACACTTCTTTATCCGTGCAACTGGTTACAGGTATTAGAGAATACGCAAGATCCGGTACACAGCGTATTTTTACACACACGCATCAGTGGTGTTCAATTTCACGAATCTTGGGGTGCGCTGCCAATAGTAGAATGGGTTCGGACACCACTCGGTATGATGAATATCAATGTGCGACGGTGGGGAGAAAATATTTGGGTTCGAACGACCGAATCGATTATGGCTAACATGAACCAGTTTGGTGCTTTATGGGAAAGCGCAGAGGAGGAAAAATACTTTTATCGTGTCAGCAACACACGCTGGATGCGGCCAATTGATGACACTCATATGGAGATGGTTGGCTGGCGTCACATTAATAAAGAAGTAGACCCCAACGGTCGAAGTGATCGCGATAAAATTGGTTTTGGACGAACCGATGTCATGGGGCATACAGAGGAAGAACGACCCTACGAGGAACGCCAACGCCACCCAGGTGACTACGAGGCCATGATGTCGCAGGGCCCCATAACGGTCCACGCCCTAGAGAATCTCAACGCAACGGATACGGGAGTAGCAATGCTGCGTACGTTAATTCGACGTGGAATTGCAGCTGTCTCAGATGGCAAAAAATTCATATCTCCACCTCGTGATAAGCAGGGGATTATACCTACCTTCGCGCAAGATACAGTGTTGCATTTACCACCACGAGAAGAGAACGACGATGAATTTATCCGTATAGTTGGAAGCAAGGTTGCACAAGTTGTTGTTGATAGTGCCGATGTTAATCCTGCAGAGCGTCGCGCCGAAATAGAGCAACGAATTAGAGAACTAGAGTTCTAGAGCGCAAGTAAACACTACGTGTTTTTATTTGCGTGTCGGCAGCTGGAATTTGGGCTGACAAATTCTGCGGCAAAACCTTTTTAGTCCCTAAATTCATAACCACTGTAACTCAGGGAGGGTAGACAATGATGATTGGTAAACCCGGTGAGATAAGAAGCGCTATCGCAACAGCAGATTCTACTTCAATCACCGTTAGAGGAAAAGACCTGGCATCAGAATTAATGGGAGTGATGACGTTTACGGAGCTGTTTATTTTCCATTTGACCGGTCGAGAAGCAACGGCTGATCAGGTATTTTTTCTTGATGCATTACTCGTCGCAATTACTGAACATGGTATTACACCTTCTGTACAGGCGAGTCGTATGACCTTAGCTGCCGAACCTGGTGCCATGCAAGGCGCTGTTGCGGCTGGCATCCTTGGTTGCGGATCAGTTATCTTAGGCGCTGCCGAAGTTGCCGGGAGATTAATCGCTGATGGTGTTCGTCGTGTAAACGCGGGTGAAGGCGATACGGATACAATTGCGCGACGTATTGCAGAAGAAATAAGAGCGGAAAAAAAACGGTTGCCAGGGTTTGGTCATCCTCACCTTAAGCCAGTCGACCCGCGCACTGAGCGCCTGTTCACTCTTGCTGATGAAAAAAATATTTCGGGTCAACATGTGGCGATGGTGCGAGCCTTGAGAAACGCTGCTGACAAAGTTTGGGGACGCCAATTAATTCTCAACGTCTCAGGCGCTATCCCGGCAATTATGCTCGATCTAGATTTTCCTCTTGCTTCACTTAAGGGTGTTCCTATTCTCGCTCGTACAGCTGGACTCCTCGGACACTTAGTAGAAGAGCAAGAACGAGGGATCGGGTTTTTGATTGCCCATCACGCCGAGGCAGCAGTAGAGTACGACGGCCCACAAACCGGCTAAATCAGCTTTGGTCCCGTCTGTACTGGCCGGACCTCGCGCTCGTAACTGCGTGCAGTACGCAATAAGGTAACTTCATCAAATGGCCTGGCAACCAACTGGAAGCCAAGAGGAAGTCCACGAGTGTCCAGCCCCGTTGGCATTGCTATCGCAGGTAATCCCAAATAGTTGAACGGCCGGGTACAGCGAGTAATTCGACTCACAAAGTCCATAAAATTAGGATTGTCACCACGATCAGTATCCGCAATCTTTGGAACCACCATCGGCATGGTAGGTACATGTAACAGGTCAGCTTTCTCGAACACGGCCCTGAAAAACTCGTCAAATACTCTTGAGCGTACATTCAAGGCCTCAAGATAACTGGTCGCGGGTATGTACATCCCAGTAGTAAGTCTAGCACGCGCCTGTGGACCATAGTTTTCTGGTTGTTGGCGTAACCAATCACTATGAATTGTGGCTCCTTCAGATGCAGCGATCAGTGAACCCATGCGTGACGCAATTTCCATAGATTTTGGCAAGGTAATAGGAATTATTTCTGCCCCACAAGACCTTAATACTTCGATACTATCCTCCATGCAGAAACTGACTTCCTCATCCATGAATTCATTAAAATACGTATCGGCAACACCAACACGTAGCCCCTTCACACTATCATCAAGTCCACTCAAATAGTCTGGTACAGAACGCCGGCTACTGGTGGCGTCTTTGATGTCATGCCCTGCAATGATGGAGAGTAGCAATCCAGCATCTGATACAGTGCGCGTCAAAACACCAACATGATCTAAGCTGAAAGACAGCGGCATGGCGCCGTAGCGGCTAACTCGCCCGTAAGTTGGTTGAAGGCCAACGATTCCACAACAAGAGGCAGGGATACGGATCGAACCTCCAGTATCAGAGCCCAGCGCTCCGAAGACAAGACGGGCAGCTATTGCAACTGCTACCCCACTCGAAGATCCTCCTGGAATATAAGCACGATTCCACGGATTCCTTGGTGTACCGGTGATTGAGTTATGACCACCAACACCCCCGACAGCGAATTCGACCATATTGAGTCGTGCTATATCTAATGCGCCTGCCTTATCGAGACGAGCAAGTGCACTTGAGGTACGGTCTGCGACAAAATTGTTACGAATTCGAGAGCCACAGGCACTCACTTCTCCTTCACGATAAAACATGTCTTTGTGAGCAAGAGGTACACCATGTAGTGGTCCACGCCTCTTACCTTCTGACTGCTCATCGTCAGCAATTAGGGCCGATTTAATGGCTTTATCATGATCAATCCGGGCTATACAGACTAAGTCATCTCCATGCTTACTAATTTGTTCGAGACAAGCACTAGTAGCCTCAAAAGATGACAGTTGACGCCGTTCAATTGCAGACGCCACCTCAGTCAAACTCATTTCTGTGATCTGCGGGTCGGTCATTGTTATCAACTAATATCTTGGAAATGAGAGGTCTTTATATTACGTACAGTCATGTATAAACACTACGGCTACATCGACAGGCCCAAATCCGTGGTCAACGTCAATACTTCGTCTCAGCATGAAACCGAAATATTCTCCATTCCCTTCATCTGCGGATAGCCCTTTATTCTTAAATTGGGCTACATAAATAATGAGAGAATATATTACTCATTTCTTAACTTTACCGCCCAGCAACCTGCGGGGAATTTGCCTTGCCGCAATCGCTACATTCATATTTGCCGTAGAAACAGCAGCAGTACGGCACCTTTCACTGGACCTGCATCCCTTTGAGATAGCGCTATTCGGTGCCATCAGTCAATCGATCGCACTCCTACCATGGATTCTTCCACGCAGACTGGCTGCCCTTCGAACGAGCAAACTATTCTTACACTTCTTACGCGCCTTGTTTAGTACGATAGCGGTGCTGGCCCTATTCTACTCGATTCGTGAAGTTCCTCTTGCGAAGGTAACAGCGCTGAGCTTCACTATGCCAATATTTACTACTCTCCTCGCGATTTATTTTCTTGGCGAAATTGTGCAAGGTCGCCGATGGGCTGCAATTATATTTGGTTTTGTAGGCGCGATGGTAGTCCTGCGACCAGGTTTCGTGGCAATTGATACCGGCTCAGTAATAGTAGTTGCGTCAGCTTTTTTCTTTGCATTGACGATTCTCATAATCAAGACTCTAACCCACACTGACTCTGTTATCACCATATCCATATACGGTTCAATAATGCGTATACCCTTTGGTGTGATACCAGTCTTTTTTGTGTGGCAAACACCAAGTCTTAGCCACCTTGCCTGGTTTGCTGCGATAGGTGTTCTGGAAGTCGTTGCCACCTTCAGTTTTACTCAAGCGCTCAAAGACGCGGACACAGCCGTCATCAGTCCCTTGTTTTATCTTCAGCTTATTTGGGCAGCTGCACTTGGCTATGTTTTTTTTGCAGAAGTGCCTGGGTTGTATACTTGGATCGGTGCCGCAATGATCGTTGCCGCAACCACATACATAGCCGTTTCGGAACGTTAATCTAATAGTTAGTTGAATGGCTTGGAGCGTTGTAAAAAAATACCTAACCCAATACTAATCCTCATAACCACAATACTCGCGCCAACTTTACAATTACCTCTGGTCGCGCTTATCCCAATGACAGACTATTTCCAAAAATAACACCGCTCCGCTTCGATCAAGTTCTACGGATGATTAACTTCCGATCCGCGTTTTTAATCTAATCAGTCAGTATTTGTCCGTCATCATGCCGACTTGGGGTCGTAACAAGTTCTTCTGTTTCTAGCTTCTTTTTCGCTTTCTTTGCCTCAAGTCGGGCAGCTTTTTTTGCGGCCTTTGCACGTTCGCGCTGTAATCGTTCAAATCGATAATTGGGTTTACCTGCCATGCCTGTCACCCCCCAAGTTCCTTCCATGACGATAGCGTCATAAAATTAAACTTACCACATACTGCACCCAATACCTGTATTAACTAACCTTCTAAAAAAATAAGGACAGTTTATTCCTTAGATCGAGGAACCTTAGCATCCAGTACCTGTTTAGCGGCTTTAAAACTGTTATTGCCTGTTTTCTCCATAGCAAGATTGGAATCCGTGAGCACACCATACACCGCCTCTCGGTAAAATATGTAGAGTCCAGCACCACAAATTAGGGTAATACCGACCCATGTAACGCCATCCGGCCAGTCACCCCACACAAAAACCCCCCAGAACACCGCAAGTGGCATCGCGAAATATTCGAATGGTGCAATTAATCCTGCTTCCGCGTTTCGATAGGCCTGACTAAACAGGTAACTACCACCGGCGTTCAAAATACCAATGCTACAAATTATTAGTGCATCACCAAAATTCGGCCATATCCAGGCACGCAACAGAAACTCCAATGGAGGATAACCTCCGCCCGAATAACGTCCGTCTCCTGCCACAAGGCCCACACCGCTACTGACAATAATGAAGGTAATTTGTATAAAAAAGGTCATAGTAGCGGCCTTTTCAGCCATTCCCAGTTTGCGTGTAATTATTGTGCAAAGAGCGTAGCAAAATGCAGCCGCTACCGGTAATAGCGCTGCCATTTTGAAAATTTCATCACCCGGTCTCAGCATGACAATGATGCCAGATAGACCGATCGCCACAGCACCCCAACGACGGGGACCTACCCGCTCACCCAGCAGTAATACCGAAAGTGTGGTAATGAATAATGGTGCCACAAAGAATAGTGCTGTCGCCTCACCTAGCGATAGGACAGTAAGTCCCGTGAAAAACGTTAGATTGGCACCTACGAGTACTAACCCACGCAATAAATGAAGCCGCAGGCGTCTAGTTTTTAGAATATGATAGCCCCCTTCTAACGGGACCAAAATTCCAACTGTGATAGACACAGCTATAAGAGCACGAATGAACACGATTTGGTGAAGTGGGTAGTCGCCACTAAGCCATTTAACAGCCATGTCCTGTGTTGTGAAGGCAAAAACCGCCAGAATCACACAGACAATACCCACTAGACTGGATCCAGATTTCATGTTTCTAACCAGCAAAATGCCGTTAAGTGTTGTATTAAATATTTCTCGGCATCGTTCGACTAACAAAATAAATCCTGAACAAATAGGTCGAAAGCGTCGAAAACAGACCAATGCAAAGAATTCTGCTGGGTCAGACGACAAATGTCCAATGGAATACGGAGTCAAATTCATCGCTCAGGGTTCCGTATCCGAATTTTCAAAATTATTGGGATCCGCGCTTGCTCAACCTAGCGCTCCGGACAGGAAAGATTAGAATGTCTCCCGATGTACCCCTATTCGAATGCCACCCATGATGAAAAGCGACGAATATTGCGCACAGTTTTCGGATTCGAAGCTTTTCGACCAGGTCAAGAAAGGGTAATAGATGCACTTCTAGCCGGGCGTAGTGTACTAACAGTCATGCCAACAGGATCCGGCAAATCTCTATGTTTTCAGATTCCAGCATTAGTTAGTGGTGGGCTTACTATCGTTGTGTCGCCACTAGTGGCCTTGATGCAAGATCAGGTAGAAAGTTTAAAACTGGCAGGCGTGGTAGCCGATACAATTAATTCATCGCAGAAGCGGACAGATAATCTTGCCGCCTGGCAACGTGTAGTAACTGGTGAAACTCGTTTACTATATCTTTCACCAGAACGCTTAATGTCACGGAAGATGTTGGCAGCGCTGAGCAAACTCGACTTACGTTTCATCGTGGTAGATGAAGCTCATTGTATTTCCCAGTGGGGCCCGGCGTTTCGCCCAGAATACCAGGATTTAACACAGTTAAAAAATCTATTTCCGGAGACCCCCATCATTGCCCTCACCGCAACCGCAGACAAGATTACCAGAGAAGATATATCGACGCAGCTATTCACGGATGAAGCTTTTATTATGGTGCTTGGCTTTGACCGTCCAAACATTAAAATGATGGTAGACTTGAAGCGGGGTTGGAAAACACAGTTATTGACCTTCGTTGCAAATCATAAAGGAGAGAGTGGCATAGTCTATTGCCTCTCGCGGAAGAAATCGGAAGAGACCGCTACATTACTTTGCGAAAACGGGGTGCGCGCCCTGCCCTATCACGCTGGAATGGACAAAGTCGAGCGCGAGAACAACCAAAACATATTCATGACCGAGACTGGTGTGGTCATAGTAGCAACCATCGCTTTTGGCATGGGGATTGATAAGGCAGACGTGCGCTATGTGTTTCACACTGATCTCCCGGGAAGTATAGAAGCCTATTACCAAGAAATTGGTCGGGCTGGACGCGATGATGAGCCCGCAGAAGCTTACATGCTGTATGGTCTTTCTGACATTCGCATGCGTCGAGTTTTTATAGAGCAGGAGGAGGCTGGCGAGGACCGTAAGCGTCGTGAACATCACAAACTCGACGGGCTACTCAGTTATTGCGAATCGCCAACCTGTCGTCGCAGGTTATTACTTGCCCATTTTGGTGAACACATAGAGCCCTGTGGAAACTGTGATATCTGTCTAAATCCGATTAATATCGTAAACGGTACTAAACAGGGACAAATGGTGCTGAATACAATTAAGCAGACTGGGCAGCGATTTGGTGCCGTGCACATAATAAACGTATTACTTGGATCACTCACTGAAAAGGTAGCCAGGGGCGGCCATAATAACCTATCAACATTTGGTGCCGGCAACACCCTAAAGAAAGAACAATGGCGGTCTCTAATCCGCCAACTTGTTGCCTCAGGTTTCCTGCACCTTGATGTACAGGGCTACGGTGGGCTATCGATTACTGAAAAAGGTGTTTCACTGTTAAAGGGCGAAAATAATTTTAACTTTCGCCCAGACACCATCCGTGCTGAAAAGCCTCCTCGGGCCAAAGCTAAATCAGTAACGGCAATAGATGTGGTATCCAAGGACCAAGAAACGTTATTCGAGAAGTTAAAGGCATTACGTCTTCAGCTCGCAAAGGCTCAACGAGTTCCCGCCTATGTGATCTTCACAGACCGCTCACTTATTGAAATGGTACACCTAAAGCCCAGCAACAAAGATGAGTTCGCCGTAATCAATGGCGTCGGAGCTGCCAAATTAAAAAAATTTGCCGTACCTTTTCTCAAAGTCATTTCAGATTCCGAATTAGATAATTAGGTTATGGAAGTTAGCAGCAGTTAACTAGGGTGTCCGACTTGCTTTCCGACGCTCGCCCTCTTTTAACAATCGCTTACGAATGCGAATAGATTTTGGTGTTACTTCGACTAATTCATCATCATTGATAAACTCTAGCGCATACTCAAGTGTAGTCTGTATAGGTGGAGTAAGCAGTATGTTTTCATCGCTGCCGGCTGCACGAATATTTGTCAGCTGCTTAGCTTTAGTGGGATTCACACTTAGATCATTAACGCGAACATGCCGACCAACTACCATGCCCTCATAGACTTCGGTACCGGGTGAAATGAATAGGTTACCACGGTCCTGCAGATTATATAGGGCGTAACCAAGCGCCTTTCCACTTGCCATTGAAACGAGCACACCCGTCGAACGGCGCCCTAGCGCAACATTAAGCTGGTCACCGTAGTGGTCAAACGCATGATAGATCAGACCCGTGCCAGAGGATGCAGTCAAATACTCGGAACGAAAACCAATCAAGCCACGTGTGGGAATTAGATATTCTAACTGGGTACGCCCCTTCCCATCTGAGCGCATGTCTTGCAATTTACCTCGTCTATGGCCAACCCTTTCCATCACCGCCCCTTGGTAGGAATCTTCAAAATCAAGATTGAGAGATTGCCAAGGTTCCTGAATGTTACCATTAACTTCTTTCAGGATTACGTCGGGCCGCGAGATGGCTAGTTCAAATCCCTCACGACGCATGGTCTCTATCAGAATACACAAATGTAATTCACCTCGACCGGATACCCTAAATTTGTCTGGATCGTCGGTCGGCTCAACCCTGAGTGCAACGTTGTGAATAAGCTCCTGCGACAAACGTCCGCCGAGATTTCGACTGGTAACATATTTGCCTTCGCGACCGGCGAAAGGTGAATCGTTGACCTGAAAGGTCATAGTTATAGTTGGCTCATCGACTACAAGCCCCGGTAGAGCCTCGACGTGTTCTGGTGAGCAGATTGTATCTGAAATGTGCAGGGCATCGAACCCAGTAAAAGAAATTATTTGACCTGCCACTGCCTCATCCCATTCCATTCGCTCGAGACCATGAAATCCAAAAATTTGCAAAAGGCGTTCGTCCCATGTATCACCACTGCTATTTACCACCGTTACGTTAGAATTACGTTTGATGCTGCCACGTTGGACGCGTCCAATACCGATCACACCGACATAGCTCGAATAGTTAAGAGCACTGACCTGAAGTTGAAATGGGCCATGAAGATCGACTTTGGGTGGCGGCACATGATCGACGATGGTCTGAAAGAGCGGAACCATATCAGAGCTAGCTCTATCAGGATTATACGACGCCCAACCTTCTAGCGCTGAGGCATATATCACGGGAAAGTCAAGTTGTTCATCACTGGCCCCTAACCGGTCGAACAAATCAAAGGTACGATCAAGAGCCCATTCCGGCCTCGCACTTGGGCGATCCACCTTATTGATTATCACGATAGGTCTAAGCCCTAGTGCTAACGTTTTCGCAGTCACGAAGCGGGTTTGTGGCATCGGACCCTCGACAGCATCAACCAATAAAAGAACTGAGTCGACCATCGATAGAATTCGTTCTCCCTCCCCTCCAAAATCGGCATGGCCCGGGGTAGCAACAATGTTGATATAAACCTCCCCCCATTTAACTGCTGTATTCTTTGACAGGATTGTAATTCCACGCTCACGCTCCAGGTCGTGCGAATCCATGACCCTAACATCTATGTTCCCACCCCGACCAAGTATCCCCGACTGGTTAAGAAGTTTATCTACAAGGGTAGTTTTGCCGTGATCCACATGCGCGATAATAGCAATATTGCGGAGGCCTGATGATGTGCCACTCATGAGACAGGAGACATTTCCTACTTTTTGAAAACAAGTGAACTATTACAAACGCCATATACGCTAATAATTTATAGTCCGTCCAGCGCTTGACCGAGATCGGCAATTAAATCACCTGTATCTTCGATTCCCACCGACAACCTTACTAGGTCGAGGGGGACCGGTACTAACCGCCACTCGTTGTTCTTGGTTGGTTCAATCAAGCTCTCAACACCGCCTAGCGAAGTTGCCCGCTTGATTAGCTCGAGTCGGCTCTGTAGCAAGTTGGCGTTTTCTTGGTCGGCTAGACGGAACGAGAGGAGACCCCCGTATCCTCCACTCATCTGGCGTTTAGCAATTTCATGGCCTGGATGGTCTGGAAGTCCTGGATAAAGGCACTGAACCACCTTCGGATGTTGATCTAGGTACTCAGCTATGTGCAGAGCGCTAGCCGATGCATGTCGGACCCGAAGATAAAGAGTGCGCATACCACGCAGTAGAAGCCACGCCTCAAAGGGACCAAGGATGGCACCTTCCAAGTGACGTAAATCTAGCACCTTTTCAAACAGTGGTTTGGTACCGGCACCAAATACGACAGCTCCGGCTAAAACATCGCTGTGGCCATTTAGATATTTGGTCGCCGAGTGCACAACTAAATCTGCATCGAACTCAATAGGCCGAGTTAGCACCGGAGTTGGGACGGTGTTATCAACAACGGCCAGGGCTCCGGCATCGCGGGTAACCTTAATAGCCGCTGAGAGATCTACTATTTTAAAAGTAGGATTGGATGGTGTTTCTAAGTAAACTATCTTCGTTCTGCCAGGCCTTATAGCTTGCAACAATTCACCAATATCGTCGTTAGCAACGAAATCAACCTCAACACCCCAAGGAATGAGATTGAGTTGAATCCATTTTAGGCTACCTCTGAAAAGGTCTTTTAAAGCGACGAGATGATCACCGGGCTCTAACGTCCGCAATACAGCCGCGATCGCAGCCATCCCAGACCCATATAATAATGCATTTTCACCACCTTCAAGTTTTGCCAGCAAGGCTTCCGCCTGAATACAGTTCTCGGGAGTTCCTCGCATGTAGCCAGTACCTCGAGCGTACGACAGATCTCGATTACGCTCGGTGGTGACGCCAGGATGAATTGGGGGAATAACCGCCCGCGTATCAGGATCAACCCAACCCAGGGCCTGGGCAGCCAAGGTTTCAGGGCTGGGATCCTGGTTTCTCATCTTGTTTATCCTAGAGGTATGTCAAGAAAGGCAACGAAGGAAACCAGACCGATTATCGTTACAATACTGGCGCCCGCATAATTAAATGTATGACGCAAGATATTTACACCGCCACCACCGACCGTATTATCCATCAACCGCATAGCCGTTTTCCGAGCAATTATTGCACCAACGCCGAGACTGCAAATAGTCAGGCCTATACCAAGTGACATAGCTGCAACGAGAATAAATCCTGGATATATCATATCGTTGGCCACAGCATAGAGCATTATGAGAACGGCACCTGGACATGGAACCACTCCCGCTGCAAAAGCCAAAATGCCACCTTCCAAGCTGCCTCCGTGACTGTGGCCATGTCCGTGACTGTGACCATGTCCGTGACTGTGGCCATGCCCACCAGCATCCTCGCCACCCACATGGCCAAACGATGCTCTAATCGCCTGATACAGCATCCAGATTCCGATCCCTGCAATAATCAAAAAACTTCCAGCTCGCACACCTGGTATGTCGGACAGGCCAACTCCAAATCCCGCCTTCAATACAATATCCGCAAGCCATACAATGACGATGGCGGATATCACGTGAACGACGGCCACTTGGGCTGCCATGATTATTCCACGAGTAATCCGAACCTCCCGTCCCATGAAATAAGAGATGATGATGAACTTACCGTGTCCAGGGCCAAAGGCGTGGAACACTCCGTAAACAAAAGCGATGGCCAATCCTAGGAAAAATGCACCAAAATCCTCACCACTCTCTATGGCGTTCATATGGGTAGAAACTTCAGCGTTGGCACGGCGTTGAAACTGGATGATGTACTCCGTAAAGCCAACCCAACCTACGGTTTCTTCCTCAACAATCTCGATCACTGGTACGCTAGTAGTCGCTGTTGTTTGAGCCTCTGCGAGTTTTGCAATAAGAACCGGAGAAAATACTAATGCAATAACAAGACTACTAACCGCGAAGTTCCAGACTTTACGAACGATTGAGATCATTTTGTTTATTTACCTCCACACTTGAGAGTGACTGGTTGTCGATGACCAGATTGAACACCCTTTCCACGGGCTATTCTAAATTTACAACCCTGTTTCATTACACCTTGAGTACGAATGAAATCCTTTTCAACAAAATCAAAATCCACATAGATTGACTTGTCATAGAGGCTAACAACGACATCACCAGCATCGGTATCAATATTCGGTGTTAGCACAACGGTGAAGTGGTAGACCAACACAGAACCAAAGGATCTTACCGAGAAATTTTTTATTTCAAGGTCTTTCCGCTTTTCCCCTGCAACCCAGATATGTACGTGATAACCAAACTGAGCTAGGGGATCGAAAAGCTCTTTACGAAGTTGCTCGACCTCGTTCTTTTCCAACACACCGCTTTTATCTGTGTCATAGGTCCAAATTGTGCGGGAACTAAAAAACTCGTCGAAGTGCCAATCAAACGAAATTGCAGCTAACTTGCCATCCTCAAACCCATAGATCATAGCTGACCTGACCCAGACGTCCGGGTTAGCACTGGCAACTGAGACATTCGATAAAAATAGAATGCTTGCTACAATAATTAACTTTTTTGCGGTCCTGTTCATTCGAATATTAGATTCAAAGACAAATATTGCTTCTGACAGAATGACAAACAGGTTATGATCTAATTTTTTACAGTGTCAATAGTGAGTTAGGATGACCCATGAACTTAGGTGGGAATTGATTTGGGATGGATTTAAATATTTATTGACACCCTTTCCACTCCATTTGAAGAAAATGGGGTACGCCCGTGAACTGAAAAATCTGAGAATTCGGCGTCAGCGCTGCCACACCGCGTGGCAGCCTCACCTAGAGCGTACAAAGTCACTCATCCTCGAAGCGGCAGAATGCTGCACACAAAGAAATACGGTACTGATCATAGGTTCGGGTCTTCTTTTTGATATCCCGTTAACCGAATTAAGCAAACGCTTTCGGGAGGTAATTCTCGTAGATATCCTGCATCTTTGGCAGGTTCACAGGATAATCGATTCATATTCTAACGTACGCCTCCATCGTTTAGATATCACAGGGATTGTCAAGGAAGTACACGCAATAACATCCAGCGGCATGCCTCTGAAAGTCCCGGATTTCAAGCCTCAATTCTTTCTCAGTGACCGAGTAGATTTAGTGGCCTCTGTCAATATAGTGTCTCAACTTCCAGTGTTACCTAATGGTTACGTTTATAAAAAATTAAGGAGTTCTAACAGCGAGTGGGTAAAAAAGTTTTCACGTCAGTTAGTGATTAATCATCTAGACTGGTTAGCTTCCTTTACAGGTAACGTATGCCTAATTTCAGATCTTGAGCGCCTCTATTGCGACGGTGATACAGTTCTCAAAAGAGAGAAATCGCTCTGGGGAGTTGAGCTACCGACAGGACGACAAGAATGGGAGTGGAATCTCGCACCGCGGCCTGAGATAGAGTGGAAACAGGACATACGACACAGGGTTGTTGGTTATCCTGAGTTTCCAAAAACGAAATGGCACTCCAGTAGGGACACGTTAGATGGGCAAAGCCCAACTGAGAAAATGTGAGTATGTACTCGCATTCTTTGGTAATGGGAGTCGTAGCTTCTCAACTTGCATCCAATGTGACAATATAATTGTCGATATATACTCGGTATTCAGATGTACTTAAGAGTCCTAGAAACTAAGGTCCGTAATACAAATCGTTACAAAACTGAATACAGCCGATGCGCAGAGTATTGGGTTATTGACAGCTTAACTAACTGTAATATGGAACAGCTACGATGCCTGTAAAAACGGAAATTATAGCCTTCGCTGAAGACATGCGTGCTTGGCGTAAGGATATCCACGCCCATCCCGAGACGGCTTTTGAGGAAATTCGGACTTCTGATCTAGTAGCAGAGAAACTAGCTTCGTTCGGGCTGAAAGTTCACCGAGGCCTTGCTAAGACGGGAGTAGTTGGAACCTTATCTGTCGGAAATTCAAATCGCTCCATTGGATTAAGAGCTGACTTAGATGCCCTCGATATTCAAGAAGAAAATACATTCGAGCATGTTTCAAAAAACCCCGGTAAGATGCATGCTTGCGGACATGATGGCCACACTGTGATGCTTCTTGGAGCTGCTAAATATTTATCCGAGACAAGACGCTTTAACGGAACGGTGCAGTTTGTGTTTCAACCGGCGGAGGAGAATGAGGCTGGCGGACGGGTAATGTGTGAAGAGGGTCTATTTGAATTGTTTCCTGTGGAATCAATCTATGGGATGCATAATCAACCTGGGTTTCCAATCGGAAAATTTGGAATGAGAGTAGGTCCTGCGATGGCATCAGCGGACATGTTTGAAATAACTATATTTGGAAAAGGTTCTCACGCAGCCAATCCTCATCAAGGACTAGACCCGATAGCAACAGGCGCAGAAATCGTTAGTGCCCTTCAGCACATTGTGTCTCGCCATATTAACCCGATGGAAGCAGCAGTCGTAAGCGTCACACAGTTTCAAGCAGGAACTAACACGAACGTTATTCCTCAGACCGCTGTTATAAGAGGGACATGCCGAGCTTTAAGCACAACGATACAAAGCATGATTGAAACTAAGATTGAACAAATAGTTAAAGGAATTGCGGAGGCACATGGTCTGAGTGTTGAATTTTCATATGATCGCCGGTATCCAGTTCTGGTCAATACTCCGGAAGAAACGAAGAAAGCTTATAGCGCTGCAGCAGCTGTTGTTGGTGAGGAGAATGTAGCTGACGACCACCCACCCAGCATGGGTTCCGAGGACTTTGCATGGATGTTGCATGAGAAACCAGGTTGCTACATCCGCGTTGGCAATGGGGAAGGCGAAGATGGTGGATGTGTTGTGCACAATCCCCTCTACGATTTTAATGATTCGGCAGCTGTTTATGGCGCAAGTTATTGGGCCGCTCTTGTCGAACAAGAATTAGCACAAGTTTAAAACCCAATTCGTGCTTTGCTTTTATTATCTAATTACCCCAGAAGTACTCAGAACAGAAAAGTATAACTTTATATAGTTATTATAAAAATATACTTAATATAAAAAATTATTTTATTAAGTAAATAACAGTAATTAACTAGTACCTTTATTATAATTTAGAAATTTGACATTCCCCTTAATCAAATGATCTAATAAAATTTAGTGAACTAGTGTTTAATGTTGTGTTTTAAAATTAACAGTGTTCTTCAAGTCTTGAACAGAACATATCTCAGGGGGTTAACAAATGCTTAGTCGAATGCTTGGTATTGGTTTTTTGAGATTCTACATTGTGGCTGCATTTCTGGTAGGCACCATGATTCTTAGTGCGCCGCAGGTGCGTGCTGGAAAACTAGTTATGATTGATCCCTTTGCTCCAACTGCCGGTTGGAACATGTCGACTGATGATGCCTTCGACTTGGCGAGAGCAGGGTGTATTGAGCCGTTGACGAGAATTGACTTCGATCAAAAGATGATTCCTTCACTTGCCACTTCGTGGAAGCAATCTAGTCCTACAACATGGGATTTTTCAATACGACAAGGCGTTAAGTTTACAGATGGACAGGACCTAACTGCTGCTGCCGTGGTTAATTCATTGAACCACGTCTTGGCTGCGGAAGCGCCGGCTCGTGCCTTCAATCCAAAAAACGTCAGCAAAGTAGAAGCGATTGACTCTAAAACTGTACGTATTACGACGCCCGCCCCGAGTGTGGTATTGCCGTTACGAGTCGCTGCCCCCAACACGGGCATTTTGTCGCCGGCTGCATACACAAAAGGCAAGGAGACGGTTAACATAATAGGAACCTGTACCGGACCATTCGAAGTTGTAAAAGATGTTCCAAAGCAGAAACTCGATTTAGTACGTAATAATTCCTACTGGGGCGGTAAAGTAGCTACGGCCGAGGCTGAGTTTCGATTTATACAAGACGGAAACACAAGAGTTACGCAGCTCAGAAGCGGTGAAGCACATGTTGCTACAAAAATTCCACTGGCTGTTAAAGCGAGTATAGAAAAGGCCAAAGGAATTGAAGTGAGCTCGACTGCAATTCCACGTACAACGGGGATGTATCTCAATAACAAGAAGGCCCCGTTTAACAACCCGCTGATCCGTAAGGCGGTTCAAGCAGCTATTGATACCAGTGCCATTGCTGCGAGTGCCTACGAAGGTGTCGCAGTGCCGGCAATCGGTCCGTTCGCGGCGAATGAGCCGTGGGCAGGCCCGACTAAGGCTATTACCCGCGATGTGGCCCGTGCCAAGGCCTTGTTGGCGGAGGCGGGAGTCAAAGAGGGAGAGTTAAGCATTACCCTTCGCTCCTATAATTCACGTCCAGAGCTGGGCGATGTTGCGCAGATCATACAGGCGCAGTTGAAGGAGGCCGGTATCAAGGTGGCAGTGATTATTACAGACTGGGCCGGGATGGCACCAAGTTTCAAGGGTGCTACCTACGATATGGCTATGATGTCACGAGGTCACCAGCTTGATGTGGCTGATCCAATTGGCTTCTTGCAGGCTGATTATACCTGTGAGGGTAGTTTTAATATGTCGCATGTTTGTAATCCTGAAATCGATGCGCAATTAGAACTCGCAGCTGGTCTTGCCGATAACAATAAGCGATTTGCCATATATAAAAACGTAGCCAGATGGCTCCAAGACGAAGCGATTACCGTTTTTATCGTTCACAATTCGGAGACAAATGCTTGGAGTTCCAAGGTTAAGGGATTTAAAACTCATCCATTTGGCCACTATTACATGACAAAAGATATTTCTCTTGGCATGTAAACGAGTATGTGAGGCCCTTGTATGAAATTAAATTTAAAAGCTTAAGTACTTCACGTTGATGGTAGTTAAAACCCAGTAAACTGACAGATACCCCCACCCGGAGTTCATTTGGAAACCGGGTGGGGAATCTGGTGAGTACTATCTACACAATTCTGTTGTTGACTTGGCTTCTGCGAGTAAACTCTTAAGGAGAATAAGGTGTTGGTAAATCCAAAGCCCAAATTTATCTCGTTTGACGCGTACGGAACGCTCGTTAACTTCCAAATGTCTGCCCCAACGCGAAAATTATTTGCGGAACGGGTAGACGAGAATAGGATGGAAGAATTCCTGGATGACTTCGAGGCTTACAGAGGAGATGAAGTCTTAGGCGCTTTTAAACTTTATCCCCAGCTCATTAAAGATGCATTAAAACGCGCGTGCGCCCGGTGGGGGATAGAGTACAATGATAGTGATGGCGAGAAGGTAGTGGCGGTGATACCAACCTGGGGGCCATACCCCGATGTTCCCGAAGCGCTGGCCACACTTTCTGAACATTTCCCGTTGGTCATTTTATCTAATGCCGTTGACGAACAGATCCGCTTCAACGTTGAAAAACTTGGCGCTCCTTTTCATGCAGTGTTCACTGCGGAGCAGGCGCGAGCGTATAAACCCCAGTTTCAGGCATTTGAATATATGCTAGACAAGCTGAATTGTGACCGCACAGAAATCCTACACGTATCGTCAAGTCTCTATTACGATATTATGCCAGCACATCATCTGCGATTCAGCCAAAAGGTATACGTTAATCGCGGGTTCGAGTGGGTAGATAACGCCTCGACTGTGCCGGCCTTCGATTATCACGAAATAAGTGATTTGAGTGGTTTACCTGCACTGTTAGGGCTCTGATGCAGCGAAAAACAAGAAAAATAAAGTCTACTTATGATGAGGGTGGCCACAGTCATAGTCACGGCAACAATCATAGCCATAGTCAAAATGTAGCCAGCAACCTTGAAGCAGACGTTAAGACCATTCCGTTTTGGCTCGATACTGCACCGCCATTCGAGGACGGTGCCACAGACCCTCTTCCAAATAACGTTGATGCGGCGATAATTGGTGGTGGGCTTACCGGACTTTCTGCAGCCATAAAACTTGCACGTAAGGGGGCTCAGGTCGTTGTATTAGAGAAAGACACGGTTGGATTTGGGGCATCAGGACGTAATGGTGGAATGAGTACTCCCGGTCTGGCCACTGACCCTGCCGGGGCGCTTAAGAAGCATGGGTTGGACCGTGCCAAGGAAATGTATCTTTCGTTTAATGCAGCCATTAACTATGTTGAAAAACTCATTATCGAGGAGAAAATTGACTGCAACTTCGAGCGTACGGGTAAGTTTACTGTTGCTGCCAAGCCTCATCATTATGACCATTTAGTAAAGCGTCATTATTTTCTAGCAGAACATTTTGACTATGAAACCAGTTTGATTCCCCGTTCTGAACTCAAAACTGAGATTGGTTCAGACATTTATTATGGTGGTCTACTTGATAAACAGGGGGCCGGTTTCCATGTTGGTAAATTTGTGCGGGGTCTGGCTCGAGTTGCAACGAAGCTTGGCGTTCGTATTTACGAGGAAACCTCTGTCAAAAATCTTGTGCGCATAGCAGGTTATGAACACGACATTGTAACAGCAAAAGGCACGATTAGAGCCTCCAAGGTTTTATTGGCGACAGGAAGCCTTACGGGTTCACAATTTGGCTGGTTCCAAAGAAGAATCGTACCGGTTGGTAGTTTCATTATCGTCACGGAACCCCTAAAGCAAGCAGTGGCAGACGAACTCTTGCCTACACGTCGAATGACCTCGGACACACTTAATATTAGCCATTACTTTCGCATAACTCCCGATAACCGACTGTTGTTTGGTGGGCGGGCTCGTTTTGCAATGTCAAATGCGGCCTCAGATCGAAAAAGTGGAGAAATTCTGAAACGAGATATGTTGAGCGTCTACCCACAACTAAGAGGTACGCGTATTGACTATTGCTGGGGTGGTCTCGTCGACATGACGGCTGACCGGTTACCACGCGCTGGCGAGAGAAACGGGTTATTTTACTCTATGGGTTACAGTGGTCACGGGACCCAGATGTCAACATACATGGGAGCCCAAATTGTAGAGGTAATGGATGGAACCGTGGCTGCCAATACTTGGCGTAAGAATCCGTGGCCACCGATTCCTGGGCATTTTGGCCCACCCTGGTTTCTGCCATTGGTTGGTGTGTACTATCGATTCAAAGATTTCGTGAGCTGAGGGTAAACTCGCGGTCCTAAAATAGGAAATACGTCATGTGGACGTTTTTGATCAGACGGTTTGTTGTTCTGCTCGTCGCGCTATTCATCGTTTCAGTGTTGGCCTTTCTGGTACCATACATGAGCGGGCCCGAGCCCGCTAAAATGATCATGCACGCGCGCGTCGCCGACCTGGCAGTAGATCCAGACACGATCAAAAATTTACGTGTCCAGCTTGGTCTTGATAGGCCCCTCGCAGTTCAATACTTAGACTGGCTTGGCAAGGCTGTCCGTGGGGACTTTGGCTTTACCTTTACTGACCGGGTACCAGTATCCGTACACATTAAGAGCGCTATCCTAGTTTCAATTACTCTCGCACTTTCAGCACTCGCCCTGGCACTGGTGATAGCCCTGCCAATGGGCGCTATTGCAGCACTCAAACCAGGTCGGGGGATCGATAACTTCATCACGTTTTTAACTCAGAGTTTAGTAGCGCTTCCCGAATACTGGATTGCGCCGATGGCAGCACTTGTGTTTGCCGTCTATTTACATTGGCTACCATCGGCCGGTTGGCTAGGGATTGAATACGTCGTTTTACCCGCTCTCTCGCTAGCACTTCGTCCAATGGCGTACTTCACGCGGGTTACACGAGCGGCCATGATCGATGTGTTAGAAGCCCCTTATATAATAGCTGCCCGTAGCCGGGGACTTGGGATGGGCAGCACAATTTTGCGTCATGGAATCCGCAATGCTATGCCGCCCGTTGTTACGTTATTTGCGATGTGGCTGGCGGGTTTGATCGGCGGAGCTGTGGTAATAGAAGTGATTTTTTCTATCCCCGGTATGGGACGATTGCTTTACCAAGCCGTGGTCAACAAAGACCTTCCCTTGCTCCAGGGAGCCATAGTCGTCTTGGTAGCATTTGCTGTCTTAGTAAGTACGCTCACCGACCTGATTTACGTAGCACTTAACCCGGCTGTCAGGATTACTGATGCTCAAACCTGACAACACAATATTGCTCCCAAACAACCGAGTTCGTGAACGCGGTGATTTTGGCGAAAAAATCGACAGGTGCCTATACATTATACGCACCCGGCATTGGTCGTTCTCTCTTGGCATCTGTCTCTTCCTTATTGTGCTAACTGCGCTAATCCTTGCCCCCTTGATAGCTCCTTTTGATCCTAACGGTCAGGATCTACTCAAGCGACTTGCGCCAGCGAGTAGCGAGCATTGGTTAGGTACTGATCAACTCGGACGAGATATATTCAGCCGCCTGCTGTTCGGCGGTCGGTTTTCGGTGACAGTTGCTGCCATAATTATCGTTATATCGGCTGTGGTTGGTACAATCCTTGGCGTAATATCTGCTCGAGCTGGCGGCACGATCGACGAGGTCACAATGCGGACAGTTGACCTCTTGATCTCCTTCCCCGACGTGCTTGTAGCACTTTTCCTCATCGCAATAATTGGACCCGGACCCGTCGCACTTATTAGTTCGTTGACTCTAGTCGCTTGGACGCCCTTTGCCCGTATGGCTCGCAGCTTGGCTCTAGAAATAAATTCCAGAGACTACATCATGGCTGCCGAGGTGTTAGGATGTTCACGTTCCTTTATAATATTTCGTCATGTTATTCCAAACTCTTATCGCCCGCTCGCGGCAATTACTTTTCTTAGATTCGGACACAAGTTAATCACCGTAGGTGCTTTATCCTTTCTCGGACTAGGTGTTCAACCGCCAAACTCAGACTGGGGGGCGATGTTAGCCGATGCTCTTCGGTTCGTAGAGCGAGCGCCTTTACTCGCCTTTGCGCCTGGGTTCGCAATCTTTATAACCGCTCTCGCTGTTACACTCATAGGTCAAGGCCTAGAAATTGAGGTGAAACCTTCAGATAAGAACAAAAATTTAGTTTAGTCGTGAAAAAATTTTGTTTCAGATTTTCGATCTAATTCCGGAAGAAGTTTAAAGGGAAGTCCTGTGAAAAATTCGCAACAACAGCAATCGTCAAATGCTCCGCTATTGGTGGTCGAAAACCTATCAATCGGTTTTCCAGCAATGGAAGGTGGAAAACTAGTAGTTGAGAATCTCGATTTGACTATCGGTTCTGGAGAGGTAGTAGCGCTAGTCGGGGAGTCCGGGTCTGGAAAAACAATGACAGCGTTATCACTTGTACGACTGCTTCCCAAGGTGTTCGATATAAACGGAGGTTCTATAAGGTTCGACGGCAAGGAAATCCGGAATATGTTAGCACCTCAACTCAACGAGTTGCGTGGTGGCCAGATTGGAATGATTTTTCAACAGCCGCAGGCTATGCTCGACCCTACTGCAACGGTGGGCTCACAAGTAGCAGAGTCGCTCAAACTGCACCGTCAATTAGACCGTCGGACAGTAAATTCTCGGGTGATAGAATTACTACGGGAAGTAGGAATTCCGGAACCAGAGGAGCGAGCCCGCAGCTATGCACATCAGATGTCTGGCGGTATGGCACAACGGGTGATGATCGCAGCGGCCCTGAGCGCTGATCCCGCGTTTCTGATCGCTGACGAACCCACCACGGCGCTGGATGTGACTGTACAAACGCAGATCTTGGAGCTTTTGGATCGCGAACGTCGGGAACGAAAGTTGGCAATACTTCTAATTACTCACGATCTGACGGCTGTGTCTTCTTTAGCAGATCGTGTCGCAGTCATGTATGCAGGCCGAATCGTCGAAGAAGGCCCTACACGAAAAATTCTAGATGAACCACGGCACCCGTACACACAAGCACTACTCCGCTGCTCAATCCTAGAGTCGGATGATGAGAATTTGCTGTATACGATCCCCACAGGTAGTGAGTTAGGAAACGAAATTTATCGTGGCTGCAAATTCAGACCACGCTGTGTGACGGCAAAAGAGCAGGGCATTTCTGAACAATGTCAGCTTGAGGAACCACGACTCACGGCCCATGCCGAAGGATGTTCCACTCGGTGCTGGGCAGTAACTCCCTCGGCAAGTCCCCAAACTGAGTCACACCGACCATTCCCAGGTTGACCAGGAGGCCGGTTCCTTGGACATACCCAATACCTCACCAGCCGATCAAAAAACTTTAGATCCTGCACTGTTTTCCGTGGAGAACGTCGTCAAACACTTTCCAGTGCGGGCAAGCGGCCGTGGACGTGGGGGATTTGTGCGGGCGGTAGACGACGTCTCGTTTTCAATCAACAGGAATGAAGTGCTTGGTTTAGTCGGTGAGTCGGGATGTGGAAAGAGTACGCTGGCACGTCTGTTGCTAAAATTAATACCGCTCGACAGTGGTAAAATTGTGATGAGTGGACGAGATATATCTGCTGTCAAAGGCTCGGAAATGAGACGACTGCGTCGATCAATGCAGCTGATTTTTCAGGATTCACTTTCTGCAATGGATCCACGAATGCGGGTGGGAATGAGTCTCGAGGCCCCACTCATTCAACACAACATTGGTAAGCACAAGATGCGTCGGGAACTAGTATTTAAAATGCTGTCGGAAGTCGGTCTGGATTCTTCATTCTATGATCGGACACCTAATCAGTGTTCAGGTGGACAGTTGCAACGTGCTGCGATTGCACGAGCACTCCTACTTGAACCAAGTTTTCTTATCTGCGATGAGCCTACGGCTTCACTCGACTCCTCAGTAAGAGCTCAGGTACTCAACCTGTTGATCAAGCTAAAAAAACGATTTGGTTTAACCATACTGATGATTTCTCACGATCTCCGGGTCATCAATTACTTTTGTGATCGAGTGGCGGTAATGTACCTTGGCCAGATCGTCGAGATAGCCGACCGAGATACACTTTTCTCCAATCCTACACACCCCTATACGCGTGCACTGATGGCTGCTTCTTGGCTCGAGAAATTCAAATTCAAGACCGATGGCGTGTCTGTGCGCGGAGAACCCCCGAGTCCTGTGGACCCTCCCAGCGGCTGCCGATTTCATCCTAGATGCCCCATGGCCGATGAGCAGTGTTCCGTTAAGATGCCGAAGCTGGATAAGGCAGGGCAAGATCATCTGTCCCGATGTCATTTCTGGGATAGAAAAGTTAAGTTATAATTTAAAGCCGATTTGCCAAGAAGTCGCAGGCTGACTAATGAATCCTGAAGAAATCTGAATCTTTAATTTGGGACTGTTAGGTATATTGCAACGCAGCCTACCTAGCATACCGCAACAAAATGCATATATGTCCAAATAACTGAAATTTTGTCCTTCAGTGTCCATATTTCTGTATTAAGAGCTATAATGGCATTGTTTATCGTTATTGAGGTATCTTGAATTTTATGCTCGAAGAACTAGCCAGTACCGACAACGAGAGTTTAGATGAAAGACATCAAAAGGCGACTCTGCCGGTAAGAGGCATGACATGCGCATCCTGTGTAGTACGAGTAGAAAAAGTGCTTACAAAACTTCCGGGAGTTGTAAACGCATTTGTCAATTTGGCCGCTGAACGTGCTGATATTGTCTTTGATGAGAGCACCACATCTATTGCGGATATTGCCACAGCGATTAACAAGACAGGATTTCAGGTGCCGCCAGAAATTAAAGAACTAGTAATTACTGGAATGACCTGTGCTTCTTGTGTCGCTCGTGTCGAAAAGGTGTTGTGCCGTGCCACCGGGGTCACCTCCGCTCAGGTAAACCTGGCTACTGAGCGAGCAAGGATCGATATGCAGCCTGGCGGAGTAAGTGTACAGGATTTGATCTCGGTGGTTAAAAATGCCGGCTATGGAGCCCGTGAAGTAGTTATGGGTGCACTGACCGAGGACCTCGAGGAAACAGCACGCGAAGCCGAACTCAAAAGCCTTGGCCATAGCGTTCTTGTCGCAGCTGTCTTCACTGTTCCGCTAGTAATGGTGGCTATGCTGCGAATGGTTCCGTCCATTCAGGAAATCATGCTGACTCTTTTTGCAGAGCGTGGTTGGCTAATAGTTGAACTTTTGTTGGTCAGTCCAGTAATTCTCTTCGCAGGCAATCGGTTTTACCGGGCTGGCTGGGCTGAACTTAGTCACTTTAATCCTGGCATGAACACCTTGGTGATGCTAGGCGCAAATGCGGCTTATTTTTACTCTCTCCTCGCCCTGGTATCACCCACCCTCTTTCCTGAAGGCACGGCTAACGCGTATTTCGAGGCTGCCGGAGTAATAGTTACTTTGGTTCTGCTTGGCAGATACATGGAGGCTCTTGCAAAAGGTCGCACATCCAAGGCAATTAGAAATTTGATACGTCTCCAGCCAAATACGGCGTGGGTTGTACGAGATGGTGAAAGGATCGAAGTTCCAGTAGACACCGTGTCGCCTGGTGACATCGTCGCGGTGTATCCTGGTGAGCGAATTCCCGTAGATGGATGTGTTACCGAAGGTACCAGCTATGTAGACGAATCCATGGTTACCGGAGAATCTATCCCATCAAACAAAATGATTGGTGACGAAGTAGTAGGTGGTACCATCAACAAGACGGGCTTTTTTTCTTTTTCCGCCACTCGCGTCGGGACCGATACCGTACTCGCACAAATAATCCGTATGGTCGAAGAGGCTCAGGCCACTAAGCCACCAATTCAAAAGTTAGCCGATAAAATTGCTTTAGTATTCGTGCCCATAGTCATCGTGATTGCCATCATTACATTTATCGCCTGGCTTATATTTGGATTTGATCAGGCATTAAATTTTGCGTTTGTAACAGCGGTCTCTGTTCTGCTCATTGCCTGCCCGTGTGCGATGGGTTTAGCTACCCCAACCGCTATAATGGTTGCGACCGGGCGTGGAGCTGAATTGGGTATATTGTTCCGGCAAGGCACCGCTTTAGAATCCCTGGCTAAAATTGATACTGCCATTCTCGACAAGACTGGCACCTTGACTGAGGGACAGCCTGAAATGACCGACTTTCACGTTGTCGAGGATAATAATTTAGCCAGCGACACCGGGGAAGTTCTCCGTCTCATCGCATCAGCGGAAGGCAATAGTGAACACCCACTCGCTGAGGCAATTGTAAGAGAGGCTAAGACGCGGGGGCTAGAACCACTACCGATAGAGAAATTTTTAGCAGTACCCGGGCACGGTATCGAAGCACAGGTAGGTGACTATCACCTTAATATCGGTAACGAACGATATTTGAAGAGTCTCAATATCAAACTGCCAGAAGCGGAGAAGGTAATGGCTGCTGAACTCGCTTCTGAGGCAAGAACGCCGATCTACATCGCCATAGACGGCAGACTTGTCGCCATAATTGGTGTTGCCGATCGAGTAAAGGAAGGAAGCCGGGCGACCGTTCAATTATTAAGAAAACTAAATATCCAGGTTGCCATGCTGAGTGGTGATAATAAACATACTGCAAAGGCTATAGCCCGTGACGTTGGCATCGATCGGGTATTAGCCGAAGTTCTTCCAGACCAAAAAGCCCAAGAAATTCAACGCTTACAGGCTGAAAATAAGCGTGTAGTTTTTGTCGGTGACGGCATTAACGACGCACCTGCTCTTGCCCAAGCAGACGTCGGGATGGCCATTGGCACCGGTACCGACATAGCAATTGAAGCGGGAGATGTAGTGCTCATGTCGGGCGATTTACGTAGCATCACCGCAGCCATAGCCCTCTCCAGGCGGACACTGCGCACGATTATTCTCAATTTTGTTTGGGCTTACGCCTACAATATTGCATTGATCCCGGTAGCAGCAGGAGTGTTATATTCTTCACTGGGCATATTACTAAATCCAATGTTGGCAGCGGGAGCTATGAGTATTTCTAGCCTGTTAGTGGTTGGTAATTCGCTGCGATTACGTCAACACCGTTAGGGTATCAAAGATTATTAAAATTACAGATTTATATCAAATAATTAACATTTGTAGACCAAGGAGGTTTTGATGAGTACCACTTACCAAGTCAAAGGTATGACCTGCGAGGGATGTGTTGTCGCGCTCACAAATGCAATTCAATCTGTGGCTCCGGATGCTCTTGTCAAAGTTGATCTGGCAAAAAACCTTGTAGCCATCGACGGCTTTGAAAACACCACTGATATAGCCGCTGCAGTCGAAGACGCCGGGTTTGATTTTTGTGGTGCCGTTAGCGGTAATTAAGTGACTTAGCTCCATTAACCACTGTTACTATCAGTGTGGTCGCCACAAAATAATGCTATAATTAGGAAGTTTAAAAACTAAGGTTTTATACGGGGGTCAAAAAATGAAGGCTGTTGGTGGAAAGCCGTTCTATGGGGATGCAATTGGCATACTCATGCTGGACAACAGAACATATCCAAAAATTCCCGGGGATGTGGGGAATGCAGCCAGTTATGATTTTCCGGTCCGGATCAGGGTGGTGCCCGACCTAAATAACAATCCATTTCCTCCAATCCGTAGTGAAAACGGAGAACTTACGCCCGAGGTTCAAAAAGTTGTCGATGCCGTCAAGGAGATGGAAGCTGAGGGAGTACGTGCCATCGCTTTGTGTTGTGGCTTCTTTTCTTTGATCCAGGACGTAGTGGCTGAAGCTGTTGATATCCCCGTATTTTCGTCACCGCTAATAATGATACCTTCGATCCTCTCGATGTTAGGAAAAAATCAAGGATTATGCGTGTTAACGGCATCAAAACGACTGTTGACACCTGAGTTTTTTGAAGCAGTTGGGGTAACTGCCGATATGCCGGTTGTGGTCACAGGCATGGACGATTCAAAGGAATACAATGCTGTACATTTGGGAGGCAAGTCTATTGAGAAGGATGTTGATCAACTACGCATCGACGTGGCTGAGTCGATACAAAAGGTGACCAAGGCTGATGAGTCGATAGGGGCGGTGCTCATAGAATGCACTAATTTGCCTCCTTTTTCCGCTGATATACAGCAAGCGACGGGACTTCCGGTGTTTGATCAAATCGCCTACATCAATATGCTCTACCGTGCAGTGGTGCCAAAGCGCTACCAGGGATATTTATAAGGACTTCCTAAATTCCCTAACATAGTTAGGATAATCCTTGGCATCCTGTTACCATAAGTATCGCAAAGCTGGGGTGGTTACTAATTGTATGATGCGGTAACTTTAACTCAATTGTTTTTTTGAACCGTTCAATAGTCTGGATAACGGAAGGAGCAAGGGAGATATAAAATGGAGCGGCGCCTAGCTGCCATACTGATTGCCGATATAGCTGGTTACTCTAAGTTAATGGGCAAGGATGAAGCTAGTACACTCACTTTGGTCAAAACACTGTGGAATGATCATTTTGAACCTAAGGTAGTCGAACACCATGGCCGTATAGTGAAACTAATGGGCGATGGTGTGCTAGCCGAATTTCCGAGCGTAATTGAAGCAGTACAGAGTGCCATCGCTATTCAGCGCAATGCAGGAAAGCGTAACGCAGAATTAGCCGTGGATGACCGAATTGAAATGCGCATCGGCATCAACCTAGGCGATATAATGATAGATGCAGAAGACGTCTACGGAGACGGCGTCAACGTTGCCGCTCGGCTTGAAAAGTTAGCTTCGCCCGGTGGCATTGCTCTTAGTGCTACCGCTCACGAACATGTCATTGGAAAATTTGAGGCCGATTTTGAAGATGGTGGGGAGCACAAGCTCAAAAATATAGACAAACCCGTTCAAGTCTATCTCTGGTCTGAGGATTATACTCCTCCACTGGCACTGCCTGCTAAGCCTTCGATTGCCGTCTTACCATTTGACAATATGTCGGGTGACCCATCGCAGGAGTACTTCGCGGACGGCCTTACCGAAGACATTATTACTGAGCTTTCTCGATTTCAGACATTCTTTGTAATCGCGCGAAATTCATCCTTTACCTACAAAGGCAGACACGTCCCCGTTCAGGTCGTTGCTCGTGAGCTGGGTGTGCTTTATGTCCTTGAGGGCAGCGTACGTAAAGTTGGAGACCGGATCAGAGCGACTGCCCAGCTGATAGAGGCATTAAGTGGCAATCACATATGGGCTGAGCGATATGATCATGATTTGACCGACGTGTTTGAAGTTCAAGACGAGGTTACGCAGTGCATAGTAGCCGCAATACCGGGTCGCCTTGCAACGGCAGATCTCAATCGAATAAAGGGAAAGCATTCGGAAAATATGGTGGCATATGATTACATGATCCGTGGCAGACTCCATCACCATCGCGGGACTAAAGAAGATAATGCGGAAGCTCTTCGGTTATTGGGTAAAGCTATTGAACTTGATCCGGAATTTGCGGAAGCATATGCATGGCAATCCTGTACGCTTGGCCAAGCACAAGCCCGGGGCTTTGGAAACAATGAGGAAGAGTTGTTTGACCAAGAGGTTGAAACCGCAGAGAAAGGCCTTGAGCTCGATGAGAACAATATTACCTGCCAGTGGAACATGTGCGAGCTGTACATGGAATGGGCCAACCGGGCCTACGGTGAAAACAGGCCGCTTACCGATCTCAATACTCGGCTGAAGCGGGCAGAACTTCATCATAATAAGGCCTACTCCTTAAATCCCAATGACCCTCGGATTGTTGCCCAAAGGGGTGAGTTGTTTACTTGGCAGGGAAAACCTGACGAAGGTGCAGATTGGGCGCGCCAAGCAATGCGATTGGACCCATACGCCGCTTCCGGTCGAGCTCACCTGTTAGGTCGCGCCTTGTATGTCGGACAGCACTATGAGGAAGCTATCAGTGCTTTCGACCAAATTAAAACACACCGTTACGGGCATCACGCGGAAATTGCCGCCTGCTATGCACAGCTAGGCTCAGACGAGAACGCAAAGCTACACGCAGACGAAGTTACGCGCCTCAAGCCAGACTTCTCCGTTACAAACTTTCTAAAAACTCTGCCCTTTATGCAAGAGCGAGATCGCATACACCACCGGGATGGTCTTCAGAGGGCTGGGTTGCCAAACTGAACAAAATTATTGACTGCGGTCGAGAATTGCCTTGCTTCAATAGAAGATTTTTTGCCAATTACAGGTTCAACTACTCTTCAATTCCGTTAGTGGATTGCTTGAACGGCACCGTATGGTCGAGAACAAAAATCAACATCGACGCAATAAAATAACAAGTTCTATTCCGGGTACTGTTTTTTTGCCTTTATCTTTTTTATTACACCCTGCGGTTTTCCGTCCCAACCGATTTTAGTCTTTTTTGCAGTGAACGAGGCGGTCCATTCATAAACATGAGGACTACCTGGTGGACAGGGACTATCATATTTAAACTTGCCGCTTTCAATTATGAGATTTCCATCCAGCTCTACCCAACCTCCACCATGCTTATAGGGTGATGAAAAATCTCTTAAGTTGAAGTGGGCCCATGATGCACCTTTTGGTATCGCAGACAGCTTAAAGATCGGATTCGACACAACATTAGGCCTACCGGTATTACAATGAGGGATATCTCCCCACTCAAAACTCATTTTAATTTCCTGAGCAGATGCAAAATTTATTACAATAAACTGGCTAAATAAAACCGCAATGACTTATATCATTATTACCTCTTACAGAATAGTGAGG
>CAYQNO010000015.1:0-49597 GCA_964419045.1 uncultured Flavobacteriales bacterium
GGTTATGCTTTCAACAGTGCGCTGCCACAAAATCTTATGGGTTACACCCATCGCTAACGGGCGGGATTTTCTCCTTGCCCATATCCAAGAGCAGCCGCCCTCTCTAAAATTGGTTTGTCGAATCATTGTAGCTAAGATCGCTTGTCGAATTGCATAGCCGTGCGACTACCCATTCGTTTAGATCGACGCGCCGATACCTGATGCAACGTGATGAAATACGGATGTACTTTGGGCCACCGCCGCGGCATCGCAACGCACGCAGCGTATAAACAGACACATCTAAATACTTGGCTGCATCCTTCTCTCGAATTAGAGCAAAGCAACTGTCTGGTTCGTCATGGCCGAAGGCCTGAAAATTCACAATGAATTCTCCAAAACTTTTACCTACATGCCCCTCCCAGTATCAACAATTCACGCATTTTACACGAAGGTCAACCAGAACAATCCGATAACTAAACGATAATATTAGTTAATTTTTTGAGGTGTTTTCTATTCTAGAAGCGCGTGGGAGTCCCCCACAGCACTGGTATAACCTACGAGGCTATTTCCCTTGGTCCTATCTTTCCAGAGTCCTCCATCAAGCGCCTGCCGTATTTTTCAAATACGTCCTTTGTACTATCTTTTTGCAGCCTCGCGTATACCAGCGTTGTACTTATTTCTCGGTGTCTGAGTGCATCCTTGATGTGCGTAAGGTCCACCCCATCCTGAGCCATTCTGCTGCCAGCTGTGCGCCTTAGATCATGTAGCCTGAGGTCCTTCATATCTGCTTCTGTTCGAATACGCTCCCAAGACCTCTTGAGATCTTTTATGTGACCGAAAGGTTTTTTACCTGGCAGGATGTATGGGTTGTTGTCCATTTTTGGAATTGCCCGAAGGACCGTCAAGGCAAAGCTGCTTAGCTGGACATATTGTTCCTTACCGCTCTTGGTTTCCGGAAGCCTGAGAACTTCACGCTCCATATCGAGATCATCCCACTTCGCCTGAAGAATTTCGGATTTGCGCACACCGGTGAGCAGCAACAGCCACAAGGCACTGCGAACATAAATATCTGGGTATTTATCTATTGCTTTTGCAAGTCTGGGCAATTCCTCGTCAGTAACGAACCGCGTGCGATCTGCTTCGCGAAACTTTTGTATGCCCCACGTTGGGTCTTCAGTCTGATGTTCGATATAGCCCCAAAGCTGCGCTAACCTGAACATCTTCTTTAATAGAGCGAGAAGACGGTTTGCCTCATAAGGTGCTCGCTTACCTATTTCACTATGAAGGTCGTTTATTTCCTTACGCTTTACTTCAGAAAGCAATTTTGATCTCAGCCGTCTTGGAATACTTCTCCGCAGGCGTTTATCATCTTCCTCCCAAGTTTTCTTATGAATTTTTGCATAATTTTCGATGTAGTCGGTAATGAGGTCTCCCATGGATTTGCCACGGGACTTCTCTCGGCTTATCTCAAGCGGGTTCTCGCCCTCCAGAACGACTGCCAGAGACTTACGCGCCTTGTGACGAGCCTGATCAAGAGTGATCACCCCGTACTTTCCAAGAACCATGAGGTGCTGCTTGCCATTCACCCTGTACGACAATACAAATGTCTTGTTGCCCGATGGGTAAATTCTTAAACCCAGGCGTTTAACCTTATCGTCCCATCGGACATCGAAACCACCTCTGGGAGTGTAGTTTTTTATGTCAGAATTTCTGAGACCCACGGCACCCTCAGATCATGATGCAACCAAACGAGTTAACAATAAGTTAACAGTTAATATACAAAACAAGCTATGGTAAGTATATAACAGACTATGAGAAAAACACGGTTTTACAAGAGTTTATAAGGATTTTATACGGTAGCCCCCGTAGCTCAGCGGATTAGAGCAACTGACTTCTAATCAGTAGGTCGCAGGTTCGAGTCCTGCCGGGGGTACCAAATTCGTTTTGTAAATGAAGGTCATGAGGGTAATGCCGAGATGGAGGGCGAACATAAATTTTATGCACAACACTCCGTGGCTAACTATATCCTAATTATGTCAATTACTTATGGCGTTTCCGTCCCAAAGCGTAATCTCTTAAGTTAGGGTGAAGTGGTCGTAGTCTCGTTCAAATTGTCTACGACGATTGGCGTATCATAGATCATCCACCTATCAGGTTCTCCCCAGCGCTCCTTCAATTTCGTATACCAGTCCGGCGTATGGTACGCATCAACGGCTTCTTGCGATTCCCAGAGATTAACAGTAGTTACCCTGTCGTTGTCCGCAGAAACGCAATAGTATTTCCGGATTAATCCAGGAATTGTGCGGAAGGTACCCGCGGTTTCGGTATATTTCTCGACTATACTCTCGCGTGTTTCGCCAGGAGGTACTTTAATTTCGATTATCACGGTAATCATGGTCATCCTTTCGATAGTACGGTCCTAGTTTAGTTCCACGGATCTAGCATGTGCAGCTATTTTGCCATAAGAATAATTTTGCCAATTGTGGAAACGACTTTTGGATGTGCTGTTGCGGTCGACTGTTGCGTCAGCCTACGTTTAAAGCATACAGCCTTTGGATAAATATGTTGGATTAACGGGAGAAAGGTGATGGAAACCGGATTAACATCTGAGGCCATCAAATCATTTCGTGACAACGGATACTTAGCTCCGATTCGTATCTACGAGCGACTAGAGGCAGACGGCCTTTACCACGCCTACAACCAATTTCAAAAATCAGCGGTGGAAATTCTTGGGCAAGAGCAGCGTTTTAAGACGCATCTGCTTGCTGGGTGGCTTGCGGCTATAGTTCGCAATCCACGGATGCTCGATGTTGTTGAAGACCTCATCGGACCGAACATTCTTTGTTGGTCAACTGGGTTCTTCGGAAAGGCAGCCAACAGTAAGGGTCGTGTAGGCTATCATCAGGACGCTTGTGTCAACTTCGTAGAACCAAACGATGACGTCATTCACGTCTGGCTTGCTCTGAAGCCGACGACGACTGAGAATGGTTGCCTGAGGGTACTTCCACGGTCACATCTGGGTGATGTTTTCCCCCTTTTACCCTCCGAGAGGACTGGAACGAGTTTGCCAAAAGGTACTCAGACTGAAAACGGATGGCAGGCAGCATTCGACATTGACGAAACCGCGTTTGTTGATCTTGTGTTGGATGCCGGAGAGGCTTCACTGCATCATCATTGTACACTTCACGGTTCTGGTCCCAACCGATCTGAAGGTCATCGGCTTGGAATTTCAATTACCTACATGACAACTGCGGCGTACAATCCGAAATTTTCTTACGATTCGGCGACACTTGTACGAGGCAAGGATGAACACGGTAATTTCGAGCTAGAGCCGGCACCTGACTCTGACTTCTCCAGTCTAGCGATCGCCGCCTACCAGCAAGCGTTAACTGCGCCAGGCGGAGGTTAACAAGATCAGGCGACCAACTCGATAAGATCGATAGTCGGATTCATTCACTGCCATTGTGCTCCTGGTGTTGCGGTATAAACACTCGCTACTCTCGTAGTGTTAATATTTATGAGATAAATCAGCTGTGGAAAAAACTCTTTGCGATACGATCTCGGGGTTCTGGTTCTAGTTTTAGATATTGTGCACGCAAGTGATCCCACAATGCCAGCCGTGACCAGTTAGGTGTTGCTGTGATTTTGTCATCGTCAGTAAGAAATGGGTTTGGCAGAAATACAGTGAGCTGTTGCTCTCCCTTGCCATTTGCAAGTCTTAGTCCCCAGCTCGTTGGAGCACCGTCGTCATCTAGGCCACGATAAAATTCAGCTTTTGCTGTACGACGGTGGATCGCTAGAGCTTGGCTAACTGGATGTTTACGACTGCCCCTGTGAAATCCAATGCAAATATGAAAGTGCCATATACCAAAATCGACCGTAAGATAACCGTCGCTAAATGAAATCCGCCTTGGAGCGTTTGGAGCTCGAATTTCAAACACCGCACCTTGTATTAAAGAACCGAACACGATGGACTTCCAGTGATTCTCAAACAAATCTGTGAGCAGCTGAAGAAGAACTTCTTCGGTGGTTTCGAGGCAAAATACCTCGAGTGTTTGGCCCCCAGGATCGGTGACGGTTTTCATTACCGCATATCCTCGTACCACTGAAATCCGTGGCTAACTTATCACTAACTCTAGAATTTTAGAAAACTATTCTCCCCCCATGTTTGAGCGAAACAAGAGTTTGCTAGGAATACATTCTAAACGAATATTCTGAAATTGATCCAAGAGTGTTGGACATAATAAGATGTCCAAACTCCTAGAATCCGAGTTTTATTTTGATCATGGACAACTATTTGGGTGTTACTTTCCGGCGGGAGTAAAATTTTCAAGTTACTGTGCCTCCGATATATATTTGGCTAGAGTCCTATGGGTATCATCTCGATGTAATTGACTAGGGAAGAGTGAACATGAAAGCAGTGTTTATAAATAAACAAGGTGGGCCAGAAGTTTTGGAATATGGTGAAATGCCAGATCCCATTGCAGCTTCGAATGAAGTAATAGTCGATATTCACGCCGCGAGCGTAAACGGCGCTGATTGGAAGGTCCGCACTGGTACTCACGGCTCTGTTCCCGAATATCCTTATATTTTGGGGCGTGACTTCTCAGGTGTCATTAAATTCGCAGGTTCGGAGGTGAATGATCTAATAGTGGGTGAAGAAGTTTTTGGGGTGTGTGCAACAGGGCAGGAAGGTGCCTATGCTGAAAAGATTGCCGTTAATGCTGAAATTATAGCAAGAAAGCCGGAAGATATTTCTCATACGGTCATGTCTGCTCTTTCACTGGCTGGTTTGACCGCGTTGGTTGCTATTGAAGATACAATCATGCTTCAAACTGGGGAAAAAATATTAATTCAAGGTGGAGCGGGAGGGGTGGCTAGTTTTGCTATTCAACTTGCCAAACATTGTGGTGCACATGTGATTACAACTGCGAGTCTTTCAAACCACGATTTTGTTCGTAGCCTGGGTGCTGACGAGGTAATCGATTACAACAAGCAGGATTTCACCGAACAAGTTTCTGATTGTGACGCGGTGCTCGAGACAGTCGGAGGTGAGGTCGCTGAAAGGTCGTTTTCGGTTCTCAGGCCCGGAGGACGCGCAGCTTTCATAGCCTCGGGTGTAACGGCCCCGAAGGCACCCAGCGAGCAGGTTTTATCACTAAGGCCAAACGTCGAACGTGACCGAGCACATCTAAATCGTATTGTTGATTTGGTGAAAGCCGATATCATTCGTCCACCTGAAATTACCGTATTTCCACTTTCAAATGCTGTGGATGCTCACGTGATAAGCGAAGCACGGCACCTCCGAGGAAAAATGGTATTAAATGTTCGCTAAGTATCTAATGCTGACAGTAGAGACTATAACAATTACAGGGCAAAGCATCTAAACTAGAAGTTGCGGAGCAATCCGCTCGTGTCTAGTGCTTATTTGATATGGACAAAAACAATTTTAGAAATTTACTAGTCGATGCAGCAATGCGGGCAGCTGACTACGTTGAGGGGTTAGACGAGAGAACTGTAAGTCCAATACCAGGCTCGGTAGATCGTCTTTCTGCTGCTCTCGATACTCCTCTACCGGATACGTCAAGTACACCTGCTGAAATACTGACTTTCCTCGACGAATATGGATCACCATCCACAGTTGCCAGTGCAGGTGGTCGTTATTTTGGTTTTGTAACAGGCGGGGCATTGCCTGCTACACTTGCCACAAATTTTTTGACCGGGGCATGGGATCAAAATTGCTTCAGCTACGTGAGTTCTCCTGCAATTTCGTGTATCGAGACAACAGCATTAAAATGGGTTAAGGAAGCTCTTGGTCTTCCAATTTGTGCGGAAGGAGCGCTTGTTACCGGTGGTACCATGGGTAATTTTACGTGTTTGGCCGCAGCACGAAATTACTTATTAAAATCTCGTGGTTGGGATGTTGATGAGAAGGGTTTGTTCGGCGCGCCAGAACTGGAAGTTATTGTTGGTGAAGAGGCTCACGCTTCCCTTTTCAAGGTTCTTTCAATGCTCGGGTTGGGACGAGAGAGAGTGACAGTCGTTCCTTCAGACGATCAAGGTCGGATGCGGGCCGATAGTTTACCAAGCGTCAATGCTCCGGCCATTATATGTGTTCAAGCGGGCAACGTTAACTCAGGCGCATTCGATCCAACAAAGGAAATAATTCGGTGGGCGAAAGATGTCGGTTCCTGGGTCCATGTTGATGCGGCCATTGGCATGTGGGCATTAGCTTCCCCTGATTATGATCATCTCACTCAAGGAATAGTCAGCGCCGACTCCTGGGCAATGGATGCCCACAAATGGTTGAATGTACCTTATGATTCAGGAATTGCCTTTGTCAGAGATAAAACTGCCCTTGGTCAAGCTATGTCTATTTCAGGGACATATCTTTTGGGAAGCGATCATCGGGATGCCATGAACTTTACTCCAGAAAGTTCACGACGTGCCCGCGCCGTCGAAATTTGGGCTGCACTAAAATTTCTCGGTCGCTCCGGGTTAGCTGACTTGGTAAATAGGAACTGCCGTCAAGCACGCATGCTAGCCGATGGATTACGAAACAGTGGGATCGAAATTCTGAATGAGGTTGTCCTTAATCAGGTCGTAGTGGCTTTTGGAGATAACGAAAGAACAAAGCGTACTATTTCTAGGATCCAAGAGGCCGGCGTGTGTTGGTGTGGCAGTACTAATTGGCATGGTCGAACAGCAATGCGCATGAGTGTGTGTTCCTGGGCAACAACCGATAAAGACATTGAGCTTTCATTATCGTCAATCTTAGAGGCTCATTCGCAAGGTTAGAGCAGCTATAAATTTTTAAATATACTAAGACATTAATTCATGAAATTTGGCTTGGCGAAGCTTGTTGCCTAAACGTATTCATTTTCCAGGAAAATGTATGATGTTTTTCACGCTAACTTTAAATAGTGGTATAGGCGAATAAAGTGTTTTTTCCTTATCGAGATGATAATCCGCGTCGCCATGGCCCGCCACTGGTAACGCTTGCTATCATTGGCATAAGCACACTGACTTATTTACTCGTTCAACTGCCGTTGGGACCATATGAGGGGCAAGCCTATGCTCTGAGCTTCGGTTTCATTCCGGCAGTATTTTTCGGGCAGGCGGAGTTACCTGACGGCCTGGTACGAATACCCTCTATTGCTACAATGATTACCAGTATGTTCTCACACGGTGGATTGATGCATTTAATAGGTAACATGTGGTTTCTCTGGCTATATGGCGACAACGTCGAAGATGCAATGGGACGGTCGCGCTATTTGCTTTTCTATTTAATCTGCGGCGGTGCTGGGTCGCTCGCCCATGCAGTATTGGATCCAACTAGCGTTATTCCTTTGGTAGGCGCCTCCGGCGCGATAAGTGGTGTGATAGCTGCCTACCTTTTAATCTGGCCTCGAGCCAACGTTCGAGTATTCTATTGGTTTTTTATTTTTATTGGTACGATCAATGTTCCTGTTTTCGTGGTGCTCGGTTTATGGATTGTTGAACAACTGTTTGCTTTACCAGCGGCCATTCAGGCACAGGGTGGAATTGCTATCGTCGCACATCTAGGAGGATTTGGTGCCGGTCTCGTATTAACCGTATTTTTTAAGAGACGGGGTATCAAACTGTTTCAACCGCGACACAGCGCTGCTTTCGGACATAAAAGGACAGGTAAAATAAGAAAATGGAGTGGGTCCGTGCCAGAGACGAGACGAAAATGAGGTTAAGTTCTGCAATATTTATCGTATTGAACTTTAACCAGCCAATTTACCTGTTATAGAGTTTCATTTTCTTGTTTACGTACTGAATTGATTCGTTTGTTAGAATCATGATATCGACGCATATGGGAAGTTGGAATCGAGTCAGATCGTGACAAGCATGAAAGTAATATCGATTAGTCTGTTTTTGTTGGTTGGTGTTGTGTTTCATGCAAATGCTGAAACATTTATTGAAAAGACTAATGTTTTACTTTCCTCACATAAAAGAATTCTAGCTGCAAAAGAGGCGGTTAGATCCTTGGAAGAACAATTATCTGTTGCTAAGAAGGCATGGTTTCCTGAGCTCAGCAGCACAATTATTTATGGTTATGAAAAACGCAATCTTGCCCCGGGATCCCAAAATACCAGCTTACCACCACACGAATATGATCTAACGTTAACACAACCGATATCTGATTTTGGTGTTAAATCTAGTGCGTTAAAAATTGCTAAACTTCAATTAAATCAGTCAAAAACTGTTCTTGGTGAGACAATACAAGGCGTTTTGTTAGAGGCCATTACCGCCCAGTTAAACCTTATTTCCGCTTTTGAAATTCAACGTTATGCAAAAAAGTCAGTATCAAATATAAGAAAACAGGCAAAGCTTGAGGACGCCCTTGTTTCTATTGGATCCGGGTATTCGACGGACATATTGCAAGCTAAAGCCCAACTTGCAGGTGCAGAGGCCCGATATGCTCTAGCAAATGGCTCTCGGAAAACCTCAGAGAACCGTTATAGAAGTGTGTTTGGTAGTATTGATGAAAATATTGAGAATCTGGAAAAATTAGCTATCCCAATTGATCAACTTCCGACAAGTATCGAATTTGCTATTTCTCGATCTCTAGAAAATAATATTCAAATAAAGGCGCTCACGTTTGCGCGCGATATTGCGAGTGAAACTGTTAGACAAACCCGAGCTTCAGAGTTTGCTCCGACAGTAAATCTGATATTAGATACAAAGTATAAGAGCAATACCTCGGGCACTAGAGGTGAGTCATTCGAGAGTATTGTAAAGGGCGAGATTAAATATACTTTTAATTTAGGAATGACAAACTCTAACAGTGTGGCGTCTGCAAAAGCAAACTATCTCGCTAGCTCGAATCGTTTGATGGATGCTAGAAATCTTGTCGAGGAGCAAGCGCGTAATGCTTATGAACAATTGCAAACAACACAAGAAAACGCTCAATTTTTGCGGAATCAGGCAAATATCTCTGGTGAGTTTCTCAGGTTGGCTCGTAAGGAGAGACGTCTGGGCAGACGTTCCTTGCTAGACGTACTGTCGGGTGAGACAGTCGAAATTAATGCCTCTTCCGATGCTACTAGTGCAGAAAACCAGGTAATAGTGGCGGCTTATAACATGTTATTTGTGATGGGAGACCTGAGTATTGAAGATATCAAGATGGTGCAAAGAACAGCGGCACGTATGCGAATGAGCGAACCACAGTGGGCTTCAGGCTTAAAACAAACTAGAAAAAAATAATTGGTTACAATAGAGCATATTTATTTTTACAATTTTCTCATGGGTAATTGATCAATCGCTGGTTACATCGATATTCTTGAAAATGCCTTGCTCAAGGATGTAATTTGAAGGGGTGTGGACCGTAGACTTAATGAATATTCTCGGATACGATTCACGAGCGTTTGAATTTTTCGTCGAAGTATGTGGGTATGGTGAAAAAAATTTTTGGCCCGGCGAGTGACAATGGATACGTTGAGGCTTCTTCAGTTCTGCGGGTTTCGGCTGGCGATAGTTTCCTTGTTATCCCGAATGGAAAATTTGTTCTTGAGGCTGGCTACGAACGCCTAGGACCGGACCTTCTGCTTTCAGACTCTGCCCCCGGCAGCAACCGCTTGGTTGTTGTAAAGGATTATTTTGTTCAAGCTCAATTACCTGATCTTCATACGAGCGATGGAACGGCCGTGATTGATGGCCGTCTAGCCTCCCATCTTTCCGGCCCAACCATGCCCGGCCATTTTGGCCAGGTACAACTCGCGCAGTCACAATCGTTAGAACAAACGATCTCACTAGGACCGTCAATTGGTGAGGTTCAGCAGGTTGAAGGACGTGCATTTATTACCCGTGTAGATGGAACAAATGTACAAGCAGTTAAAAGTACGGAGGTGTTCGTTGGGGATATTGTTGAGACAGAGAGCGGATCAAACATTGGCATAGTTTTCTCTGACAACACAACGTTTGCGCTCGGCGAGTCAGGTCGTATGGTGATTGACGATATGGTCTATGATCAAGGGTCTAACGCAGGTAATAGCCTATTTAATGTCGTAAAGGGCGTGTTCTCTTTTGTGTCGGGCGAGGTGGCAAAAATTGGCGATGATGCCATGATCGTTAAGACACCGGTTATCAGTATTGGTATCCGGGGTACGACAGTTGCCGGTAATGCCGCAGCTGAGGGTTCAGCTAACTCGGTAACACTGTTACCTGATGCCGACGGTGGTGTTGGGGCAATTGCGGTTAGTAATGCTGCTGGTACGCAATTGATGTCACAACCATTCCAGACGGCGCAGGCCAGCAGTACATTCTCAGCACTTCCGACACCTACGGTGCTTCCTGCCTCCCAGATACAAAGTCTATACGGCAATATCACTAACGTTTTGCCACCTAAACCTGCATCTAAAGTAGAGCAAAAGTCAGATGATTCTGATGACAGTTCGTCGGAAAATACAGAGGGCGAGGAGCAAGGGGAAGATGAAGATGAAGCTTCTGTCGAGGAGGAAGAACAATACGCAGAAGATGAAGAACAACTAGCGGAGGGTGAGGATCAGTTAGGCGAGGGCGAAGAACAACTAGCGGAGGGTGAGGATCAGGTAGGCGAAGGCGAAGAACAACTGGCCGAGGGTGAGGGTCAGTTAGGCGAAGGCGGGGATGAACCCATAGAAAGAGGGCCTGAGTCAGAGGGCGAAGGTGAGCAGTTAGCTAATGTTGAGCAGGGATCTAAGGACGAAAGAGAAGACAGAGGTTCGGTGAGCGAAGAGGATGCTCAGTTAGCTGAAAGTATCCAGAATGCAAATCAAGACGACTCGAATGACGAAGAGGGAGGACCTGATCGGTATGATTCTGCACGTACATCATTTGATGAGGCAGTCGAAGCCGGGGCAACAAAATCCGAGGCGTTTGCCGCAGCTGCAGCATCTATTGGTGGTAATGCAGAAGAAGCGGCTGTTGCAACGGAAGCCTTCAATCAGGCATTGGATGAAGGTGTTTCGGAACAAGAAGCGGTATGGCGTGCAGAACAGGCGGTTAGAGCCGAGTTTGATGAATCTTTCAACCCTGTTGAGATAGCGGCAGCGCGTACTTCGATCGAGCAAGCTATTTCAGAAGGAGGTTCAATCACTGAGGCTATTACTGCGCAGGTTGGTGAAGAAAATACATCGTTTCAAGATCTAAATATTGCACGAGACGCCGCTTACCAATCATTCGACGCTGCACATAATACAGGCCAAACCGATGCCTTTACGTCTCTGGTTCTAGCTACCAGCTCTGGTTCAAAAGTCGATAAGACATTTACCGATATTCTTCTGGCAGGGGGAAGCATAGAAGATGCATACCAGGGTGCTCATGAAGCTAATCTTAAGGCAGCTGTTGCCGCCGGTTCGTCAGCTGTGGGGGGGGATTACAATAATGAGGCCGGTGATAGTTTTGAGCAACAATATGGAGGCTCGGGTTTTGACTACTTGCAATATGATCTCTATTTACAGGGATTTAACCCGCATTTAAAGGCACAAGGGTTGCTTCAGGAAACATTTACCGAAATTGAAATCACCCTTGCGTTTTCTGAAAATACGACTGCGAATTTTGATGAGACAATTGTGGGAACTAAAGAAGATGATGTTTTAGTTGGTAGTGCAGGAAATTCGAGTTTTGAATTTACCCAGGGAAGTACGCTAGGCGGAGATGACGTTATATTTGGTGGTGGAGGAACCGATCAGGTAAAGTTTGATGGACTGGATGATGCTATAATTACGTTAGATTTCTCCGCAGATGGGACTGCCGTTAGTAAATTTTCGAACGCAGATGGCAGTATAACTAATACGATTACGTCAACTTCGATTGAGCAAGTGTTTTTTGATGCTGTTGACGCTGGGGAAGGGGGTCAACCCTTAAACATCGCTGGTGACGTTGGCTTGGGGGTTGTGGTTGTAGGCACAGATGGAAACAATACTATTGACCTTTCAGGTGATGGTTCGAGCAATACTGACATAACAGTAGGTACAATTTCAGTTGATGTTGATTCTAGTAATTTACTTGGTGCATTAATCTTCGGCGGTGATGGCGCCGATACCCTCACCGCGGCAAGCGAAATTACTGCTATCTTTGGCGGTTCGGGAAACGATACATTGAATGCCAGTATTGCCGATAACCTTCTGCAGGGCGGCGCCGGTAATGATACGTTCGTTTTTACCAACCCTGATTATACAAAAAATAGTTTGGTTTCCGGTGGAACCAATGGGGACGGTGGCGACACCATCCAGTTGGGCGTCGCAGGTTCATCTACTGGTCAAACGTATATATTAGGGTCTGAAACAGTAGATGATAATTTTGAATTTGCCGGTATTGAAAACTTAAAAGTATTTAAAAATGATACAACCGTTGAAGCATTTGAAGACAGTTTTGTCCGGATATCTTCTATCGGTGGCGTCGACATAGATAATAACGGTGTTGACGATGATGTGACGGGAATAACTTTGGTTGGGGCAAATATAGAAATTAATTTGGCTGATGTTGCAATATCATCAGGTGTTTCAACTCTGAAGGCATTTCCATTTTTTGGTGAAGGTGTTCGAATATTTGACTCGAAACTTGATAGCATCGGTCGTACGCTAATTGGGTCTGATGACAGAGATACCATGTCTGGTTTTGGTGGAGATGATATCTTTGCTGGCGGTGCTCAAAGAGACGTGATGTCAGGTGGAGATGGTAACGATACTTTCCAAATAAATGCGAGCACAGATATTAGTAATGGAATAAATGTTTCTGGCGGTGCTGGCACCGATACACTGAGTGTTAATTCCACAAGCATCACCTCGCTTGTATTCTCGAATGTTGATGGTGATGAAACAGATTTTGCTACAATGGAGAAATTTGATCTGGATGGTGGTTCCAGTGACGGTGTAGCAGTTACTATGGGGGCCTTTGCTCTAAATAAATTTTCTATAATTAATGGTAATGGTACTACCGACGTATTAAACGTTGATGATGATGGGCGTTCGGAAAGTACTTTCGATTTAGATGGCGATACGCTTACAAATATTGAGACTATTAATTTAGTTCAAACAACAGCCACAAAAAATTCTTTAGGGAATGATGCGGTAGATTTTCAAATCGTTAAGATAACTGGATCTACAACCCTTACGGGTTTGACAACCATCACTGGGACAGTGGATTCATCGAGTGTTCCAGATGATGTAATTAAAATAAGTGGGGATAGAGATCTCTCAGGTATTACCTTTACTAGTTTAGATGAGATTGATTTACAGGATGGCTCAAGCCAAAAACAAACCATAAGTGCAAGCAATGCAACGTCGTTCGGTTTGGCTGAAATTGATAATTTTGTTGTTGGATCTGCATCTACAGCAGATGTTTTTGATTACACGAGCTCTCTTTTATCTGGGTATGGTACAACACCGTCAGGAAATCTCACGCTATCAGCAATTTCTTCCAGTGACCTAGCTACTGACGTTATCTCTGATGATAGAACAGCTGTACTAGATTTTGAAACATCAGCATTAAATGTTGATTTTACCGGATCTTCTACCACTCTTGCTAATATAACAGATGCTGCGGAAGCTCTCCTTGAGAGTACTAGTTCTTCTTCTAACTTAACTGGAACGTCGTCACAGGTTACGCAGGGGGTACGAAATACAGATTCACTTTTGATATTTTATGAAGCCGAGAATAAAGGCAATTCTGCAGATTCTGTAATAATCCGCTATCAAGAGGGTAGCTCAGCTGAGGCGGATTTTTCTGGAGAACTTAGTGTATTTGCAATTTTTGAAGACGTGGGTAGTGGCGCCTTCGACAATGTCAATATTGTGTAAAATACAAGGCAAGAAATTAATTAGCACAATTAAATATAGTCAACGTTCGTGCATAGCGGTGCTTGGGATCGACATAAACGGGCCAAGCAAATATTCAAGGATTGAACGTTCGCCGGTACGTATACTGCACGTGACCTGAATCCCAGGTAGCAGTGGGTAAACGGAACCCTTAGATTTAAAAACATCATCGTCCAACTCAATCGTAATGAGGTAATACGGCGCCATATTACGATTACGAATACTGTCGGGACTGATGTGTACAACCCTACCGTCAATTTGACCAAAACTTACTGCATCCGGTGTTAACGGACGTACTTTAGTAGTTTGGCCTAATGTTACATAAATAATCTCGTGAACTGGCAGCTGAGCCTCTATCAACAATTGGTCACCGTCTGGTACGATATCAACAACTGTACCACCAGGTTTAACGATTCCGCCAATTGTAGAATGGTATAGCGATTTAATAACGCCATCGACCGGAGAGCGAAGTACAGTTCTCTTTAAGTTGTCTCGTAATTTTATCCTACGCTGTGATAATTCCCTATACAGCGAATCTGTTTCATCAAATTTGATGCGAGTATCTGCAAGAAAATTATCGCGTAGTGTAAGAATTTTTAGTTTAGATTCTTCTTTAGCTGCCATAACTCTATTAAGAGAGGATTTTGATTCTTTTAACTCCCCGTCTAAAAATACACTTTCTTTTAATAATTTTAGATGAGCCATTCTATTTGTTAAGTTTTCTTTCAACAAATTATTACTAATAATAATTTGCTCTTCTGTTAATTTTAGACCTTTCTTAAGTTTTTTAATTCGTTCCTGTATTTCTTTCACTTCCTCGGTTCTTTGAGTCACATACTGCTGTTGTGAAGAAATAAGATTATTTAAGTGGTTTTTCCTCGTGTTAAAGTGTTCAATAGACGCAGAAGTAAGGTCATAAAAGTTATTTATGAGATCAGTTTCAAATTTTATAACCTTATGATTATTTAATTCAGCAGTTAAGCGGGCAAGATCAACGCGCAATGTTACTAGGCGAATATCTATTTCTTCTAAATTTGAGCTTGAAGCGGTACCTTCTAATACGATAAGAGGGCTACCTTTTTTTACCCGTTCGCCTTCACTGAAATTAATTTCTCTAATAATCCCCCCCTCAAGATGTTGAACATTTTTTATTTTTGACGATGGGATAACAACTCCTTGAGCCACAGTTACTATATCAATATGACCAACATATGACCAAATAGCCAATGCCGTAAGGCTGATAGAACAAATGAGCAGGAATAAATGACTTGGAATCATTTTTCCTAATTTATTATTGTTATTTACTGACATAAAAATTCATAGGATCAATTAAAGGTATGAGGCAGAATTCTAGTTATATGATTTATTAAAAATTAAGCTTTATTCGCATTATTAATACTTTTAATGAGCGGCCTAGGTTTTTCATCTAAATCAAGGAAAAGGTGGGCTCCACGTATTATTTCACGATCATGTGAGAAGGCGATAATTGTTTGACCGTTATGCACCATTTTATTCATTATATTGTAAATATATGATGCACCTTCAGAATCTATTCCCTCTGTCGGCTCATCTAAAATAGCTAGTGTACCGTCGTAGGACAGCGATCGAGCCAGTGCTATTCTGCGTCTTACACCTAGAGAGAATAATTCTCCACTCCGGCCAACGGGTTGATCTATTCCGCTGGTAGTTTCATCGGCTAATTTCTCTAACCCAACAGATATCAGAAGATCTCTAATTTCTTTAATGCCTAGATCTGGATTAAATGCATTAAAATTTTCTCTTATTGTGCCGTTAAGAAGATATGGTTCTTGCGGAAAATATATAATGTTTTGTCTCCACCAATCTAATGCAATTTGTTGCAGATCAATACCGTCAGCAAGTATTTGCCCCCTAACAGGGTCGAGCAAGCCAGTTATTAATTTAGCAAGAGTTGTTTTGCCGTTACCATTCCTTCCGGATATACATAGAACTTGTCCTTTGTTAACGGAAAAACTAATTTGATCAAGCAGTGTTGAGGATAAATTCGGATACGAAAATGTTACATTTCGTAGCTCAATTCCTCCGGAAAAGCTTTTTAATGCGATACCAGCGGTATTTTCACGTGGAAGTTGAACAAAATCCTTTAAAGACGTTTTGTCTTGATCAGCACGAACCCAACCATCAGCTTGCTGCGTTAAACTAACAATTGGCATTAACGCACGTGCGGCTAAAATATTAGCACCGATCATTGCTCCAATATCAAGCCTTCCATCCACAACAAGTAACGCGCCAGCCGATATAATTACGATAGTTAATAATCCCGTGGCAGCGCGTATTATATTCTGGATTAAATTCTGACGATCACGAATGTGTGAATTTAATTTTGCAATCGATTCCGTTGCTATAGACCAACGTTTCTCTAAATAACCAGATCTATCAAAAGATCTCACTGTATCCGGCGAACCGAGAGAAGCGTCAATCACTTGTGATTTTAATCGTTGTGCTTGATGAGTTTTTTGAAATGGTAACCTAAGGCTTACTATGCCAAAAAACACACCGAGAGATAGAATAGTTATGAACCCTAATGTTATATAACAAAGTATTGGGTTTAATAAATATAATGTTAATATAAATATAAATGCAAATGGTGCATCCAATAACAGACATATATTTGAAGCTGAATATATTTGTTTTAGGGAATCCGTTCTAGCTATCACATCTCTTATGGCGTCGCTAGGTATTTTATTAAATGAATTATATTTACTATATTTAATTGTATTGAATACATCTATTTCCTGTATTTTCTCTGTATTATAATTTATTAAACATGCAAATTTATATCGTACTCGGCGAAAATTATATTCAAGAAATATTGCAATAATGGCGCCCATTGATAGTGTTATTAGGGTAGTATCTATGCCATGTGAAATATATCTATTCAGTACTAAAATAACAAAAATTGGTGTTACTAAAGCAAGTATATTTCCAAATAAGGACGCTAAAATCATTTCAAAAAATAATAATGGCCTGCTTGATAGTCGTTTAATTATTTCAGTCATTTTAATATTGTTTATCTAAAAATAATTTGTATATTAAGAATAATTATGTGTTACAGGTACATGGAACGTGACCAGGCAGTACTCCCAAGTGTATTTTAAAGATACATTTATTAAATACCGCATTATGATTGTTATGAGTAGTCTGACAGGAATTTGTGAGATTGTGTAGTCTTGGTACCACTTCTCGAATAATGGTTAGTGATGGCATAAACTTGAAGGTGTACTGCGTCGGAGGTGAACAATCATTATAGTTATGTGAGTAGAGTTCCGAATGTCGGTTTTTATGGTGGCATGGTATCATTTATGAAGTTTTTCGTTACGTTACTCTATCTGGTATTCTTCGGCGCGTTTTCTCTACATACGTATGCAAGTGAAGTTACATCTGGTGTCATGCGTATTGAGCATCCTTGGGCACGGGCATCAATTGGCCCAAGCCGCAGCGGTGTAGTTTACTTTACATTAGTCAATAATGGTCAAACACCTGACCGTCTAATAGCAGTATCTACGCCGGTCGCTGCACATGCGGGGATGCATACCCACAAGATGCAGGATAATGTAATGAGAATGCGATCGGTAAATTTAGTTGAGGTATTACCAGGTGAAACAACTACGTTCAAACCTGGTGGTTTGCATGTCATGCTTATGGGCATGATAGAGCCATTGAGAGAGGGCACTCACTTTCCACTTATTCTGGAATTCGAAATAACGGGCAAAATAGAGATTACAGTACAAGTTGTAAAAGCGACTGCTACTGTGCCCGCCAGTGTACTCGTGAATAAACCCCATAAGCATGGTGTGTCTCAACTTAAATAATTCTTAGTTCAACATTTATTTACGATTATAGCACCTCCCTAATTCGCTCAAAACCAGCTTCCAAGTCGGCAATCAGGTCATCTGGATCTTCAAGCCCAACGTGTATACGCATTGACTGACCATCCGGGTTCCACTCAGTAACGGTCCGGGAATTTTCCGGCTGAGTTGGAAGAATTAGAGATTCAAACCCACCCCAACTTGCGCCCATGCCAAAATATTTAAGGTCGTTGACAAATGCTGCGAGTGCCTTTTCTCCAATATTTTTGATGACAAATCCAAACAACCCACTTGCACCAGTGAAGTCTCGTTTCCAGATTGCATGGCCAGGATCATCGGGTAGAGCGGGATGCATCACCCGACTAATCTCGGGTCGGTCATTGAGCCACGTGGCAAGTTTGAGACCATTTTCATAATGTCGCATTAGACGTACACCTATTGTACGGAATCCGCGTAGCGCTAGGTAAATATCGTCGGGCCCTGCACAGCTTCCAAACAGCTGGGAGTTCTCTTGGACCTTTTCAAAAGTGTTATCGTTGCAGACGATAGTTCCAAACATTGCGTCGGAGTGACCCACAATATATTTGGTTCCGGCTTGTACGCTGATGTCAACACCATGGTTGAAAGCGTTAAAAAAATATCCAGCCGACCATGTATTATCCATAATCACAACCGCTCCATGGGCATGTGCCACTTCGGCGATGGCTGGGATGTCTTGCATTTCGAATGTTTGCGTGCCAGGTGACTCTACCCAGACGACTTTTGTATTGGGTTGAATAAGGCGTTCAATTCCCCCACCGATCAGGGGGTCATAATAGTCTGTCTGGATACCAAAATTTTTTAGTACGCTGTCGCAGAACCGACGAGTTGGAGCGTATGTACTATCTGTGACTAGTACATGGTCCCCTGTCTCGACACATGCGGTCAATGCCTGTGCGATCGCGGCAAGCCCTGAGGGTGCAAGAACGGTTCCGTTACCGCCTTCGAGAGCAGTCATTGCCTCTTCAAGAGCAAACGATGTAGGTGTTCCACGTCGCCCGTAACGAACACGTGCTGTTGAGGCGTTTCTGTAGGTTTCCAATGTTGGAAATAAGACAGTTGATGCGTGATAAACAGGCGGATTGACAATACCGTGATTATCGTGCGGATGGAGCCCTGCATGGGCAAGAATTGTATCGACTTTCATGGATTCACCAGTGTTGTGAAGTACTAAGAGAGTATGCAATTCATTGAACCATCCGGAACGCTGTGATGCCAGCAGCTTTTGCTGATACGAATGTCGTAATCATTGTAGGTCGCAAAGATGGGGATAATATGGAAAAAGTGGAGTGTGCGGTAATAGGTGCTGGAGTGGTCGGTTTGGCGATTGCCCGAGAACTTGCTTTGCAAGGTCATGAGGTAGTGGTCTTGGAGAAGTCGATGGCGATCGGTACTGAGACTAGTTCGCGCAGCAGTGAAGTCATTCACGCGGGAATCTACTATCAGCCTAACAGTTGGAAGGCACGACTATGTGTTGCTGGAAAGGTTGCTTTATACCGATACTGCGAGGAACATGAAATAAACCATAAGCGTTGCGGTAAGTTGATAGTCGCGAAGAGTGATGGCGAAATTGATCGTTTATGGTCGTTGCAAGAAAGTGCAATTAAAAACGGTGTAAATGATTTACAGCGTCTCAACGGTACTGCTGCCCTATCGTTAGAGCCCGAGCTGAATTGTGTTGCTGCGTTGCTCTCGCCTTCAACAGGGATTATCGATAGTCATTCACTTATGTTTGCCTATCAAGGTGATCTCGAGGCACATGGCGGTGTGATAGCATTCGGATCTGAGGTGAGGGGCGGGAGGATAAGAGACGATAGTATCGTTTTGGAATTAGGTGGTTTAGTCCCCCTTCAGTTGTCCTGTTCGATGGTCGTGAATAGTGCTGGGCTTTATGCGGCAGATATTACTAGAAAAATTTGTGGTTACCCTAAGGCCCAAGTGCCCGAGACTTATTTTTGCAAAGGAAACTACTTTACTCTTTCTGGTCGGGCACCCTTTAAGCATCTGATTTATCCTCTACCGAATGCGGCAAGTCTAGGAATCCATTTGACATTTGATCTAGGTGGGCAGGTGCGTTTTGGGCCTGATTTACAATGGGTGGATGAAGTTGACTACGATGTTGATCCTGAGCGTGTTAATTCGTTTTATCATACTGTTCGTGAATACTGGCCAGCACTTCCAGATGGCGCACTTAGCCCTGGTTATGCTGGCATTCGCCCGAAGACAAGTGGCCCGGATGGGCCGATACAGGACTTTGAAATTGAGGGACCTAGCAACCATGGTATAGCGGGGCTAGTTAACCTTTTTGCTATTGAATCGCCAGGAATTACGGCTTCCTTGGCGATTGCTGAATCAGTAACTAAATTGCTGAAGGCATGAACGATTAATGGTCGAATGACTGTTTACTCTATGGAAAGAGGCCGGATTCTCTAGGGTCGGAGATATATTTTGTTTCTTGATTGTATGGAACGAAACCTGCGCGCTGATATAGTCGTAATGCCTCTGGGTGGTCGAGCGTGCAAGTATGCAACCAAACTCTTTCTGGCTTATGGCGCCAGGCAGTATCAAGTATGCGATCGAGTAACCATGCGCCAAATCCGAGCCCGATGAATTCTGGCATTAATCCAAAATACGCAAGTTCAATTTCTCTCTCCTGTCTTCTATCAAGTTCCGCGTACCCTGCTGGAACGCCACCTATATAAAGTACGTATATCTCTACCAGTGGACTATTGAGCACCGACTCCAGGGCGCTATCGGTCATTTCGCGACGCTCATACCAAAGCCAGGCTTCGCCAATTGTTTCATAGAGATAGCGATAAAATTTAACATTCGGTTTTTCAGCTAACAACAATGCCACGGTCTGATCTACTGAAGGCTGTCGCACCGTAGGCATTATTGGGCGTTGAACCATCTCTAAAGACGTAACTGTAACCTCCAGCTTCTGCGCCTTACCTGAGCGAATATTCATAATCCTCTCGATTCTAGGTATGCATCTGAAGCATTCGTCACTTAATAGTGATAATCATCTCCAAATAAATCTTCACTCTGTTTTGCCAGAGTCCTCTGCAAGCATGATATTAACACGCCGGTTATGCTTGCCTTTATTTTCAATTTTTCGCACCAATACCGGACCAATTTCGTTTGTACGTAAGACGTGTGTGCCACCACAGGGCTGCAAATCAACCGAGTCTATTTCAAGAAGACGCACCATACCTTGGCCATTTGGTGGTGCAACGGACATTGTGCGTACAAGTTCGGGCTGTGCTTTCAATTCCTCATCGGTTATCCAGCGCGATCCGACCTTATGGTCTTCGGTTATCAACCTGTTGAGTTCACTTGTAATAGTCTCTTTGTCGAGACTTGCATTATCGATGTCAAAATCGAGTCTACCTCTACCTTCACCTATTTGGCCACCGGTCACTCCAAAGGGGACAACTGCACAAAGCAGATGCAAACACGTATGAATACGCATATGACAGTAACGTCGTTGCCAGTCTATCCTCGCGGTTACATTAGTTCCTGTATTCGGGAGTGGTAGATTCTTGTCAATAATGTGGATAATTTCTTGATTATCGGAATTTTTTTGAGTGTCCAGAACCTTAATCTCTTCACCATCAGTCCGTATGAGCACACCCGTATCTCCAGGTTGACCGCCGCCCATCGGGTAAAAAACTGTTTGATCTAGCCGAATCACGCCTGGTGCAGCGTCTGTTATAACCGCCTGACACTCTCGAGCGTATGCGTCAGCGCGAAATATTTCCCCCTCCATTTATTTCCCTCATATTGAGTTTCTATTTTTCTAAGGCAAGCCACTCCGGATAGGGTAAGCCCTTTTCCTTCAGAAAAGTTGGATTGTACATCTTTGATTGATAGCGAGAAGCCAGATCGCAAAGTATAGTCACGATTGTATGACCCGGTCCCAATTTATTTGCCAGCCGGATCGCCCCGGCTATATTAATTCCACTGGAACCTCCCAAAGCCAAACCTTCCTCCATGATGAGATTGAAATTGATCAGCAGCGCTTCTTCATCGGGAATTTGAAATGCCTCTTCAACTGGTGTGCCTTCCAGATTATCCGTGATGCGACCCTGACCAATACCTTCTGTTATTGATGAACCCTCGGCCTTCAGTTCGCCGTTTACATAGTAGTTATAGAGTGCTGCACCCATAGGATCGGCAAGCCCAATGGTGATGTCTTTGTTGCGCTCTTTCAAAAACATGCTTATGCCAGCGAGTGTGCCACCTGTACCGACAGCACAAATAAAGGCGTCAATCTTGCCTTCTGTCTGTTCCCAAATTTCGGGTCCAGTTGTTCTATAATGTCCGTCTCGGTTAGCCGTGTTATCGAATTGTCGGGCCCATATTGCACCGTTAGGTTCGGTTTGCGCGAGTTCCTCGGCTAGACGTCCAGAGTAGTGTACATAATTGTTAGGATCACGATAAGGTGCTGCTGGAACCTCTCTTAGCTCGGCACCACATAGGCGCAGCATGTCTTTCTTTTCTTGAGTTTGAGTCTCCGGGATTACAATAACTGTTCGATAACCGCTCGAATTAGCAACCAGGGCAAGCCCGATACCCGTATTGCCTGCCGTTCCTTCTACAATGATGCCGCCAGGCTTCAGCGTGCCTCTATTTTCCGCATCCTGGACTATCGCCAGCGCTGCTCGGTCCTTTACTGAACTACCGGGATTAAGGAACTCGGCTTTTCCTAGTATCGTACAACCTGTGATCTCTGATGCCTTACGGAGTTTGATCATCGGTGTATTACCGATTGTACTGGCAAAGTCATTGCGAATTGTCATTACTCTTTACCACCGTCAGAGTGAGTTAATTAGTTTGAATCTTAAGACTAACGTCCCAGTTTGACGAATCAAAGCTGGCATTGTCATTATGTACACTACTCTAGCCAATTTAGACGCAAAGTCTCTCTATTAATTGCGAGCCATTGAAGTGCTATAATCAGATTAACATTATATGTTTTACCATCATTTAATCGATTTAGTGAATCATCTACGTCCTCGACAATAACACGAATATTTTCGCCTTCTTCTGCACGACCACATATACCCCCGATGCCGCGACTGTCGACGCGTCCACAGAAAATTGAAACAATTTCGGTCGATGCACCAGGGCTTGCAAAAAAACTGACGATTGGCACTAAATCGGTGATAGTACATGCTGCTTCTTCAACGGCCTCTCGCCTTATTGTCTCTTCCCTCCCATCACCCTCGTCAACGATGCCCGCGACAATTTCGACAAGCCATGGATCATCAAGATTTGCTGCTAGTGCACCCGGTCGAAACTGTTCGATGATGACTACAGTGTCGAGGTCCGGATCGTAAAGTAATACACCAGCAGCTGATCCCCGCTCAAATACCTCGCGCTGTACCTCCTCACTCCAGCCACCTTCGAACAGACGATGACGCAAACGGTAGCGGTCTAAACGGAAGTAACCTTGGCACAAGGTCTCGTACTCAAGTATCTCCACATCGTCACGGGTCATTACGCTCCTTCTCCTTGCTGTAAACAATTAGTCATTCGCCAACGCGTGTATGCGGATTTGGCACTATGGTGCTTCAGAGGATGTTGTCGCAGCAGCAAATAAAATAGCCATAATTAGGAGAAATGTGACCTGCCACCAACTAGCCCAGATTGAAAAATTTGTAAGTCCAGAGCCCCAAAATACACCGAATGATGCAATGCCGGTCCAACCAATGAGCTGCTGTTTGCGAGCAATAAGGGACAGCCTACGTAGGAGAGCTAGCAATGCGACGACGGTAGCAGCTAATCCTAAAAGTCCCGTCTCTGCTCCTATCTCCAATACCCAATTATGGGGGTGAGATGGAACATAGTTCATGCCAATATCCTGAGACTGTAAAGATTTTCCTGCGCTCTCAAAATAAATGTCTAGCTCCGAACAGAACGCATAACAGCCACGCCAACCAGTGTCAGGCACTGGGACTGATGCACCCTCTGTCTGATTTATGATGTCTATACCATGCCCTAGCCACGGTTTCTCTTTGAATTTACTAAAGACAAAGCCCCAAATGGCTTGGCGGTGGCGGTCGATTAGGTATGTAGGTAGCCGATAATCAGTTTCATTAGTAATTGGGGGCGATGGTAGGCGAACAAGTAGGACGGCAGTACTAAACAGTGTAGTCACTGCAAGAATAGCGATTATTACGTGGCGCATTTGCTTAGATACTGAGAGGATGAGACGTGTCACGACAACCAAAAGGAACGCTACTAACAATCCCAAAGTAGCTGCTTTACTTTGTGATCCCCAAATAAACATTAATGTACCCGGGACCATCATTGCAGATGCTAGTAACCATGACCTTCCCAATTGGATACCACTCCATAACAACGTTGGAAGTAGACATGCCATAGTAGATGCAAAGGCCTTAAAGGCAGTGTTCGCTTGGTATTTGCTACTTCCTAACGCCTGCAATAGTAACAGAGGGGAGTTATCCCAAAAAATTACATAAAGTACGAACAAGAGCATGATTCCACTTGCCACTATCAGCGATTTCTGCACGATCGATATTAGAGGCGGTTCCGTTCGTAATTGATACGAAAGAACAATCATCAAAATGACGTATACAAGCGATCTACTCCAAACTTCGAAAGATCGAGAAATATCAAGTGATCCGAGTACACTTATGGCCCAGAATGCGAAGGTGAGAGCGACGCACGCGGCCAGTGGCGACAGTGAGTAAGAAAATAATTTTTTCCAGTCGTTCCTCCGAGTAAGTATAAAGATCGCAATGAGCACTGCCGGTATTAGACTGAATGCCAGAGTGGCTTTTCCCAGTGCCGTCAAGGGTATAGCTACCCCTATTAGAAAGGCCAATAATCCACCGAGTTGCATGCCCCCTTGTATTCGGGGGTTTTCTCGATTTTCCGAAATGAGTAGAATCTTTTTAAGCATTTAATAACCTTGCACGTAAGGTTTGGAAAATTGATACAGTGAGCATAAACTCGGCGCACAGGTATCTAGATACTGCTGGTAGTGTAAAGGGAGCTTTAGCTGAATCGATTGAGTCGTTGTACGATGCAAAAAAAGAACCAAATTCTACTCTACAGGCTTATATAACTCAGTGTCGTATTGTTTGATGAATTATAGCAAGGTTATTTGCTCTCCATTACCCAGATGCCATTCCAATCCTTGGGTGGATTTTTTTTGAGAATTGAACACCGTTCCACATACATTTGTGACAGTGCATCTTTCGGATTTAAACGTAATACCTCTTTAAAGCCGCTTATTGAATTATCCCATTTTCCGTCGCGGTAATTGGCGAGCGCACTTTTGAATTGGTTCAGTACTTCCATCACATTCGGGAATGTCTTGTCAGAATGGTAATCAAGGATTTCATATATCGCAACTGGTTTGGTTTTACCTTTGACAACGACATGGTCGACTTCTCTGGAACGGTATGTTCCACGCAGCTTTTTATAAGTATTTTCACTAATCAGGATAGGCGTTGAATATTGCTTGCAGGCACTCTCCAGGCGCGCAGCAAGGTTCACACCGTCACCAATAATTGTGTAATCCATACGTTTGGGTGATCCGATATTGCCGGAAACTACGGTATCTGTATTTAAGCCAATGCCCATATTAACTGGTAACTGGCCATTTTCGGCACGCTCTAGGTTCCAAGAGTTTAGGCCAGAAATCATAGAAACAGCGGCGCGAACAGCACGATCCTCATCATCATCATGGGAAACAGGCATACCAAATGCAGCCATAATTGCATCGCCGATGAATTTATCCAGCATACCTCCTTCGTTTTGTATACATTCAACCATAATAGTAAAATATTCGTTTAGTAAACTTACTGTCCCTTGTGCACCGAGTTCTTCCGTAAGCTCTGTAAACCCCCTTATGTCGGAAAATAACACTGTGGCAACTGTGCTGGCTCCGCCAAGAATTTCCTTACCACCCAGCAACAGCTGGTCTGCAATACCAGGGTCCATATAGCGGGACATTGTCGATTTCATCCGCTTTTCGTCGCTGATATCGTCGATCATGATCATTGTGCCAAGCTTTTTTTCCTCTGAACTTACCAGTGGAAGTACGGTCAGGTTGACCGAGAGTGTGCGGCCTGAACATTCTATCTCTGTGTCTATTGCAATTTCGGACTTTTGGCTTTCACTTACCTTCATCACTTTTTCAAGAATCCAGGCGTTAGAATCCGTAAAGTAATCTACTGCCAGTATTCCTACTAGCTCGTCATTCTCTGCCCGGAGTATTTCCAGGCCGGCTGCGTTGCAGGTTACAATTTTACCCTCTTCATCTAATGTAATGACACCGTTTGACATGCTCTTTAACATGCTCTCATTGTAGTTTTTCATATTTTGGACGTCGTTGAATAATTTGGCATTCTCAAGGCCAATGGATACTTGTGCGGTGAAGGCCTTTAGCCTTTGCTCGTCTTGAACTGTGAAAGGTCCGCCACGCTTATTTAAAACCTGTGTGACACCAATTGTCTTTCCGTTTTTGTTGATGACTGGGACACAGAGAATTGAGCGCGTGAAATAACCAGTTTGTTTGTCAAAGCTAGGATTAAATCTCAAGTCGGCATAGGCATGAGGAATATTTACCGACAAGCCTGAAGTGAATACTGTTCCAGCGATACCAGCGTTATTAGGGAGCCTAATCTGAGTAGCATTCAAACCCTCACCCACTTCAGACCAAAGCTCATTAGTCTTATCATCATTTAAAAACAAGGTTGAGCGCTCTGCCTTCAGTAGGCGTGTCGCTTCACCCATTACCTTCTGCAATAATACGCTTAAATCGATTTCCGATGTTACATCGGCGACGATATCAAGAAATTCCATTTCCTCTTCACGCGTTTGCTTGACACGTTCGACAAATTGAGTGCTTTGAAGGGTTACTGCTGCCTGCGTAGTTATAGCTTCCAACAATTTGAGGTCTTGTTGGTTAAACTTGCCTTCAATCTTATTGAGCGCTTGTGCTACACCTATGATCTCTCCCCTCACTGTGCGAACTGGCGTACAAAGGATACTCTTGGTTAAAAATTCAGTTTGTTCGTCAATGGAACTGTCAAAATGTTCATCTGAGTAAGCGTCGTGTATGATCATACTTTCACCACTAGTGAATACATGGCCGGCGACACCACTAGAATTCATTAATCTAATTTCTCGTTTATTACTGCCCTGCGCTATCCGTGAAAATAGTTCTCCGGTTTGTACATCATTCAAAAATAATGTTCCCCGTTCTGCTCCTGTTTCCTTTGTAGTTAACGCAATTAGCGCTTCGAGTACCTCGTCGACCGTCTCCATGGCAGCAACCGATCTGGAAATACCAAGTAGCATCTCGGTCTGGCGGAGTTTCTCATGAAGCCCTTGCACCTCAGATGACTTAAGCTGCACGGATTTTGTTAATGGTTTGATTTTAGCTGCTTTCTTTGAATGTACGCTGTCAGCCTTCTGTTTATTTTTTTTCGTCTGCATGCCTGTCTTCCAACTGCTCGCGTAGAGATGTGATCATATTTTGCAATTGAACTTTTTCGTCGAAAAATTCTGCCTCAATTCTCTGAACATGCTCCTCGTGGTCAAATTTCAAATTTTCCAATTTGTCGCGCATAGCCGAAACAGATTTCTTAAGTTGTAAGAGTTGGTCAGTGCTTTCGACGAGAGTTCTCTGAACACTTTTTTCTTTGTCAATTTGCAATATTTCAAGTTCGTTTCTGAGTGCTGCAACAGTATCTTGAAGCTGCTTAATTTCATCATTGGAAGCTACTGCGGCCATTTGCATGTCAGTGTTCTTGGCGTGTTTCATCGATTCTAATTCATTACTCATTGCCTCAATAGTTTCCATTAACCCTCTGATCTTAGTTTGAGCGAGATTTAGTTGGCTTGACTTTGATTTGAGAACTGCGGAGGTATTAGCCATTGCTTCTTTCCTAATACTACAATGTAATATTTTATACCCGATTGGCATTATTGGTGAATAATCTCTTATTGTTGTTAAGTAAATCTTGTAAAACCACGTTAGATTTTGGATTTTATTCCATATGGGTTCAGGTGGGCATTAATGACAACATTTAAAGTTGAGACAAACATGAAAAAAGTTCTTGTCGTTGAACCTATCGATGAGGCAGGCCTTTCTCTCTTGCGAGCCCGACCAGATATTGAATTTGAAGTATTGATAGATAATTTTCAGACGTGCCTCGAGGAAAAAATCCATGAAATTGATGGTATCACACTGCGTCGTGCCTCCTTGTCGGCCCGACTTATTAAACAAGCGAATAGACTACAAGTCGTGTCGCGTCACGGTGTTGGTTATGACGCAGTAGATGTTCAGGCGTTGACGGACAGAAGGATACCACTGACTATCGTAGGTGACGCTAATGCAGCCACCGTTGCAGAACATGTATTTTTTATGATGCTTTTTCTTGCGCGGAAGGGATTTGCTCACGATCGAGCAACTCGTGTTGGTGAATTTTCAATCAAGAAAACGGAACCAAGTGTAGAACTGTTGGGCAAAACGCTTTTGATCGTCGGATTAGGACGTGTCGGCAAACAGGTAGCAAAACGCTCTATTGGCTTCGGCCTAAATGTATTGGCGTATGATCCGTATATCGAAGAGGAAGAATTTGAGCGCGCAACTTGTCGTCAAGTGAAAAGCCTGGAGGAAGGGTTGGTCCTGGCCGACGTCGTCACAATTCATGTGCCGCGTGAGTCCGATACGGTAAACATGATTGATCAGAAAGAACTTACGTCTCTCAAACCAACGGCATTTCTTATAAACGCTGCGCGTGGTGGTATAGTTAACGAAAAGGCATTGTTTGACGCGCTAACCGCAAGGCGACTCGCAGGTGCTGGACTTGATACGTTCGTTGAGGAGCCAACAAGGGCTGGGCATCCACTGTTTGGTTTGGACAATGTTATCTTAAGTCCACACTCTGCTGCTGCACCGCTTGAGTGTGAGGCAAGGTCGTCAGCTCGCTGTGTTCAAAACGTTCTGGATGCTTTCGATGGAAAGTTGACACCTGAATTGACTGTAAATTCAGAGCTATTGGCTACGTAAAGATAAGATCTTATGCTGAGTCGCCTCGACAGGTCTGAGATGCGCTTCAGAGCTGCTCACATTGTAAAATGCCCAGATAGGTCGGCTATTGTCTACCCTGATGGCGTATTGGGTCGGGGAAAATATCTGACAACATCTCAACTTACAGCATATTTGGCCGAGCGCGATCAACGCTTGCAGAGATTTATTAAATTTCAGAATCAATATAGGCTTCTAACTTGGCTATTACTTTTTATTATCCTGTTCAGTTTGGTCTTATCTAGTAATAAGGGGGTTATTTTAGTTACGGTGCTTGCGGCAATTCCTCTCTTAGTAGTGGCGTTGTTTTGGACGCGTTATCGAACGGTTAAATTGTTTGCAAGACTTTTTCCCCAAGCCCCGCATGCAACTGATACCGGTCGTTACCAACGTTGGATACTTGTAATGTTGATAAGCTCCGAGTTTAGCCTGTGGCGGTGTTCAATTATTATGGCTGTCTTTCTAGTAATTCTAGCTTCATCAATTCTAGCTTTATGTGTAGGCGGTACGCCGCAGGAAGTTATGATTGCGTTGTTAAGCGGCGGGTTTTCAATTGGTTTGCTAGGATTTTATGGTCATTTGCTTTTCCATCATGCAAAATTTCGGTTATGTCACCACCGGTGTCCACACGAAGTAGATATCAAATCCCTTCAGACTAAATGTATCTATTGAGGTGAATACTTTAATAGTCAGTAATAAATTATGCTTGCCAATAAATAGAGCGTGTTGTCGTGCAGACGTGCCAAAGGATTTGGTGCCAGAATTTGGGCTGGATTGTGCGAAAGGTTTAAAAGATTGTTCCTGTAATGTTTGGCATAGTTTCGTTACAGTTAGCTTAACATTAAAGTCCGTGGGGATTTAGATGGAAGGTTTTGTGAAGGATATTTCTGGCGACGTACACGAGTCAGAGGAAATTCGCAACATTGTTGGTCCCCAAAAGATAAGGGAGCTTATGCGTCGCAGCGACTCGTGGGGTTTACTTTTTCTTTTCGGTCACTTTGGCACATTGGTCGTAACCTGTACTATACTTCATCTCTCCCTTGGTTCGTGGTGGGTAGTACCCGCAACTTTACTACACGGTTTTGTAATTGCTTGTCTATTTGCTCCCTACCACGAGTGTGGTCACAATACACCATTCAAAACACGGTGGCTAAACAAGACGGTTTATATCCTTACAGGTTTATTGCAGCTCCAGTTTCCATTAAGGTTTCGTTATCAGCATGCGGACCACCATACCTATACGCAAGAAGTTGGACGTGACCCACAAATTCTATTAATAGGTGAAAAACTCGCTGGATGGCTATATTACGCCTCTTCAATTCCTCATTTTAGAGTCCATATAGGTGCTTTATTTAGAATTCCGTTTGGCAGACTGACTGAAGATGAAAAACAGTGTGTCCCAGAGAGTGCATGGTTAGCGGTTCAAAGGGAAGCATGGATTTTTTGGTCAGTTTATGCAGGAGTTATAGCTATTTCTATCTGGTTTCAGAGTTGGGTCGCTGTCATTTATTGGCTGATTCCAAGGTTTGTAGGACAGCCCCTCCAGGGTGTTATCCGAATGGCTGAGCATGTAGGCTGTTCGTATAACAGCAATATTTTTGAAAATACGAGAACTATATATACCTTTGCACCAATCCGATGGCTGTGCTGGAATATGCCCTATCATGTTGAACACCATGCAATTCCGCTAGTACCGTTCTATAATTTGCCGGAACTGCACAAAATTCTTGCTGAACATGAAAAAGTTGTGGGTAAAGGATATTGTCAAAATGCAGCACGCCAGATCCGTAATGGTTTAAAGAATATGGCCACTACTAGCACCAAAGTGGCGTAATAGCGTTGATGAGGACTTACGGGAGTTTCTATTACAGGAGTGTTACAAAATAATTTTTGTGACGAAGTTACTACGGTACTACCAGGGAGTGATGCGATGGTCGATATCAATGAACTGACATTTCTGACAGACGACGACCGCGATGCCATCCGCACCGCGAAGGATAATATTGATGCCAAAATGGCTCGTCTCAGAGATGTTGTTCCGATAGTCCTGGATTTGTCATGTAGAGAGCCCACATTGCCTGCCCCGTACGGACACACCCTCGAGGACAAGAAAGAGGTCCTAAAACTTGCTAAGGAGTTCGGTTTCACTGATTTGGCAGTAGGTAGTTTTTTTGATTTCCCAACTGTTGATGAGCAATTCTGTCGTTATCTTAAGGAGCACGGTGACACGATGGATGGTTATTTTGCCAATGTCATGGTTGTGCGTACATTGCAGGATAAGCCTTTTAACCCTTCCTATTCGATGGACCGGATTGCTGAGTTTGGCATACCGAATATTCTCCTGTTAACCGAAATTCGCCCAAAGACCGTAACAAAAAATGGCGAGAGCTATGAGGATTATTTTGCTGATTTAATTCAATCGATAGAATATATGAGGGGAAAAGTTCTTCCACCGTCATCATCAAAACGTGGTCGGATTTATATGCGTTTTCTGGACATATTTGATGCTTGGGATGAGGATCCGGACTTAGTTGCTAGGGTAATGAAACTGCTCTCATACATGCCAATCGATGCTATCATTTTTGAAGATGTGCGTGGCACACATTTCCCCTTCCAGACCGCAGAACTAGTCAGGTTGATCCGTAGATATCATCAACCACCGGTGCCCATTTTGGTTCATCCACATTCTGGTAATGGGTTGGAAGATGCGTCAGTTATCGAGGCAGTGCTGGCAGGCGCTGACGGTGTCTGGGCTGGCTTCACACCCGAAGCTGCGATGGGTGCACATGGTTCAACAGCTATGCTTTTCAGTAATTTGCTGCGTGCGGGTAATCAACACGTGATGATGAATTATGATATCAAACGCCTAACCGAAATTGCGGACCGCATGTCGTGTATCCATATGGGCGAGTCAATTAACCAGTATCAACCTGTGATAGGTAAAAAAGCATATCATTATATAGATGATCAGTTCGAACAGCATGACTTACCCTGTGACTTGGCACCCGAGATAATCGGCCAGGAAGTTGGAAGCCGGATAACGCCTGCGTGGTCGCACCCAGTAATTGTTGGGAGACGTCTTGCAGAACTTGGTTACCCGCCGGAATTGACAGAAGACGCAAATTTTATCCGTGAATGTCGGATTGTTATGGCGAAATGGAATATCGACGGAAGACGGTATTTAGCTGACGATCCTAAAGAATTAGAAACAATTGTGGATGAGGCTAAAAAGCGGGTTGCAGCGTATTCTACAGCTGCCGAGTAAAAGGATGGTCGGGATTGGTGCAATTTGAGTGTGGTGATTAGACCTCACATTTCCCTCGAGCGGCTTACAGATGCCCAGAGGAAGACCAGCCTTCATTCTACACTGAGCACTGCTCCTGTTTCTGAGGAAATTTATATATTTGCCTATGGGTCAATGATGTGGAATCCACTTTTTGAACCTCTGGACAGGCATACAGCCACACTCGTTAATTTTCGCCGTAGCTTTTGTGTGTGGAGTCAGGTTTCACGTGGTTCTGCCGAAGTGCCAGGATTGGCTCTTGGTCTTGAACAGGTAAATGGCACATCTTGTCAGGGTATCGTCTTTCAACTTAGTCCTGGCAAAGCGATGTCCGATCTTAAGGCGACCTGGGAACGAGAACTATTTACTGCTGTCTACCAACCAAAATGGCTCAAAGTAACCACTGATGGTAGAGAAATCTATGCAATCGCGTTTATTGTCGATACTAATCATCCCCAATATGCGCCAAGGCTGGGTTTAGATGACACTGCACGAATTATAATCCAAGCGGTCGGTGAGAACGGAACTTGCCTTGATTACCTTGTTAATACAGCCCGTGAACTAGCTGCTATTGGTTGCGAGGATCCGTACGTTAATGACTTATACGCGATGGTTGAAAAACAAAGCGCCATGTCAGAGATATAATGTCAGTTAGACAGACGCGACGTTATGCGCCAGCTACACGTCGAAACCGAGTGCCAATACTTGAAGTGCTCCGTCAAGAGTTGCCAGCCGTGGGAACAATCTTAGAGACTGGTAGTGGTACAGGAGAGCATGCTGTCTATTTTGCCCGAGCCCTGAAGCCCCGAATATATCTTCCCAGCGAGGCTAATCCCGAACTACGTGCAAGTATTGAAGACTGGTGTATGGATTCAAGTTCTGCCAACCTCCGTATGCCACTTGATTTGGATGTAACTGACAGTGAATGGCCAGTTGAAGACGAGCCAAAGCCAGTACCAGCCATATCGGCAATCTTAACCATAAACATGATCCATATAGCGTCTTGGCGAGTCTGCCTCGGTATTCTTGCAGGTGCAGGACGAATTCTAGGTGAGGGCGGTGTGCTTTATTTCTACGGTCCTTTCAAACAAGAAAATGTCAGTTTTGGATCAAGTAATGAAGCATTTGATTTGTCATTGCGTAGTGAAAACCCGAACTGGGGTGTGCGCTCCCTGGAGAAGGTCACTGAGGCTGCAGTGAAAGAAGGTTTGTCATTAAGAAAAACCGTACACATGCCCGCTGACAATCTTTCGGTGATTTACGAACGTTTATATTGAGTCGTGAAAATTTTCCTATGATGATGGAAAAATCAGTTTGATTGAGGACGTCGTATGGCAAAGGTTTCAGTATTTGGAAATTTCACTACGTCAGCAGATCAAGTCTGGTCTTTAATTGGTAAATTTGGGGAGATTGCGAATTGGCATCCGGCTGTGAAGAAGAGTAATTTGACTCCTGACGGCGCGTATCGTCAGCTTGGGCTGGTTGGAGGGGGGGCAGTTATAGACCGCCTTGTTAGTCACGATGATGTAAGGCGCATATACCGCTATTTCAGCATCGATTCGCCACTTCCTGTTGCCGAATATTCCGGTATGGTATCGGTGGAGGTAGGTAAAGGTGGTGCTGGCTCGATTGTCGAATTATCTGCCGAATTTGTGCCAGCTGGTTTTTCGGAAGCTGACTCTACAAGTGTCGTACGTAGCGTGTGTGAGGCAGGAATAGAGAATTTGAAAATAATTTTAGGTGAAAAAAAGGTTAGTATTAGACAAGATAAAAGTGGTGTTTTAGAAAACTGATATGAAAGATGGTTTGGTGTAGCCTTGGGAGTTTACCATTTCCGATTTGGGCTTCGGTTAACTAATTTTTACTCGAGCAGCAGTAGATGTGTTTGTAATTGGAAAGGAACGCATTACCAGACGATCAAGAGTATTGTTTAGTGAATTGTGCAGTAAACAGATCCGACAATTTTATTAGCCTTAGTTTAGGCCTATGTTGCTAGTCTAAGCGTCGATCGATTTCATAAGCTTACGAAGAGATATTTCTGTATCAGATAGCTTCTTCGGATCAATCTTCATTTTCCGTTGGATCATCTGTCGTGCGATTGCGATATCGCGAGCGTTGTTGATGGCATTGGCACCTACCACATAGCCATCATCGAGGTAGAATGCAGTGAAGCTGAGTGCGGTGGTATCACCACGGAACACAAGTGTGCTCCAGCGCTCTGGCATGCCAATGATCTGTAGATTGACCTCATACTGGTCAGACCAGAACCAAGGAACCTGTGTATAAGGTTCTTTTATGCCGCACATAGCTTTTGCTACGGTGATAGCCTGGTTTTGTGCATTTTGCCATGATTCGAGACGTACTCGATGGCCGAGAATGGCGTTTGGATGGTTGGTTACATCTCCCGCTGCGTAAATACATGGATCTTCAGTTTGGCCGAATTGGTCAACTATGATGCCGTTATCGGTTGGGAGGCCGGCTATAGAGGCGAGATCATCATTCGGCAGAATACCAATTCCAACCACCACAATTTCGGCATCGACCGCTTCTTTGTTTTCACATAGTACACGCTGGATTCGTTTATCGCCTTCGAATCCTATCACCGAAGTGTTAGTGATAATTTTAACGCCACGGTCACGATGTATAGTTTCAAAAATAGCTCCCACTTCAGGCGCGGTTGCACGATTCAATACCTGAGGGAACATTTCGATGACAGTAACATTACAGTTCCATTTACGTGCAGCTGCTGCAACCTCTAGTCCTATATACCCGCCTCCAACTACCACAACATTACAGCCTGAAGACAATTCCTTACGGATTTCTAAAGTATCATCGATTCCACGAAGATAATAAATCCCGGCGAGGTCCGAACCCGGTATCTGAAGTTGTCGCAACTTGGAGCCAGTAGCTATCAAAAGTTTGGTATATGACAACATAGTACCATCGTTTAAAGAAACCAATTTGGAAGTACGGTCTATCGAATTAGCTCGCACACCAACTCTAAGATCGATCCGGTTCTCTTTGTAGTAATCCGAGTCATGAACATAGGTTGTGTCTGGCTCGTCCTCACCAACCAAGATTTGTTTTGACAAAGGGGGGCGCTCGTACGGAGGGTAAGGTTCATCTCCCACGATGGTAATATTTCCTTCGTAACCCTGCTTACGTAGTGCTTCAGCAGCTCGTCCCGAAGTTTGGCCTGCGCCGATAATTAAATATTTTTCAATAGTTGCCATAGTTGATGGGCGGATTTAAATTTTATTTAAATCCGTGTCCAGATCCATCTAACTTTTTGGTAAACCGATTAGTATGTCGTTTCCATCTACTTTCACTGGGAAGACCTCTACATCGTCCTCCGCTGGTGGGTCGAGAACTTTACCTGTCGGTATGTGAAAACGTGCCTGATGGAGTGGGCATTCAACAACGTCATCCTCTACATAGCCATCTGAAAGCAATGCGAACTCGTGCGGGCATACATCTGCCGTGGCGTAATATGTATTTTTTACGTTGTAAAGCGCTATCAGCGTTTCACCGATGCGAACCGGCTTTGGTTCGTCCTCTTCGACTTCCCCAATGCTGGCCACGCGATGCCATTCGTATGTTGCATCTGTATCGGCCATTTTCTCTCTTCCTGATGATTAAAAATTGTAAAGCTTAGAATAATCTATGATGTATCCCACGATCTGAAAATAGAAAACCTCACCTGAATTAGGCATCGTGGAACCCATGAGGGATAAGCACTCCGATCAACTTAGTCAAGCATGGTTCTAACCAAATTTTTGAACTTGCTGAGACGATTTTACAGTTAGTTCGATCGATGGCGCTGATCGCAGCGTCTGATAGACTACGCAGTAGCGTTCTGTCAATTTAGTTAGCGTGTCGATTTGATCTGCTGTTGCATTAGAGTCGAGATCGAAATTTAGCCGAATACTCGAAAATCCGACCCGAGCATCTCTATCGACGGCAAGCGTTCCACGGAAATCTAAATCTCCTTCAGCCTTAACCGTTCCTCCATTGATGGGTATCTCAAGTGCTGTCGATACGGCTAGTAGCGTTACTCCGGCGCAAGCGACAAGTGCCTGCAGTAACATATCGCCAGAACACGCACTTAGACCATCGCCACCGGTTGCAGGATGCAGGCCCGCGCACACAAGTGCCTTTGCAGTTTCAACTGAACAGGTAAGGTTTTCTCCAAGCACGCCCTGTGATTTTAGTGTAATTGTTGCAGTTTCCGGTAGCTTACGGTATTGGGATTTAAGGGGCGCCTGCAATGCCTTTAGTTCTTCTGGGTTCATTTAAACCATCCTTTGATTAGGCAACTTCTGCAGCAAACTAACATTATAGTTCTTTCACAGAGCAGGGATCGTTTACGTTGTTTTGAATAGAGCTCTTCCTTTATTGGTTAACTTGCAAACCAGCCAATCCGGTTTTAACGGGTTGGCAAACCAATGCTCAGCCCAACCCCGTTCGATACATGCTCGGATCGTACGCTCATTTACTCGCTGACCATTATCATCGAACAGTGGAAGCTTTCCTCCTGCTTCGTTAAGGCCACACTCAAGCCAAGTCCACTGTCTTTGTGTAGGCTTCGCGTTTCTCTTCCTATGCACACTTCGCTGGGCGTCGTGTAGGTTGACTACGTTGTTGTGTGGCATCTTTCGGTTATCTCTCGTTTACTGCTACATCGTATGCCAGAATACCTTCTTCGCCAAGATAGCAGTATTATCAGCCGGTACTGTCAAGCACTTGATCAAGTGCGTTAATAATATCGCCGACGGACTCAAGACCAATGGACAGTCGCACAACGTCGGGTCCAGCTCCGGCAGCTACTTGCTGCTTCTCGTTGAGTTGGCGATGCGTTGTTGAGGCCGGATGGATAATTAACGAGCGAGCATCGCCAATATTGGCAAGGTGCGAAAATAGTTCAATACTCTCGACTATCTTAATACCTGCTTCGTATCCACCCACCACACCAAATGTAAATACGGACCCGGCACCTTGTGGACAGTATTTTTGCGCCAACGGGTGAAATTGGTTTGACTTAAGGCCTGCATAGGATACCCAGGAGACTGCCGAATGCTCTTCTAGGAATTCGGCTACTGCCAAAGCATTGGTACAGTGACGCTCCATACGTAGTGGTAGCGTTTCAACACCGTTCAAAGTCAACCATGCATTGAATGGCGATTGTGCTGCGCCGAGATCACGCAGACCTACAACATGACTATGAATCGTGTACGCTAGATCACCGAATGTTTCGGCAAAAATAAGTCCATGATACTCTGGTGATGGCTCCGTAAGACTCGGGTATTTGCCGCTAGCAAGCCAGTCAAAACGACCCGAATCAACGACAATACCTCCCATTGCCGTACCATTGCCTGTAAGAAACTTCGTGGTTGAGTGCACTACAATATCTGCACCATGATCTATAGGCTGGGAGAGATAGGGCGTAGCCATAGTACTATCGACGATTAGCGGAATTTCTGCATCATGGGCTATGGCAGCAATAGCCTCTATGTCAATAATTATACCTCCTGGATTAGCAATGTTTTCCACAAAAAATGCGCGAGTATTTGGAGTCAGCGCTTTTCGAAAATTGCTTACATTGGTAGCATCGACAAATACCGCGTTCCAGCCAAACTTCTTATAACTATTACTCATTTGGTTAAGAGAGCCCCCGTAGAGCTGTTGTGCGACTACAATTTCGTTATTTGGCAACATTAGGGGAAAAAGAGCCAGAATCTGGGCAGCATGACCGGTAGATGTGGCCGTGGCGCCCCGGCCACCCTCCAGCGCTGCAATGCGTTCCTCCAGCACAGAGACCGTTGGGTTACCTAGTCTAGAGTAGATGAATCCTGGTGTTTGAAGATTAAACAGCGAGGCCGCATGATCCACATCATCAAACACGTAAGATGCGGTCTGGTAAATCGGCGTTGCCCGCGAACCGGTAGTCGGGTCCGGCGAAGCACCAGCATGGATTGCTAGCGTTTCAAAGCCGGGCATGTCGTCTGACATAGTTTATAGCCTCCGTCGTTTGGAAGTAATTTGGCCTGAGTTTATCCCGTGCCAGCCTAGCTCACCGTTAAGTCGAGAAAATTCTATTTTGGGACATCTATTCATGATTACCGTCAACCCTGCTGCCTCGGCTCTCGCAGCTGCTTGCTTGTCGCGGACACCTATCTGCATCCATACGACTGAGGCACCTATGTCAATCGCCTCATCTGTAATTGCACCAGCCTCGCTGGAATGGCGAAATATTTCCACCATATCTATGCGTTCTTTAATTGCTGTGAGGTTGTCAACGATAAGCTCACCCAATAGCTCTTTGCCCGCGGATCTGGGGTTCACTGGAATCACGCGAAAGTTTTTACGTTGAAGATATTTCATCACGAAATAACTTGGTCTATTCCAGTGAGTGCTTGCACCGACCATTGCAATAGTATTGACCTTTTCAAAGATTCGACGCAAATGTTCATCGGTGTAACTTTGATTGGTGGACACCAGGTTTTTTGTAAGGGCCGGTTGAACCAATTTCAATCGTGCTCCCATTACGATTTGCCTTTGCTAAGGAAGGCATTGATTCCATCACGTGCATCTTCAAATGTCATATTTAGGGCCATTTCCTTAGTAGCTAGCTCGTACGCATCATCAAGCGGTATACCGAGTTGTTTATAAAAAAATGCTTTACCGGCCTTTATAGCGGACCATGATTTGCCAGCGATAGTCTGAGCCAATTGTGCAGTCTCTTTGTTCAGAGATTGTGGAGCGGAGATCCTATTGATTAAGCCAATCTCCTTCGCCCGTTCAGCGGAAATAAACTCACCTGTAGTCAACATTTCAAAGGCATGCTTTGCTGCGATGTTGCGTGATAGAGCAACACTTGGTGTCATGCAGAAAAGTCCCACATTTATGCCGGAGGTTGCGAAGCGTGCGTCGGATGAAGCAATCGCCAGATCGCAGCTTGCTACCAACTGGCAGCCGGCTGCTGTTGCAACACCTTGTATACGCGCGATAACCGGCTGTGGCTGACGATTTATAGTAGTCATGAGGTCTGCCGTATCTTTAAAGACTTTCTCGCATTCGTCTGTATTATCTGTCTTGCTTGCCCTAACTACATCGTTCAGGTCGTGACCAGTAGAATAGGCCGTACCGCTCGCCCCTATAATGATCACATGAATTTTATCGTCTTTTGCGGCACTATTAAGAGCACATTTAAACTCGGCGATGAGCACATTACTGAGAGCGTTGAATTTTCCTGGTCGATTGAGCGTCAGGGTCCTCACTTTGCCATCATCTTGAATCAATACTAGGGGCTCTTCTTCAATGTCCCGGGGCCTAGTTGTGCTAATCTGGTCTACCATAGCGACCTTCCTCTTGATCGTTTAGCGCGTCAGTCTCATTCACGCTGTACCCGACTGCAAGAACTAGTTTCTCACGTTGTAGCTGCAAGCTTCTCGCACTCCGAATATTCTCAATACTTTGTTCAACATTTGATAATTTGAATTTTAGCTCAATGATATGAGGTAAGTACCAAAGAATATCTGCATAGCCGAACAATTTAAATCTTCACTCCAAATAGTGGTACTATCATACCACACTATTAAATTATTGATAAAAAACAGTTTTATTTTATTTATTGACACTACAAAGATAGGGGGCATACTGCCGCGCGCTCACAGACATTCACGCGTCGGGCACGAGCTTATAACTGCATAGAGGAGAATTCGTTGTGACTGCTCAACGGCTTGCGTCTCAAAAAACCTTTTCGATGAAGCCGGCCGATGTTGAGAAAAAATGGCTTTTGGTCGATGCAGAAGGTTTAGTGCTGGGTCGTATGGCATCGGTGATAGCAAACCGGCTACGAGGAAAGCATAAGCCCGAATATACCGCCCATGTAGACTGTGGGGATAACATTATAGTTGTGAACGCAGAGAAAGTGCATTTGACCGGTAACAAGGCCGAACAAGAGAAGTTCTACTGGCATACTGGTTATCCGGGAGGCATCAAGAGCCGTAACTTGGGACAAATTCGGGATGGCAAGCATCCGGAACGATTGATCATTAAGGCAGTCGAAAGAATGGTACCGCGCGGTCCACTGGGCCGCAGCCAGATGCGAAGTCTCAAGGTCTATGCTGGAAGTGAACACCCACACGATGCGCAGAAACCAGAATTTCTGGACGTCGCAGCAATGAACCCGAAAAATAAGCGGAGCATTTGAGCTATGGCGGACGAAAAGAAAGATGATAAGTCTCTTCAGACGAAAGAGAAAAAGGGGGATGTTCCGGTCGCAGAAACTTCAGTTTCTGGAACTAGTGGTTCCGACGTAAATTCTAATACCTCCGAACCGACGGTAATAACTGATTTAGCTGATCTCGGTAAGGTATCTGAAGCTGCTGATGTTGATCTGAAAGCTAGTGCCGGTGAGTCGAGGACAGTCATTAATCCTACTGATCTCGATACAGTGGCTGAAACCCCAAAAGCTGAGACTAATGGAGATGAGTCGAAGAAAATAACTGATTTAGCTGACCTTGGTGTAATGGCTGGAATGCCGGAAGCAGCTCCAGTCTATGAGCAACAAATCGATGATCATGGCCGTGCTTACGCTACTGGCAAACGTAAGGACGCTGTCGCACGAGTATGGATCAGGCCAGGTGCCGGCCAGATCGTCGTCAACAATCGCGATATCGAAGTATTTTTTGCTCGCCCAGTACTCCGTATGCTCATAAACCAACCATTTGAAGCGGTTAGTAGAAATGGCCAATATGATGTAATGTGCACAGTCAAAGGCGGGGGGTTATCCGGGCAGGCTGGGGCGGTCCGCCATGGTATTTCAAAAGCACTGCTTGCCTTCGAGCCGGCTTTGCGCAAGCCTCTTAAGGCCGGCGGGTTTCTTACTCGAGATGCACGCGTCGTAGAGCGTAAAAAATATGGAAAGGCTAAGGCGCGCCGTAGCTTCCAATTCTCCAAGCGTTAACTAATATTATAGTCGAGCCAAAGATTTGGCTAACATTAATCGAATCAGCTACTTTGTAGGGTATAAGCGCTATAGAGCCGTGATAGAAGTAATCGTCTGAACTTAAATAGGACGAGTCCTAACTGTACGTTATGCCCGATAGCACTTAATTATTAAACCGTGGGACGCGTCTCATTAAATGGCAGAGTATCAGTCAGGCGTGCAGTAATCTCCAGCAAATTGGGACAACTAATGCGATTTGTGAGTTCGGGATTGATGATATTAAGAAATTCCCAAACCACAACAGCAGTGATATCGGCCTGTGTCATTCGCTCACCAGCCATCCAAGGCATTTTAGCCATCTTATCTAAGGCCTCAATACCACCCTTGGTCTGGCCTTCACAATGTTCCATCCATGGTTCGTAGATTTTCTCTTTGGGTCTGAAAGAGCGTTCCATTCGAACGATTACTGCCTTTTCTGCCGCTCCAGTAGCAAGTGTAACGAGCGACATAATCTGTCGACGCTCTGCACCATCACGGGGTGTGAGAGCTTTATCGGGTGATACCATATGATCAAGCGCGTCAAGTATGACTGCACTGTCAACAAGGGTTTCGCCGTCATCGAGAATTAGTGCCGGTATCCTAATCAGTGGATTGACCGTTTGAACTTTATCGGGCTCTTGTATGACATTTAGCGGTTGATGTTCATATGAAATTCCATAGTGGTGCAACGTCACCGCGCAGCGGCGGGAAAAAGGAGAGAGGTAGCGACCGATCAGAATCATAGTTTGTTGCCTTTGTTAAAGTTTGGGATGGCCAACTAAATATTCTAGGTAAAATCAAACGGCACTACAAAGCAGAACGCCACATCCTTGCACAATGCAGTTTATTTGTTACTTAAAAATTTGAGTAACGCACCGTTAAATTGCTCGGGCTGTTCGAAATTGCTCACGTGCGCGGCATCCTTAATGATACAAAGTTCTGAATTGCCGATGTCTTTATGCATAGACTCCGCCACTGATACTGGCGTGCTCACATCATGCTCTCCCACTATAATTAGAGTTGGTACTGAAATATCCTTCAATAAAGGTTCGTTATTCATATTCTTTACTGCATGACAGCAGCCAATCATCCCATCTACGGACATTCCTGCAATCATCTTCTTAATAAGTTCCATTTCGTGTGGGTTTGCGTCTCGGTAAGTTTTGGTAAACCATCGCTGAACCATTAGCTCAGGAAAGGATTTTACTCCCTCCTTATGCACCAACTCGATTCGCTCATCCCACATCGACTTAGGAGGCATCTGAGAAGCCGTATCGCACAATACAAGAGATTCAATAATAGAAGGGTGCCTGCATGCTAGTACTTGGCCAATAAATCCCCCCAAGGAAAGTCCAACGAAATGCACAGATTCTATGTCGAGTGCTATAAGAAGAGAAGCTACATCGTCAGCTAGAAGGTTTAGCGTGTATGCGCCTGTTGTTGCATCGCTGCCGCCATGCCCGCGCGTGTCGTAGCGCAAAACACGGTAATCTGTTGCCAGTTTTTCTACTTGTTTATCCCAAATGGTGTAGTGACACATCATGGTGGCGCTAAACATTATGACAGGCGCATTAGGCGGCCCATCCAACGCATAGGCCATGTCAATACCATTTGCGGAGACTATACTAACCATTTGGCACCCTCATAATGTGAATGATAAAAAGCTTAATAATGACCAAATTTTGTAATGAGAATTCTATGCATTAAATATTCTACTACCCAAGACATCTGTGGCATCAGCTACTGGGTCGTAGCCTGCAAGCGTCACCCTTCTACTATCATAAAGGGCCGCGTTCAGGGTGAAGTGGAAAAAGTACATCGAACACTTCGAGTCTGACGTCGGTTCCTTCGTAGGCCGCTGGTATCGACCTCGCTAACTCAGATTCGCGAAAGGTATCCAGAGCAGCACGATCCTCGAAGAGATAGATTCCGCACCCATCACCTGTGGTACTATCCCTTCCATAAATTTTTTGAATGAGGCCAGGTACGTCATGAAATCGCGGTCGACGTTCAATCATTCGATTTTCTAGCTCATCAGAGTCAAGTTCTGTCGAAATTTTAACAAACAAAATTGCAGGCATCTAAGCACCTCTAATTTAAAGTATATTTAACGCCAAAAGAAAAATTTAAGAACACAGTATGAAACCATTTATTCTTATAATGGCAACACCAATTTTAGTCGAATGTATTGGTAGCCTTAGTCGCTGCTCGTAACACTTAGCCCTGCCTACTTGCTTTCGGTCTAGGGTAGAATGTGTCATAAATAATAGGTTCATTTAGCTTATGTCAAATTAGGGTGTCAGGGCTAATCTGCACGATTTTTTTTCCAAAATTTGCGCCAGTAAATAATGAAATAAAGGCGGATGGCATTGCGTCCAATCCTTCGACTATGTCAGTTTTGAACTTTAGTTTTCCCTTCTGTTCAAGTTCGATCAGTGCTGCGTCAACTTCGTCATAGCGAGCGACATGGTCGAAGATCAGGAAACCCTGCATGCTGGCACGTGCTACCAGGATTTGACGAAGGAATCGCTCTCCCATATCAGCTTCATCGAATTTGGAAGCTAAACTAATAGTTCCACAGATGATAATTCGAGCGTTTAAATTCAGTTTCTGCATTACCGCATCATGGATCAGCCCAGCGGTATTATCGAGGAACACATCGACTCCGTCTGGGCACGCCTCCGAGAGGGCCGCACTGAAATCTGTGGTTTTCTTATAGTTGATCCCCACATCGTAACCCAGTTCCCTACACCAATTGAGTTTCTTGTCCGAACCGGCTATTGCGATGGCACGGCCTCCTATAGACTTGACGATTTGACCTGCTACTTGTCCAACCGCGCCAGACGCAGCAGAAATAACAACCGTTTCGCCCGGCTGAACTTTTCCGATTTCATTCAATGTAAGCCATGCCGTTCGACCCGGCATGCCGAGATAACTCAAATAAGCATGCAACGGTGCCTTTGACACATCAACGTGAGTTAACTCATCCGCCGTTAAGACTGCATGATCTTGCCAACCGAAGCCCATGGTTTCAAAATAGGTACCTGTACTCCAGTCTGGATGACGACTCTTCAGGACTATGCCAATCCCGCCGCCATGCATTATGTCTCCAATGTTTACCCCAGCGGAATAATTAGCTTTAGCTGAAATTCGTCCTCTCATATAGGGATCGACTGATAAGTAGACGGCACGCGCTAGAATTTGCCCATCGACAATCTCGGGTAATTGCTGTTCTTCCATTCTCCAGTTATCCTCACTTGGGATACCGGATGGGTGGTTGGTCAGAATCCAGACCTTTTTGGTTTTTGTCATTGTCTGTCCTTGAGGTTGGATTTAAGTAAATAAAGTGTATCTTCATTAGTTTTAAACTTTTTTCCTTTGCGCCAAATTTTCCTTTTCTCACTAGGTATATCAAAGGCGCATATCACACGGTATAGATTCTCCTGAGGACTATTCAGGGAACATCCAATTTGTTACTGTAAGTCTTACATTAAATAAGGAAAATGCACATGATTATGGCGATTGTGACCATCCATCTTCCTGAGAAGGCCACGCTAGAGGAAATTTCTAAAATATTCCAAGCAACGGCGCCAAAATATCAGGGGATGTCCGGTTTGCTTCGAAAAAATTATTGGCTGAGCGAAGACGGCCAGCGTTCCGGTGGGGTTTACGTCTGGGAATCGCGTGAAGCTGCTGACAAAGTTTACACTCCAGAATGGAAAGCTTTCATTGAGAATAAATATGGTTCAGCTCCTGAGCTCGAATTTGTTCATAGCCCTGTTATGGTGGACAATCGTGAGGGAACAATCAGCGTCGCCGCTTGAAGCCTGTTATACCGGCAGTAGATACTGTTTTTAGAATAAAATTATAAATATCCGTCAGCGCTAGAAATAAAATTCAAGAGTGATGGAAGTATGCTGGGATATCTTTATTCTAAATAACGCACTGTGATTATTTTCTATTAATCCAAACGATATAATAAATGAACGTTTGGAGTCGTAAATAGTTCGGGCGTCAGTTCCAAGGGTCTATCAATACTGGCACGGTAAATCGCTTATTCGTAGGATGCGAGGATTATCCTTCGAACATGTATATGGTTGACCTCTGTAGATTTATACATCCTTAAGTTCTGCATACTTGATTAAAATATATGGTAAGAGTGTTGGCATGACAGCCAAAATATTCATTGATGGTGAGGCTGGGACAACAGGTCTGCAAATTCGGGCGCGGTTGGAGGGCCGGGGTGATATTGAATTGATAGGCCTTTCTGACAGTGATCGCAAAGATCCTAAAAATCGTCGCCAAATGCTTAACGACTGTGATGTTGCAATTCTATGCCTGCCGGACGCTGCGGCTCTTGAGGCCGTATCGCTTATTGATAATCCAAAAGTACGGGTGATTGACGCTAGTACTGCGCATCGAGTTTCTGAAGGATGGGTATATGGCATGCCAGAGATGGATGCGAACCAAACAACAAGGATAGCCGAGGCCAAATGGATTTCAAACCCTGGTTGTTATGCAATAGCAGCGGTTGGTCTGTTGCGTCCGCTTGTAACTCTGGGCCTCCTGCCGGCCGACTGGCCAGTGACTATAAATGCTATCTCAGGTTACTCCGGGGGTGGTAGGTCCTTAATTACAGCTTTCGAAAACCCGACATCATATGATCGTGCCTGTGGTTCATATTTTATCTACGGACTAGAACTAGAACATAAGCATGTGCCAGAAATAAAAAAATGGAGTTGTCTCAGTCATCGGCCACTTTTCGTGCCAAGCGTCGGTCGTTTTGCACAGGGTATGATCGTACAGGTACCGCTGCATCTGTGGTTGCTGCCGGGAACTCCCTCGGTAGCGCAGGTTCATGGTGCCTTATGCGAACACTACGCAGATTGTCGTTTCGTGAATGTAATGCCAATAAATTCAATACCAGAAGAAAAACTAGAGCCAGAATCATTGAATGGAACGAATCAACTTCAATTACATGTCTTCGCCAATGAGGAACATGGACATGCAGTATTGACTGGAGTTTTAGATAACCTTGGCAAGGGGGCGGCAGGCCAGGCCGTACAGAACCTCAATATAATTTTAGGGTTACCGGAAGAAACTGGCTTGGAGAATAATTTTTTGCAGGCTGGTAACCCGTGAACGGAGATAGCAAAAATAGGCGAAGCGATAATATCTTTTCCTATGGAGATATCTGGCCTTCAATTGCAGCTGACGTATTCATTGCACCCACGGCTTCGGTGATTGGTGATGTTGAGATAGCATCGGGTGCTAGCGTGTGGTTTGGTAGTGTCGTTCGAGGCGACGTCCAACCAATTCGTATTGGCAGTGGTACAAACATTCAGGACGGTACTGTTATTCATGCGACGAGTGGTATGGTACCAACATTTATAGGAAATGGTGTTACAGTAGGTCATCAAGCTATCCTGCATGGTTGTACTTTAGAAGATGGTAGCTTCGTTGGCATGCAGGCATGTGTGATGGACGGTGCTGTTGTCGAGAGTGGTTCCATGGTAGCAGCGGGTGCTTTGGTGCCACCAGGCAAGAGAATTGTTAAAGGTGAGTTATGGGGAGGTAGTCCGGCCCGAATGATGCGAGTGATTAGTAGTGAGGAAAAGACATATATTGAAAGGTCCGCATCTCACTATCTGGAATTGGCAAAGAACTATAATATTTCATTTAACACTTGATGATTTGTTATATGTTGTTCTTCATACATGCGTTCGATATTCATTAGTCACAACACACATTTAATTGTAGACGTCCTCTTAACCAAAGGAACCAAAGGATCAAGTTATTAAACAAGGTATTTTTTTTATACGTTATTAAAATTGTGAATGTTTCCCGCGATAGTAGCGGAAGTTATTATTTGAGTATGCTGACGGAAGAAACAGAATACTGTCTAACCCAATTGATAGGTTTGTTGGTGTTCCTTACACTGTTAAGCTGTGCGATGTCGTTCAATCCCGTGTTTCTTGTTGTCAAGTCTATGATATTGGTGGAGTGGGTATGACGGAGTTACGTGCCTTCAAGATTTATTGTCAGGCCGTCTACAGATTTCTAATTGCGTCTAGTGTTCTTCTGCTTTCACTGACAGCATGTTCAGTCCCAGACTATGTATATCCAACTACCTGGTTTGAGAGTAAAAAACAAAAACAAGAAGTTTCAACGGCCAAACCAATACCCGGTAAAGATAAATCTTATCCGAAAATTAGCAGTGTTCCTGCTCGACCAGGTCCAATTACTATTGCTCAAATAAGGAAAGAACTCACCGAAGGACTAATCGCCGATTCTGCCAACGCGCGCTATACAGACGCGATTATTCGCCGCGAACCGACAATGGCTCCACTGCGCACGATAGCCGTAGAAGGTGCATCCCAGAATGAAGGGAAAGGGGGGCAGGCACCTTCTAAAGTTATAGTGACAAAACAACCGCGGTCACCCAAGTTGGAGACGGTACCTACGTTGTCAGTTGCTGAAAAGATTCAGAAATCCGCAAAAGCCGCACCAGTTATTCCTTCAACTGCTAGATTGCAAATAGCAGCCGTAAACGAAAAAAAATCCAATAGTGTGGTTGAATCACCTACAGAGACCACTAATTCTGGCGCCAGTAGGAAAATTAGAGATGCGAGCCGACTAAAAAATCAGAAGGTACCAGAGGTGCCGTTGGTCAACTTGGCGAGACCAGCAACTCCACTACCACAACCAAAGTTTTCAGAAGAAGAGAGTTCCAAGTCGTTACAAAGTGGTGAAAATGAGCAATTAGAACAAGTTGCTATAATATATTTTGGTAATGCTACTTCGACACTTACTAATGATGATGTGTACGTCCTTCGTGAAGTTGCCGCACTCCAGCTTGATACAGGTGGTATGGTGAGAGTAATCGGTCATTCGAGTCGTGGTGTGTCTGGTGGTAATCGATTAAAACAGGGATTACGTAATTTCAAACTCTCGCTCGATCGTGCCAATACCGTCGCAAATGCATTGGTTCGTTTTGGTATGGATAAGAAAAAAATTGATGTTATTGCTCGCGGTGATGGCCAATTGTTATACGCAGAGACTACCGCTGCAGGTGTAGGGGGGAATAGGCGTGTCGAAGTTTTTCTTAAGAATTTGTAGTAAAATAATCCGGGAATGTGCATATCTCATTCGGAATCATTGGGCTATCGACGGGAGTGTATGAAGAGCGCTACGTAGATGGTTGATTTAATGATGTACACCATAGCGCCGTTCGCCTATGGGGTTGATTGACGATGTTATTTCTACCCCTCTTGGGTAGCACTGTTGTACTAGGAACATTTATTCATGTCTGAGCCTTTCAAAATTGCTGTTGCTGGGCTCGGTACCGTTGGTGTAGGGACGCTCCGCCTTCTAGAAAGCCAAAGGAGCCTAATTGAGAGGCGCTGCCGACGCCCAATAATTGTTACAGCCGTAGGGGCCCGCGATAAGAATATTGAACGCGGCATCTCACTTGAGAGTTACGTTTGGTTTGATAATGCAGTGTCACTTGCGACCGAGGCAGATGCCGATTTGGTCATTGAGCTTATTGGGGGAAGCGAGGGCGTTGCTCGAAACGTTTGCGAAGCAGCCATTGATTCGGGTCGACATGTGGTGACTGCTAATAAAGCACTTATTGCCACGGCAGGAACAAATCTTGCATTAAGAGCTGAGGCTAATAACGTAACACTAGGTTATGAGGCAGCAGTTTGCGGTGGTATGCCGATAATCAAAGCATTGCGTGAAGGACTTTCTGGTAACAATATTTCTCGACTTCACGGCATACTTAACGGAACTTGTAATTACATTCTCTCGCAAATGCGGGAGACCGGCCGTGAGTTTGAGGATGTGTTAGAGGAGGCGAAGCGACTCGGTTATGCTGAGGTGGACCCCTCTCTCGATATCGATGGCTTCGATTCCGCGCATAAGCTTTCAATACTGACCAGCTTGGTATTTGGGTGTGAGGTTGATTTTGATACGGTTTATATTGAGGGGATCAGAAATATAAATTCATTGGATATTTCTTACGCGGATGAACTCGGATATCGAATAAAACTACTTGGTATTACTGAGCTCTCTGATGGTAACGTTTATCAAAGAGTGCATCCAACAATGGTACCGAAAGATTCACCTATAGCGGCAGTAGAAGGTGTTTTTAACGCGGTTGTGAGTGAGGCAGACTTCGCAGGAACAATGATGATGGAGGGCGCAGGTGCTGGTGCTGGACCAACTGCTTCGGCAATCGTTGGTGATGTTATAGATATTGTATGTGGTCGAAGTACGTCGACATTTGGTGTGCCAGCAGACGCTTTGGTAACTTTCCCTAGAGTACCAATAGAAAATCTTAGAGGCAGTTGTTATTTACGACTTATGGTTGTTGACAGGCCGGGTGTATTTGCTGATATCGCAGGCGCACTTCGCGATTCGCAAATTTCTATCGAATCAGCGATCCAGCGAGGTCGCGCTGAAGGCGGGGTGGTCCCTGTTGTCCTGACAACACACGAGACCAAAGAAGCTGCAATGCGGCGGGCGCTGGAGCTTATAGCGGCACTTGACAGCGTC
>CAYQNO010000016.1:0-59945 GCA_964419045.1 uncultured Flavobacteriales bacterium
AGCGCTTGAATATAAGGGTCTCGTTTTCACCTATATGGGACCAATAGAAAAGAAACCTGAATTTCCCGTTTACGACACGATGGATATGCCCGGTGATGAGATGGTTCCCTATGCCATTGATATGCCGTGTAACTGGTTGCAGGTAACCGAGAACCCTATGGACCCAATTCACAGTGTCTTTCTACACACGCGTATTACGCGTGCGCAGTTTAACCCTGCTTGGGGTGCTAAGGGTATTATCGAGTGGAATCGGATGAGGGAAAAAACTGGGATTTATCTGACTAACACACGCCGTTGGAACGAATACATTTGGACCAGGACAGCTGAATCGTGGGTGCCAAATTTTGCACAGCCGCCTGACGTTTACCAGGATGCGGACCGGGAAAAATTTTTTCCGAGAGCAGGGATTACGAAGTGGGTGGTGCCAGTTGATAATACGCATTGCAAGCTGATTGCCTGGAGACACTTCAATGACAAGATTGATCTTGGTGGCAAGGGAGACAAAACCAAGGTCGGTTTAAATGCTGTTGACTTTGTCGGCCAAACGGCAAACGAGCGATCTTATGAAGAAGGTCAGCGTGAACCCAGTGATTTTGAAGCTCAGGTTGGACAAGGTCCGATTACGGTTCATAAGAAAGAACATTTAGGTTGGTCGGATTCGGGCGTCGCGATGCTACGGGTAATGTTAAAACGCGGTATTCGTGATCTTAAAAAAGGTAAAGAACCGCCAATGCCTGAAAAAAACGCTGATGGCTTGATCCCGACTATGTCAGGCGATGTAATCGTCAAGGTAGCGAAGTCAAACACAGATGACCATGCAGCTCAGGAAGCGATGGGTCGTAAGGTAGGTAAAATTGTGGTTGATACGTTACCACTCGCGTACGGTGAGCGTGAAGCAGAGATTGAAAAGCGAGTTCGTAAACTTATAGCGCAATAATTGTTTGGGGGCGACAGGGGATATTATAAGGAATTGTGAACAGATGTCGTTGATCTAGGGCAAAATTAAATAATAATCTGCGTTGCCTTATCCTCAAAATTCATTTAGGAAATGCTGGAGTTTTTTAAACTCAAGTTTGATTTTTTTTTGGTTGACTGAAGTAGCTAAGAGGCTGAAATTATGGTAGCACCCGCTGAGGTTAATCCCGAGACGCAAGTTAGCTTGTTCCGGCGATTCGTCATGGGACGTAAAGGCCAAAAATCGCCCCTAGTTGATGTCATCCAAATCCTTGTTTTAGGCACTGGTATGATTTGGCTTACCCTCCAAGGCGCCGCTTCCATGGGGTACAATTGGCAGTGGTATCGTGTGCCTAGATACTTTTGGCGCTACGTCGACGGCGAATTGATTTGGGGGGAGTTTGTCCACGGCGTGCTGGTCACACTTGAAATTGCAGCTTGGGCAGTACTTATATCGATTGCAGTCGGTTTATTAACGGCACTTTTCAAGATGTCCAATTCTCTGGCAGGGAGGGTTTTGGCGGTTGCCTATCTTGAAGGTATTAGAAATACCCCTCTCTTAGTCCAAATTTATCTTATGTATTTTGTTATTTCTCCAATTATTGGCATTGATCGTTTGTGGACGGGCATCATCGCGCTTGCCCTTTATGAGGGATCATTCGCAGCCGAAATTATCCGCGCCGGTATTCAGTCGGTAGAGCGAGGGCAATGGGAGGCTTCGGCTAGCGTTGGACTGACGCAACGCGACACCTATCGGTATGTCGTTTTGCCTCAAGCCATTCCAATTATGTTGCCACCATTAACTGGTCTCTTTGTAAACTTAATCAAACATTCTTCAATCGTAAGTGTGATCGCAATCTTTGATTTAACAACCGAGGGACGTAATATTATTGCGGATACTTTCCTCAGCTTTGAAATCTGGTTCACGGTTGCCGCTATCTATCTCTCCATGACCATCACGCTATCGTCAGTTGTGAATTACATGGAATATCGAATTAGAAAACGTAGCGGACACTTCATGACTTGACGCTGTTAGTAAGGACGTTTTGACCATTCAGGAAAATTGGCATGTCATACGCAGAAATTTTTCAGCCCCAACGCCAAGACGGTAAGATAAAGGTACATTGGCTCGACTTTGTAGTAATAGCGGTAGTCGCTACTGCTGTATTTTATGTCTGGAATCAGGTTAATACGGTATTGCACTACAATTGGGATTGGAGAACCATCCCAGTATATATTTATCGTTGGGATGGAGAAGAAGGCCGTTGGATTTCCAATTTGATTGTCGAAGGTTTTTTTATCACTATTAGACTATCACTGTGGTCAATCTTATGTGCGGCAATTCTGGGCGTTATATTCGGATTATTCCGGGTCAGCCGAAGCTTGTTCTTAGCTTTGCTTGGACGGGCTTATGTGGAATTCGTGCGGAATATGCCACCGCTTGTTTTTATTTTCATCTTCTATTTCTTCCTCAGCGACCAAATAATGCCGTATATCGGTGCGGAAGATTTTGTCCATCATGCATCGCCGACATCTATCTACATTGTCGAGCGGTTGTTTGGACAGGCAAACTTGTTTGCGAATTTCTTATCGGGCGTCATAGTGTTGGCCTTGTTCGAGGGAGCATATGTTACAGAAATTGTTCGCTCAGGCATCCAGGCAATTCCCAAGGGACAATGGGAAGCAGGTACAAGCATTGGCCTGAACAGGTACCAACTGCTTCGTTATGTAATTATGCCACAGGCCGTTCAAAAGATTGTACCGCCACTTTGTAACCAGTTTATCCAGACAATTAAAGACTCCTCGATTGTTTCCCTTATCTCGATACAGGAGCTTACGTTCCTGTCTGTTGAGGTAGCAGTATCCACAACTCGGGTCTTCGAAGTTTGGATCACCGCAGCAGTTATCTATTTCTTTATTTGTTGGGGTCTAGCGCGCGTTTTTGCCAAACTTGAAGAGAAGATGGCGGCTACCAGGGGTTAGTACAAATAGTGCCAATAAGATTATAGGTTAGGATGAACGCAACTCCTTCAAGTATTTCCTGCGATATTGACTACGATAAGAGTGGGCGCCAGATCTCATTCCTTCGTCTTCTCTACTCTGATAATCGTCACGCGTACGGGATGATTCCAGTACCCATCTCAGTAATTGCGGGTGGTAGCGGTCCGACAGTCTTGCTCACTGCTGGAACACATGGCGACGAATATGAAGGCCAGGTAATTCTCCAGCGCTTAATGCGCGAACTTGATCCTTCGGAGGTAAATGGGCGCCTGATAATTATGCCTGCTCTCAATTATCCGGCCGTACTTGCATTTACCAGGGTTTCTCCATTAGACGATGGGAATATGAACCGTGTTTTCCCGGGTGATCCAAACGGTACGCCGACGCTTGCTATCGCGGACTATGTAAGTACCAAGATATTACCTTTATGTGATGCTGGTCTCGATCTGCATTCCGGGGGATTTGCTTCAGAATTTTTGCCGTGCGCGTTCTTAAGAAATGGTGGGGAGAAGACCTTAAAGGCCCGCAAACTTGCAATGACAGATGCCTTCGCCGCACCACTGACCGTGGTTGTGCCTGATACCCCGGGGCGCGGTTCGCTACTTGCAATGGCGGATTCGATGGGTATAGCGATGCTGGCCACAGAGTTAGGGGGGTGTGGTGCCGTCAATCTCGAGGCGTTGAACATAGGTAGGCAGGGTGTAAACCGCGTTTTGCAACATCTAGGGGTCTTGGAAAAAGATTCTAATTTATCGAAACCAGTTCCAACGCGCTTTGTTCACAGCCCCGGGTCGTCATACCATGTCCATGCGCCGGTCAATGGGCTGTTTGAGCCCTATTGGGAACTCGGTGATGAGGTTAAAGCAGGGCAAAAAGCTGGATGTCTTCATCCACGCGATAATCCTGATGCTACTGCTGTGGAAGTCGAGTTCGAGAGTGATGGAATGATTTTGACGCGTCGTGTGCCTGCGGTGACAGAGTGTGGGGATTACCTCTTTAGCCTATCGACTGATATGTCGCGTGAAGGACTCTTGTAGTAAACGATAAGGCGTTTTATCCAAACATATTTAGTTTACGCTCAATCTCAGCGATTGAAATTCGACGAAATTTCTTCATTACAGATTTTACAGCTGGATGCTTTTCCACTATTTTTCGCCATTTAGCAATTTTTCGTAATGGTTTGGGCTTCATCCCAAACAGGTCTAATATAGCTTCCGCCTGCATTAATGTAGCTGGAAACCCGCTGTCGGCGAGGCTGAAGCTCCCTGATGCGAGATAAGGTTGAGGTTTTATAATTTTCTCTAAATTTGTAAGCCCGTAATGCAATTGTTCTACCACCGGAAAGATCACATCCATATCCTGCTTTCGGGGGTCCACTTGACCAAATAGTTTACGGACTAGAGGTTCAATGTAGAGATCGTGGTACCTCGAGAAGTATCTTACATACGCACGCGATTTTGCATCACCAGGTAGAAGTGTTGGTTGGGGGTAAGATTCTTCAAGATATTCGGCAATGACATCAGATTCGCTCAGGACAAATTTGCCATCAACCAGGGTCGGAACGTTGATATTCCAAATAATATTTTTATACTTATTGGCCAAATTTTCACCCGGCGAACTTTGCCACTCAGCTTTGATGCCTTTTGCAGCTGCGACTACGAAAACTTTTGCACATAAAGTGGATACCTCTGAGCCATAAATGATCATTGTTTTTCGCCCGGTTTCACGTATTCAGCACCCAAACACTGCTCATCTCCAACATAGGCCATCGCATCAACCTCAGCCGCAATACCTGGCGCAAAAAAACTACTCATTCCAACCCAACCAGTGGTAGGTCTTATTTTCTTAAAAATTTCAGCATGTGCCCGTGCTGCTTCCTCCCAACGTGACATGTCCTGAAGATACATCCGCGTTCTGAATACATCATTGAACGATGCACCAACTTCCTCTAAGGCATTACCAATAATCCGCAGTGCTTCTTTCGTCTGCATATAGACGTCTCCTGGGTGAAGAATCGTACCGTCAGGAGCCGCTGCCGTTGTTAAACCTACATCGACTAGGTTGCCAACCCGGACTGCTCTTGAATAACCGCCTGTTTCTTCCCACGGTACGCCCAGATACGCGGTTTTGCGATTCATAACTCTTCTCCTTGTTAGATTTAACGTTTTTGCTTGTCTATCATGGGGTCACAAAAGCAACAATGATTACACATTTTTAAGAAAAGCCTACTTTTCTCTAAATAATCCGCCATGGTACAAAATTGGTACCCAATTCTTTATGTGATCTGACATATTTATGAATAAAGTTTATTGTGACTATGGTTTTGTGGTCTAGCCTGCTCTTGAGGTGAATCAATAATGCCTACAAATGCAATCGAGGTTACTAACACGGATCGACAGGCGCTTTTCCACACTAAGGCGCTAATTGAAGAGAGAATGGAACAACTTCGTCTTATTGTCCCATCTATTTTAGATTTGTCATGCCGAGAATGTGCGTTGCCCGCTAGCTATGGGCATACGCTAGACGACAAGAAGTCGTTATTAAAATTGGTGCGTGATTTTGGGTTTGGTGACTTAATGGTTTCAAATTTTTTTGATTTTCCAAATACGGATGTTCAATTTGTGCGCTATCTAGCCCGAGAAGGCATCAAAATGGATGGTATGTTTTCTTTTGTTTCAGAGGTGGTTGGAACAAAAGAAGGTTTGCCGATCAAACCTAACTACAGCATGAGCTTAATCCTCGAAACTGGCATTCCGAACATTACTTTTGATCTCTATCTCAACCCAGGTTATTTGGTTGAGAATGGACGGAATCCAGAGCAAACTCTTAAGGATGTAGAACGTAGTATTACCTTCATGCGTGAGCAGTTACCCGAGCAGTCTGAGAGACGCGGGCGTATATATGTTAACGTCGCTGATTTCTTCGATCTATTCGAAGAAGATGAGAATTTTTTTCTTCGTGTAATGAAATTAATGGAAACTATGCCTATTGACGGGTTTTTGTTTGAGGACACCCGTGGAACGCATTTTCATTTTCAAACTTATGAAATAGTTAGATTTCTGAGAAAGTATGTGAAGGCACCCCGAAAAATCCTTGTTCATCCACACGCTGCCAACGGTTTGGAGAATGCTACGTTGATTGATGCGATACTTGGTGGTGCAGATGGTACGTGGGCTGCGTTTACTCCACAAGCCGCGCAGATAGGCCATGCATCATCGCTTGTTTTAATTACGAACCTAATGCGGGCAGGTAATCCGCATCTCGCAGAGATGTATCATTTGCGTAAGATGATGCTTACAGCCCAAGGGATGTGGAAAATTCATACACAAGCTGAAATTGAACCAGATCATCCTGTCGTTGGTAGTCGTGCTTATCGTTATATTGACAAGGCGTTTGAGCAGAGTGGAAAACCCTGTGATCTCTTGCCCGAGAGTGTTGGCATCACTCCAGGTTGGCGGTTGACGCCTGCTTGGTCACCAACATTTACAATTAGTCAGAGGTTGAAAGATCTCGGTTATCCATCGTCGATAATAGAAAATGAGAAATTATTAAGGGCAATTCGTCGTTTCATGTCAGATTCTAACGTAGAAGGTCAACACGTCAAATTTGAAGAGCCTGAAGAGATAGCTAAAGCTGTAGAGTCTGCCCAAATACAGCTCAAAAATAGAACGAAAACGACTAGGTAGATCAAATCGAAATTGGGTTAATTTAATTGATACCGTGATATCGCTGCTAGATTCCTATTTAGCCCCTTTATCAACTATAGTCTGTGTCTGATTGCTGAAACTAGAGACTCCGGCAGAAACATTGTGAAACTAATAATTACAACAATGACCGCAATTTCGAAAGTCAGGTCCACCCGGCTTCCTTTCTAGCTTCTTTTAGGAGATGCAAAAACTCATCATAACTTGGAATAATTGCATATTCTGCCGAACGCCCAACATCGTGCTCCAGTGTATCCCATTGGATAGCGTTAAGTTGTTCGGCTGAGAATGCGTCCAAAACCTTCTTGTCGCCCATCTGCGTCACAGGATTACAGGTCCCTTCCGCAAAAGCTATTTTTGTTGCCACCTCTGGACTGACAAGATACTCGAGGAAATCTTCTGCGTCTGGAGAGATGACTGAATTATTAACAACTGATGTAATTTCCATGAATACGATCCCACCTTTGCCGTCTATGGGTCCACTTTTAGGTGTTATAGCACGGATATTTTCGTATCCGGCGAGACGTGCAGGTGACGCTGTGTATGTACCACCCGAAAGGTAAAAATCGATTTCTCCTCGTACTAAGGCATCGTTGAGTATTAAATGATTGTCAGTGACCACTGCCGCACCCTGAAACCAACTTTGTGCCATCAACTTGAACTGGTTTTGCGCGTTTTTATTTTGTGGTTTAAATGGATTAAGGTCAGCACCGATGCATATATGCATTACATTAAAGTCATCGTAAGAGAGGATACCATAGCGTCCTTTAAGCGCGTGATCATTCGGTAACGCAAATCCCCCTTGCTCAGCGGTCGCGACTGCAATTTGTCTAGTGTTGATGACAAGATTAAAGGGACCGAATCTCTGGCAAATTCCGAGAAGTTCTTTAGCGTCCTTACTGTAGGCCCACTGGTAGATACTAGAGAACTGAGGTAGCATTCGCTCAAAGTGTGGCTCGAACCTCTCCCTGTTAATTGGACGAATAGCACCTTTCGGAAATAAGATTTCCCGGATAAATGGATTATTAACGTTAACTATATCCCAGTTCTGGCGTTCTATTGACAAGATGCGTGAGACGGCTTCATCATCTGACAAAAATGACTCGCCGGATGCAGTTATGCCCCTTTTTTCAGCAAAGACCTTGAGCAAGTTTGGGTCTTCGTATCCTTCCCAACACAGAATATTTAAATCCGACTTGCGTGCCATCGCTCCGCTCCATTACCAATCAGATACCAACGAATTGTGAATACAGGATAAATTGTTTCCCATATGATTTATAGGCTATCCTGCGTTACGTTGTACTCTTTAGCAAAGGATATGATGTGTTAAGAACAGCAATAGTAGGACTTGGCTGGTGGGGCCAAGTACTCGTTGATTCGGTGCAAGCCAAGGGTAAGCCGAAAGGTGATAAGATTCATTTTACAACTGGTGTAGTGAGAAATCAGGCCAGTTCTGCAGAATACGCAGCCAGACAAGGCCTAATTCTTTCTACCGAATACAAGACAGTTTTAGAAAACCCTGATATTGACGCTGTTGTTTTGGCTACCCCACATGGTCTACACGAATCTGCAGTCGTACAAGCAATACAGGCCGGAAAGCATGTATTTGTGGAAAAACCACTGACCCTCAACTCGCACGGTGCCAAACGAATACAGCATGATGTAGCGAATTCAGGTATTATTCTAGCACTTGGACATAATCGCCGATTTTTACCAGCTGTATTGACCATGAAAGATATGGTTTCAACGGGAGTTCTTGGTACTCTTTTACACACTGAGGGAAATTTTTCTAACCGTTACGGGTTCGAATATTCGGATCAGAACTGGCGCGCTAACAAAATAGAGAGTCCGGCAGGTGGAATGACTGCGGGCGGTATCCATATGCTTGATACATTTATCTACCTCTTTGGCACCCTTGCTCGGGTCCAGTCCCTGAGTTTACGCCGTGTTATCAAAGTACCGATGGACGATACAACGTCTATGCTTCTCCGCTTTACAAGCGGAATGTCAGGTTATCTTGGTACGATTACCACGACCGCTCGAAACTGGAGTCTATATGCATACGGCACAAAAGGGTGGGTGCATATGCGGGATAATGAAGTATTGGATATCTGTTTAGTTGATGGTGAAGTTGAGACACGAACTTTTAAGCAGATCGATATTGAACGTGCTGAACTCGAGGCTTTCTCTGATGCAGTGGCTGGCAAAATGGAGTATCCGGTCCCACTCGAAGATGTCGTTCACGGTATCAGTACACTTGAGGCAATTACGACATCTGCTGAACGTAATGGTGACGCCATAGAGGTTGGGGTTTAGCAACGCCCAGATAACGAGAGATTACTTGAAATAAATTTGTTCTCGGAGGCTAGATTAGAGATATGAGTCGCAAACCGAATTGGCATCAGAACCGGTCAGCACGAAATGGTTTGAGGTCAAACCTTGGAGTTCGGTTGGCGGCGAGGTCGGCAATTGCACGGCCAGTAGCAGCGGCTGACGTCAGACCAATGTGCCCATGACCAAATGCAAGAAAGGCATTGTGATGTTTTTGGGTACGTTCGATAATGGGCAAAGAATCTGGCAGTGCCGGTCGAAATCCCATCCAGTTTGATGATTTTTTGGTATTTAAATCTGGCAGTAGTTTCTTTGTTTGGTCGACTAAAATTTTATGAAGACTTGGTTTAGGTGGTGCGTTCAGGCCGCCAAATTCTACTAGGCCCGCGGTTCGCAGCCCGGGTGTCATAGAAGTTAGGAGAAAATGACCATCGATAGAGAGTACTGGTATATCGAGATTAATGCCCGACTCAGAAAATGTCACATGGTAACCACGTTCGGTATCGAGAGGGACTTTGATGCCAAGAGCTGAGGCGAACGGCTTAGAGTAGGCTCCAGCAGCGACCACAATAATGTCAGCGTTGTGAATTTGATCTGCTGCACATACTCCGACTACACGGTTATCTCTGAATTCGAAGCCGCTTGCTTTGCCTTTAACAAATATTCCACCAGCTTGAGTTAGCCGTTCTCCTAACTTTTGTGTCAGGGCGAATGGATCAACCGTATGGGCGTAATCTGGATGAAACACACCGTGACTGTTGATAGGTGCTAGAGCTGGTAAAAGTTCATGTACTTCATTTTTATCCAGTACTTCGAAGCGAATACCGTGCTCGCGCTTTAGGGTGAATTCTAGTTTTGCTTCCGCAAACATTTTAGGTGTTTTGTAAACATAGAGGAGACCCTTACGGTGAACGAGGCTATTTGCGCCTGCGCTCTGGAAGAGCGGTTCATAGGCGTCCATGGCGTCACCGACGAGGCCAGCGAGGGCTCGTGTACTGTGCCGCACCTTCTCTTCGCTACAAGCAGCTACAAATCGAACAAGCCAAGGAACGAGTTTGGGAAGGTAGCGCCACCGAATTGATAGGGGTGAATTTGACTGCATCAGCATGCTTGGTACTTTGGCGGGAAGGTCTGGCATGGCGCCTGGTATGACCTGACCCGTTGCCAACATTCCAGCATTTCCTTTCGAGGTTCCTTCGCCTGGATCCTTCGGGTCAATGACAGTTATCTGCCAGCCATCACGTTGCAGATAGAGACCAGTCGCGATGCCAACTATACCAGCTCCAATGATGCAAGCTTTCCCTCGGGCTGTATCTGGTTTTTTCAAGAGATTATCTAGCTTATCAATATGTGGTATTTAATTTCAGTTTAGCAACGAATCTTCAAACGGAAATGTAGAGAGCACTTGATTTTCCTCACTTCCGATAAGGACCTGTTGTTCCAGTTTGACACCGTCTGTGCCGCCGACGGCGCCAATGTAACTTTCGATACATACCGTCATATTAATTTCAAATTCTCCATCTACCCGCCCAAGACCAGGACCTGATGGGTAACCAATCACTGGATATTCATCGCACATACCGACCCCGTGGGCGACGCAGCCGTACCGCTGAGCAACAAATTCATCTGGGATGGACCACGCCTTTTCACCGTATTCACGAAAACTCATTCCCGGCTTTAAAAGTTCAATATCGTGGTGAAGCTGTTCGTACGATAGACTATAGAGGCGCCTTTGTTCTTCCGAAGGCTTGTTGAAGCCACAATAATAGGTCCTTGAGATATCGGCCATATAACCGTGTGGACCGATAAGGTCTGTGTCAAATGCTACCAGTTCACCGGCGCGGATTACTCGATCAGAGCACTCTTGTAGCCACGGGTTGGTTCGTCCGCCAGAGGAAAGACATCGCGTTTCTATCCACTCTCCTCCCATCGCAATGTTTGTTTGGTGAAGTATCGACCAAAGTTCGTTTTCGGTAATTCCAGGTTCAAGAGTTTCCCTCATTCTTGCCATGCCAGTTTCGCATACAGAAATTGCCATATTCATGCAAACGATTTCGTCCGGAGACTTGATCAGGCGGGCAAGTTCCATCGGTTCAGTCGCGTCAAACAATTCAATTTGGTGCTCGGAAAGTGTCCAGGCCACTCCAGTATTGATTCGATCACAGGCGATTCTGCGGTTATCTCCACAACGTTCGCGAACGAGATCTGCTATTTCATCAGCCCAATCCTTGGTTTTTTCCTCATTAGCATGTCCGGTGTAAATAAATCCAAGCCCCTTGGATGGCCGGAATTCATCTACGGTCTCTATGCCTTCTGCTATATGGAGACTGCTAGGTGAGTCAAAGACGACAGCCTTACCTTCCGCCGGTACAAAGGCATATCGACCCATCGAGTGCATCTTCCATATCATCATGTTTCGTGCGCCCGTCGCGTAACGGATGTTGATTGGATCGAAAAGAATACACGCCCCGTAATCAAGTGCCTGTAATTGAGCCTGTACGCGACTCAGGCGGTAGGCCCGCATTTGCTCCATATTAATCTGTAGTTCGTTATCTCGAAGGCTAGGGCCCGGTGTATTTCGAGCTAAGTACATAGAATTCAATTTGGCCATTTGTTTCCACTCTTGTTGTAAAACGATGCTGACTTTGAGTCCAAAATTTATAAGTGTGTGTCTGAGAAGAGTAATTTTTGACGGAATCGTAGTAATACGCAACCATAGGGTAAATGAGAAAGTGCATCAGCGGTGACTGGACATGCCGATCTATGCCATGATCTTAGGATAATTTTCCCATACAGGAAGTAGTGATGATAGTCAGTAGCAATTTTGACGGTGGCAATATCGAGTGCCTGGAAGCTGATTCTCCAAATAATATTCGATTACTTATTCGTAAGGATAACAATGCCGAATTTTTGCAATGGTTCTATTTTCGTCTCACGGGTGCTCATGGGTTTGACTGCAGTCTGAAGATTGAGAATGCCGGGGTTGTATCTTTTCCGGAAGGGTGGAGGGATTACCGTGCTGTTGCATCCTATGATCGTTTGTACTGGTTTCGTGTTGATACTGAATTTGACGGTAAATCACTGTCGATCAAACATAGTCCGGGTCAAAATTCTATCTATTATGCGATGTTCGCTCCATATTCTCTGGAACGCCACGCAAACCATCTTGCCCGCGTTCAAAATTCGCCTAGGGCGAATGTGATTAGACTAACTGAAACGGGTGATGGGCGCGATCTGGACATGCTGACCATTGGAGATAATTGTCGCAACAAACATAAGTGCTGGATTGTTGCCCGCCAACATCCGGGCGAGACGATGGCAGCCTGGTGGATTGAGGGATTTCTTGATCGTTTAGTTGATAATTACGATCCCGTTGCACGAGCTCTATTATCTAAGGCAGTATTTTACGTGGTGCCGAACATGAACCCGGATGGAGCTAGACGCGGGAACCTAAGAACTAATGCGGCAGGGGCAAACTTAAACCGCGAATGGCAAAATCCATCGATGGAACGTAGTCCTGAAGTGTATATGGTACGGGAAAAGATGAAAAGTACTGGAGTAGATTTCTGTCTCGACGTTCATGGGGATGAGGCTTTACCATATAATTTTCTGGCAGGCCCATTGGGAATTCCGTCGCTAAGTGAGAGGCAGATTCTGCTGTTTAGTGACTACAAGGATACGCTAGCTAATATTAATCCCGATTTTCAAACCATTAAGGGTTATCCTGCGGCTAAACCGGGCAATGCTAATCTTACAATGTGTGCAAACTGGGTGGCGGAGACATTCGGTTGTCTTGCTATGACACTCGAACAACCGTTCAAGGATACTATAGACACGCCTGATCTAGTACAGGGGTGGTCGCCGGAACGTTGCAGAAAACTCGGAGAATCTTGTTTGGACGCACTACTGGCCGTAGTCGATAAATTACGTTAAGTGCTGGGAGGAGTTTAGCTGACTAGTCTTTCCCAAAAGTTTGTTTAATTCTAGTAATTAATTGGACATTAATTAGATGAAAGACATTATGGATTTTAAAATCAATCGCCTTTCGCCTGTACTGGGTACCGAAGTAATTGGCATTGATTTAGCTGAACCAGTAAGTGATGAGCTGTTTGCACAACTTCACAAGGTTTGGCTTGATTCTATGGGTGTTCTGGTCATACGAGATCAATCTCTGACGCCGGAACAGCACATTGCCTTAAGCAGCCGATTTGGCGAACTTGAGCACCATATTCTTGCTGACTATCTTTTGCCCGGACACCCAGAGATTTACAAGGTCTCAAACAAAATACATGATGGGAAACCGTTAGGAAGGGCAAATGCGGGAAACTATTGGCACTCTGATCTTTCCTACATGCGACGACCGGCGATGGCCTCGCTACTATACGCGATTGAAATCCCACCGCACGGTGGTGATACAATGTTTTCTAATATGTACGCGGCTTACGGCAGCTTATCACTTACTATGCAAGGCATACTCTCTGAACTATCCGCAGTGCACGATTTTGCCTACGCCACCCGTGGCGTCTTTTCTGGAGAACACGTCGATTCAAAACAGTTAGCATTGGCACCCGCAACAGAGCACAAAGTTGTTCGAACGCATCCAGAAACCGGTGATAAGGTGCTCTATGTCAATCCAGGTTTTACATCTCATATTGTTGGTCTCAAATCATCTGAAAGTAGAGCATTGTTAGATTTTTTAAATTTTCACAGTACACGTCAGGAAATTGTTTATCGTCACCGTTGGCAAGTTCGGGATCTTGTCATTTGGGATAATCGTTGCACCATGCACTATGCCATAAATGACTATGAGGGAATCGGCGATCGGTACATGCACCGAACCACGGTGCTTGGTTAAGAGGAGGTCAATTGAACCCTACTAACGCTTATTTTAAACTTCCCTGTAGTAAGTTTAAATTATGCTCCGCCGAATTAGGTTAAGGCCAACAATCAGTAATAATATTACCAGAATTCGTTGAAAAGTAGCTTCGTTTTGGATGTGGCTACGAAGCCTTCGTCCGAGTGCAAGACCAACCAGTGCTGGTAAAGTTACAACACATGACGCGGCTGTTAATTCGAGAGTTAATACACCACTTACGGCTAGGGAAAAATAGAGAATAACGCCGGCAACGAAGAAGAGTTGTGCTATAGCTGCAATAAATTCCTCATTGGTAACACGAAGGGCAATTAAATACATTGTAATAGGTGGTCCAAACAGGGTTGAAACACCACCCAATAATCCGGCAACTACACCGACAATGGGTCCAACATAAACTTCGAGTCCTTTCGAGATTCGCAGACGGAGGGGAAGCATTTGCAATACACAAAAGGTCGTAACAATGCATCCTAGAGCTAATAATCCAAGCTTCGGGTCAATCTTAGCGAGTATTTGCGTTCCGATCACCGTGGCGATGATCATAGTAATAAGTAAATTCCAAAAGCGGTAAAATGTGACTCTGTATAGTCCACCCTCGAGCATTTGCAGAAAATTTGTCTAAAGAATAGGAACTAACAGGAGTACTATGACGGTTACCGGTTGGAATATCGTAGCCATAACCGGTACGACGAATAACGGCATACCTATGCCAAGAGTACCCTTTATTGTACCTCCTATAAAAAAAACCGTGAGGCTGAAAACAATGATTGGTATGGGAAGTTCTAGAGGAGACAAGGTAACGGCTCTTCTTAAAATTTAATCAATTCACGGAAAATTATAGAATCGCTTTAACCTGAAGCGACAAATAGTACTAATTTTCTTCATCAGAAAATTGATGAGATTTAGTTGTTTTAATTTAGCTGATCTCACTAGCTTAAACTGTCACTGGCTCTGACTAAGTTTAGTGAGCCATGAGGATGGGAAGCGCAGAGGTTGTCAGAATTTCATTGGTTACGCCACCAAATATCATTTGTCGTAAGCGACTATGCGTATAAGCACCCTTAATGAGGAGGTCACCACCGTTAGACATGGTTTCCTCTAAGATAGCTTGCGCAATTGTTCTGTCACCCCTTGAGATTTTTTTCTCCTGAGCTGGAATATTGTTTCGAATGAGGTTTTGCGTAACTTCTGCACTGCTCGGTCCTGTTACGCCATACCCTTCAACAGAGAGTACTATGACCTTATTTGCCTGTTGGAGAAAGGGCATCGAAAGCGCAACGGTACGAGCAGTCTCCGTACTACGGTTCCAGGCGATAATTATTGATTCACCCAGTGTAGTAGGTGATTGTGGTGGAGCAATAAGTGTTAACCGCCCACTGTCAAATATAGCTGACTCCAGTCGACTTCTTGAAGGTGTCACCGCACCTCTAATTGGAAGCCCAACGACCACAAGGTCAAAACTTCTCCCCTTATTCCCAACTACCTCATCGCCTGGCACGGTTTCTTCAAGCCATTTTGCCGTTGGCCCGGTTTGTGCTGTTTCTCCATTGCTAAGCGATATGCCATAGTCAGACATCAGTTCGACAAATTGCTTGCTTGTACGTTTTGATCGGTCGCTGTCTCGTTGTTCTAAGATTCCTAATAGATCTGAAGTGCCTGCGTAGAGACCTTCTCCTGCAACAGCCAGCACCTCTGCTGGTAAAGGTCTAATATGTAGGCCCTCGATATAGCTGTTAAATCGCTTAGATACCAAAACGGCACAAACAAGAACCGAGGATAAACCCTCACTCTCTTCAAGTGGGACTAGTATCGTCTTCATGCTCAATTTGATCGCTCCAGCAACGGAATTCCATCAAATTAATTTTCACAATGTTTCGAGCAATACTACCTTCATGAAATAATAACTATAATATCAAGTTATTACATTAACAATTTAGAATAATTACGTTTTGACTGTAGAACTCATGATTTTGGTGTAGCTAGGACGACCTAACGAAAGGGGAATTAACTCAGGAAATAAGCTCATCTTCAGAAATCGGGAAGTTTAACGGAATTATTGTCATTTTTACTTACGCTAATGGAGAGGTATTTAAATGTTTGGTACCGAGGTTTCGTGGAACTGTATACAGATGCTATAGTACAAACGCTGATTTGTTTTCGTAATGGCTCTCACAGGGAGATAAAATGTCCAAAATCGATACTGCGATACTGTCGAAGTTGCTTGACCATGCTAACGGCGTGGAAATAGTGGCAGAACCAAATTCAGCCTATGACGAACTACTAACGCCGGAGGCGATAGGATTTATTGCCATGCTCGAACGACGTTTTGGTGAGGAGAGAAGACAATTGCTGGAACAGCGTGAGAGTGTCCAGAAAACACTTGATGAAGGTATGAGGCCAGATTTTTTAGAGGATACGGCAGACGTTCGTGAGTCGGATTGGATCGTAGCACCCTTGCCTGAAGATTTACTCGATCGTCGAGTTGAAATCACTGGGCCAGTTGACCGGAAAATGGTCATCAATGCACTCAATTCAGGTGCCTCAGTATTTATGGCAGATTTTGAGGATGCGACGACACCAACATGGCCCAACATGGTTGAAGGGCAAATCAACCTGCGAGATGCTGCGTGCCGCAGTATCACATTTTCAGATTCAGTTAGTGGAAAAAATTACAGCTTGAACGACAAAATCGCTACACTTTTAGTGCGTCCACGTGGTTGGCATTTGCCGGAAAAACATGTTGTTGTTGATGGTAAGCCGATGTCCGGCTCGTTATTCGATTTTGGCTTATACTTCTTTCACTGTGCGCAATTGCTGATCGACCGTGGTACTGGACCATATTTCTATTTACCCAAACTTGAATCCCATCTTGAGGCCCGACTTTGGAATAACGTTTTCATAGAATCACAAGAGACACTTGGAATTTCTCTTGGAACCATTAAAGCGACTGTACTAATTGAGAATATTCTTGCAGCCTTTCAAATGGACGAGATTTTGTACGAGTTGAGAGAACATTCGGCTGGACTAAATTGCGGCCGCTGGGACTATATATTCAGTTTCATTAAGAAATTTAGAAATCGCCCGGACTGCGTGATGCCTGATCGCAGTGCGGTTACTATGACTTGTCATTTTCTTCGTTCATACAGTCTTTTGCTTATTAAGACATGCCATCGTCGCGGTGTGCATGCGATGGGTGGCATGGCTGCCCAAATTCCAATTCGGGGGGACGAGGAGGCAAATCGAGAGGCATTGGAAAAGGTGCGTGCTGATAAGGAGCGCGAGGCAGGGGACGGTCATGATGGCACATGGGTAGCTCACCCTGGTTTAGTTTCAGTCGCAAGGGAAGTTTTTGATAGAGAAATGCCTACTGCAAACCAGATTGGGCGCCTACGTGATGATATTACGGTGACAGCTGCTGATCTTTTGCAGGTTCCCGATGGTGAGATTACGGAAACGGGTTTAAGACAAAATATCAACGTGGGTATCAGTTATCTTGAGGCTTGGTTGCGTGGTTTAGGTTGTGTGCCGCTTTACAACCTTATGGAAGATGCGGCAACCGCAGAGATTTCCCGAGCACAGATCTGGCAGTGGATTCGCCATAAGGCTGTATTAAATGATCACCGTGTAATTGATGAAAATTTGTTAAAAAATATCCTTGATGAAGAATTGTCAAAAATTAGGATTGAAGTTGGCGAAGTCAAATTTTCAGATTCCGCTTTCGTGCCAGCAGCTGAGCTGTTTAAACAAATTGTAGCCACTGCCAGCTTTGAGGATTTTCTTACTCTACCGGCCTACGATATGGTGATCAAAAGTAATCAATTAGCGTAATTTCTCAGGTGATAAGAATACCTGTGTTTCTGTGACTAACACGCCCACTGACCTTCCTGGTTCTGATAGCGTAGTTCCAAATAATGCGGTCATTAGTTCTTCAAACTGAAATTTCTATAATGAGTTAAAATATAGTGGTTGCTGAAAATTGGGAAATACATAAACCGTCGGTCCATTCGGCCGACGGCCTAGTGGCGGCTCAGAGTACCGTGGCTGCTAGTATCGGTGCAGATGTTTTAAAACGTGGTGGCAATGCTGTCGATGCAGCAGTTTCATCGGCTTTTGCCTTAGGGTGCTGCGAACCATGGATGAGCGGTATTGGAGGTGGTGGGTTTCTAGTCGTTTACATTGCTGAAGAAAATTCAGTTTCGGTTATCGACTTTTCAATGATTTCGCCAACCCATCTCAAACCGGACCGTTATCCGCTTTGTGGTGGATTTACCCCGGGATTGTTCACCTGGCCAACTGTTGAGGAAGACCGAAATCTTAAGGGCTATGAATCTATCTGTATTCCCGGTGCAGTAGACGGTCTAGGTCTAGCACTGGAGAAATTTGGATCAATTTCCTTTGCTGAAGCGTTATCGCCAGCGGTGCAATTGGCTGAGTCTGGACTGCCGATTGACTGGTTTGCCAGCCATATAATCACTACTTCTAGCGCAGAGTTGACCGAGTTTTCGGAAAGTAAGAAAATTTTCCTACCAAAAGGTCATCCGCCAGTGTCCGGTGCCAAACCGCTCGAATTGTCTAAACTCGCACAAACCATGCGTCTGTTAGCAGTAAATGGTCGACGAGATTTTTACGAAGGTGAAGTAGCAAAAACAATATTGGCGGACTTGCAGTCTGGTGGCAGTGTGATGACAGCTGAGGATCTCCGATCTTACCATGCGGAGTTGGTTTCACCCATTTCCTTTAGTTATCGCAACGCAGAACTTCATGTACCACAAGGCCTTTGTGCTGGGCCGACTTTTCACGAGAGTATGGAAAAGCTAGAAAAATTAAAGCTTGCCAGAAAATCGCGACCGGATGCCTTCGCTTATTTATCGTATGCGCAGACTATGAGCGATTCCTATGCTACGCGATTTTCAAATTTGGGACACGACGGTTCAGGTTCAACGCCCAACTGTACTACCCATGTCTGCGTCGCAGATGGTATGGGGAATATGGTTTCACTTACAAATACGCTTCTTGCCTATTTTGGTTCCAAGGTCGTGTTACCAGAATCCGGGATTCTTATGAACAACGGTGTTATGTGGTTTGATCCGAGGCCTATGGGTCCAAATAAAATCGCTCCAGGGGTTCGGCCGTTGACAAATATGTGTCCGCTTATAGCTACTCGAGATGATCGAGGTTGGATTGCAGCTGGTGCGTCTGGTGGTAGACATATTATGGCAGCAGTAGCCCAGTTGACTTCGTTTCTCGTCGATTATGGACTAGATCTTGAAACAGCAATTCACCTACCTCGTATCGACGTAACTGGGCCTGATGAAATAACGTACGATAAACGTATGTCTGAGGAAGTAATATCAATGCTGGCTAGCCAATTTCCAGTTACCGGGGAAGTTGCCGGCGTTTATCCGGTAAATTTCGCGAGCCCAAGTGCGGTTGTGTGTGATCTTCAGGGGGGCGGATATGAAGGGGCAACGTATCCGTACTCTCCTTGGTCAGGGGTTGTAGGTACGGAATACTAAGGCAAACGAGGTAAAACATTTAGTCCACAGGTGGTATTGGCGGTGGAAAGACTTTTTCCCAAGACAATCCAATTGCCATTAGCGCTCGGTCACAACCCGAGGGTCCGTCCAATTCCATTGCAACTGGGAGGTGTGATTTAGTCTGGCCAACTGGTACGCTTAGACCTGGCGAGCCTACAACTGTTGCAGGTGCTAAGTTATGGTTGTAGGCGTTTGTTGTAGACACGCGCTTACCCATAAATCTAATCGTGTCGTCGTCACCAACCGGTCGTGCTGGCAGTCGTGTTGTTGGGAAGATAGCAGCAGCTACATCGTGATCGAGAAAATACTGTCTGTATGTTTCTTGAAATGCGCGCCGTTTGTCCATTGCCCTACGATAATCATCTTCACAAACTGAGTTATCAGCAAGTCGAGACTCTATCACGTTACGCACATCAGGACTTGCGATTTCGGCAATTAGTGTCGCGAGATTAACTTCGGCACCTGATTTCCTGAGATATTGTTCTAGTGCCGGTAGAGATTCATAAATCGATATGATACGTGCAATTTCCCAGTTACATTTCTCTGCTCCGGGTATATCTGCCTCAATCAGGATCACTCCATTTTCTGTGAGCTGTTCGAGTGCACTATTGATGATCGGGAGAATTTCGGCGTCTAGTTGATCGTAGAAATGATTCCGTGGAACCGCCAGTCTAAGGCCATTTAAAGGCATTGCCTCAACTGGTTCCGCCGCGTTGGTCATTACACGGTCGAGGAGAACGAGATCGTCCACACTGCGCGCCATAGGTCCCACAGTATCTCGGGTCCGTGAGATTGGTATGACTCCATTGAGCGAATATCTCTCAGTTGTCGGACGTAATCCAGTGATGCCACACATCGAAGCTGGGTGTCGGATAGAACCCCCGGTGTCTGATCCGAGACCTGCAGGTGCAATCCATGCCGCTATAGCTGCTGCCGTTCCACCGCTGCTGCCACCTGCGATTAAGGTTCGGTCATAAGGGTTCCGTACGGGTCCTGTGTGGGCGTTATTGCTTGTAAGACCATAAGCAATTTCATGCATGTTGGTTTTACCCATCACTAGCGCACCGGCATCAAGCAAAGACTGTACTACCACAGCATTACGATTTGGTTGATGGTTTTCTAGTGACGGTGTACAGGCTGTGGTAGGCAGTAACGCATATTCAATATTATCCTTCACCACAAAAGGTAATCCATGTAACGAACCTAAAGCTTTTCCTGCCGCTCGGTGTATATCCGCTTTGCGTGCGGCTTCCAGAAAAATGTCTTCGTCCAACGAGACAAAGACGTTCAAATCCCTTAGCTTTTTATTTTGAACTATTAAAGTTTGAGCATACTTTTCCGCGCTCATTTCTCCCTTAGACATTACTGCGACTGCGTTACGTGCAGATAAACGTGAGTAATTCATGAACTGGTCCGTTTTGGTTTATCTATTACTATTCGTTTTAGAAATATTTTAACGTTACTTAGGTAGTCATAGAAATTTTGTGTAAATGGATTGAATATGGAATACGCGAGGCTGGGTTGGCTGCCTACAGAGGTGTTTTTACAGAGACCCATAATATATTTATCAACAGAAGTTATCTAAACACGCCTCACGGCGATAATTTTGTCACCAGTAGATTCCTCGATTTTTGCGACAAGGTCATCCAACGGCGCCATAGTAACCCTCATTTCGGTTGCGTTGGCGTGAATGATGGTTTGTGACTCGAGTAAAATTCCAGCGTGTCCAGGCCAGAATACCAGATCTCCACGACGTAGATCTTTTTCATCGCTAGTGTATAAAACTGATTGACCAGAAGAGATCTGCATATCGCTGTCTCGTGGAATTAATTTGCCACAGCGAGCAAGAGAAACTTGGAGCAATCCTGAGCAGTCTATACCAACACTTGTCTTGCCTCCCCAGAGATAGGGGATATTTAGGAACATCCTTGCAATTTCACAGTGATCGACAGCATGGATATGGATTGGTTCGAGATGGCCAGCAAATATCCAGCCACCGCTAGCTAATTTATAATAATTGTTCGTTTTATCGTTGACAGTTACTCGGGCAGTCATTGGGAGGGAGTAGATCGGTACAGTCTTCAGATCAGGTTCTGGGTAAATGTGGCTAGCAAGAACAGTAACACTGTGAGTTGATTGAAGTGGCTCTGAATTGAGGCCACTGCGTTCCGTATATCCTACGTATCCATCAATTTCACTTTGCACCCAGGCCCAGCCCTTATCTTCATCGTATAAGATTACGGTTTCACCAAACAGGAGTTCAGTGTCAAGAACTGCTTTCTTGTCAGGTAGCCGCCTAAGGGGTGCGCTACCGCAGTTCACTTGAAATCGGCGGCCCACAACATAATTCTCTGCCTCTATCTTATCTCTCAAATGCATAGCGGCTAGATCCTCACGGTACGGGTGAAGTCTTTTGTCTAGATTGCTCATATTGCGCCTATCATTTGTGCAGATTTATGCAAAATCTCGTAACGTAAACAAACTACTCATCGCATCCAGAAAGTACCAAGTTATTTTTCATGCTATGTATGGTAACGCACTTAACGCTAATAATAATTTTCCTTTCCGTGAGTTATAAAAGCCGTAAGTGGAAAATTTTATCCGCAGCGTGATCCCAAGTAGGAGGCAACTATGGAAAATTCCACGAAAGATCGAACCGGAGGTCAAGTCTTGGTTGACCAACTCCTAATACACGGCGTCGACAAGGTGTTTTGTGTGCCAGGTGAAAGCTATCTGGCAGTACTCGACGCGTTCCATGACGTCAGAGAGAAAATTCGTTTAATCGTCTGTCGTCACGAAGGAGGCGCAGCCTATATGGCTGAAGCTTATGGGAAGATAACCGGGCGACCAGGTGTGCTTTTTGTCACTCGTGGACCGGGTGCATGTAATGCCTCTATTGCCCTGCACACCGCATATCAGGATTCCACACCCTTGGTTGTCTTTATTGGTCAGGTTGCTCGGAACCAAGAAAATCGTGAAGCATTCCAGGAACTAGACTATCGGCAATTTTACGGACCTGTGACAAAGTGGGTTGCTCAGATCGAGCAAGCTGAGCGTATCCCAGAATTAGTAAGTCAGGCCTTTCACCGGTCCATGGCAGGTCGTTGTGGTCCAGTTGCGCTAGCTTTACCCGAGGACATGTTGATAGAGAAGACGACAGTTTGTGATGCTAATAGATATGTAGTGGCACGACCAGGTGCAGATTTCAATGATATGGAGCGTATGCGTGAGATGCTGTCCGCAGCGCAATCTCCGTTCCTACTTGTGGGTGGCAGTGGATGGACACCTGATGCCTGCGCTGACATTGTTGCATTTGCAGAAGCGAATAATTTACCGTCTGGCTGTTCGTTCCGTTGCCAACATCTTTTTGATAATACTCATAAAAATTATGTTGGCGATGTGGGAATTGGCATAATGCCTAAACTCGCAGAACGCATCCGTACAGCTGATCTTTTGCTTGTAGTAGGAGCTCGCCTGGGGGAACAAACGACTCGGGGTTATAAGCTAGTAGATGTGCCCAATCCCAGGCAGAGTCTTATACATGTGTACCCTGACCCCAATGAATTAGGTCGTGTTTACAGACCTGCACTGCCGATATGTGCGAGCATGGAGGCATTTGCAAAGGCCGCTCGAGCACTGGCACCAATTGACTCAAAGGCCTGGCAAGAAATGGTTGTCGAGGCAAGAAAGGACTATCTGGACAATACTAAACCAACATCTGGTCTGCCGGGTGACTTAGATATGGCAGAAGTTATGGCCATTTTACAGGAACGGTTGCCAGATGTTTTGATTACAACTGACGCGGGAAATTTTTCTGGATGGATACAACGTTTCTGCTGTTTTAAACGATTTCCAGGACAGATCGGACCAGTGAATGGCTCTATGGGATATGGTGTGCCAGCAGCAATTGCTGCACGCTTGGAGAATCCAAATCGGTCAGTGGTTGGGTTTTGTGGTGATGGTGGTATCCTAATGACCGGTAATGAAATTGCTACTGCCGTACAATACAAGATTGATCCAGTTATCTGTATTGTCAACAATGGCATGTACGGCACAATCCGTATGCATCAGGAGCAACTCTATGCTGGTCGCAGGATAGCTACAAATCTCACGAATCCAAACTTTGCTGAATGGGCAAGGAGTTTTGGAGCGCATGGCGAGGTAGTCTGTAAGACCAAGGAATTTTCTCCAGCTCTGAACCGCGCTTTGAGCGCGGGTCGGATTGCTCTTATTGAATTACAAATTGATCCTGAGGTTATTACTACCAAGACAACACTCAGCGCCATCCGCTCGTCGGAGAATTCCCCTGAAGCTTAGAATCTAGTGATTACCGGAACACAATAACTCACTGTGGTTATCAAATTTTACGCCTCGTCTTTCATCCTTCGCGCCACTGCCGTGTAGACTTGCACTTCTTACAAATTCGATTATGTGGTCCGTCAGACTCGAAATTCTCACCGCACATAAGGCAGCGGAGATTTTGAATCGTTGTTTTGTTTGTCTCCATTTCTGGCTCTGGCATGTGAGATTCACTCATCATATCTACTCCCATTTGTTTGTTTTAAGGCAGGACTGTGTCGAAACTTTGAAGACAGTATAGGCCAACTAATTCTGACAGCCTCCCTTTCTTATTATCGATTTGTCCTAACATTCCAACGTATAATTTAATTATTTACGTCTGGTAATTTGACTTCAAACGTGCACCATACTACGAGACCCACTAGGGCGGGTCCCCTTGTGTACTTGCTATAGTATTTATATTGCAGTCTTAATTATATCCCGATTCTCCTAATCTTTTCCCATTATTATTTTCTGTTGGCCAATCGCCAAATGGATAAGGCATTTTTTCTGTATGATAGGTCAGATATAGAATAATCGCACGAAAGTAATCACCCAGGTCCACGCCAAAGTCTGACAGGCTTTCAATTTCACTCCCACGAAATAGTTTGAAGAGGAATTGTATAACCACATTTAACGTCAACACTAGCATCGCTGCTCCTAAGATTACGACAAATAGTAACATATATATAAGTCGTATCCAGGTACTCTGCACCATGACGTTTGTTTTGGTATTTATCAAATCTCAATGCTCAAATTGTATGTAGTATGCCTGCAAGCGTATACGATAGCGTATGTGACTATTTCTCTTTATCCATAACTTATAGATAATGTCTCTAATCAATTTCTCAAGGTCTCAGATGATTTAAGGATATGTTTATTTTTTGGTATTTTGTTTTGCCATTATGAGGCATTTATCGTTTATCAATTTAGGATTCTCTCACAGTTAAACTTCTGAATTTCACTCCGCATAGAGTTATAAATATACTTAATCACTAGTTTGTTGTGCACTTGATGATCCAACGACCAATAGCCACTATGGTTTTGATTTTAGTAATCGCGTAGCACTATCCGTGCTCGTCTCCCCCCGAGTAAAACTTTAATTCAAATTTAGGTAATCAATACGAACGTGGCAGTTTTAGGACGTGTTGTCCAATATAGGCGAGTACAAGATTATTTGATACCGGTGCAGTTCGAAAGAGGCGACACTCACGCCATTTACGTTCGATATCGAATTCACGAGCAAACGCAAACCCACCGAATGTCTGCATACAGGTCTCGGCAGCACGCCAGGCAACTTCCGATGCGAGTAGCTTTGCCGAGTTGGCTTCTGGACCACATGATCGGGAGGGTTCAGACGCGGTGCTATCCAAATGTATTTGATGATCAAACAGGGCGGCGGCTTTTCGAACCATAAGGTCAGCTGCGTCAGTTTCGGCGAATGCCTGAGCGAGCGGAAATTGGATTCCTTGGTTCTTGCCAATTGGCCTTCCGAATACTATCCGTTCTCTAGCATATTCTGTGGCCCGCCTGATAAAATATCGGGCGTCACCAATGGCCTCTGAAGCAAGTAGTATTCGCTCCGCATTCATCCCATCAAGAATGTAATGAAATCCTTTGCCTTCTATGCCGATAAGACTTGAGTTTGGGATGTTGAGGTTATTAAAAAAAATTTCGGTTGTATTGTGGTTTATCATGCTGTCGATTGGACGGATACATATACTGTCGCCATCGTCCATAGCTTGGCGGATATCTATCAGAAATACAGATAGCCCTGCAGTTCGTTTTTCGTCCAAGTCTATTGGTGATGTCCGTGCTAGCAGGAGCATGAGATCTGTATGAAGAGCACGGCTTGTCCATAATTTTTGACCGTTAACTACATATCCATCCGTACTCTTGTCAGCATATGTTTTTATTGCAGCTGTGTCCGACCCAGAGTTAGGTTCTGTGACAGCAAACGCTTGTAGCCTCGTTGTTCCGTTGGCTATAGACGGAAGGTATTTTAGCTTTTGTTCTTCGCTACCATGTTTAAGAAGTACTCCCATTATGTACATCTGAGCGTGGCACGCTCCCGCATTGCAGCCACTTGCATGAATTGTCTCCAGGATGACCGATGCGGCGCGCAGGGGTAACCCTGTGCCACCGTAGATCTCGGGTATCAGAACCCCTAGATATCCCCCTTCAGTCAGAGATTGAACGAAACCTTCTGGATATTCACCAGTCTTATCTAGTTCACGCCAGTATTCACTAGGAAATTTAGCGCAAATTTTTGAAACAGATTCTCGGATCTCTGGGAAATCTTCACCAAGTTCCATGTAAACATTCTCCATCGATAGAGATTCTATCAGATCAGTAACCATTACTTATCCCTCAGTCGCCTTTGAAATTTGGTTGACGTTTTTCGTGATAGGCCTTTATTCCTTCGATTCGATCTTCGGTTTCGATTGTTTGGTTATAGAACCCAATTTCGGATTCATAGGCTGTTCGAAAATTACCCTGGTTTCCTTTTTCTATTGACTTCTTGGCCATCCGCACACCAACTGGCGCGTTAGTCGCGATTAGGTCTGCTGTGGCGAGCGATTCTTCCATTAGCCGCTCGTTCTGACAAACGCGATTTATGATTCCCCATCGTATTGCTTCTTCAGCATTAAACGGCTGACCCGTGAGAATAATTTCTTTCGCACGGGCAACCCCTGCAACTCGCGGAAGATTTTGGGTGCCACCGGCACCAGGCATAATGCCAAGTCTAACCTCAGGGAGAGCAAAGCTTGCAGATCTCGAGGCATAAATAAAGTCCGACAGCAATGCTAGTTCACAACCACCACCAAAGGCAGCGCCGTTTACGGCAGCTATAATTGGTAATGAAGAATCTGCTATAGAGTTAACGAATTGTTCGAGCATGGTGTGTTGGAGTTGCCATTCCCCCAGACTCATTCCAGCACGTTCTTTGAGATCAGCTCCGCCAGAGAATGCACTATTACCAGCGCCAGTTAAAACAATACAACGAATGTTATCCCCCAGCTTATTAAAATTTATCCATAGTTTATTCAGCTCCTCCATCATTAGTGTATTGATTGCATTAGCTGCATGAGGGCGATTCAGTGTGACAATTGCGACATGATTACCATACCGTTCAACCATTAGGGTCGCGAATTCATAGTTCACCACGGGTCTCCAATCTAAAATTCATTGAGTGGCCAAGTCGGTATCGACAATATTTTGGCACCATCGTCGCGAAAATCAATTAGACCGATTATTAACGCCTCGTCAGTGCTATTTTGTAGTTGCGATATAGACGCCGTCCCAGTCAGATCTGGGGGGGTGCTCGCGGTATTCTGCAATACGAGTCTCATAGAGGTCGTAAAACCCTGTCATTTCACCACTATCAAGTGTTCTACACTCTTGGCAGAGCTTCTCAGCCTTCTCCCAATTTTGCGCTAAATAACTGTCCATCATAGCTGTGTGCATATTTTTAAGCTTCTGGAATGCAGTCGAGGCGCCGATTTCAGAGCCTCCCAACATTGTAAAGATTGAACTCGCTTCAGCCTTACCCTTCACCGTAATTTTATCGAGTGGAAGTATTGCATATTTGTCGTCCAGTTCTTTAACGGTGTCTTCACCTACAACAATCTTTACGCCATAATTCTTGGACTGCCCTTCCAGGCGAGCGGCAAGATTGACCGGATCACCAAGGACAGAATAGTCGAAGCGTTGTTTTGATCCCATATTTCCAACTACACAGTCACCTGTGTTAATGCCTATACCGACATTAATTGGGATAAATTCTTCACCTGTTTCCTCTACTTCTAGTCTACGTTCTGCGTTTAGTGCTTCAAGTTCATCAAACATTGCAAGTGCGGATTCGCAAGCATGTTCACCATGCCGATCATCGTCGATCGGTGCATTCCAGAAAGCCATAATGCAATCACCCATGTATTTATCAATTGTCCCGTTGCGGGATAGAATTGCCTCGGTTAATGGTGTCAAAACCCGGTTAACAAGCTGCGTCAATCCCATAGGGTTAGCTTTATATGTCTCCGATATGGAAGTGAAACCACGGACGTCACAAAACAGAAAAGTCATTTGTCGGGTTTCACCACCTAACTTTAACTGATCTGGGTTTTCGGCTAATAAATCCACCATATCTGGCGACAGATACATGCCAAAAGCACCACGTACTTTTCTCTTCTCAGCAGCCTCCCTGGTATAGTTGGAGAAGGTAAGAACAGCATAAATTACAAATGCAACCACACCTGGATATGTGACATCAACAAGAACGAGTTTTTCTGCATATAGATACCAGGCAAGCCAACTAAGTCCCCCTGTTGCGGTTACCAATCCGGCTAAAGTCCACAAGGGACCAACGCCAGGGACAAATATAATCATTGCCAGGCCAGCCACCAGCATTATTCCTAATTCAGCTGCATTGGAAAAATTAGGATAGCGCAGGTAAAACTGGCTTTGTTTAATCTCTGATAGTACTGGCTGCCCTAACTTTACTAGTTCTTTGTCGCTAAGTGTTTTGCCTTTCGATTCTGCTTCGGTTCTGATTTCTGCAATAGCCTTTTGTTTAGCATTGGCTTCAAGGATGTTAGCTGAAATTATGGTTTCAAGTATATTTGCATGTACTTCTACACCAGGCAGGTGCGGAGCAATTGGGGTCGTTCTAATATCCTTTAACCCAGTTGCTGAAGTGCCGATCAAGACTAGCTTCCCCTTAAGTTTATCTTGGCTGATGACACCTTTCAGGACATCGCCAGCGGAAACGTATAGGCGCCCTGTATTATCTGGGGTGTTAAATTTATCCGGCTCTGCAAAGTGAACGAATATCCGGCCTTGGCCATCGGTAGGGATTTCGAATCTTCGACCACCTGGCAACTGTAGCATAACACTGACCATGCCTGCTTCGTTGCGTTTGGTAAAAATACCGTTACCACCGAAGGCTACACGCAACATTTCGATCGTTAAAGCTGGTCGAGGTAACTTTTCATTCCCGACCATGGCGACCAGGGGGACTCGTCTGACGATACCGTCAATTCCGTTGTCTATAACTGTGAAAAACCCGTGACCTCTCGCATTCGATTCAATTTCAGGGACATTACCGAGCATGCTCTTGTAACGAAACAGGATAGGAGAGACATCACCACCGACCGCACCCTTAACCGAAGTTTTATTACTGGGAGGTAACCGATCAGCAGGCAAGTCGTCAGGCTGTCCCCCTTGACCAACCACCACCGGTACTTGCCTCATGGCATTAACCATTACTTCTTCATTTCGGGGAAGCTTTTTTAAGACTTGAACAATCTCTTGATCGACCCCACGAAGCGAATCGGCAACAATAGATGGTGAAGTTCTATCGTATTCTGGAAAGATGGCATCAAATCCTACTACCAGAGCACCCGCCTTTCCAATCTGGAGGATCAAATCGCCAATTGTGTCACGTGACCAAGGCCATTGTCCAACTGCTGAAAGGCTCCTTTCATCAATATCGACGATTGCTACTCCAACCTGCGATTGAATCGGTTCTCTGGGCTTGATTTGCTGGTATAGATCAAACGTCTTAACCCTGAGGATTTGTACCCAGGTCGGATCCTCAATCCTGTTAGCAAGGGCAAGGACTAAAAGCGATACCACCAGACCCAATGCAACGGGACCAGGTAAAAGGCGACTAACCTGGGACGACCTATTTTCCGTTGATCCTGTTTTTGTTGGGTTTGTAATCTCGGACATCGATTCTCCTGAACCGTGCACATTAGTCTGTGGGTGGTCACCTCAACATTTATTGGTATAGGTAACTACCAATGGAAACACATAGTATTATTTCAGTACGCTGATTGTCGCGGTTTCAGGCATTATGGTCCAGCCTTTAGCAATTAATTGGGCAAGAAACGTTTTAGGAGTAGCGGGTTATGTTCTATGGACTTGTCACCTATCGAAGCCTTCGCCGCTGGTACGATAGGCGTCACGGGGTGGGCTAAAAATATCGATAACAGTCGCCGAGCTGTCACCGGTCCGGATTCCATGTGAAACATTTGATGGCGTATACCAGAAATCGCCAGCAAACATCTCTATTTCTTCGTCACCTTGAATACGGGTACATTCCCCCTTTATTAGAATGCCCCATTGCTCTTCTAGGTGGCTATGAACCTGGCCTGAACTATGTGGTTTAAGCCTCACGACAGACAACATTGCGTTTTGCCCGGTGAAAATTCTAGTCTCGATACCGTCAGACAGTTTACGACAAATTCCCTGAGCTAGATCATCAATATTGAAAACCCAGTCTATTCCAACTTCATGATTGCTCATTCGCTTCTCCTCACTGGTCCACGGAATTACTTTTTTGAGGAAGCGAATATATCAGAGAGATAGTAATTTGGACCAGCAAAGTGGTTCATAATATATTTTTGATCTCTGACTATGGGGCCACAGTACTAGCTCCTATCCTGTGGTATTGCGAATACACGAGAAGCAAAAAATATTCAATTGGTCGATCGGACACGTGAAATCTTATTCTTATTAGGTTATGCGGTGCCTTTTATATTTTGGAGGATACATGAATTTTCTAGTAGGCTTATTGGCAGGCTATATTTTGTTGGTAATTGGGCTGTTCATAGCGCAACGCAATTTGCTCTATCACCCCGATGATTCAAAGCCAGAACCAATACAGTACGGCCTGAAACAAATGGAGGTTGTTAGCATTCCTACAGAAGACGGGTTGCAGCTCTATGGATGGTGGCAACCACCTTCACATGGAAATAAACCAGTAATTATTTACTTTCACGGAAACGCCGGAAATATAGGGTATCGTGCTGAGAAGTTAAAAAATTACTTAGATTACGGGATTGGTATATTGTTGGTCACCTGGCGTTATAACGCCGGTACCGGAGGTAAGCCGAGCGAGGCTTCCCTAATCGTCGATGGTCGGGCTGCACAGATATTTGTGCGGAATAAGGGAATCGACGATAAAAAGATGGTGCTTTATGGCGAATCTCTTGGTTCGGGCATTGCCGTTGCTCTCGGGGTGGAGAGTAGTGTTGGCGCAGTCATTCTGGAAGCACCATTTACAAGCATAGCGGACGTCGCACAGCATCATTACTGGTATGTGCCTGCAAAATGGTTGATACATGATAAATTTGATTCTCGTAAACGTGTTGGGGATGTTTATTCACCAATAATGATTATTCATGGTGATCAAGACCGAATAATACCAATAAAATTTGGACAGGCTCTTTTTGAGGCAGCGTCAAAGCCAAAGGAAATAAAGATCATTATTGGTGGAAGCCATGATGATCTTTATAATTACGGTGCGGCACAATTAATTTACAAATTTATTGAACAAAATGTTCTTTGATTAGCTAGTGCTACTATGGGGTTGGTATCGGAAATTTCATAACTTGGCGTTTGCTAGTGCTCCCGGGGTATCAATATCTAAAAGTATACTCTCATTTGACATTTCAACTTCGGTGACAAATGAATCGTGGTTGTCTAGTAGGTTCCGGGCACCTATATCTCCTTTTATTTTCTGAATCTCACGAAAATATTTTCTTGACCATAAAACGGGGTTTCCACGCCTACCTTCATAAGTGGGTATGCATATAGAATGGCCATCAAGCGGGCTGAAAACGTCAATTAATCGGTCAATTTCAGTTTTAGTGATCCGTGGCATATCTCCCAGACAGATAATTGCGCCGTCAATTTCGTCGGGAAGGGCAGTAATCCCTCGTTTAAGCGAGGCGCTGAGACCAGCTTCAAATTCTTGATTATGGACGAAATTAACGTTTCGCTCAGATAATGCCTGTCTCACTTTATTAGCTTCATATCCAATGATAACGTAAACCGTCGTCACCTTTGAGGAGAGGGCTGCATCGACGACCTGCGTTATCATCGGTTGACCATCAATTTCAGCCAGAAGTTTGTTCTTGTCCCCCATCCGGCGTGATTGCCCTGCTGCAAGAACAATTGCGGCTATCTTAGCGTCTCTAGTGCATTTGACTTTCTTATCTATGTCTGCTCGCGGAAGTGGTCGCGTCGGAATATCCGTCAATAATCCACCGGCACCCATCTTCATGATATCTGTTGACTTAAGCGGAATGCGAGCAACCAGACGCTGCAAAATCCAATCGAAACCATTAAATTTAGGTGACCTAGCACAACCTGGGAGACCTATAACTGGCATATTATCTATACGGCCAAGAAGGAGAAGGTTCCCAGGATCAACTGGCATACCAAAATGGTCGATGATACCGCCGACCTCAAGTATTGCCGCTGGGATGACGTCACGTCGATCGGTAATGGCAGTCGCCCCTGCGATTAAAATGAAGTCAGTCCCCTGGGTTCGCAAGTCGTTTAATGCAGATGCAACGTCAGTGACTTGGTGTTTACATCTCGTCTCTTCCAATACCTGGCTGCCTAGATCCTTGATCCGTAAAGCTGTGACCTTCGATGTCTTGTCTAAAACCGATTCCTTCGTACCAGGTAATCTCGTTTGAATTAGACCAATTCGTTGCATTGTTAGGGGCGAGACCTGGATTAGGTACTTTCTGTTAGGCAGGTTATCAGTCATTTCACTTATTACTTTAAGATTCGCTCTTGGAACTGCAAAGGGAATAATCTTAATAGTAGCTATGACTTGGTTTTCTTTGACTAACTCGTAAGGTGATACAGTTGCAATCGTTATTGATTCGTCCACTAGGTTGATACGGTCAAGAATAGCGCGGTCAAAAATTACTAGCCCTTTCTTTTCTGCATAAAGGTTAACGCGGCCAGTAAATGAAGAGCTCAGCCTCACGTTAGGGCCTCTCACCGCATCAGCCACTGTTTCAGCAGCTTCGTCCTCACAAACATCTTCAGGCTCAATTTGCGCTACCATTATGCTTTCGATACCAATAGCACGAAGTTCAGCTATATCGCTGGCAGTCAAAGTGCAACCCTTGTTAAGTTTATGGCTACCTACCTTTTGGCTGTGGGCAACTATGGCACCCTCGGCTTCGTCAACTGAAAGTTCGCCAAACTTCATCCAGTTTGCTCCGATTTAGGTGCGTGTAGTTTCTCCGTCATCTGTCCAAGGATTGAGATTGAGATTTCAGCTGGCGATTTAGCCCCAATAACCAGGCCGACTGGACCATGTATACGTTCTAGATCTGCTTTAGCACACCCTGTTTTCCTTAATCTCTCAAGCCGCGCAGCATGAGTCCGGCGGCTACCAAGGGCACCGATGTAGAACGCATCGGAGGCGAGGGCTGTGGTGAGTGCTGGGTCATCGAGTTTAGGGTCGTGTGTCAATGTGACAACAGCTGTCCGTCTGTCAAGTTTGAGATTTGCTAAAGCTTCATCTGGCCATTTTTCTATTAGTTCGACGCCTGGGAAGCGTGCTTTGGTTGCAAAGGCACCACGTGGATCGACGACGGTTACCTGATACTCGGAAATAGTTGCCATCGAAACCAGGGGTTGGGCAATGTGTACAGCACCAACAACGATTAAGCGTTTGGGCGGATTGAAAACGTGGATGAAGAACTTATTTTGTTCGACACCTTCTAGTGCAATAGTGCGGCTTCTATCGTCCGTTTTCGCACGTTCAACCTCTGATAGGAGAAAACTATCTAGCTCAAGATCACCATATCGATGTGAACCGATCACAATTGCCTGACTTCCAGTTTCTAATTCTGTGATTAAGACAGCTGGCCGATTTTCAGATCTAGCTGTTTGTAAGGTATCTAGAAGGGTAGGCTTCATTCTATATTCTCTATAAAAATCTCAATTTTTCCACCGCATGCTAACCCAACCTCCCAAGCCTTTTCATTACTGACTCCGAACTCCAATGTTATCGGTTTGCCATCAGAGATAACTTTAAGGGCCTCCACGACTACTGAACCCTCTATACAACCACCCGAGACAGAACCAACCATAGAACCAAGTTCATTCATCGCCATCTGGCTACCTATTGGTCGTGGTGAAGAGCCCCAGGTATTAATGACTGTGGCTATAGCTACCTGTCGGCCTTCGGAACGCCATTTCTTTGCTTGGACAAGTGGGTCATCACTTGTTTGAATATTTGGGTGGCATGAAGTTTTTGTCATGCTGCTCGTTTCCGCCAGTTTGCCATTAATTCGTTGTGGCGGACTCCGCCGCTGCCCACTATTTCCGCCAGTTGGGCAAGGCTTTCAAGGTTATGTATCGGTTTGAATTCGTCTACGTGGGGCATCATGGCCCGGATACCGTGTGATTTTGGTTCGAATAGGTTGTAACGCAAAAGGGGGTTTAGCCAAACTAAATGCCGGCATGAACGGTGGAGGCGCTCCATTTCAACGGCTAGGCCTTTACCTGTATCTCGATCGAGGCCATCCGTAATCAACAATACATGTGCTCCTTGTGCAAGAATTCGACGGGACCAAATTTTATTAAATACGTGCAAGCAGTGACCAATTCGAGTGCCGCCCGACCAGTCTTTAACGGTTGCGCTAATATTATCTAGAGCGATATCTATATCTTTATTTCGCAGATAACGTGTAACGTTAGTGAGTCTAGTTCCAAACAGAAAAGTGTGAACGCGGTCGCGATCATTGGTGATAGCGTGCAGGAAATGCAGCGTCATTCGTGCATATCTGTCCATGGAGCCAGAAATATCGCACAAAACAACAATGGGCGGATGGCGTCTAACTTTGGCGCACCGACTTAGTGGAATTATATCGCCGCCGTATCTTAGTGCCAACCGGAGTGTTGTTCGCATATCTATACGTGTACCGGTTATATCTGTCCGATAACGCCGAGTAGCGACCGTTCCTATGGGTAAACGCATTCGTGCGATTACTATCCGCGCTTCCTCAATCTCCTTAGTAGACATGCCCTCGAAATCCTTTGTCCTAAGAACTTCCTCAGCGCTCCATGTATTTGTGGCGTCATACTCGAGTTTATCTACGTCCCGGTCGGGGATACCCTGGGCCTGCTCAATTCCAGTCGCCTCAGCGATTCTGCGTAAAACATTCTGTTTTGTATCTTTTTCTTCACCAATCCCAAAATCTGGCAGAACGAGTGACATCATACGTTCCAGAAATTGAGGATTACGCCAGAATATATGAAATGCTTGATTAAATAGCTCTCGTTGGTCTCTGCGATTTACTAAAACCGCGTGGAGAGTCCAGTAGAGGTCATCGCGGCTAGAGAGACCAACTATGGCTGCGGCGCGTATAGCATCAAGCAATTGCCCAGACCCGATTGGCAATCCGGCGGCACGTAACGTCTGTACGAAATACATGAAGTTTGAAATAAGTCGACTGTCACCAATGTCTTCATCCATTTTGGATTTACGCTCCGGCAGCTGCAAGCTCTGCCCTGATCTCATTTAAAATGCGATTAGCTTCGGTCCCCCTGATTTTATCTATATCGTCTTGGTACTTTAACAGTGTTCCGAGGGTATCGTTGATCAATTCGGGTTCTAGGGCTAGACAATCAAGTTGCACCAAAGCATGGGCCCAATCTATTGTTTCTGCAATTCCCGGTAACTTGAACAGGTCACTTTTTCGCAGCGCTTGTACGAAACTGACAACCTGCTGAGAAAGTATGGACGAGGCATCTGGCGCCTTTATGGCGAGTATTTCGAGTTCTCGAGCTGCACCAGGATAATCTATCCAGTGATAAAAACAGCGGCGTTTCAAGGCATCATGAATTTCACGTGTGCGGTTAGAAGTTATAATCACGAGCGGCGGCTCAATTGCAGAAACCGTTCCAATTTCAGGTATGGTGACCTGAAAGTCTGACAGAATTTCCAGGAGATAGGCTTCGAACGGCTCGTCCGTTCGATCTAGTTCGTCTATCAGAAGTATTGGAGATCCCTTAGGGTTGGGTTCGAGAGCTTGTAAAAGCGGCCGTTTAATAAGAAACTTATCGCTAAAAATATTGTCCTCAAGTTCACTACGGTTATGATTTCCGGCTGCTTCTGATAACCTAATCTCAACCATCTGACGAGCGTAGTTCCACTCGTAGACCGCTGATGAAACATCCAATCCCTCATAACATTGTAGTCTCAACAATTTACGCTTCAACGTTTGTGCTAAGACTTTAGCAATCTCAGTTTTGCCAACGCCTGCTTCACCTTCAACAAATAACGGTCGTGAGAGACTGAGGGATAGGTAAAGAGCGGTGGCAAGGCTTCGCTCAGCCACATAATCACCTTTCCTCAACAAATTAGATGTCGCGTCTATCGAATTAGGTATAAGGCCTGTCATGATTGCCTATTTGATGCCCTATTCGATATTTCATAAAAATGCTGAATGCACTGCCATCAATATTAATGTTACACATGAAGCACCTTATTAAAGCAAACCATTACGGAGCGTTATACACGGTGTGATATTTTCCCGTGTTCTCTTCAACCGCATCCTGCCACAGCGCGTTTTACCATTACACCCACCAGATGAGCTCTATATTCTGATGAAGCATGGATGTCAGAATTGAGATTGTCTGGGGAAACATTAATTCCAGCAATCGCGTCTGGTACAAAATTTTTTGATAGGGCTTCCTCCATTTCTACATTACGTATGACGCCGTCTTGATTTGCTCCTGTGATAGCAACACGCACGCCTTCTTCAGTTTTTGCCACAAAAGCACCAACTAATGCGTAACGGCTTGCCGGATTAGGAAATTTTATATAGCAGGCCTTCTCGGGGATTTGAAAACTTACTGCCGTGATTATTTCACCTTCATCCAACGCAGTTTCAAACAGGCCTTTAAAGAAATCATCAGCCAATATTTCGCGGAGATTAGTGCGGATGCGTGCACCAAGCCCCAAACATGCCGCCGGATAGTCGGCAGCCGGGTCATTATTGGCGATTGATCCACCAATTGTACCCCGATTCCTAACCTGAGGGTCACCAATGCTTTCCGCAAGATCAGCAAGAGCTGGGATTTTTGACCTAACATCATCGTTGTTAGCCACTAGGAAATGTGAAGTCATGGCTCCTATAACGATCGTGTTATCTTCGACGGATATTCCTCTTAGCGAGTTTATTTTAGCTAAATCAATTAAGTCAGATGGATTGGCAAGTCGTTGCTTTATCGTCGGTAATATTGTCATACCGCCTGCAAGCAGACTGCCGTCCGTGGCGCCCCCCAGGTCTGTTAGTGCCTCTTCGAGGGTACCTGCGCACTTATAGTTGAAGTTATACATATACGATCTTTCACAATTACGTTGCGTGACACGAAATTAATTTCGTAGTCAGTGTACATTTCCTTGAAACTAAATATTAGTGAACGTCATCTTATTCACTATTCAATCTTTTACTCAGCATCATCTTAACTTCGCATTGCCTCAGCCCCGGCAATTATCGACTTGACTATATTGTGATAACCGGTGCAGCGGCAAAGATTTCCTTCAAGCCATTCTCGAACTTCGTGTTCAGACGGATCAGAATTCTGCTTTACCAGATCTAGCGCACTCATCACCATTCCCGGTGTACAAAATCCGCATTGGAGGCCATGATTATTACGAAATGCCTCCTGCATAGGATGTAAATCGTCACCATTAGCAACACCCTCAATGGTTAGCACTTCACGTCCGTCCGCCTGCAGTGCCAGCATTGTACAACTCTTCACCGAGTTTCCATCTACGTGGATTACACAGGCTCCACATTGACTTGTATCACATCCAACATGCGTGCCGGTCAACCTCAGGTGCTCACGCAAGAATTCTACCAGCAACGTGCGCGCCTCAACTTCGCCAGAAACGGATTTACCGTTTACCGTCATGGATACGCTTGGCATTGGTAACTCCTTCCTGAGTATATTTGTAATCGCTTATTGGAATAGTAAAGCACACCTAATGATACTACAATTTTATGATTGCGCTTTGATATACTGTACTATTGGCACTTCGACATATTAATTTTCAACCTCTAGAGGCGTGAGGTCAAGTTTGAGTTTAGGCAGGGTCGAAATGATTGCGTCCGGTAGAGGTGTAGTCCTCTGAATTTTTCCTAAGTTGACGGAAGTAAGCTGAATAGCGTCAAAAGGATAAATATACCCACGACAATTCCGCTAATCCAGATGAAAGGGTGAATACCAGCAGGCTTAACTAACATATGCTGTGGTACATTTGAGGATTCTACCGGCTCTGTGGAGCTAGCTATGATTTCGGCAAATTGACTGAAGAAGTCTTCGGCCATTTTTTTAGCAGTGGCGTCAATTAGCCGGCTTCCTATTTGCGCGAGTTTGCCGCCAACCATGGCATTAACAGAATATTTTAGTATTGTTTCATCTCCATCCGGTTCAAGGATTACAGTGGCGCCACCTTTGGCGAAACCAGCAGCCCCCCCCTTACCCTCTCCATTTATTGTGTAACCGTTTGGTGGATCGATTTCAGACAAAGTCACTCCACCCGAAAAGTTAGCTTTCACCGGACCAACTTTAGCCGTAACCTTCGCTTCAAAAGTTGTATCGCTAGTTTTTGCCATTTCCGTACAGCCAGGCACTGATTGTTTCAATATCTCCGTGTTGTTCAGCGCTTCCCAAACAACATCACGTGGCGCTGCTATACGAAATTCACCTGTCATATCCAAACTTAGATCTCCCAGTAGCAGGACACTCAAACTTTTGTCCGCTACAGCCAGTGTTCCTAGTGGCAATTGGTGTATAGTTCATCACAATAATTTCAGTACATATATTTTATCCTAGTGACTGCTGCTTTAATAGGAATTTAGTAATGGAGTACTTCCTGTGTTGGCGCCTAGTCTCAAAACGTTCATATATTTGGATTTATCTTTTCAGGATTGAGTGCATTCCGAGTAGCTAATCAAACTAGGTAAAATCTATAATGCTTTTTTCACTCCTGAGTTTTAATTTTAACGATAAACTAATTTATAAGAATTATTTAGGAAGAAAATTTCCTTAGGGGCCATGATCAATTTCTTTATTATTACGTATGAGCATAGTTTCCCAAAATTTGTGGGTGAACAATCGGTTGAAAATCAGACACTGACAAGAGGATTGATCCTGTGGTCCGTGGATAGATGGTGGAGGGGCCAAATTGGTTAAAAATATAATTTTGGGTGGTGGTTTATTTGTTACTTGGTTGCTGTTGTCTGGGCATTACCATCCATTCGTAGTTATTTCGGGGGTCGGATCGTGTATAGCAAGCGTCGTTATCGTGCGCCGGATGGACGCGATGTGCAACGAAAGGTATCCTATCCAGATCACGCCACAGATATTTAGCTATTGGTTATGGCTGGTATGGGAGATTATTAAATCCAACGTTGATGTGGCCCGTCGCGTGTTGGCGCCACGCTTGCGTATAAGCCCTCGTATAATAAGCCTTGATGCAAGCCAGCAGACAGCACTTTTCCAAACAATTCTTGCTAACTCGATCACTTTGACCCCTGGGACAGTTACAGTTGATATCGAAGAAGGCATCCTGCTAGTCCACGCATTAAGTGAGGACTCAGCCAATGATTTGCTGGAGGGCAAATTTGAAGAAAAAATTGCGAGAGTAATAAAATGATATTTGCAGTTGTCACCGCGGCCGTCCTCATAGCCATGAGTCTTGTTCTTGTTCGAGGCCTTCTGGGTCCCACGGTATATGACAGAATTCTGGCGGTTAACAATTTTGGAACAAAGACTATATTGATGATTGCACTTTTGGGGTTTCTTGCCGACCGGCCAGACTTTCTCGACATTGCTTTGCTGTACGCATTGATTAACTTTGTTGCGACCATCGCTATACTTAAATTTATTAGGCTTGGTGGCTTGAGTACTAAGGGTAGTGATTCTCCGGGCAAAGGATTCTCCGAATAATGGTTACCACACTCACTATTTGGACAATGCTGATCGCTGGTTCAGTGTTTGTATTGGTAGGTAGTGTTGGCATGATCCGCATGCCCGACGTGTACACACGTATGCACGCCGCGGGTCTTACGGATACCTTGGGTATAGCCCTTATTCTGTTGGGGTTAATCGTAGAGGTCGGTCTCGATATGGTAGCTATCAAGTTAGTTTTGATAGGGGTTTTCTTATTTTTTACTGGTCCAACTTCACTCTACGCGATTGCAAACGCATGCATGAGTGGAGGTGTCAAGCCGTTTGTAGCTGATGATGCCCCGGTAGAAAGTGAAAGCAAACTCCCCGAAAGCTGAGAAACAGGTAGCGAGAAAGGATACATCATCGACAGTATTGTAGATATTACACTCCTTACGTTCATGGGGCTGGTGATTTGGTTTGTAATCCGTTTACGAAACCTTTTTGCTGTCGCCGTGTTAGCCGGACTGTACAGTTTGCTTGCTGCTGCACTTTTTGTTCAACTTGACGCGGTGGATGTGGCGTTCACTGAGGCCGCCGTAGGGGCCGGTATTTCTACAGTCTTGGTAGTGGGAGCACTTGCTCTGACAACGAGTAGAGAGGCCATTCCAAATCGTGTGCCGATTCTCCCATTGCTGATTGTTGTGATTATTGGCTCAGCACTGGTCTATGGTAGTTTAGATATGCCTTTTTACGGAGATGTCTCAGCGCCAGCTAATCTTCATGTCGCACCACGTTATATAAACCAGGCATTGGCCGAAACTGGCGTTCCAAACGTGGTTACCGCCGTATTAGCAAGTTATCGTGGTTATGATACCCTTGGGGAATTGACTGTGATTTTTACTGCTGGTGTCGGTGTGCTGACGCTGTTGGGTGTGTCGCTGAAATCATCCGTTAATGATAGGCGGAGATTGAAATGAGAGAATTAATTCTTCTCCGAGTAATAGCAAGGTTACTGATACCATTTATTTTGATGTTTGCATTCTATGTCCAATTTCATGGTGATTTTGGACCGGGCGGTGGCTTTCAGGCAGGTGTAATTTTCGCTGTTGCCTTCATTCTTTATGGACTCCTCTACGGTATAGACACGGCCAGTAAAGTTGTTCCCGGGTGGCTTGTTCGATGGGGATTAGCTGCTGGGGTACTACTATTTGGGGGAACCGGAGTTGCCGGACTTTTACTTAATGGCGAGTATTTAAATTATTCGGTTCTTCGTGACAACCCAGTTGAAGGACAGCATCTTGGTATAATACTGGTCGAACTTGGTGTGGGCCTGACAGTTGCGTCTGCAATGGTTTTGATCTTCTTTTCTTTTGCACGGTACGGACGCTGATTTCGAAAAATGGAAATACCAGGCCTCTACAATTTTTGGGTTGTCATAGGCCTTATGATGGGTGGTCTATATATCGTCATCAGCCGACCAAACCTGATTAAAAAACTTATCGGCTTAGCTATATTCCAAGCATCGGTATTTGTATTTTACATCACAATTGGAAAAGTCAGCGGTGGGACGGCACCGATTAAGATCGATGCCGCCTCGGTTTATTCAAACCCGATACCACATGTGCTCATTCTTACTGCTATTGTGGTGGGTGTTTCAACTATGGCCATTGGTTTAGCGCTAATTGTACGCATCCAGAACGCGTACGGATCCATCGAAGAAGATAAGATCAATAGACAGGATAACAGTCAGTGATTTTGGTTCATTTGCCGATTCTTCAGGTGGTGATCCCATTGCTGGCAGCACCCCTGTGCCTTCTGTTACGCAGTGCTCGTAGAAGCTATTGGTTAGCACTTTTGGTGAGTTGGCTGACTTTCTTGATATCCCTGATATTGATGCTTCAAGTATTAGAATCAGGTCCATTGTCATATGCGCTAGGTGGGTGGCCACCACCTTGGGGCATTGAATACCGCATCGATGCCTTTAACGCTTTCGTGTTGTTGATTGTTTCGGCCATAGGAGCAATTGTTGTAATCGCAGCGGGTCAGAGTGTTACGAGGGAAATTGGAAGTGATCGTGCTTATCTTTTCTACTGCTGCTATCTTCTATTTGAAACAGGTCTTCTAGGTGTTGCTGCGACAGGTGATGCGTTTAACCTTTTTGTGTTTCTTGAAATAGCTTCTCTTGCTTCCTATGTTCTCGTGTCGTTTGGCCAAGATCGTCGCGCACTTTCTGCCGCCTTTCGCTATCTGATTCTTGGTACCCTTGGTGCTACCTTTTATCTGATTGGACTGGGGTTACTCTATCAGGCGACGGGTACGCTGAACTTTGCCGATCTTGCCGGCCGGGTTCAATTGGTAGAAGATAGTCGCACGATTCGCACGGCTTTTGCGTTTTTTACGGTTGGGATCTTACTAAAGCTTGCACTGTTTCCCCTGCATTTGTGGCTGCCAAACACTTATGCATTTGCTCCTTCGGTGGTGACTGCCTTTCTCGCGGGAACCGCCACGAAGGTAGCATTATACGTTCTGATACGTATCTTCTTTTCGCTCTTCGGTGTTCAGTTTTCGTTTGAAGCTATGTCGATTTCTATAGTCATTATACCGCTAGCGATAGTAGCCATTTTCATTGGCTCTATCACTGCGATATTCGAGCACAATATCAAAAGAATGTTAGCGTATTCGTCGATCGCACAAATTGGGTACATGGTGCTTGGTATCGCGCTGGCGACTGTACTCGGGCTAACTGGCGGTATCGTCCATATGTTTAACCATGCACTGGTAAAGACTGCCTTATTTCTCACACTCGCCTGTTTCGTTTGGCGAATTGGCCCGGTTACACTTGATTCAATGGCGGGGCTTGGAAAACGTATGCCGGTGACAATGGCGACTTTCGTAGTAGCTGGGCTAGGCCTAATTGGCGTCCCGGGTACAGTTGGGTTCATCTCAAAATGGTATCTCGTGGCTGCCGCACTTGAAAAAGACTTATGGTGGATTGCGTTTGTAATTCTGCTAGGGGCCCTACTAGCGGTTATTTACATTGGGCGGATTGTAGAGATCGCGTATTTTAGACCTTTGCCAGTTGGATCGAACATTGGTGAGGCCCCACTTTCTATGCTCTTGCCCGCGTCCGGCCTCGTAGCTGCTAGCATTTACTTTGGTATTGACACTCGTTTTAGCGTTGGGATCGCGCAAGTTGTTGCTGAAAACCTGCTTGGATTAAATCCGTGAATGGTTCAGATCTATTGTTTGGGGCATTGATTGCTCCTTGGATTGGTGCAGCAATTATAGCGTTATGCGGACAATCACCAAATTTGCGTGAATTGGTAACGCTACTTTGTGGTATTTCACTACTCTGCTTTATCCTTTCTCTGGTCTTAATGGTTTCATCGGGTGAGGGCGCCCGCCTTGATATATTTGAAGTATTTCCGGGTGCAACGATTTCTTTTTCGACTGAACCACTTGGACTCGTATTTGCGCTCGTCATGTCACTGTTGTGGATTTTAACATCAATTTATTCGATCGGTTACATGCGGTCTCATAACGAGCGTAATCAAACACGCTTCTATGCATTCTTCGCAATTGCAGTCGGTAGTGCTACCGCCGTTACGTTAGCTGACAACTTATTGACGTTGTTCCTAGCTTACGAACTTTTGACATTGTCTACCTATCCTTTGGTAACGCACGGAGGGGATGATAGCTCTATACGTGCAGGTAGGACATATCTGGGTATCTTACTAGGTACATCACTTGGCCTTTTTCTATTGGCAATTATCTGGACGTGGCAGATTGCAGGAACTGTCGATTTCAGGGTGGGCGGTATCCTACAAGGCAAGGTTTCCGGTATTATGGCTGGAATTTTGCTGTTTCTTTACATTTATGGAATTGGTAAGGCAGCGTTGATGCCCTTGCACCGATGGTTACCGGCTGCAATGGTTGCGCCTACCCCGGTAAGTGCTCTTTTACATGCTGTTGCCGTTGTTAAAGTTGGCGTCTTCACAATCTTGAAGGTAGTTATTTATATTTTCGGGTTAGACTTTCTTGCTGAGATCGAAATGAGCCGATGGCTCATGTATATGGTAGCGGCAACTATTTTGATTGCTTCTATTTTTGCCTTAAAACAGGATAATTTGAAAGCGCGTCTTGCCTATTCAACTATTAGTCAACTTGCGTATGTGGTTTTGGGCGCGTTGCTGGCTAACGCTGCGGGCATCATAGGTGGTGGATTTCAACTGGGCGCGCATGCATTCGGCAAAATTACATTATTTTTTTGCTCCGGAGCTATACTGGTCGCAACCGGAAAGACTCAAATAAGCCAGATGCGTGGTCTTGGGCGGGCGATGCCAATCACCATGTCAGCATTTTTGATTGGTGCGTTGAGTGTCGTTGGACTCCCTCCAATGGGTGGCCTCTGGAGCAAGTGGTATTTAGCTCTGGGAGCACTCGATAGCGACCAAATTGCGATGCTTGCAGTTCTTCTTATCAGTTCAATTTTGAATCTAGCTTATCTACTGCCTATACCAATTCGTGCGTTCTTCAGTCAATCAGATGAATCGGTAGGTGACGGTTTCAAGGAGGCGCCAGTGACCTGTTTAATTGCGTTGTCACTATCGGCTGCTGGCTGTGTCCTGTTATTTTTCTATCCAGGACCACTGTTTGATCTATTACAACTGATACCTCTGGGCACAGGACACAATTCGTGACCAAGAAAACCCCCGGTGCGACACAGGAAGTGAAATCTGGCACCTCGCCGGAACGATCGGATTTTTTTGATAAATCGACTAACGTGAAATTGATTCTTATCTCGTTGTATATACTTTGCGCATTAGTACTGGGCCTTGATTATTTTATAGACCGCCACGGGGGGCATCCTTGGGAAGGGCTATTCGGATTTCACGCGCTTTATGGCTTCGTAGTTTGCGTCATACTAGTGCTCGCTGCCAAGGAACTCCGCAAGATCCTGCAAAGATCGGAAGAATATTACGGCAGTGAAGATGATGGCTGAGTTGCCGCCATTTGTTTTTTTTCTTACAGGTGCGGCTTTAGTTGCATTATCCCGAGGTTCGTTACGTGCATCTATACTAATCATGGTGCCGATTATCAGTGCCGTGAGCTTGTTCGGTACCCCGGACGGTTCGCATTTTGGCATTACTCTTTTCGACTACGAACTTCAGCTGTTTCGCGTCGACAAATTAAGCCTTCTATTTGGTTATTTATTTCACCTCGTAGCGCTGATTGCCATCATCTATTCTTTACATTTACGGGATCCTGTTCAGCATGTTACAGGGCTACTATATGCTGGCAGTGCAATCGCCGCGGTGTTCGCTGGAGATCTTATTACCCTATTCATCACATGGGAAGCTCTCGCCCTTTCATCAGTGTTTCTTATTTTGGCGCGAAGAACAACTCGAGCGCGGACGGCCGCCATGCGTTATTTAGTCGTACAGGTCACGTCGGGTTTGATTCTGCTTGCTGGAGTATTGGTACGCGTAAACGAGATCGGTTCCCTGGAGTTCACTTTTATCGGGTTAGATAGCCCAGGCGGAGTATTAATATTCATTGCATTTGGAATTAAATGTGCTTTTCCACTTGTACATAACTGGTTAACCGATGCGTATCCCGAGGCGACGGTGACAGGTTCGGTTTTTCTTAGTGCTTTTACAACAAAAGTTGCTGTTTATGCGCTCGCTAGGGGGTTCCCTGGCACTGAAGTACTGATTTATATCGGTGCTGTAATGACAATGTTCCCAATATTTTATGCAGTAATAGAAAACGATCTTCGTAGAGTACTTGCGTACTCAATGATTAATCAGATTGGTTTCATGGTGGTTGGCGTAGGTTTGGGGACGGCAATGGCTATCAACGGTGCTATCAGTCATGCCTTTAATGATGTGATATTCAAGAGCCTCCTTTTTATGTCCATGGGAGCCGTTTTGCATCAGACTGGCCGAATGAATGGTAGTGAGCTTGGCGGCCTCTACAAATCGATGCCCATCACCACGGTATTTTGTATTATAGGAGCGCTCTCAATCTCCGCGTTTCCCTTATTTTCTGGTTTTGTTTCTAAATCAATGGTGATGGTGGCAGCCCTCGAAGAAGGCCATCACCTAGTCTGGTTAGCATTGCTGTTCGCTTCGGCCGGCGTTTTTCACCATGCAGGTATCAAGATTCCCTATTTTGCATTTTTCGCTCATGATTCAGGAATTCGCACACGTGATCCTTCTATTAACATGTTACTTGCCATGGGCATTGCGGGAGCAATTTGCATTTTCAATGGTGTCTGGCCGCGGCTCCTCTACGATTTGTTACCGTTTCCTGTTACTTATGAACCTTATACCGCTGGACATATCCTGGCACAGACCCAACTACTACTGTTTTCAGCCCTTGCATTTGTATGGCTCAAACTCTCTGGCCTATACCCCCCTGAACTAAGGGGGATCAACATCGATGCTGAATGGATTTACCGCAAACCGTTAAAATGGATTGCCAATACAATGTTAGAGAAGAGCGGTAACTGGACTACGATAATGCAGGATTTCTGCGTTCATCAATTGACTGGACTTGTCCGGGTCTTATTTCGATATTCTGGCCCACAGGGTCCACTCGCACGCACACTCGAATCCGGATCTGCTGCGCTGTGGGTTGCAATCCTACTGGCCGTAAGCCTTTTATTTTTTTACTTGTGATAACTGCATAACGTGCGCGGATGCTTTGTAACCTTAGAGAGAGGGAAGGGGGATATGAACGGCCGGATGTTCGACTATATCCCATTGAGATTAATCTGGGAGCGAAGTGTGCAAGGGCCTCTCAATCTCCCTGACATTTATATTTAAGTGAGCGCATTATGTAGGCGTTCCATTGATAACAAGGAAGGTAAGAAGCAATGCTTTCACCCGATGGTCGTGTAATTATGATTAGCGGCGCTAATAGGGGTATTGGTTATGAATTTTCAAAATGTCTTCATGATAAGGGGTACAGTCTTAGCCTCGGTGCTCGTGATGAGAAAAAATTAGCTAAAAAAGTAAGTAGCTTCGATGCGGATCGTTTGTTCACTCATCGATTCGAAGCGCAGGATGTATCTAATTCGGAGGCTTGGGTATATGCGACAGCCGAGCGCTTTGGACGAATCGACGGCCTGATCAACGTTGCTGGTATTTCGGAACCATTTACTATTATGGACGAGGATGAGAGTGTTCTTGATTTAATGTTTGAGGTCAATGTCAAGGCTCCCTTGCGCCTGATACGCATGGCTTTGCCATATCTAAAACGGTCCGGAAGCGGTCGAATCGTCAATGTATGTTCGGCCTCCGGCAAACGTATTAGTACTAACTATGTTGGATATCACATGACTAAATTTGCAGCCGTAGCACTTTCACACGCAGCACGTCGCATCGCTTGGGACGAAGGCGTACGTTCTATCGCGCTTTGTCCTGGTGTAACCAACACGGAAATGAGTGAAGGCAAAGGTAAGGGGCCGACCAACCTCATGACCCAGCCGGAAGATTTGGCGGAAGTAGTCGCGACACTGATATCCTTGCCCAACAACGCTTCAGTTGCGGAGATTATCGTTAATAGGCGCCTGGAGGACACGCTCTGAGGACAGGGAACCGAAAATGCGTTCTAGCCAAGAGTTAGATCGATGCAATATTTGTATAGTTTAATAAAAATAAACTCTCTCGTATCAGCTCTGTTGGTTGTTACTATTGCACCAAGTATGTTTACTAGTGGAGCGTTAGAACCCGGTCTTGCCTCCGCACAAGAGGTAATACAATTTTCAAAACTAAATATTGCTATTGAAACTGAAACTGGCTCTCATCAATTCACCGTAGAAATTGCGGAAACTGAGAGACAACTTGCCCGTGGACTGATGGGGCGGCAGTCACTCGCTGTAGACGCTGGTATGCTCTTCATTTACAGTCGGCCACGTCGTGCTGCGATGTGGATGAAGGATACGTTGTTGCCGCTTGATATGCTTTTTGTCGGTGAAGATGGTACAATCATTAATATCATCGAGCGGACAATGCCTATGTCACTTGCTACACTTCGCTCAATAAACCCGGTTCGGGCGGTACTTGAGGTCAATGCTGGCACGGTTGCGCGCCTGGGGATCAAGCCAGGGAATCGTGTCGTACACAATAAACTTTTTAGCAGTTACCAATAGGCCGATAAAATTCTAAAGTTTTTTAGTTGCGATACCGTTGTCCTAATTGGTTCGAGCATCCTAATTTCTTAAAATCTGGTATCAGATCACGAACCATGGTGCTAGTTAGGGGAATTTCGAGCCAGTAACAAAATCTTCGGTTTACAAAATTTATTTGTTTTCATGCAGCGGCTCTAGCCAGATGGGTAGAAATTTTTTCACCCATGGGCGCACCTGTCGTTCGCTACGTTCACGCATCCGCATTTGATCCTCCCTATTTTGCGCTCCCTCTTCGCTGAGTCTATGTCCTGCGAAGCGTGTCCAGCGTTGCATAATTTTGCCGGTAACTTCTGGGTGAAATTGTATAGCAAATGCATTTTCATATTTGAAAGCTTGGTATTCAAAGGTATCGTTCTTAGCTAAATGAACGGCGCCTCTCGGTAGATCAAATCCTTCACTGTGCCACTGGTAAAACAAAAGAGGCTTATCCAAAAACGACTTACCTTTTTCCGTTGGATGAATGAGGTGGTAGCCTATTTCCACCCTATTTTTTGGATGAAAATTTACACTAGCGCCTAATGTGCGTGCCAGCATTTGCGCCCCAAGGCAGATGCCAAGGAATGGCTTTCCAGACTCAAGAGCTACTGGTATCCAATTAATCTGGGAGTTTATGAAATCATACTTCTTATCATCGTTTGCGCTCATCGGTCCGCCAAAAATTATTGCTGCGGCATGTTCACGCATCGTGCCTGGCAACAAGTCACCGCCACTTGGCTGACGGATGTCCAGAGTGAACCCCAGCCTACGTAAATGACTTCCAATGCGAGCCGGGTTCGAATATTTACCTTGGACAATGATAAGAATTTTTTTCATGAAGATTTAAATATTTACCTAAAATACTCGAGTGTATTTATCCCAGATTATAACGAGAGAGATCAATTGAATTTCACATAAATTTGCAATCCTAATTTCTGTCTGAATCAATAAATATTTTTTAAAGGTTACAGAATTGAAAATAAAATAACTCTAAAGAGTTGCATCGAGCGCATTGATGAGCTGGTCGATTTCACGGTTATTTGTATAGTGGACGAATGACAAGCGCAGTACCCCAGTATCTGATGGGACGTTAAGTGCTTCGAGCAAGCGGACGGCGTAAAAATTTCCGGCTCCTGCCATGATTTTCCTGTCTGCTAGGTCTGCCGCAATGTCCTGAGCGAGGCGGCTTGTTCTTATGGAAATAGTAGCTACCCGACCACTGGTATCTTCTTTTCCCAAAATTGTTAAATCATTTCGAGAGCGCAGAAATTCCAATAATTTGTTAGCTAGTTCTTTTTCGTGTTTAAGAAAAAGACGATTAATTAGTTTGGTTTTTTCAGTTAGCTTTACCTCTCCATCATAGTGATGCCCGTATAGCGCCTCATAATAATCAATAATCCCATTAGTAGCTGCTATTTGTGCGTGGTCCGGTCCGGCAGGCGTGAATCGTTTCTCTGGGTATATAGCATTAAAATAATGTCCTTGATTTTCAAGTTGTTCAGAGACTTCGTCGCGCATAAACAGAGCACCCTGGTGCGGACCAAATGTTTTATAAAGTGAAAACAAATATATATCAGCATCTAGTTGACCTAAATCGGGCATCCCATGGGGTGCGTACGAAACACCATCAACTAATAGCCATGCGCCTGCCGCATGAACCTTTTGTGCCGCGGCATTAATATCATTTATATAAGCCACAATATTAGCGCTCTGCGGCATAGTTACGAGACGGGTAATTAGAGAAAGTAAGTTGTCTAGATCTCCAATATCCAGTTTACCGCTTATTGGATCTACTTGCCATTCGAGTACCTTGACTCCACATTGATTTAATTTACGCCATACACCACTGTTGGCTTCGTGGTCCTGATTGGTAACAATAATTTCATCACCCTCTCGAAGTTTGTTTCGAAATGCGTTTGCAAGAACGTAGCTATTTAACGTTGTTGATGGACCAAAACTTATCTCTTTAGGACGAACATTTAATAGGCTTGCAAGTCTCCTGTAGGCATTATCCATCTCCTCGCCTGCTATAATTGATGCTGGGTAAGAGCCATATGGCTGAAGTTTCGTCTCACGGTAGTATCGGGAAAGTCTGTCGATAACTTGGCTACAAGCGTAAGAGCCTCCGGCATTTTCAAAAAATCCCCAACCTTTCAGTGCCTCTTGAGAAAATGCTGGGAATTGAGAGCGTACAAACTCTATATCGAGTTTTTCCAAAATATATCCTCAGATCTCTTACTATTGTTTAGGTTACCTTAAATTTAATTTGTAATTTTGTAATGATGAACTGTTAACTACATTAACACCCTCTATTAACGAATGGCAGAACGGTCACAATTGTCAAAGGAATGGTGGCCTAAAAAAGGGATAAGGAAAACATAGCATGGCAAAAATAAAAAACTACGCGATGCTTATAGATGGAGTATGGGTGCAGGCATCGAATGGCAAATCGTTTGATAGCATCAATCCAACAACTGGCAAAGTTTGGGCGCGAGTGCCGGAGGCAACTGAAGATGATGTAGATAGGGCAGTAAAGGCCGCTCACCGCGCGTTGTACGATGGGCCGTGGGGTAAGATGACAGCCACAGAGCGAGGCCACTGCCTTCATAGACTAGCCGAATTACTGCACAGTGAATCTGAGCAACTTGGCCGCATAGAATCTTTAGACACAGGAAAAATGTTGAAGGAAACTAGAGGGCAAGCGAAGTATATTTCTGAATATCTCCACTTTTTTGGCGGTTGTGCCGATAAGATTAGAGGTGAAACCTTCCCAATCGATAAACCAGATCTTTTCGTATTCACAAACCGGGAACCCCTTGGGGTAATAGCTGCTGTGGTTCCCTGGAATGCGCAGCTTTTTTTGAGCGCTGTTAAGTTAGGACCAGCACTTGCCGCGGGTAACACAATTGTTCTTAAGGCCTCTGAACATGCCTCGGCAGCGTTGCTCGAATTCGGTCAACTTATTTCGAAGGCGGATATACCTGATGGTGTTGTTAATATTGTTACCGGTCATGGTGACCCATGTGGCCAAATATTGACTGCTCATCCACTAATTTCACGTATTTCATTTACCGGCGGCCATCAGGCCGCAAGAAAAGTAGTAAAAAATTCTTCTGAAAACTTTGCGGAAGTATCATTAGAATTAGGAGGGAAGTCCCCATTTATTGTATTTGATGATGCAAATATTGAAAGCGCTGTAAATGGATGTATAGGTGGTATATTTGGCGCATCAGGACAGAGCTGTGTAGCTGGTTCACGACTCTATTTACAAGAGAGTATTGCAGACGAATTCATTGAAAAAATTAAAACGGTCGCAAAAAACATTAAGATTGGTGATCCACTTTTTGAAGAAACTGAAATGGGTCCACTTTGCACGCCTGAACAATTAGCCAACATTGAGTCTGAAATTTCGAAAGCACAAAGTGAAGGATGCAAAATATTGATTGGCGGTAAGCAGCCTAGTGGACTAGACGGATATTTTTTTGAACCAACTATAATTACGTGCCCTGATCATAGTATTGGAATTGTGGATAGCGAACTATTTGGTCCTGTGTTGGTTGTCATCCGTTTTAAATCGGAGGAAGAGGTAATCCAACTTGCTAATGATACCAAATATGGGCTAGCAGCAGGTATATTTACACGAGATGGTTCACGTTCGTTACGTGTATCGAAGGCTATAAGGGCAGGGATTGTTTACGTAAATACTTATCGGGTAATTTCCCCAATCGCAGAATTCGGCGGTAGCAAGTATTCCGGTTACGGGAGAGAAAGTGGATTTCAGGCTATTTATGATTATACCCGTCCCAAAACAATTTGGATGAACACATCTGACGAGCCCTTGGCAAGCCAATTTGTGATGCGCTAACCGAAAGTATTACAAAATGAAATTTCAACTTGCTATTAACCTTGAGCGAATGGATAACAGTGTCGAGATGGACGTCGTCCAGCGGCATGTTTTGGACATGGTGCAGACTGCCGAGCGCGGCGGTTTTAATATTGTCTGGGCTGCTGAGCATCACGCACTAGAGATGACTATTGCACCTAACCCGTTTCAGATTTTGACTTGGTGGGCAACCCACACTAATCGTATTCGACTTGGCACTGCTGTTGCTAATGCTGCCTATTGGCATCCTATCAATTTGGCAGGTGAAGCTGCATTTCTCGATTTGATAAGTGGTGGACGTTTAGAGTTTGGTATTGGTTCAGGAGCTTATCAACGTGAATTTGACCGCATGCGGCCCGGGCTCCAACAACCGGATTCGTGGCGGTATTTGCAAGAAATGCTTCCTGTTGTAAAGGCGTTGTGGAAAGGAGACTATGCCCACGAAGGCAAATATTGGTCATTCCCAGCCTCAACGTCTGTTCCTAAACCAGTTCAAAAACCATATCCGCCAATATGGGTAGCTGCTCGTTCCCCAATCACCTTCGATTATGCAGTAAAAAATTCATGTCATGTATTAACTTGGCCACTGACGCGGGAATTTTCTGAAGCCGAACTTTATATGCAGCGTCTAGATGAAGCTGTGGCCAACAATCCTGGATGTGACCGGCCAATACTATCTATGATGAGACATACAGCCCTTTACACTGATCAGGTCGGCCGTGACTCAGCCATTACTGCCATACAAGGGGTTCTTGGTCAGTTTGAAAATTTGTTTAAAAATCTTGGTGATGTGAAAAACGGGTTTCCAAAAAAAGTGCCGCTGAGCGATTTGGATGGGCGGGAGCAATATAACCCTATTAAGCTTGAAGAAAACCTAATGTTTGGTTCTCCCGAAATTGTTATTGGTAAGTTGAAAGACTACGAAGCAATTGGTGTAGATGAATTTATATATTATGCCAGTATGGGACTTGGCCACTCAGAGCAAAAGCGCTCATTGGATTTGTTTTGTAATGAAGTCATGCCGGCATTTCTTTAGGTCTGAAGTGCGCTAATTAGGGCATGAGGAAATAATTATGTCCTTTCACAAAAATTCTGGAACCGCATTTGATTGGTATAGGCCAATTCATGAGTCTGCTGATTCACCGGTCGTTGTTCTAATACACGGACTCGGCCTTACTCGTGCTACATGGGATGGTCATATAGAAACGCTTGTAAAGCATTACCGAGTTTTAACATATGATCTCGCTGGTCACGGGGAAAGTGAATTGCCAGGGCAGGTGCCGGACCTAAAATTATTCGCTAAGCAACTTTTTGATTTGCTAAGCGAGGTTGAGGTTGACCATGCAGCCTTAATTGGTTTCTCCCTTGGGGGAATGATTAACCGGAGATTTGCGATAGATTTTCCTAGCAGAGTTGCAGCACTAGGAATTCTCAATTCACCACATGAGCGCAGTGAAAAAGCACAGAAGTTAGTTGAGCAGCGCGCTGTGGATGCTGGTAAGGGTGGTGCCGAGGCATTGCTTAATGCAACTATTGAACGTTGGTTTACTCCAGGCTTTCGTGCCGCTAATCCTGATATTTTAGACATAGTAAAGGGCTGGATAACAGCAAACGATCCGGATTATTACGTGGAATGTCGAAAAGTTCTAGCGAATGGGGTGCGTGAGCTTATTCGGCCGCATCCACCTATTCGTGTTCCAACGATAATAATCACAGGTGAAAATGATTCTGGTAGTACTCCAGAAATGTCACTTGCTATTGCAAGTGAGATATTAGGTGCCAAGGTGTTAATCATTCCACACCTCCAGCATATGGGGTTATTGGAAGCACCAGATCTATTTACTAAACCATTGTGTCACTTTATGGAGAAAGTATTTTGTGAAAAAAATCATTAAAATTATATTACTACTCTCAAAAGCATAGTCTTTGTTTTGTGAGTAACTGCATCACAGATACGACTATAGATGTGGGTGGTGGATGGCTTCAACCATTGTACCTAGTAAAACTACATTTTTAGCAGAATTAATCCCTAACGAGTTGCCAGGGAGAAAAATATGGTCGGACGACTGATCGAGAAACGTGTCTTGTTGACTGCGGCAGGACAAGGCATTGGCCGAGCTTCGGCGTTGGCGCTCGCGGCAGAAGGTGCGAGCGTGATCGCCACGGATATTAATGAGGAAGCCTTGAAGCACTTGGCGGCAGACTCTGAGAATATCGAAGTCATGCGTCTAGATGTTTTAGACCCAAATGAAATCTCTGATGTAATAGAAGGTATTGGTGTAGTGGACTGCTTATTCAACTGCACTGGTTATGTTCATCACGGTTCGATACTTGAGAGCACGGACGAGGAATGGGAATTTGCTTTCAATCTCAATGCCAAGGCTCAGTATCACATGATGCGGGCGGTATTGCCAGGAATGTTAGGATCAGGGGGAGGCTCTATAATTAACATGTCATCTTTGGCATCTAGCCAAAAGGGTGTGCCTGTACGATTCATCTACGGGGCTTCTAAGGCGGCTGTGCTTGGCATGACCAAATCAGTGGCCGCGGACTACGTGACCCAGGGGATAAGATGCAATGCTATCTGTCCGGGAACCGTCGAGAGCCCCTCACTGGAAGAACGGCTTAACGCTCAGGGTGATTACGAAAAAACACGTGCCGAGTTTGTTGCACGCCAACCTATGGGCCGGATGGGTGAAGCGGCGGAAATTGCTGCCCTTGTAGTATATCTTGCCAGTGATGAATCTGCCTATACGACGGGGCAGGCCTTTAATATAGATGGGGGCTGGTCCATTTAGTTGGAGTGGATTCTAATTCGTCTCTGTTGCGTTGCAAGCCGTATCTCGTGACATTAACCAGGCTGGTTTATAACATCAGGTCGAAACCACTGGGCCCGATAAAACGAGCTGCAAGGGATTTGTCAGGCAAGTTTGCGGGCTAAAATTACCCCATCTCCAATTGATAGCATGCAGGCATTGACACGTTTGTCATCGCGAACTTTGTGTGCAATTGCCCTAATAGTCTCCGTTGTTTCATCAGTCTTATTAGGATCAGCGACGTCCCCTCCCCACAACACATTATCAATTGCGATTACACCGTTTGGACGAATTAATTTGAGTGACCGTTCGTAATACGCATCGTAGTTGGTTTTATCTGCATCGATGAAGGCAAAGTCGAAACTATTATTTTCGCCAGTTTCAATCATGGAATCTAGAGTATCGATGGCCGGCCCGAGTCGTAGATCGATTTTTTCAGCAACGCCTGCTTCTGACCAGTATCGCTTACCAATCGAGGTCCATTCTTCACTCACGTCGCAGCAAATCAATTTTCCGTGTTTCGGAAGTGCACAGGCTACTGCCAGCGCTGAATATCCTGTGAATGTACCTATTTCCAATGCCTTTCGAGCATCAATCAACCGAATGAGAAAGGCAAAAAATTGCCCTTGGTCGGGGGAAATCTGCATGCCAGATTTTGGTAATTTTGAGGTCTCTTCGCGGAGGCGAGTAAAGACATCATTTTCTTCAACAGACGCATCAAGTAAATACTCATAAAGATCGTTAGTCATTTTGACAATTCGACTCATTCTATTCCCCTTCGTAATTTGACCTTAATTAGTCAGTGAAGGCAGGATACGTCATTTATGCAACCTTTCAAATCGAGCAGGTATCAAGTATGCGCACAATTTCGGGTCGAGAAGAAATGAGAGAGCTTATTGGAACGGAGTTAGGGATAAGCGATTGGCTTCTGGTCAGACAAAAGCGTGTTGACCAGTTTGCCTATGTAAGTGGTGATGATTATTGGATCCACACGGACCCGGTCCGGGCTAAAATAGAATCCCCGTTCAAGGCGACTGTTGCACACGGTTTTCTGACACTCTCGTTGGTCACGTTTCTAATGCGACAAATCGCTCATGTTGAGAATTGTGGTACCGCAGTTAACTATGGTCTAGATAGAGTACGTTTTGTTAGTCCAGTTTGGGTTGGATCTCGAATCAGAGCGAGACAAAAATTAGATTCTGTAGTTACTTTAGAAAACGATAGTCTAAGAGTGGTAAACGATGTCTGTATCGAAATTGATGGTAAGGATAAGCCTGCCTGTGTCGCTAAGACCCTGACATTGTATTTGCCATAATTAGTGTCTATGAAATTAAGGAAGGATAATTTGTGGGCGTGCAGGCTTTGAAATTCGTTATTTTTGGGGTTTTTCGCTTTCGACCGTCTACATGTTATTGGCAAATTGTTTAGAAAAATAAAGGGCCGCAACATTCAGTTGCGACCCTTTCAATAACTATATGCGATTCAATTAGAAATCCATTCCGCCCATTCCGCCCATTCCGCCCATATCAGGCGATGGCATTGGTGGTTTCTTTTCTGGTTTTTCCGCGATCATCGCTTCGGTAGTAATCAGAAGCCCGGCGACCGAAGCAGCATCTTGAAGAGCTGCACGCACAACTTTAGCAGGATCAATTATACCTGCCTTGACAAGGTCACGATACTTTCCGGACTGTGCGTCGTAGCCCCAACTATGGGTATTATTCTCCATTACCTTACCCACGACAACTGAACCTTCCATGCCAGCATTTTCAGCGATCTGGCGTGCCGGAGCTTGAATAGCACGTCGAACGATATCGATACCGACTCGTTGTTCGTCATTGATTGGTTTAAGGTTGCCAAGAGCTTTCTCGGCACGGAGTAGCGGTACACCACCGCCGGCGAGAATTCCTTCCTCAACAGCAGCTCTTGTCGCGTGCATAGCGTCATCTACTCGGTCTTTACGATCCTTAACTTCGATCTCGGTCGCTCCGCCAACCCTAATAACTGCGACACCACCGGCGAGCTTCGCAAGCCTTTCTTGCAGTTTTTCGCGATCATATTCGGACGTAGTCTCCTCGATCTGATTGCGAATCTGACTACAACGGCCCTGAATGTCAGTTTTCTTGCCGGAACCATCAATAATAGTCGTCTCGTCTTTGCTAATGACGACGCGTTTGGCACTTCCTAGCATATCTAACGTTACATTTTCGAGCTTGATCCCCAGATCCTCGGAAATCATCTGGCCTTTTGTAAGGACTCCAATATCCTCAAGCATGGCCTTACGTCGATCTCCAAACCCAGGCGCTTTTACTGCGGCAACCTTGAGACCACCCCGTAGTTTATTTACCACGAGAGTAGCGAGCGCTTCACCTTCAACATCTTCTGCAATGATCAAAAGTGGTTTGCTAGACTGTACAACGGCCTCCAGCATTGGTAGGAGCGCCTGCAGCCCAGAAAGCTTTTTCTCATGTATTAGGATATATGGGTCCTCGAGCTCTACTGACATTTTGTCTGCATTAGTTACGAAGTAAGGCGAGAGGTATCCACGGTCAAACTGCATGCCTTCTACTACATCGAGCTCGGTTTCTAAGCTCTTGGCTTCTTCGACCGTAATCACTCCCTCATTACCAACTCGTTCCATAGCTTGAGCCAGCATATCACCAACTTCAGAGTCGCCATTTGCTGAAATCGTCCCCACCTGGGCAATTTCCGCGTTTGTAGTAACTTTTTTGGAGCGTTTGGCTATCTCGTTGACAACTGACTCGACTGCCATGTCAACTCCGCGTTTTAGATCCATAGGGTTCATGCCGGCAGCAACCGCCTTTGCGCCTTCGCGAACGATTGCTTGGGCAAGTACTGTTGCAGTCGTAGTGCCATCACCAGCAACATCGTTAGTCTTGCTAGCAACTTCACGCACCATCTGTGCACCCATATTCTCAAATTTGTCGCTAAGTTCGATATCTTTGGCTACCGTAACACCGTCTTTAGTAATGCGTGGGGCACCAAACGACTTGTCGAGCACAACATTGCGCCCCTTGGGACCGAGCGTAACCTTTACCGCGTCGGCCAAAATATCGACGCCGTTCAGCATCTTTGTACGCGCGTCGGTTCCGAATTTAACTTCTTTTGCAGCCATCTTTTAACGTCCTCCTAGTTAGGCAGCTTTTTTCGTTTTCGTTTTCGTTTTCTTGGCGTTCTCGATGACGCCCATAATGTCGGATTCGCGCATGATTATCAGCTCTTCGCCGTCAATCTTGATTTCGTTTCCCGACCACTTCCCGAATACGATCCGATCTCCTGGTTTGACGTCGAGCGGGACAAGCTTGCCCTGTTCGTCGCGTCCACCTTGGCCGACAGAAAGGACGTCACCCTCCATGGGCTTTTCCTTAGCTGTATCGGGAATGATTATTCCACCGACCGTTTTCTCGTCCTCTTCTAAACGACGGACCAAGACACGGTCGTGCAGTGGCTTGAATTTCATACCATAAACCTCCGTAAACACATCGATTATTTCGAAATTAGAAGTCAACTTTGTAGTTGGCACTCTCAACAGAAGAGCGCTAATCTCTAGCGGGGAGGTAGTAACCCTCTGCCGTCCTGTCAAGAGTATTTGCTGAAATATTTATTAATAGCTTACTGTATATTTTCTAAGTAGTTGATTTAACTGGTTATTTATAATGTTATCGTTTTAAACTTCAATTAACGTGAGTGCTAGCTTTCTGATCCAATGTTTATTATTGCGTGTCTATTTCTCGATGTTCCCCATATTGTTCGAACTTATCAAATAATTTAAGTTTTGACTTGACGCCGGTAGTAAAAAACCACAGAAAACTTGGATCGGGGAGTGGCGCAGCCTGGTAGCGCATCTGCTTTGGGAGCAGCGGGTCGCTGGTTCGAATCCAGTCTCCCCGACCATGCAATCCGGCAGGATTTTGGCAGAACCTGGCAACAAGAGGTGGTGAATGCAGGTCAGGATATACAGACCCGCGAAGACAGCGATGCAGTCCGGACATACTAAATCGCAGGTATGGGTGATGGAATTTGAGCCAGAGTCCCCGTCCACGCCTGATCAACTGATGGGCTGGAGTAGTTCAAAGGATACCCGCAGCCAGGTGCGGCTTCAATTCGGCAGCGAGCAAGAGGCGGTAGGTTATGCCCGCCGGCATGGATATGGTTATAGCGTTGAGAAGCCAAAAGACCGTCGGATCAGGCCTAAGAACTACGCTGACAACTTTGCCTATACACGCCGCGAGCCGTGGACACATTAGCATTTTGATAGCAGCAGGTGGATGAGAACACTTTTTTCATTCTACGACTGTTGCTTGCTGTTCTTGCTGATTTTTTGATGCGTATAAATAAGGCATTGCTATTAGTTCCTTCATTGTTTTTTCACTCTTGTTCATCCCAGTATCGCTAGTGTACAGATGTTATGTTTTTTTTCGATATGGATATAATCCGGAAATACGAATAGATACTTTCTTCCCACAAAGTGGTTCAGAGTTCAGTTGGAAGATTTTGGAGATGATGTATGACCTTGTAGCATCATCCCCTATGGAAGTGACTTTGACGCTCGTATCGGTTGGGTTGATGGGCCTTATCTATCTGTTTGGAGGGATTAAACCATGGCATACATCCTGGTGATCCGTATAAAATTCTCTGTCGCATGGAAACTTGCCCGTGAATGTGTCCGTAAGAACTACAAAGGGTGTTGAGTAAAGCCGCCGAGCATTGCTGCCCGACGGCCTCTTCAGTCAGGCGATTTTTTTAGTACCTTTTGATTTCTTCCTCGGCGCAACAGAGCGAGGAGCGCCAGCCATCGTCAGGCTCGTGACGTTCTTGCCCCAGTTATTGACCCACTGCTGCACATGCCACGGTACGTTGTCTTCCCAATAGGGCACGATTTTACCACTGGCCTCATCCCAATAAACTCCGAGGATGTTCTCTTCGGTATGCTTAACTTTTTTAGTCATGTGATTTCTCCTCTTTAGTGCTTTAGGCGGGATGCCACGGCGCACAAGCTGAAGCTCAAATGCCGTAAAAGTGTTTAGCCTATTTCTATGAAGAAGAAGGTGTCTCTTCCGTCTCGGTTCCTTTTAGAGGGGCTGAGTTCTCTTCTTCATTGGTAATGTCGTCAGATACCTCTGTATCTGTGGCTGGTCTGTGCGAACGCAGGTTTCTGCCCATCACGATTGAGACCGGCTGTGGCGCGTTCTCCACCGAGCTCTGAAATCCTTCCCAAATAACCTTTCCCATTACTTTGTCCTCCTCACTGGGTTGAATGAAATGACAAGTTCATCATGGTCTAAAAGACCTAATTCGGAGAGCTCGCTGTCGGACAGCATTAGTCGCCTTTCCCATTCCTCGTCCGATAAGGAATCTTTGTATTCGAGACTCATTCCATCCGACCTTGTCGGAGATTTCGGTGATGGTTTCATTTTACTAACTCCTCTCTTTAGTGCTTTGGATGATATGTCCGGGGGCACAAGCTGAAGTTCAAATCCCCGATCCGTGAGGTGGATCAGCCCATAAAAAAAGCCACCGCAGCTTCCGCCGGGTGACCCGTGCGCTTTAGCTGCATTTATCAAGCGCCCGCAAGCTGAGCTTCAAATCGGCGC
>CAYQNO010000017.1:0-15263 GCA_964419045.1 uncultured Flavobacteriales bacterium
GCCGTCAGCGTCGTCTTACCATGGTCAACATGACCTATCGTTCCAATATTGCAATGTGGCTTCGTTCTTTCAAACTTCTGCTTCGCCATAACAGCAGCCTCCCTAATTCATTATATAAATCACGCCAATTTGGCACGCACCTCATCAGCTACTGCCTGTGGCACCTGCTCATAGCAATCGAATTGCATCGAAAACTGCGCACGCCCTTGACTGATTGAACGCAGCGTATTGATGTAGCCGAACATATTGGCAAGTGGCACCGTAGCTTTAACCACACGTGCGTTACCCTGCTGATCCATATCCTGCACGTTACCCCGACGACTATTCAGGTCACCAATAACATCACCCATGTATTCTTCAGGCGTTACCACCTCTACACCCATCACGGGTTCGAGCAACCTTGCTTTTGCCTGCTGCATCGCTTCTCGAAATGCCGCCCTTGCCGCAATTTCAAAGGCAAGGACAGAAGAATCTACATCATGCGATGCGCCGTCAACCAACACAGCCTTGAAATCGATCACGGGAAAACCCGCTAGTACACCTGACTCCCGAGCTGAGGCCAATCCCTTAATTACACCCGGCTGGAATTCCTTAGGTACCGATCCACCGTGCACCTTGCTTTCAAAGACATATCCAGATCCCGGCTCACCTGGTTGGAATATAATTTTAACACGAGCGAATTGACCCGACCCTCCAGTTTGTTTTTTATGTATGTAATCGACTTCAGTTTCCCTGCTTATAGATTCCCGGTATGCAACCTGCGGAGCGCCTATATTTGCTTCAACCTTAAATTCCCGCTTCATACGGTCGACTATGATTTCTAGGTGTAATTCACCCATCCCTTTAATAATTGTCTGACCGCTTTCCTCATCGCTGGTAACTCGAAAACTTGGATCTTCGGCAGCGAGTCGCTGCAGAGCAACACCCATTTTTTCTTGATCTACTTTAGTTTTTGGCTCAACTGCTATCTCTATTACTGGTTCAGGAAACTCGATTTGCTCCAAGACGATTGGCGTATCCACCGAGCATAGCGTATCACCCGTCATAGTAAATTTGAGACCTGCCAGTGCAACTATATCGCCGGCGTAAGCTTTTTTGATATCTTCACGGTGATTGGCATGCATCATCAGCATACGACCTATACGTTCGCGTTTATCCTTCAGCGGATTAAGCACGGAGCCACTTGCATCCAAAACGCCTGAGTAGATTCGAACAAATGTCAGAGAGCCAACGAATGGATCATTCATAATTTTGAACGCTAATGCGGAAACTGGCGCTGAATCGGACGGGATGCGCTCGTCAATCGTTAATCCATCAACTCCAACACCACTGACATTGCCGACTTCGGTCGGGGATGGCAGATAATCGACGACCGCATCAAGCAATGGCTGCACACCCTTATTCTTAAATGCACTACCCGCCAGCACCGGGACAAATGCACCAGCGACTGTACCCTTGCGTATGCAGTCTTTAAGTGTCTTCGAGTCTGGCTCAACTCCTTCCAAGAAGGCTTCCATTGCAGCTTCATCTTGATCAATAACCGTTTCAATTATCGCGTCACGAAATTTGGAAACTTCATCGGCCATACTTGATGGTATCTCCTCGAGGAAATATTCTGCTCCAAGAGTTTCATCTTTCCATCGCACCGCACGTTGCTCAACAAGATCAACGATGCCAACAAAGTCGGATTCGCTGCCTATTGGTAACTGTAAAACAAGAGGAACCGCACCTAGACGATCTTTAATCATATCAACACAGCGAAAATAATCGGCCCCTATACGATCCATTTTGTTTATAAAACAAATTCTTGGTACGCCATACCTATCGGCTTGTCGCCATACGGTCTCTGACTGCGGTTCTACTCCAGCCACGCTGTCGAATACTGCCACAGCACCATCAAGGACTCTTAATGACCTCTCTACTTCGATGGTAAAATCGACATGACCAGGTGTATCAATAATATTAATTAGATGATCGTTCCAAGTACATGTCGTAGCAGCTGAGGTGATCGTAATACCACGTTCCTGCTCCTGCTCCATCCAATCCATGGTAGCAGTCCCATCATGGACTTCACCAATCTTGTGTGAACGACCGGTATAATAGAGAACGCGTTCAGTCGTTGTCGTCTTACCTGCATCTATGTGCGCCATGATACCGATATTTCGATAACGATCTATTTGTGTGCTACGTGTCATGAGTTTAAATCTGCGCAGATCTGGGCATTACCAGCGATAGTGTGAAAACGCGCGATTAGCCTCCGCCATTCGGTGCGTATCTTCTCGCTTCTTCACGGCACCACCCCGGCTATTTGCTGCATCCAGCAATTCACCAGAAAGCCTTTCTGTCATGGTATTCTCGGAACGATCGCGAGCTATACTAATTATCCACCTAAATGCTAGTGCTAAAGCTCGATCTGGGCGAACCTCTACCGGCACCTGATAAGTAGCACCGCCCACTCGCCTCGAACGAACCTCTATTTGAGGTCTGACATTCTCCACTGCTTCGTGGAACATCTTAACCGGATCGTTGTTTGAGCGTTTTTCGATTAACTCAAACGCTCCATAAACAATACCTTCGGCAATGGATTTCTTACCATCGAGCATTATGTTATTCATGAACTTGCTCACTGCCAAATCGCCGTATTTGGCGTCCGGCAAAATATCCCGTTTCTCTGCTCTGCGTCGTCGTGACATACCAGAATTTCCCTATTTGGGCCTTTTAGCGCCATATTTAGAGCGACGTTGCTTACGTTCGCTAACGCCTTGGGTATCTAGCGTGCCACGAATTGTATGATAGCGGACCCCTGGCAAATCCTTGACACGACCACCGCGGATCATCACGACAGAATGTTCCTGAAGATTATGTCCTTCGCCTGGTATGTAACTGATTACTTCAAAACCGTTGGTCAAACGCACTCGGGCAACCTTACGTAACGCCGAATTAGGTTTTTTTGGAGTAGTTGTATAAACACGAGTGCACACACCCCTTTTCTGTGGGCATGAATCGAGTGCCGGCGCCTTATTTCGTACACGCGGCATTTTTCGTGGTTTTCGAACCAACTGATTTATTGTCGGCATTCGACTTTCCTCGACCAAATTACAACCACAGTACCCACCATTACAGCGCCCAAACTCATAAAATCGTAGGCAGTAACAGTACACCCATCAGCAAAGCAACCACGTGCTTAGCCGAGGGTTCAGGACACCGGCAGCCGGATCACCCGGCTTATATTCGCCTCTCGTTTTTCTGGGATCTGCGTCTAGGCTGAGGCCCATTCGGCTGTTCGAGACAGCGCCTACGGCCAGTCCCCTATAAATGTGTGGGCATACTAGTGAAGCGTACTCACGTCCGTCAAGCAAAAGATCACTAATTTCCGAGGGTTATCGGCCATTATCACAACCTCATATAACTGGAAATTAGGGTTAACAATCGATGATCAGCAAAAGATATCGTCCCCTTATTATAAATTAGGCTACTTCCGACTGACCTTCATCTGCCGTCTCACCAACTTCGTCGGGTACAACATCACCGTCGCTACTCGCTAGAGCTTGTGTTGCCTGAGACTGCAGTTCGGTCATTTCACGGTCCCGTTCACTCGCTACCAGTTTCATTTTATTCATAACTGAACCAGTACCTGCTGGAATTAGTCGCCCAACAATTACGTTTTCCTTCAGACCATCCAAGCTATCAAGTTTGCCATTAACAGCGGCTTCCGTGAGGACTCGGGTCGTTTCCTGAAACGATGCTGCCGAGATAAACGATTTTGTATGAAGCGATGCCTTTGTAATTCCCTGTAGAACCGGTTTAGCCGTGGCCGGTTTTCCGCCTTCGGCTATAGTTTTTTCGTTTACTTGCTCAAATTCATCTCGACCCACCTGGTCACCTTTCAACAGGATAGTATCTCCTGGCTCGACGACATCCACCTTCTGAAGCATTTGTCGGACAATCACTTCAATATGTTTATCGTTGATTTTTACGCCCTGTAACCTATAGACGTCCTGGACTTCCTTGATCAAGTAGGCCGCTAACGCCTCAATCCCTAGGACTTCAAGAATATCATGTGGGACGGGATTGCCATCCATCAACAAATCACCGCGCTGCACGTAATCGCCTTCCTGCACGCTAATGTGCTTTCCTTTCGGTATGAGACACTCGGCTGGCTCTGCACTCTTATCATCTGGGACAACAATCAGACGACGCTTAGTCTTATAATCTTTACCAAATTCGACGCGACCATCTACTTCACTCATGATGGCAAAATCCTTTGGACGGCGTGCTTCAAATAGCTCGGCGACTCGAGGGAGGCCCCCTGTAATATCACGTGTTTTAGAAGACTCCCTAGGAATACGAGCTAAAACGTCGCCAGCCTTGACTTGCGCGCCATTCTCAACGGAGAGAATAGCATCGACCGACATGAAATATCTCGCCTCTATACCATTTGCTAATTTTATTACTGTTCCTCGCTTGTTACGGAGCGTAATGCGCGGACGCAAATCTGCCCCACGTGGCTGTTGTTTCCAGTCGACCACAACCTTATTGGCAATACCGGTAGCTTCATCCAGGGTTTCGCGCATAGAAATGCCTTCAGTTAAGTCGACATAATTGGCAATACCCTCTTTTTCTGTGATTATCGGAATTGTGTATGGGTCCCACTCTGCTAACTTGTCTCCCTTCGATACGGTTGCACCATCGTCAACTATCAATTTAGCCCCGTACGGCAAGCGGTGGCGTGCCCGTTCGCGACCAGCTTCATCTTTCAAAACAAGCTCGGAATTACGAACCATCACAATTGGCATTCCAGAAGTATCGACTACAACATTTCGATTCTCAATGGACAGTACGCCGTCTATGCTCGATTCTATTGAAGATTGTTCTGCACCCCTCTGCGCTGCGCCACCAATGTGAAACGTCCGCATCGTTAGTTGCGTCCCTGGTTCACCTATCGATTGTGCAGCTATGACACCAACAGCTTCACCCACATTGACTGCCGTGCCGCGAGCAAGGTCACGACCATAACATCGACCACAAACTCCCCCCTTAGTTTCACAAGTCAACACCGAACGCATCCGTACAGTATCGATTCCAGCATTTTCAATGGCTTCCACCATGTCTTCATCAACAAGATTACCAGCCTTGACGACAACCTTGTTTGAAAGCGGATCAACTACATTCTCGGCGGCAAATCGCCCAAGAATTCGGTCCGCCAAGGGTTCTATTACTTCCCCACCATCTATTACTGCGCTCATACTCAGTCCGTTCTTCGTGCCACAGTCTTCCTCAATGATGACGCAGTCCTGCGCGACATCGACAAGGCGCCGTGTCAAGTAACCTGAATTGGCAGTTTTCAAAGCCGTATCAGCGAGGCCTTTTCGTGCACCGTGCGTAGAATTGAAATATTCAAGCACGGTCAAGCCTTCCTTGAAATTCGAGATAATTGGAGTTTCTATAATCTCACCAGATGGTTTGGCCATTAGCCCACGCATGCCAGCTAGTTGCTTTATCTGTGCCGCCGAGCCACGCGCACCAGATTGCGCCATCATATGGACCGAATTTACGTATTCATTAGTTTCACTCGCCATGGCCTTCATCATGTCGTCGGCAACTGTATCGGTACAATCAGACCACACATCAATAACCTTATTGTATTTCTCACCTTGTGTGATCAGACCATCTAGATACTGTTGCTCAAATTCCTTGACTCTCTCTTGTGCGTTGTTAAGCAGATCTTCTTTCTCTACGGGCACTAACAGGTCATCCATCCCAAAAGAAAGTCCAGCTACACACGCACGTTGGAAGCCCATGGCCATTAGCCTATCAGCAAATATTACCGTTTCTTTTTGTCCGCAATGCCGGTAGACCGTTTCAATGAGTAAGGATACTTCCTTCTTAGTAAGAAGCTGATTAACCATTGAGAAAGGTACTTCGCGATGTCGAGGTAACAATTCAGATAACAACATTCGTCCCGGCGTAGTCTCTACGCGAATAACGTTTGGCTCTCCATCATCATCCACTCCACAGTATCTCGCAGAAATTTTTGCGTGCAGGTCAACTACCTTATCATCAAGTGCCTTCTGCAACTCACCAACATTTGCGAAGGCCATACCTTCGCCCTTCAAGCCTTCCCTTTCCATTGTCATATAATAGAGTCCAAGAACAATATCCTGGCTAGGTACGATGATTGGCTTACCATTCGCAGGCGACAAAATATTGTTTGTCGACATCATAAGAACACGCGCTTCCAGCTGAGCCTCTAAGGATAACGGCACATGAACCGCCATCTGATCGCCATCGAAGTCTGCATTAAACGCAGCACAAACCAAGGGATGTAATTGAATTGCCTTGCCTTCAACTAAAACTGGCTCAAAGGCTTGAACTCCCAGTCGATGAAGAGTTGGAGCCCGATTCAGCAATACTGGATGCTCTCGAATTACTTCTTCAAGAATATCCCATACTTCCGGCCGTTCCTTTTCGACCATTCTTTTAGCCGCCTTAATAGTGGTAGCCATGCCGTAAAGCTCGAATCTTGAATAAATGAACGGCTTGAAAAGCTCTAGTGCCATTTTTTTTGGCAAGCCACACTGATGCAACTTCAACTCAGGGCCAACAACGATGACAGAGCGACCCGAATAATCTACACGTTTACCAAGCAAGTTTTGACGGAATCGGCCCTGCTTACCTTTTAGCATGTCGCTTAATGATTTGAGCGGACGTTTATTGGCACCCGTGATGATACGGCCGCGACGACCATTGTCGAACAACGCATCAACAGACTCCTGTAACATTCGTTTTTCATTACGAACAATAATATCTGGGGCGCGCAACTCAATTAGACGCTTCAGTCGATTATTTCGATTGATAACACGGCGATATAGATCGTTCAGATCCGATGTTGCAAATCGTCCACCATCAAGTGGTACCAGCGGGCGCAACTCTGGCGGAATTACCGGGACCACATCTAATATCATCCACTCCGGACGACTACCAGAATCGATAAACGCCTCAGCTAGCTTGAGGCGCTTTACAAGTTTCTTACGTCTCGCCTCCGACCCCGTCTCTTTTAGTTCGAGACGAATTGCGTCACGCTCCTGTTCCATGTCGAGTTCCGACATCATCTTTTTGATGGCTTCAGCGCCAATTCCGACTGAAAAATTTTCGTCACCGAATTCGTCTTGTGCTTCAACAAGCTCATCTTCATTGAGAAGTTGGTGCAGTTCCAACGAGGTAAGGCCGGGTTCCATCACAACATAATTTTCAAAGTAAAGCACTCGCTCAAGTTGCTTGAGTGTCATATCAAGCAATAATCCGATCCGGCTCGGTAATGATTTAAGAAACCATATATGGGCCACGGGTGATGCAAGTTCTATATGCCCCATACGCTCACGGCGCACCTTGGAAAGTGTGACCTCAACACCACATTTCTCACAGATGATCCCGCGATACTTCATGCGCTTATATTTTCCACAAAGACACTCGTAGTCCTTAATTGGACCGAAGATACGGGCACAAAACAAACCATCACGTTCGGGCTTAAATGTTCGGTAATTTATTGTCTCAGGCTTCTTTATCTCACCAAACGACCATGAGCGAATTCGTTCAGGGCTCGCAATCGAAATCTGAATCTTATCGAAACTTTGCAGAGTTGGTGTCTGCCCAAAGAAGTTCATAAGTTCATTCATTGATAATTTCCCAGTAACACTAAACTTAAAGGTTCAAATTTCACTATAGTCGATCAATATCCTTCCTGAATTAATTCAACGTTAAGACCAAGCGAACGCAACTCCTTGACTAGTACATTGAATGACTCAGGAATTCCTGCTTCAAAATTGTCGTCTCCGCGAACAATCGACTCGTAAACTTTGGTTCGTCCAGATACATCATCTGACTTAACCGTTAACATTTCCTGCAGCGTGTAAGAAGCACCATACGCTTCTAGTGCCCAAACCTCCATTTCACCGAACCTTTGACCACCGAACTGAGCCTTCCCACCGAGTGGCTGTTGCGTGACTAGACTGTAAGGTCCAATCGAGCGTGCGTGAATCTTGTCATCTACGAGATGGTGCAGTTTTAACATATATATGTAACCTATCGTAACCTTACGGTCGAAATACTCACCGGTACGACCGTCAAGCAACAATTCTTGTCCGGTATGATTAAGACCTGCCTGCTCCAACATGGTTATGATATCTTCCTCACGTGCACCATCGAAAACTGGACTCGCTACGGGAATTCCCGACCGAAGGCTATCTGAAAACCGTACAATTTGGTCGTCATCGAAGTTCTTAATATCCTTGCGATACGCATCCTTACCATAGGCATTTTCAAGACTCTTTCGTATATTCCCAACATCGCCACCATTGCTCAGCTTATCGATCGTATCACCTAGTTGTCTCCCTAGACCGTGGCAGGCCCAACCAAGATGTGTTTCAAGAATTTGCCCAACATTCATTCGGCTAGGCACACCTAATGGGTTTAGAACAATATCGACTGGTGTGCCGTCTTCCAGACAAGGCATGTCCTCGATGGGCACGATTTTAGAGATGACCCCTTTGTTACCGTGTCGGCCGGCCATCTTGTCTCCCGGCTGGAGTTTGCGCTTCACAGCCACGAATACCTTGACCATTTTCATCACACCCGGCAAAAGGTCATCACCACGCTGTAACTTCTCAACTTTATCCTCAAACCGCTTTTGTACGAGTTGGATCGAGTCGTCGAATTGCTTATTGAGCGCCTCAATATCGTCGTTGACTTTACTGTTTTTAACTACAATCTGCCGCCATTGACCCTGCGTAAAATCAGCAAGCAATGCATCATTAACCTTACTACCTGCCTTCATTCCCTTTGGTCCACTGACTACTGTCTGACGCAACACAAGTTCCTCAAGGCGTGGGTACAATGATCGCTCAAGAATTGATCGCTCGTCGTCCCGATCCTTCGCCAAGCGTTCAATTTCTGCTCGCTCATTCGCTAAAGCACGTTCGTCCTTATCAACACCACGTCTCGAAAACACGCGTACCTCAACGACAGTGCCATTCACACCTGGAGGCACCTTAAGCGAAGTGTCGCGAACATCGGATGCCTTCTCACCAAAGATTGCTCGTAGGAGTTTTTCTTCCGGTGTCATCGGTGATTCACCTTTCGGCGTAACCTTACCGACTAAAATGTCACTGGCCTTAACCTCAGCACCAATATAAACAATACCGGCTTCATCAAGATTTCGGAGCGATTCCTCACCTACATTAGGAATGTCGCGTGTAATTTCTTCCTGCCCTAATTTCGTATCCCGTGCCATTACCTCAAATTCCTCTATATGAATTGAGGTAAAAGTATCCTCTTTAACAACACTTTCAGAAATTAAGATTGAATCCTCGAAATTATACCCATGCCACGGCATGAATGCGACTAGTACATTTCGTCCTAGCGCCAATTCACCAAGATGTGTAGAAGGACCATCAGCTATAATTTCGCCTGCTTTAACTTCATCACCGACTGCAACAAGTGGCCGCTGCGTGATACAGGTATTTTGGTTAGAACGCTGAAACTTCAATAAATTGTATATATCTACACCAGATGCTGAGGTCGAAGTCTCCTCTGTTGCACGCACAACGATACGCGTAGCGTCAACCTGATCAACAATACCAGAACGGTCAGCTATAATCACAACCCCAGAATCCCGCGCCACCCTCTCTTCCATGCCCGTACCAACGATTGGAGCCTCTGACTGTATGAGGGGCACCGCTTGCCGTTGCATATTCGAACCCATAAGCGCACGATTAGCGTCATCATTTTCGAGGAATGGAATCAATGCCGCCGCAACGGATACTATTTGCTTTGGCGAAACATCGACGAGATCTATATCCTCACGACGTGCCATTATGTATTCGCCACCGCTTCTGGAACTAAGTAGCTCCTCCATTAGGTGGCCCTTGTCATCCATCACTGCGTTTGCTTGTGCGATTGTGTAGCGCCCCTCGTCCATCGCTGACATATAAATAACGTCTTTACTAACTCTTCCTTTATTAACAGTCCTATAAGGGCTCTCGATAAAACCGTACTGATTCACACGGGCGAAGGTTGCCAGACTGTTGATCAAACCAATGTTAGGACCTTCTGGTGTTTCGATCGGACAGATTCTACCGTAATGAGTCGGATGCACGTCTCGTACTTCAAATCCTGCACGCTCGCGTGTTAGTCCACCTGGACCCAGAGCTGAAAGACGTCGCTTATGTGTAATTTCGCTAAGCGGATTAGTTTGGTCCATAAACTGTGACAATTGTGAAGATCCAAAAAATTCACGGACAGCCGCCGCCGCAGGTTTTGCGTTGATAAGGTCGTGGGGCATTACGCTATCAATCTCAACAGTACTCATTCGCTCCCGGATTGCGCGTTCCATGCGCAAAAGACCAATACGATACTGATTTTCCATGAGTTCACCGACGGACCGTACACGACGGTTACCCAAATGGTCGATATCGTCGATATCGCCACGTCCATCCTTTAAACCGACCAGCACTTCAAGAATCTTTACAATGTCTTCCTTGCGGAGAGTTCGTACTTGATCATCAGTATCAAGCCGCAGGCGTGAATTCATTTTCACTCGACCGACTGCTGAAAGATCATAGCGTTCTCCGTCAAAAAACAGGCTCTTGAAGAGAGTTTCCGCAGACTCCAGTGTGGGCGGTTCACCCGGACGCATTACTCGATAGATATCTACAAGTGCATCCTCACGTGTAGCATTCTTGTCCGCAGAAAGGGTATTACGTATGTAGGGGCCGACTGTTGTGTGATCAATCGCCAAGGCTTTGAACACCTTTACACTTGAATTTGAAAGGCTCTCAAAAAATTCCTCATTAATTTCGTCGCCGGCCTCAGCATAAATCTCACCCGTCTCCATGTTAACTATATCTTGGCCTATATACTGGCCGATAAGGTTTTCGTTCGTGACGAGAATTTCCTTCAACTTAGATGACTCGATCTTCTTAAGGAGGCGCGGCGTAATCTTAGCACCTTCCTCTGCAACGACCTTATGCGTTTTCGCATTCACTAGGTCGGTTGTTAGTGTAACCCCCTTCATCCGTTCAGAATCAAATGGCGTTTTCCACCCGCCCTTAGTCAACTCATAAGTTATTGTGTCGTAAAAGACTGAAAGAATTTCTTCCTTCGACATTCCTTGCGCCAAGTGCGGCTCCAATACTATGCCGTTCGCTTCACATTTGGCCCTTTCAACTGCCGTTTCGATACCATCAAGCGCGAGTAAAAGCGTTGTCGCAGGTAGCTTCCGACGACGATCAATTCGGACGTGAACAATGTCCTTGCCATCAAATTCAAAATCGAGCCAAGAACCACGATATGGAATAACCCGAGCTGTAAACAAGAACTTACCAGATGAGTGCGTTTTTCCCTTATCATGATCAAAGAATACACCAGGCGATCTGTGCATCTGGCTTACTATTACTCGCTCTGTGCCATTAATGATGAACGTACCATTTGGCGTCATCAACGGCATATCACCCATGTATACATCTTGTTCCTTGATGTCACGGATTGACCGAGCACCTGTAAATTCGTCAACATCCCAGACTATAAGGCGCAACGTCACCTTTAACGGCGCCCCGTAGGTAATCCCGCGCTGTTGACACTCATCTACGTCATATTTGGGCTCTTCTAACTCGTAGCACACAAACTCAAGCTGCGCGTGATCGGAAAAATCACTGACAGGAAATACCGATTCGAATACTTCTTGCAGACCTACCGACTCACGCTTCGTGGCTGGTTTGTTAATCTGCAAAAAATGATCATAAGAGGTTCGCTGAACCTGTATAAGGTTCGGCATTGGAGCAACTTCTGGAAGCCGCCCAAAATCACGACGGATACGCCTGCGACCCGTAAATGCCTTAGACATACTCATTCCCCGTTAAACTATTTGCCACACCTTGAAAAAGTGCCGCTAGCATCGCAGCCATCATTGGTTGATAGCTCCCTGCAGATATCGTCCTATTACGGACAACGGTTCCGGTGCGCACGCCGAAATATTGGCACACACCACAAAAGAAATTTGAGAACACTATCAAGAAGCGCTTACTGCAGTTCGACAGTTGCACCGACTTCTTCAAGTTGCTTCTTGATTTCCTCGGCCTCATCCTTGGTTGCGCCTTCCTTCACAGGCTTGGGCGCTCCTTCAACCAAGTCTTTAGCTTCCTTAAGACCGAGCGATGTGATTACGCGAACTTCCTTAATTACATTAATTTTTTTCTCACCAATCGAGGCAAGAATAACGTCAAACGTGTCCTTCTCTTCTGCTGCCTGTGGCGCGCCATCTCCAGCTCCGGCAACTGCCGCAACTGCCACAGGTGCCGCAGCAGAAACACCCCATTTTTCCTCAAGCATAGTCGAAAGTTCAGCCGCTTCTATTACGGTGAGTTTCGAGAGATCTTTTACAATACTTTCGAGATTGGCCATTTTTTTCTCCTGGCTTGAAAGCCTGTTGAAAGTTTCACGTCTATTCCGATTGTTCCGTATTTCCGTACGCAGATATTACACGCGCCAACTGACCTGCCGGCGCCTGAAGAACAGTTACTAACTTGCCTGCCGGCGATTGCAACAAGGCAATCAGTTTGCTACGCAAATCATCAAGTGAAGGTAATGCAGCTAGAGCTGTAACATCAGCAACGTCAAGGGCCCGCTCATCCAGCGCCCCTCCTACAATGATAAGTTTGTTGTTCGACTTAGAAAAATCAGCAACTACCTTTGCCGCGGCGACAGGATCTTCAGAATACGCAATTGCGGTTGGCCCGCTAAATTGCTCCCCTAATTGTTCAAATTTTGATCCCTTAATAGCTATCTTCACGAGCCTATTCTTTGTCACCCGATAGGTTGCACCGGCCTCACGCATCTGTCGACGCAATTCCGAAGCCTCGGCTACAGACAGTCCCGTTTGATGGGTAACTACCATCAAATTATGGGACTCAAATGTTTGCCGCAACTCGGCAACCTGTTCTTCTTTTTTGGATCGTTTCACCGATCGTCTCCGATATTTTGGCTAGCTGACTATCAGCCATCCTTTTGAAGTCATAACCTTAGAAAGAAATTGGACAAACAAAGACACCTGCTAACTTAACACTCTTAACGAACTTCTATAATGATCCACATTCGATTACGCAGCGCTAATTAGGCTGCCAACATCTATTTTTACGCCGACACCCATAGTAGAACTAATCGCAACCTTTTTTATATATCCTCCCTTTATGCCACTTGGTCTTAACTTATTGACCGCGTCGACAAACGCTCGAGCATTCCCAACCAACGCCTCCCTAGTAAAACTAACCTTGCCTATTCCCGCGTGAACGACGCCCGCTTTTTCGGCTCGAAATGTAATTTCACCACCTTTAGCAGCGCCAACCGCCTCAGCAACATTTGGTGTAACCGTCCCAAGTTTTGGATTTGGCATCAAACCACGCGGCCCAAGAATTTTACCCAGTTTACCAACTACCGCCATCAAATCTGGCGTAGCGATACATCGCTCAAAATCAATTTGACCACCTTCTATTTGACCCGCTAAGTCCTCAGCACCAACGATATCTGCTCCAGCCTCTTCTGCTTCTTTCGCCTTATCACCACGTGCAAAAACCGCCACCCTAAGCGATTTTCCCGTACCGTTAGGCATCTGAACTACGCCACGCACTTGCTGATCTGCGTGCCGGGGATCTATATCCAAATTCATTGCTATCTCGACAGTTTCATCAAACTTTGCCGTGGCCTTAGCCTTTAAAATCTGAACAGCATCATCGATGGAAAGGAGTTTATCCCGTTCTATATCCTCATATGCCGTAGCCATTCGTTTCCCTTGCTTCGCCATCGTCTTACTCCACCACATCAAGTCCCATTGAACGTGCCGAGCCAGCTATCATTCGGGCCGCAGCATCCAGGTCATACGCATTGAGATCTACCATCTTCTTTTCTGCAATCTCCCGAAGCTGTGCCCAAGTCACCTGTCCAACCATTTCTCGACCAGTCGTTTCCGCACCCTTCTCCAATCCCGCCGCCTTACGAAGAAAGTAACTCGCAGGTGGTGTCTTGGTAATAAATGAGAATGTTCTATCTTGGTAAGCAGTAATAATCACCGGAGTAGGCACTCCCTGCTCCATACTCTGCGTCGCTGCGTTAAAAGCCTTGCAGAACTCCATAATGTTAAGGCCACGCTGACCCAACGCCGGACCCACCGGGGGCGATGGGTTGGCTTGACCTGCCGGAATTTCAAGCTTGATATATCCGTCTATTTTCTTTGCCATAGCCTATTATTTCGCCATCCACCTAAACAAACGTACATTCATAAACTGTAGTGACAACCGTGGTCCCACAGCGTCTAAGATTTCTCCACTTGGGCATACTCAAGATCGACCGGCGTAGCACGTCCAAATATGGAGACAGAAACTTTGAGCCGTGCCTTTTCTTCGTCAACTTCCTCGACCATGCCGTTGAACGAAGTAAAGGGTCCATCACAGACTCGAATTTGTTCACCAACTTCGAAAGTAACTGATGGTTTTGGCCTCTCAACACCCTCCTTAACTTGGTGCAATATTCTCTCAGCCTCAGCATCTGTAATTGGTGTAGGACGCTCCCTCGTTCCAAGAAAACCTGTTACTTTCGGTGTATTTTTTACCAAGTGCCAGCTCTCATCCGTCATTTCCATCTTACTTAATACATATCCCGGAAAAAACTTTCGCTCGGCATTGACTTTACTGCCGCGACGCATCTCTACAACCTCCTCAATAGGCACAAGCACTTCCTCGATTAGGTCGCTCATCCCCTGAAGCACGACTTGTTCCTGAATTGACTGCACAACTTTCTTCTCAAACCCCGAGTAGACGTGCACGACATACCAACGTTTAGCCATTATCAGCCACCGGTCCCGAGAATAAGTTTTACACCCCAGGAAAAAACCTGGTCCACTAAAAGAAAAAATATCGCGGCCAAAGTCATCATGACAAATACCATAACAGTGGTAATCCCGGTTTCCTTGCGGGTCGGCCAGGTCACCTTACCTACTTCCTGTCGCACTTGGCGCACAAATTGTGCAGGATTAATTTTAACCATAGTACTCAGAATACCGATCCTCAATTACACTAACTTTCCCAATTGTACTGGCAGGAGTGGAGGGACTCGAACCCCCAGCCCCCGGTTTTGGAGACCGGTGCTCTGCCAGTTGAGCTACACTCATATACAAAGGTTTGGTCAGTAATAGATTACTTAGATATATCAAGACCTGT
>CAYQNO010000018.1:0-34131 GCA_964419045.1 uncultured Flavobacteriales bacterium
GTCGGCTGGGGTTCGGGTGGATTTAAAGCAACACCCATATCAGGCAAAACATTTGCACATCTGATTGCCTGCGATGAACCGCATGAACTTGCAAAGAGTTTTTTATTAAACCGATTTGAAAACGGCCGACTCGTGATAGAAGGCGGCGTGTCGAGTAACCGAAGTTAGGGAGGAAAGTCGACAATGTTGTTAATACCTTGCCCTTGGTGTGGACCGCGTGCAGAAGATGAATTCGTCTGCGGTTCCGAAGCCAATCGTAAAAGACCCGAGGATCCGGCGGTATTGAACGATACCGAGTGGGCTGATTACGTTTTTAACCACGATAATATTAAGGGAAAAACTATGGAACGGTGGTGGCATCATAGGGGATGCGGAAAGTGGTTTGTTATCGAGCGCGACACCGTTACGCATGAAATAACGACAGTTGATGACGGAGATTCGCTATGAGTGCAAAATTTAGATTGCCTGAAGGTGGTAGAATTGAGCGTTCACGGCCAATTTCTTTTCGTTTCAATGGCAAGAGTTACGTAGGATTTGAGGGAGATACGCTGGCATCGGCGTTACTAGCGGAAGGTATTCGTGTTGTTGCGCGAAGTTTTAAATATCATCGCCCGCGTGGAATTGTAAGTGCTGGAATAGAGGAGCCAAATGCGCTGGTACAATTGTGTGGTGACGAGGATGAACCTAACGTACCGGCGACTTGCGTTTATTTACGGGAAGGCCTCGAAGCCGAGAGCGTAAATTGTTGGCCGAGTGTGAATTTTGATTTAGGCGCTATCAATGAACGGCTGTGGCGTCTATTCCCAGCAGGGTTTTACTATAAGACGTTTATGTGGCCGGCAAGCATGTGGCATTTTTATGAATATTTTATCCGCCGAATGGCTGGAATGGGGCGTGCGCCTAAGACATATAATGCCAATGACCTTTACGAAAAACGCTACCACAACTGTGACGTTATGGTCGTAGGGGCCGGTCCAGCAGGACTAGCAGCAGCACTAGCTGCGGGTCGAGGTGGGGCGCGTGTTTTGTTAGTTGATGATCAACCAGAGCCCGGTGGTAGTCTCTTGAATAGTAAGTCGGTAATCGGCGGGGACGGGGCAATGAAGTGGGTCGAAGAAGTTGTATCCGAACTCGACAAAATGCCAGAGGTAGTTCGCCTACAAAGTGCTACAGCCGCTGGCTACTATGATCATAACTTCCTGACTGTGGTTGATCGAAACCCCTCACATGACTGGATCCGTGAACGGATGTGGAAGGTGCGGGCAAAGGAGGTTGTCCTCGCAACTGGTTCGATCGAGCGACCAATGGTATTCGTCGACAATGATCGGCCCGGTGTAATGCTTGCCAGTGCCGCAAGGGCCTACGTTAATCGCTATGGTGTCAAACCGGGCAACCGCGCCGTATATATGACCAACAATTCCGATGCGTATGACTCTGCTTTTACTTTGGCCGAGGCCGGCGTTGACGTAGGAGCAATCGTGGATTCGCGTGAATCTGTTCCGGATGCGGTTGCAACTAAAGCGTCGGAATTGGGCGTTGAGGTTATCTCGGGACACGGAATTGTGGGCGTTGACGGAAAGAAACAAATAAATGGGGTGGCGATAGCACCGCTCTCTAACCCATCCGTATCACGGCGAATTTCGTGCGATGTTATCTGTACATCTGGAGGCTGGAGCCCTTCGATCCATTTGTCCTCTCAATCGGGTGCCAAGCCAGAGTGGGACGCAGACCAACTTTGTTTCGTACCCGGAGAGTCGGTCCAAGTCGAGCGCTCTTGCGGAGCATCAAGAGGTACTTTTGCGCTTGGCGACTGCCTTCGGGAAGGATTTGAAGCAGGTTCAGAGGCTGCGCGGGCGACGGGAAATCAGGTGGAAACACCAAACGCACCAGAAGCATCTGAGACAGAACCGTTAGCGATCGAAGCGCTTTGGGAAATACCCAGTGGAAGATCTGGAACTAGAGCTTTTGTAGATTACCAGAACGATGTGACTGCTGGTGACCTGAGGCTTGCTGTTCGCGAGGGCTATCAGTCTGTTGAGCACGTGAAGCGTTATACAACGGCAGGTATGGGAGTAGATCAGGGCAAAATTGGTAACATAAATGTTATAGGTATACTTGCCCAAGACTTCGGCCTTGATCTGCCGGAAGTTGGTACAACAACATTCAGACCGCCTTATACCCCGATCAGTTTTGGTGTCATGGCGGGTATTGATCAAGGGCAGTTAATTATTCCTTCACGTCGTACACCAATGTCAGATTGGCATGAAGAAGAGGGCGCCTACATGAACGAAGCTGGCCTCAACTATCGACGTCCACTTTATTATACTAAAACTGGTGAATCGATTTCTGAGGCGTCTCGTCGTGAAGCAAAAGCTGTACGCTCGGCCGTGGGTATGTATGACGGATCGCCGCTTGGCAATATCGAGCTTTACGGTCCTGATGTCATTAAGCTTCTCAATATGGTTTATTCTAATTCGTTCGATAGCTTGAAGATTGGGGGTGGTAGATATGGCATGATGCTGCATGAAGACGGGCGTATGCTTGATGATGGTGTTACCTTCCGTCTCGGCGAGGAACATTATCTAATGTCGACGGGATCTGGTGCGGCAGATGCTATCTATGCTCATGTTGAACGGATGTTGCAGTGCGAGTGGCCTGAGTGGAAAATTTACGCAACTCTTGTTACTGCACAATGGGCGGGGATGTGCGTTTGTGGCCCGCGTGCACGTGATGTATTAACTCGTGTGGGTACCGATATCGACCTCGACCCCGAATCATTTAAATTTATGGATATTCGGGAAGGTACAGTTGGTGGCATGCCTGCTCGGATTTTGCGAGTTACATATACTGGGGAACTGAGTTTTGAGGTAAACGTGCCTTCTCGCTACGGTCGTGCGATGTGGGAGGCTATAATGGAAGCTGGCAAAGAGTGGGACATCGCACCGGTCGGCGGAGAGGCTAATGGTATTTTGCGAATTGAAAAAGGTTTTATTGCGCCGGGTGCCGAAGGTGATGGCACCACTAATTTGTTTGATGCTGCCCATGGCTGGGCATTCCATCAGAAGAAAAAGGATTTTTACGGCAAGCGATCTGTGGACCGCGATCGTAGAATTGGTGGTTCCCGAAAGGAACTTGTTGGGCTATTACCTGAAGACACTAGCTTTGTGCCGCCAGATGGCAGTCCAATAGTCGAGGGTGGTGAGAACGGTGCGACACCAGTAATGGTTGGTCATGTTACAGCGGGCACGTTCAGTCCAAACCTTGAACGATCGTTGACTCTTGCACTTCTTCTCGAAGGACACAGTCGTAAAGGTGAAAAGGTAACCATTTCACTTGCTGACCGAACTGCGCAAGCAGTTGTGACGGATCCGATATTCATCGATCCTCAAGGCGAAAGAATGCGGAGTTAATGCTATGCCTTATGATGTAGTGGTAACAGAACAACCTATTTACGCCATTCTCAATTTGCGTGGGGATGCCGAAGTCCGTGCTGTATTTTCTGAAGCTCTTGAAATTAATTTACCGACAGAAGTTTCGGTGGTAGCCAGCAAAGGTGATGTTCACGTTCTGACGATAGGCCCAGACGAATGGCTGGTATCAGCACTAGGGGCAGAAGAGGAGAAGATTGAGAAAAAGCTTAAGACAGCTGTAAAAGGTATGTTCGCAGGTGTGACGGTAGTGTCCGATATGCATAAGGTCTATCGGATTTCGGGACCGGAAGCGCGTGATGTCCTCGCTCAGGGAACATCACTTGATCTCCATTCACGTGCCTTCATACCCGGTCAATGCGCACGTACAGCTTTTGCCAAGACGACAGGAGCAGTAATTCATCAGATTGATGAGGTGCCGACTTATGACGTCTACATAGAATCCAGCTTTGTTGGTTACATGCAGCTTTGGTTTGATACGGCTAGCGGAAAGGTAAATGGCGGATAATTAGTCAATGAGTTGTGCTACGTTATTTAGACATTTAATACAATGAATGTCTTTGAGCACAGATTGTTGAGGTTTGTTTAAACGCTATTCAATTGAATTGATTTCTGTATCCTATGATGCGCATCCTTCGCAAATTGCGTATTCTAGTCCTGAGATAATCGGATAGCATCACCTATATGGGTTTCACCTTCAGTCAAAATGCGGCAGTTGAGGCCGCTACGATGAATGAGGGCCTTGAAAAGCCCTTTAATACCCAGAAGGTCCTGGAAATATTGGCAAGGGGCATTAAGCCTTGTGCCTTCGAGGAGCACTTCACCGACGAGAAATTTCTGCCCAACTAGATGATTAAGTGGCACACCACTGGTGATGATATTGCGCCTCGTTTGGTTGGGCCCGAGTGAAATGCCCATATCGCGGCGCAGCGCCTCCAATGTTTCTTCCTCGAATAGCGTAACTTGTCGCCCGTCCTCTGGGTACTCGGAGTAAGTTCCTCTCCCATTAGCGTACCGGTCACCTTTCAGTCCTTTTCCAGGAATGGCATGGACCGCCGTCACAGTGTCCATAGGTGCTGATTTCTCAGCAACAATATGTAGAGAAACAATACTACCCTGCCACATATGAATTCTCCTTTTGCCAACAATTACTCAAAGTAAGGTTTTAGATAATAGTTGATTTGACGTAGAACGTCGTAAAATACCATAGTCATTCGTATATAATAATTTCAGTGGTAGTATGGTGAGTGATAAAAAAATTGTGCCATATTCTAGGCTCAAGTTTGTGAGTGTCAGGAATTAAATTGCCTGATATGTCTACCTTTGATAGTCGCAAAACACGCTGTTATTCGTGACCGCTCAAGGTCAATGTCATGAGAATTGGTATTATTGAAGTTATGTAATTTTAACAAAATTTGAAAATTAATCAGGAGAAAATCATGGACGTTAATACACTTCGTAAGGGAGAGGGTTGGAAAGCATGGTTGACGGCTGATATTCAATTACCTGATTTTACAATGGAGGTAGATAAGACAGCCCTCCTCGTCATCGATATGACTTATCAGCAGGCATCACCCGATTATGGTCTCTGTAAAAAAATTATCGATGCCGGCGAAGGCGATGATCTTGAATATTATTTCAATCGAGTGAACAACATCTTAATTCCCAACATTGGTAAATTGACGGAAGAATTTCGTCGCGTTAATCAACCCATTATCTATACAATTTGTGCGTCTTTACGCGGTGACGGCTCAGATCAGACCTGGCGACACAGGACAAATCTCATTAACACTGTCGATGACAAGGCTTCAGAGATTTTTGAGCCAATTGCCCCTAAAAAAGGTGATATTTTGCTTGTTAAGACGGGTCAAAGTATTTTTATTTCTACAAACTGTGATCATCTGCTTCGCAATATGGGTATCACCACACTCGTCACAACAGGAGTAGTGACTAACGGCTGTATAGAGGCTGCCTTGCGAAATGGTGCCGATCTTGATTACCGGATGATTATGGCGGAAGATGCGTGCGCGACAATTATGCCGAGTGCCCATCAGTACGTGGTAGAACATCTCGATAACTATTGCTGTCGGGTAAAATCTACAAAGGAAATTCTGGATCTCTTTGCCAATGAGAGGTAGAGGAAGAGATCGTTTGAGGCCGTTATCACGTCGGTAGCCGAAAACGTTATTAATTTGTATTGGTATATTCCCTTTATTCAGTAGGGTACGCCGCCCTCGAGAGTTACTCTATAACAGAGTCTGCGACCGTTCGAATCAGGGAAAATCGAGCCACGGTGCATGGTACAACGGTTGTCCCAGAGGATAGCGTCACCTGCTTGCCATTTGTGCGTGTAGGTATATTTTGGCTGTGTTGCGTAAGTTTTCATTTCATCCAGGAACTCAATACCCTCATTCTCCAACATGCCCTCGACAGAAGCTTCGCGCGTATCAAGAATTCCTACGAACAATACCTTTTCACCAGTTTCGGGATGTGTCCGAACGAAAGGGTGGCTTACGGAAGGCATCTCATCTCGTTTGCTCTCAGTCTCGGGCTTGTAATCGTGGGCATGGCGCTTTGCGGTTACGAGGTGATCGTACTTCCACCTGAGACCTTCCAATTTGTTTTTAGTTTTTAATGGCAAGTCGTTGTAGGCCTTGGTCAGGTTTGCGTACCATGTGTCATCGCCACCACCCGCGGGTATTTCTTTTGCAAAAAAGAGAGAGCCGCCGGCGGGCTCGGGCATATAGGAGAAGTCACTGTGCCATGCATCGCCAAAGCTACGATCTGGCCGAGCACCAATATCTTCGCCGTCGACTTGAATATTAGAAAATACTATCACTTCCGGGTGTTCAGGTATCCACGCACGCGAGTTCAGTGGACTGATATAGAGAGTGCCAAATCGCTGAGCAAAAGTCTTTTGTCGCTCTGGCGTTAGATTCTGACCACGGAACAAAAGAATTTTATGTTGTAACCAACCATCATGAATTTTAGCAATGGTCTCATCGGAATGGTTGTCAGCTACATTGATGCCGGTCACTTCAGCGCCAAGAGCATCACTTAGTGGGTGAAACTCGATTGTCATAGGTAGCCTCCTAGGCGTTAAAATAAAATAACGCAGTTTTGATAAATATCACAACCTCTCAGTAAGGTTTGCCTCCCTCAAGTGTCACGCGATAACACAGTCTCCGACCATTTGTATCCGGGAATATCGACCCACGGTGCATAGTGCAGCGGTTATCCCATAAGATACAGTCACCTGGTTGCCATTTATGTGCGTATGTAAACTGTGGCTCCGTCGCGAACGATTTTAGTTCCTCAAGAAATTTAGTCCCTTCCTCCTTTGACATGCCGTCTACTGACGCCTCACGGGTATCGAGAATCCCGACGAACAATACCTTTTGTCCGGTTTCGGGGTGAATACGAACAAAGGGGTGTTTGACATCAGGAAGCTCGCATTTTTTGTTCTCTGGCTTGTAGTCGTGAGCATGCCGCTCCTTTGTCAAAGAATGACTATAGCCCCAACGTCGATTATTGATTTTTATTTTCATGTCTTCCGGCAAGGCATCATAAGCCTTGGTCAAGTTTGTGTACCATGTATCATCGCCGCCCCTCTCAGGCACTTCTTTCGCATAAAAGAGCGAGCCTCCAGCAGGCTCTATAAGATAGGAGAAATCACTATGCCATGCGTCACCAAAACTACGGTCTGGCCGAGCACCAATATTTTTACCATCAACCTTAATGTTAGAAAAGCAAATGACCTCTGGATATTTAGTATTCTGTGGATAGGATTGCGGATCAATTTTGAGTTTTCCAAACCGTTGAGCAAATTTTGACTGCTGTTTCACCGTCAAATCCTGACCGCGGAACAGGAGAATTTTATATCGAAGCCATCCATTTCGAAGATCAGCGATAGCTCGATCAGAATGATCATCGCCAAGATTAACGCCAATGACTTCTGCTCCTAGAGCTGTGTTTAGTGGCTGAAATTCAACTGTCATTATAGGCCTCCCACCAGCCAAGAAGCGTTATTTAAGCGATACAGATACTATAACCTTAAGGACGAGAAAATCGTACCCACGAATCTCTTGTTGAGGAATCAAAATTTGATTTCGTTATAAACAAGATGCGTCAAAACCAATTAGATTTACCATCATTTTGTTCTACGTCTTTAAGAAATCAACTATTGACTAATTCCTTCAACCGACTGTTAATGACGGAAGTAACAGTTTGAATTTGTTCTCCGTTGATTGCAGAAGTTTGGTCAGTCTGAACCCGTGGCAAACGCCAAACATTGAAGTCCAAATCAAGTTTTTTGCATTTCTGCATACCCAATATCTCACCTTCCAGCTTGGCTTCAATGTATTCGTAATACCCAGGCGGTGTAGCCTCTACGAACTCGCTAGAAGCATATACAAAAATAGATCCTGGATTTGAACAATTTTTAAAACTACTCAAAACTGTGTCGAGTCCGGCAACATAAAATCGACGATATTGCCTATACAACGCGTAGTTAATTCTATCGAGGCCGCCTTTTACAATTTGCGGAGTTGCAAAAAAAAATCCATGAGTAAAACAATATTCCGATAAATCTGGAGAACGACCTAGGACGTCCCAATTTATGGAATTTGCCATGTGTGGTTTGAAGGAATTTATATCGGCTACTACCCGAGTGGCATCTTCTGCACCAACGGCGTAAGTGAGCGTAACCATACCACCACTAGCAGCGAAACTCTTAGCTACAACTTCACCAATTCCCCTGGACCCACCAACGATTAAAGCGTGTTGACCGTTAAACAATCCGGCTGGCACTAATTCCTTGACTTCATTCATTGTCGGCTGTGTGACGGCTGTTGGTCTAACGTAGCAGTCAATGCGGCCACGAATTCCCTCTGAAACTGCTAGTGATAAGAATTTGAACCGATCATCAAACTTGGTAGTTTGATAAGTGATATTAAGAGTATTTTCGGAAAATGGTCCTACAACAACATCAAACCCTAACAAGGTAGAATGCAAGCCGGGACATTCCATCCCAACAAGTCGGCTTAGGCCAGCCAGCAACATACATTGAGTGTGATTAAATCCCGCTAAATCTCGGAATAGTTTTTCAGGGCGGAATGCTATGGGATAAATTTGCCCCTTGGACCTTGATAATTCAGCTTCGTCGCATTCATGGCAGGTGAGGGAACTTAAACACTTCTGTTTGCTAGCTTGACCTTGACTCGAATGAACAATTAATTTTTTTTCGCTTGAACATGGCTCAATTCGAAATGTGGCACACAGCTTACCATTCGAACGAACCACCGCATTCCATGCAGAAGTGTCTCTATCCAGTTTGAGCTGTGCCTTGTCTCCCACGAAAATTGGCGCTTTGAATGATCCTGTAACTTTAGAAACTGAAAAAACACTGGGAGATGCTTTGCGAATGCATGCTATTACCCAAAGTGTCACCAGCATTCCATGTGTAACACGTTTACCGAAAATTAACCGCCGTGCTACCAAGTGATCTATGTGAATTGGATTTCTATCTCCAGAAAGTAGGGCAAAACGCTCGACCAAACGAACTCCAAACCTTAGTTCCATAGATGCGTTCTGGGTTGCTGGTTCACGATTGCCCACCATATTAATCCGAAAAAAATATCATGTGCTATCTAGTTTTATGAAATGTTTGTGTGGTTCAAAATTTTTAAGGGAGAGTTGCCATCGTCCTTCTCCTACTTTTTTAAATCCAAGTCGTTGGTAATGATTAGCCACAAGTCCATTTCTTGGCCCAGCAACATATTGGCCCTCCAGATGGGTGACACCTGCGTTACTGGCTATAAATGCTAAGTGATTGAGTACTGCCTCCTCTACCCCACGTCCAATAACCCTACAACTCATTACCCAGCAATCGATTGACAATGAGTTTTTTTCGTAGTGTCCAACTAAAGCCAGGATACGCCCTTGATCCCCAAATCTATCGACGAGAGACGCTCCTAACATAATATGACCTGCGGCTAACATATCTTGGAGCTCAGAATTGGTATGACGAATTAGGGTGAGATTGAATTGGTTCGTTTTGTTGATCAGTTGAGCAAAGCGTGTGTCGATAATTGCATCGAATGTTAACCGCATTTCAAGTGACTGTAGGAACTCTGACAAAGTCTTCGTCTTTGTTCTGGCTGAACGACGTTTTGTTTCGGCTGTATACATGTCAGCACGACGACGGTCCTCTTCAGAAATGGACACAGTTTCAAAAAATCCACAGGATGTTAATGCACGTGCTAAGCCTGAAGGATCGTCAGGAGGTTCAAGCACTGCAACAGTAGGTAGTGCTGTTCGAACCAACAATCGCTCTGCCGGATTGTCATCAAAAAATACAGTGGCATCGAGGTCGAAATTTAGGGTCTCACATATTACTCGAATATTCGATGGTTTGTCGGACCAGTTAGCAACAATTAATGCGAAATCTTTCTCGCTAAGGATCATGCTTGGATGTGATTTTAAAGTTTCACGAACGATTGCTTCATCGTTCTTTGAACATACTGCGAGTACTACCCCACGATCACGCAGTGCCTTTGCTACACTTTGCACGTTAGCATATGATTCACCTTCAGGTTCACCTGGCCCCAACTTTAACCCTTTTAGTCCATCCTCACCCACAATACCGCCCCAAAGCGTGTTATCGAGATCTAGAATCAGTAACTTTCTGGAACGTCCCTTTAGCGCACCAACTAAACGAGCTACGATGTCACCATATCGGGGCAGAAAAATCGGATTGAAGGGTAGTTTTGCTAACACCCAGGCACGGGGGTCGTGCCATCGCTCTAACCCAACCGCAGAAGCGAGCCCGGCAACATCAAGTGGAACTATATCGACAGATTTGGCGAGTGAAGCAATATGTGTGTTCAATTTACTCGATAACATTGCTGCGGTATCAGGGCTTGCAGCGTCGAGTGAGCCATAGACATGTTCTGGGGGTGGAGGAACGGTTTGTAAAATTAAAGTTTTACCTTTGCCCCTTAGTACTGTTATCAGGGATTCTAGTTGCTCTATAGCATATTCAAACGCACCTACTGAGCTTATTATTTCAGGAAAATAGTAATGGTAGTCGAGGGCAAGCAGAACGGCATCAGCTTTGTGCACAGGGTTTTCCGGGTCGCTTGCAGCTTGAAATAACACTCCGAACGGTGCGCAATTCAAGTCGATCTTCAGACCGTACCGTACACCGGAACCAGAGATCGGGCCAAAAAGATAATCCGTCGTGGCATTGCTCAATATATGGAGATTAAATTTTGACAATGAGGCTGACGACGAATTTTCTGCTAGATTGCTCAGTCGGCGCAGTTGGCTTTCGGAGTGTCTATAAAGACCAAGTGCCAATAGGTCAGCCCCTACATCATCTCCTCTACTTTCAGCTGCCTCAATTAGTTTACAACGTTCATTAAAATTGTCTGGTGACTCGGGTAGCCAGTCTAAGGAAACTGTATTATCCATCAGCCTTTCAACTTTGTAGCAATTTGCTCAACCAAGTCGCCGACAACCTGGAGATTTACTACTTCACTAGTGGAAAACCGAATCTCAAATAATTCCTCAACAGTTAGTATCAAGCGGATATGCTGCATGCTATCCCATTCCTCTACTTCCTCGGCAGATGTTTCCCTTGAAATTACCAAACTGTCGTTTTCAAACACTTCGTGAATTACTGCAACAATTTTTTGAAATATTTGTTCGTCTTGCATAGGTAGTCTAAATAGTTATTTTTTAGTTGCGCTAGTTTATAAAAACGAAGTTGCCCTGATCCTTAATAAGGCAGCAATAGAACTCATGATTTTTACCAAACATTATTGGGTCATGGCCTCTAAGATCTGTTTTCGTAATTGACGTCCGTAAAGTGCTGCCCAACCTGGTCTGCGAAGATGCTCAGGATCTAGAAATGCATAATCCGGGTAGTTCTGTTTACTGTTAAAGTCGTGAAATGTAACATCAGAACAGGCACCATCATGCATATTAATTATTAAGTTTTGTAAATCATTTAACTGCGACTCATGGCGCCAGTACTGATAAACACTTTCTGGCGTTGGTGCCCATGCGAACACTAACTTTATATTTGTTTGTGAAGTTTTCCGACATAGTGCCGCAATTGCTTGGGTGGCGGTTTCTCCGGGTACTAGGTTCTGTTCCAACCTGGAACGTAGTTCATTTAGTGAAACGTATCTGCCCAGCATACTTTCGAGATTGGTGATGACATCTAGGTTATGGTGCCCATCCGTTGCTGGTTCGATTTTTGTTAATCTTCGGAGCATTCCAAACGTGGGTTGAAATACACGCTGTTTTGCATCGAACACAGCCAAATTCCATTTAGGTTGAGCGTACCCCGGGCTATGACGGTTAAGCCACGAACGCTCACTGGGTCCTTTAAAGACTGAACCAATGAAGTAATCGAATGAATTTTCTGGCACGTAGCTTAAGGATTCTGGTGTCGTCGATATATAAATTAAGCGTGGAGGGAGATTACTCGATAAATATCGAACCAGAACAAACATCATGCCGATCACACCACTAGATCGATTATCCGTTAAGTTCGCTATGGAAGGTCCTATATCATACCAGTCGACGACACTTTTTGTCACACTATCACCCATTATTACAGCTTCGGCATTCATGACATTTGTATCAATGCGGGAAACTAATACATCCATCGGATGTCTCTGCGGTGGAATGTTTTTTAAGCTATATGCCGCAATCTCAAACAATCCAGCCACGAGTATACCCACAACGAGAACACGTTTCGAGAAACGTAGCTGCAACGCACGGTTGTTTTTTATCGTAGTCAATAAATTACTAATCCTAACGTATTAATTTATCATTGTTGAATTTTCATTCTTCAGAACTGAAAATATATGAACGCTTGCGGCTCACCTAATTGGCCTAAAGCAAGGAGGGTGGCAAATACAGTTGCGATCGCCGTTGGCCAATTGAGCTTCACTCCATCTGGCTTGCTTCCAGGATCAGGCATAAATAGGGCGAATGCCATTAGAATCAATAGACCTATAACCAATTGCAGTGTGTCCGTGCCAGAAGGAAACAAGAGTAATGGGCGTACAGGTACTCCCAGAAATGCGCCTAAACTCGGAAGCCAATGAGGTAACACAAAACCGGACGGGTCTATCATTCGCGTAAGGTAGTCGTGGGCGACACCGATTGTACCAGATCGAAAATAGACAAAGGCTATGCACATAGCGATCATAGTTAAAAGCCAGCAGACGAAGTTTGCTGGTCTTGGCAATTTTGCCTGTCGCCATAGGTGATTTACCATTAAGAAAATCGCGACCAGTACACCAAACATGACAAATGACCATGATGCGCCATGCCATAGTCCTGAGACAGTGAACGTAAAGAAAATAGGAATTGCAACAGTTGCCAGGAATCGAATGGGATGCGCACTGTGACCATAGCGCCTGGTGAGGAATAATGATATTGGGGTGAAAACGTGAATCATGAAAAAACGGGTCATTGTTATGTGCCACGTTTTCCAAAATTCAATCATATTGGTTTTCCTATAGGGTCTCTTAAAGTTAGCTGGAAGACGGAAACCGAAAACTAGACCGAGACCTACTGCCATATCCGAATAGCCAGAAAAATCAAAATAGAGCTGTAACATGAATGCTATCCCGCCTGCCCAAGCCTCTAGCATTGTGATGTCTAGGTGACGTGCAAATGTTATATCGGCATATAGGCCAATTGGGTCCGCCAAGATGACTTTTTTGAAAAGTCCAAGCATGAAGATGACCATGCCTGTGGTGAGCCATTTAGTCGTATCGTTCTCTGCTCTATGCCTGGCCGCAATTTGATCTCGCATCTCTCGGTGGAACACGATTGGTCCCGCAATTAGTTGTGGGAAAAAACTAACGAAAAAGAAATAGTCCTTTAACTGACCTCTCGCTGTTGTTCCGTTTCGAACATTTACCAAAAAGGCAATTTGTTGAAAGGTAAAGAAAGATATTGCTAGGGGTATTAAGAGAGTGCCAGCGCCCCAAGAATGTCCAAGAAGGTCCCCAATTATGCCGAGAACGAAGAGCCTGTATTTAAAATAACCCAACACCGTCAAATTTACGATTATTGCAGTTGCTAACAACAGATTACTAGGTCGCTTTGTCAGCAGGGTTGCTAGGCCAAAGTTGCCTAAAATAGAACCTATTAAAAGTGTAAGGAATGGAACATCCCACCAGCCATAAAAGGCCAAAGATGAAAGTGTGAGGAATATAAGTCCCGCCGACCCTCCGAGGACTCGATGACACAAATGATATGCCAATAGGACTATGGGTAAGAAAACGAAAATGAATATTGTACTACTAAAAAGCATGTACTTTTACTTTCGTAACATTTGTTGACCAAAAAAATTTGAAAGGTAAATTACAGACCAGATTAATGAAAACGTTGAAAAAAGAATTTATTAATTTTCGCTTTATGCGAAAACTTGCCATAAATATTGATCATAAACTTGGCACACCATTTGGCGAATTTAGGTATTGCTGTCTCTGCCTCGCGGTACAACAAAGTTTGCTAAGTCAGGGGCTCGGTTAATGATAGACTACCTATTTGGTACTAAGCTTTCTCATCCAAGAAACAAATGTAGTCTTCGCAAACATCTTTAATAGCAATCTTTACGAGGCTCTCGCCGTGCTTTGGACTTGCTAGTGAGGGATCCGCACCGATTCGACCATCGGGGAATTTGTGGCGATGGTGTCTAGCATCGTAGTGGTCATCGTTGGGATGGTTCTTAATATAGGTTGGCGAGACCTTAGTTGGTGCTTTCATCTTAACAGATTTGGTAGATTTTGGATGGGCGTACTGGGTTATTGCTACCTCGCTTGGCGTGCAATGAAAGCCCTCCCATTCGCCGAATTGTGAGCGACGCATTGCATCGGTGTTAGAATGTTCCCACCAACTACGAAGGCGACAGCGAATCGTTTGAGAATCGTGAGGTGCCAAACTCTTCTCATGATAAATTTCCTGGAATGCGCAGCGAGCTGGAGCTATGTTACCACCATGGCCATTTAGAAAGTAAAACCTTTCAAATCCATGATGGGCGAGCGAGAGGATAGTATCCTTAATTAGCGCGATCAGCGTTGTTGGCCTTACCGTCAGTGTACCAGCGAAGTCTAAATTAAATTGGGCAACTCCACAGTAGATTGTCGGAGCAATTAGTGCCTGAATTGACTCTCCTACACCTTTGGCAATTACCTCAGCACAGATAGAATCAGTGCCTATGATGCCGTTAGGGCCATGTTGTTCTGTTGAGCCGATAGGTATGATAATTCCCTTTGAACGTTTTAGATAGTTTTCTACTTCCTTCCAGGTGCTAAGATGAAGAATCATGATTCTTCCTCCCTATCATAATTTTCCTGAACAAACATATCCATTACTCCTAATGTGGTTTGCCTGTCGGTATTTAGGACTTGTTAGCGTGGCCAATGTGGCGCCCAATTTTTATCTTGCCATTGATTGCAGGTGGGAGAATAGGCTAATCACGAGTCGCCAACCCGGCATCTTGTATGGCGGGTATGAAGATAAGTCATTAGGAATAGCATAATGGTTAGTTCAAAAAAGACGGGGTATCGTCCACAGACCGTGTTGGTGCGCGGGGGACTGACACGCAGCCAGTTTGGCGAAGTAAGCGAAGCGCTTTATATGACATCAGGCTTTGTTTATGAGTCGGCAGAGCAGGCGGCGGCGGCTTTCCAAGGTGAGACCGACCATTACATGTACTCTCGCTATGGTAATCCGACGGTGACTATGTTCGAAGAGAAGCTCCGCGACTTCGAGGAAGCTGAGGACTGTTTTGCTACTGCGAGTGGCATGGCTGCTGTATTCGCCTCGCTAATGTGTCAACTAAAGACCGGTGATAGAGTAGTTGCTTCGCGCGCGTTATTCGGGTCGTGTAGCACCATTCTCTCCGAGTTTCTTCCTAACTATGGTATTAAAACAGAATTTGTTGACGGCACAGATCTTAATCAGTGGGCGCAGGCACTGTCTAAGCCGACAAGAGCTGTATTTGTAGAGTCTCCATCAAACCCAACACTAGAGATAATAGATTTAAGTTCGGTAGCGAACTTGGCGCACGCAGCAGGTGCTTCGCTAATAATCGATAATGTGTTTGCCACCCCGTTGCTACAACAGCCACTTAAGCTAGGTGCAGACATAGTCGTCTACTCAGCTACGAAACATATTGATGGTCAGGGACGTACGCTGGGCGGTGCTATTCTCGGTTCAAAGGAATTCGTGCGTGGACCACTTATGACATTTCTTCGCCATACGGGTGCAGCACTTAGTGCGTTTAATGCGTGGGTTCTTGTCAAGTCTATGGATACTATGGAGATGCGTGTTTCGCGACAGTGCGACAATGCATTAGAGGTTGCAAATTTTTTAGAAGCACGAAGTGAGTTGATTAGGGTCATTTACCCTGAACTAGCTTCCCACCCTCAGGCTAAACTAGCGAAGCTCCAGATGCGTCGGGGTGGTACGATTGTTGCCTTCGAATTGGCTGGTGGCAAGGAGCAAGCCTTTAAATTCATCAACGCTTTAAAGCTTGTCGACATTGCTAACAATCTAGGTGATACAAAGAGTTTGGTAACTCACCCGGCTACTACGACTCATCAGAGTATTGAGTTTGAGGAGCGCGAGAGACTTGGTATCTCTGAGGGTTTGGTTCGTCTTTCGGTTGGCCTTGAAGATGTAGAAGACATCAAGGAGGATCTTGCTCAGGCTCTTAATACATAAACCAATTAACGCTTGCAGAGGTTAGCGTTCTCAGCTTGCAGGCATATGAAAAGGATGCGCAATTTCGTAGGCGTAGGCTGCACGTAAAACGAGACAATCAGAGAACATCGGTCCTACGATTTGGAGGCCGACAGGAAGTCCATCAAATGTAAATCCGCATGGCACAGAGCAAGCGGGTTGCTGAGTCAGGTTAAACGGATAGGTAAAAGGCGTCCAGTCTTCCCAGCCGGCATAATCGGCTTCGTCAGGGAAATCCCGTCCAGCGCTAAATGCCGGAATAGGTAGGGTTGGGGTGATGAGCAAGTCGTAGGTCATGTGGAATTGCTTCATATGCTGGCCAAGCATAATTCGATCCGCTGAAGCATGTTGATAATCTTCGAGCGTTATCGTACTCCCACTGTCGGCAATTTGGAGTAGGCCCGGATCTACCAACTTGCGATTTTTTTTTGGAATATTCTTCAGCATTCGCGCAGCTGTACTATACCATAAGGTTAGAAAAATTTCTCGGGGACTGTCGAATCCAGGGTCTATTTCTTCTACCTCCGCTCCAAGCTCACTCAAACTTATAGCAGCGTGCCGCACCAGATCCTCCACAACTGGATCAATGTCCACAAATCCGAGGGTCGGACTGAAGGCTACGCGGAGGCCACCAATCCCTTTTTTTATTTCGTTACGGTAGTCCTGGTTGTCATAAGGAAGTGAGGTCCAATCACGTGCATCTGGCAGTGACAACACGTTCATCATCAAGGCAGCATCGGCTACGGTGCGAGTCATTGGACCAACGTGGCTCAAGTTAGGGAACTGGCTTGCTGGATAGGCCGGAACACGACCGAAACTAGGTTTAAAGCCAAAGACGCCGGTAAATCCAGAGGGTATGCGAATTGATCCTCCTCCATCAGAACCGACATGGAGAGCTCCCATACCTAGCGCTGCCGCAACCGCCCCACCACCGCTACTACCTCCAGGAGTGCGTTCAGTATTCCAGGGGTTACGTGTAATACCACTCAAAGGGCTATCAGTTACGCCCTTCCAGCCGAATTCAGGAGTAGTAGTTTTGCCAAGTATGACCGCGCCGTGTTCACGCAACCTAGCAGTTGCCGGAGCATCTTCGTCCCACGCGTCATCATGATTTGTTAACAGGCTACCCCTCAAAGTGGGCCAACCTCGCGCAAGAACGAGATCCTTTATTGTAGTTGGTATCCCATCGACCAAACCATGTGCTTCATCGTTTAGCCAACGCCTTTCTGATTCTCTTGCCGATACAATTGCTGCTTCTGGGTCAACCAATTGAAAGGCATTAACTGAAGGGTCTTGGGTGTCTATGTGATGAAGTATTGCTTCAACGACCTCTACAGGAGAGAGTCGCTTTTCTCTATAAAGTTCGAGAAGTTCTGTTGCCGAAAACATAACGACATCTTCTGGATTAATGGTCATTTTTTTCTCTAGATTAGCAGGGAGAAGGTTGGCAATGTCGTTTCAGATTTACCTTGTCGCCTCGAGCAAATATGCCAGAAGATTTTCCAGGTCCTTTTTTTTACGAATCCCAGCGAATGTCATACTTGTTCGTGCCGATGGGTCACTCAAAAAGTCGCGAAGGAATTGTTTTGGGTTAGCGAGATATTGTAGAAGTAACTCTTCACTCCATATGAGACCCTTATTTCCAGCCTTTTTCATGTGAGGAGAGTATCTCTGGAAGCCACTGACCGTCCCAGCATGCCTACCGAAGAGCCTGGCTAGACTGGGTCCAACCTTATGCATATTTATTTCGAGAGAGTGGCATGCTGAGCAAATTTTAAAGAAGCTTTTCCCAGCAGACTTATCAGCTGCCAAGGCTGGTGACTCCGATACCGAAAAGCTGGTAATCGACGCAGCGATGAAGAGCGATATTACAGGTAGCTTCATTAGATATCTCGTCTTGAAACTAATGTCTGTGAGGAACGGCGATTTCCTATCAATATTATTGGTTTATTGGTATACCCGTGGACTATGGGAATCGAGCAGTAAATACGAACAGACGAAATAACTGCTTCTACATCTCTACTCAGTTTTTGGCATCCAACGATTAACGAGGTCTAGGGCTTTACCTATACGGCTGGGAGTCATTTTCTGTATCAATGCGGCTCTATTAATCTCAGCTAGTTTGTCCCCAGTCTTAGCAGCGAGTGTGAGCCACATTAAGGCTTGAATATTATTATTTTCTATACCATCGCCACGTGCGTAACGCACTCCTATACGGTTTTGCGCTTTCGCATATCCCTGCTTTGCCGCTCTCAGAAACCACTGCGCCGCAGCTTCCTTGTCCACTGGTCCAGCAACACCGTCGCGGACCAACTTTCCCATATTATATTGAGCTCGAATATTGCCATTGTCGGCGGCTTTGAGGATCCAGTTAAGCGCTTTCTCCTCATTCTTTGGGGCGCCGTGACCATGCAGGTAGATTTTCCCGTACGCATATTGCGATCGGGCCAGCCCTTTCTCGGCAGCCCTTTTGATTAGGTCAATTGCTTTCGCATGGTCTGAGTCAGAGTTAGGGCTAAACAGATAAGACATTGCAAGATTGTGCATTGCGTTCTCGTCGCCCTGCGCCGCCGCCTTTTCCCACCATAAAATCGCTTTTTGTTTGTTTGGTGCTAGACCACGCCCCTCGTCATACATGACACCGAGGTTAAACTGTGCCTTAGAATTACCAGCCTCTGCAAGAGGACGCCAGTTCTGCAGCGCGAGTCCAAAATTACCGCGCTGGTATGCTTGGTACCCCAACTCAAAGTCAGCTGAGATGGCAGTGTTCATGGTACAAAACAGTAACATTGCTATCGCCAAGAAAGTTGACCAAAATTTTTGCCTATGCGACTGAAATGTGCCTCTCAATTTTGCCTCCTCTCAATATATTAGTGGCGTGTCATTCATCCAGCTTTTGCAGGGAATTTTGAGACACGGGCTCGCATCGTTTCGATCAGTCCGTCAACACCGTGCCGTTTGACGACTGCTGAGAATTCCTGTCGTTGTGTTAAGACCATGCTAACGCCTTCAACGACTATATCTACAATCTTGTATTGTCCTTCTATAAGGCGCACCCGCCAGTCACACCGGACTGATTCTCCACCCTTAGGTTGGGTGATAAGCGTTCGCACATATCGGTCAGTCTTGCCTACTTCTACAACCTTGAGGATCGAGAAAGATTGACCCGAGTATCCACCGAGTCGCACAGAATAGGTTTTGAGTATCCATAGTTTGAAGAGTTGTTGGTAGTCTCCCTGTTGCTCCGCAGTCATCTTGCGCCATTGGCCACCAACAACGAATCGGCCAATGAGATTTAATGCGAATCCATCATTAAGCAAATTCTGAAATTCTAACTCACGTACCTCCAAGGAACGGCTGTTATCGCGTAATATATCAATTGCACTGTTGGCCAGGCCTTGGATAAACTGAGCAGCTTTGTTGTCGCTAGTTGCCGCAATGGTCAGGTTTGAATTAGCAGCCAAAGAAGCGGATGCAAATAGGGTAATTAGTAGGAGACGAATGGACCGGTGTATGTTTGAAATATACATCATCTTATTTCGCTTATTAAAGCAATTCGCCATAAGTTTGGGTTAGTGTACTCCATGCTTCCAGTTTTGTGGCTGCACTGCAAGCCCAGATAGCTGAATGTTGATAAATTAAGTCATCAATTTGCATTTGATACGCGTTAGTCAACTCCCAGACATTAATCATAAAAGTTTTAGTTGTCTTCAACCATTCTTAAAGATGGATTGTTACCAAAGTCAGTTCGCGTACGAACAATCTCAATGCCGACACTCGCCGCTCCACTTACCGCATTAAGTTTTTCCACGCGTACTCTTGCTTCATCGACCCGATGGTCGGCTAGGCACAAATCGGTGATACGTTTAGCTAATGTTTCTACCAGTTTAACGTGACCAACTGCCGCAAGCGCACGCACTCCATCGACGATCTGCTCGTAGCATACCACCTTATCGTAGTCTTCGGCATCGACGGGTTTTGGTTCGCGGACACGGAGATTAATATTAAGGCGTATCAGTTGTTCACTATTTTGTTCGTGTGGGCGCACACCAACTCTCCATGGGATAACTAGATCATGCACGAATATATCGTAGAGTCTGGGGGCGGCTGCGCCCGATTTAACCGATAGGTTTTGCCACTGGGAAGCCATATGCGCCAATTTGTATCCTCGCCTGCTCAGGTTGATAACTCAATTTTAAGGTGATTATGATGCGCTCGTCCACGTGGGGCAACCGAGATTTCGATATATGATTATTTAGCGCGAAGGTCTGGCGCTTGCGCAGGGAATAGTTGAGCGCATAAAGTCACGTTTATGTCGCTCGGCTATGGTCACGCGACCCAACTAATTCTGGTTACATACCACCAATGAATCTTGTTGATCATTTTAACTGGAATACCCGAACGTTTGTTATGGGTGTACTAAATATTACTCCGGATTCATTCTCTGGAGACGGTTTTCTTCTGGAGTCGGAGCTGGTTGATCGTGTGATAAAGCAAGCAAGCCATTTTCTTGAGGCAGGTGCGGACATCCTTGATATCGGAGGCGAAAGCACTAGACCCGGTTCACAGCCGGTTTCTGCTGAGGAAGAAATGATACGAGTACTGCCTGTCATTAGGGCTGTTGCAACGTTGCCAGGAGCAATTATCTCAATTGATAGCTTCAAAGCGGAGGTTGCGGCTGAGGCGCTTGATGCTGGCGCGCAGATAGTAAACGACGTGTGGGGTTTGCGAGGCGATCCAGCGATGGCGCGTCTGATAGCAGAGCGTGCCATACCTGTGATCCTCATGCACAACCGTAGTCGACCGAATGATGTAGAGCTCAATACCCGTCTTGGTAGCAGTTATTTGGGTGCTGTCTATGATGACCTAATGGCAGATATTTGTAATGAAGTAATGGAAATGGTCAGTCTAGCGCGCGATGCAGGTATCGCTGATGACCAGATTGTAGTTGATCCAGGTATCGGGTTTGGCAAAACGGTGGATCAAAATCTAACAATTATTAATGAGTTGAATTTAATTAAAGCACTGGGATTTCCTGTACTGCTTGGCCCAAGTCGAAAATCTTTTATAGGGCAAGTGCTCGATATGCCAGTCCGTCAAAGACTTGAAGGGACGGCCGCAGCGTGTGCCATAGGCATTTCACGCGGGGCAAATATTATACGTGTTCACGATGTAGAGGAAATAGTTCGGGTTGCGCGGATGACCGATGCAATTCTGCATTCTTCAGACGACGCTAGATAAAAGGAACCGTAGCCAGTGCCTGAAATATTTTTAGCACTTGGTAGTAATCTTGGTGACCGCAGAAAAAATCTTGAGAAAGCGGTGACTGAACTTAGAGTGTTTGTGGACGTGAACCAAATATCACCGATTTATGAGAGCGAGCCAAAATATATAACGGACCAGCCGTGGTTTTTAAATATGGTGGTTGCAGGAAACACCGCTCTGTTGGCATTGGATCTTCTCACTCACTTAAAAGAGTTAGAAGTCCTTATTGGGCGGACACCGTCTGAGCGCTATGGCCCACGTAAGATTGACCTAGATATAATTTTCTACGGTGATAATCTAATAGCTCTACCAGACCTTACGATTCCCCATCCAAGTTTAGAGGAACGTATATTTGTTCTTCGTCCACTGGCAGATATTGCCCCAACGAAGCTTCATCCCGCTAGTGGTAAGACTGTTCGAGAGTTGCTGGGTGATTTGCAAGGGGAAGAGGAATTTAAATGTCTCGCTTTCGTTTGCTGATTAGCGACTAAAAATCTTCATTGGAAAGTTCCAAAATAGGTGCATGCCCCTCGGTGATTGGTGTAAGTAATGCTGATGATTGTGAAAGAATATGCTCAGCATAGAATCGCGCATTAACTATCTTCGATTTATAAAATCCAGTATTCGACTTCCCTTGATTAGAACTCTGTTGCGCGGAACGAGCCGTCTTAGCTAACAAGGCGCCACCTGCAACTTGCCCCATAAGCCGCAAGTAATTTCCGGCTCCTGCTTCAACGCCTGCTGGGTTGTTAGTACTAGATTTGACGAGCCAATGAGTAGTACGTTCTAAAGCCCTTACAGCACTCTCAAGATGACGAGAGATCCTCGTGCTATTCTCGTCTCCACCCAGTTTGGAGACTTGCGTACGAACGTATTTGATAAAGGCGTATGCTGCTGCACCATCATCGCGGATAATTTTTCGGTTTATTAAGTCCTTGGCCTGTATTCCGTTTGTACCTTCGTAAATTGGTCCAATTCGCACATCCCGAAAATGCTGGGCCATACCTGTTTCTTCGATATAACCAACGCCGCCGTGGATTTGCATTGCCATCGATACAAGTTCGACACCAACATCGGTACACCATGCCTTTATGACTGGAGTCAGTAGGTCCACCCTGGCCTTTGTTTCCAATCGAATTCTCAAATCTGTATGGAAATTTGCGACGTCTATCATAGCGGCTGTATCGTAAATAACTGCTCTCATTGCCTCAATTTGTGAGCGAATGGTAAGCAGCATGCGGCGTATATCTGGGTGATTAATGATGGTAACTTGAGCGGCTCCGACATGACTGTTTGAGCGGCCCTGGAGGCGCTCTAATGAGAAATTACGTGCCTGCTGATAGGCTCGTTCGGCCAGCGCTAGCCCTTGTAGGCCGACACTGAGTCGTTCTCTGTTCATCATCGTAAACATGTACTCGAGTCCCCGGTTTTCCTCTCCTACTAGGAACCCTGTGGCACCTTCGCTGTCACCGTATGACATAATGCAGGTAGGACTTGCGTGAATGCCCAGCTTGTGTTCGATGGAAACGCAACGTAGATCGTTGGCCACACTCGAGTTACCGTCAGGCCCAGGTAAGAGTTTAGGTACAATAAACAGCGAGATTCCTTTTACCCCAGGTGGCGCACCTGGTGTACGGGCAAGGACTAGATGGATTATATTATTCGCAAGGTCATGCTCGCCCCAAGTGATGAATATTTTTTGACCACGTATCTTGTAGTGATCATTGTTATGGATTGCCTGACATCGGATATGACCGAGATCTGAGCCAGCATGTGATTCAGTCAGGTTCATACAACCTGTCCATTCGCCAGAAATTAAAGGTGGCAAATATAGTTTTTTCTGTGCCGATGACCCGTGCGCCGAAAGAAGTTCAATCGCGCCTTGGCTCAAACTAGGACAAAGGGACCAAGCCATATTGGCTGAGGTCCATATTTCCTTCGTTGCGACGGATACTAGGGTAGGCAAGTTTTGTCCGCCATACGAGGTTTTGCCGGTCAGTCCGGCCCAGCCGTCAGTGGTGAACTTACTATAGGCCTCCCGAAATCCTTTCGGAGTATAAACCACATTGTTTTCCAGTCGGCATCCTTCGCGGTCTCCCGATTGGTTGATGGGAACTAAAATTTCGCTTGCAAACTTTCCAGCGGCATCGAGAATTGAGACCACGAGCTCATCACTGACTTCACCGAATTCCGGTAACTCGGTTACGTTATCCAGAATTCCTAGATCATTCATGACGAACGCAATATCTTCTAACGGAGCTTTATACCCAACCATTTAGCCCCCTATTTGCGTGGCATGTGAGCATTGATTCAAAGAACCTTGCCTGGGTTCATAAGGCCTTTTGGATCAAGCGCGGAGCGAATTCGACGCATCATATCGAGTTCAAGTTTACTTTTATAGATTCTGAGCTCCTCACGCTTGTATTGGCCAATACCATGCTCTGCACTGAATGAACCATCAAGTGCGTGAACAATATCATGTACGATGCGGCTCAGTACTGGCTCTAATTTTCGGAATTCTTCAGCTTCCATTTCTATTGGTTGGGAGACATTAAAATGGACGTTGCCGTCACCAAGGTGACCGAACGCAACCGGCCGGACGCCCGGAACAGCATCAACAACAGCATCAGTCGCCGTCCGGATCAGTTCGGGTACACGGCTCACGGGTACGGATACGTCATGATGAACACTAGCGCCTTCGAAAGATTGCGCCTCAACCATGGCTTCACGAATATGCCAAATTTCTTCACGCTGTTTTTCCGACACAGCGATTGTTGCGTCGCTGATCAATTTTAATTCCGCTGCTTGTGCAAGCATTGCCTCCATACAATCCCGCATATTACCGTCGGCACGTGCACCGGAAAACTCAACGAGTGCATACCAGTCGTGACTCGTCTGTAATGGGTCAACAGTGCCATGAATATGTTTGAGAGCGTTATCGAGGCCTATTCGGGGGATCAACTCAAATGACGTTATAGCGTCACCACTTGCGGCACGCGATAACGTGAGCAAATTAATGGAGGATTCGACGCCTGCGAGCCCAATAAACGCTGTTTGCACATCCTTTGGTGAAGGGTACAACTTCAGAACGGCGGCCGAAATAATTCCAAGAGTGCCTTCTGCCCCGACGAATAATTGTTTTAAATCGTAACCCCTGTTGTCTTTTCGTAAACTCCTTAGCCCATGCCAGACTTGCCCGTCGGGCAGTACAACTTCTAATCCCAATACAAGGTCTCGGGAGTTTCCATACCTTAGGACTGCGATACCGCCGGCGTTAGTCGACAAGTTGCCACCTATCTGGCACGAGCCTTCGGCACCAAGGCTAAGTGGGAACAGTCTATCTACTGCTTCCGCAGCACTCTGTATATCGGCCAGGATACATCCAGCTTCGACAGTTATAGTATAGTTATGAGGATCGATTTCACGCACTTTGTCCATTCGGCCAAGTGTAAGCAGGATCTCGTGACCATCTGGATTTGGTGTTGCTCCCCCACATACGCCAGTATTGCCGCCCTGCGGCACTATACCTATTCCCTCTTTGGCACAAACAGAGACAACCTTTGCCAACTCGTCTGTTGATGCCGGGCACACCAATAATGCACTGCGTCCCTTGTATTTGCTGCGGCGGTCTATCAGCAGGGGTTCAAGTACTTTCTCGTCGGAACTCCAACCTCTTGGTCCGACGATTTCTTTAATTTGGTCAAGTGTCCGATTTAAAACTGATCCGATTGTATCAAGTGTCATAGTTACCCTTTCCCCAAACGAACTCTCCTTAAAGGATTTAGCCTATCCCCGTTGAGCCAACAAGTTGTTCGGATACTGTCGTTACCGATTTATTTTTCATTTATATTATTTTGATGTGATAGTTGGCACTTCCTTACAGCCGCGCGACGGAGGCGATCGTTGATTGCACGACCAAGGTTTTTGTCAGGGATTGGCATGACAGCGATGGCGGTGTATTGACCGGCATCAAGAGTGTGAAGATGTGCAAACAGGTTAGCAGCCGCTTCTCGTAGATCACCAGATATCGAAAGGTTGAGCGTAGCTCCTTTTACTTGGCCAAAGCCGAGAAGAGCCTCTCCTGGTCTTGATATAGATGTATCGAGGTGTAACGGTGTAGATGGCTGATAATGTGGCCCGAGGATGCCTGGGGCACGCGGTTCGTCGATGTTACCTAAAGAAGTGGATAGAGCCCGACCCAAGACCTTTTCTATTGCCTCTGGAGGCAATCCACCTGGTCGTAACAGAACCGGTTCGTAATTACTAAGGTCTATTACACTGGATTCAATGCCGATTTGGCAAGGACCTCCATCGAGTATGATAGCGACTTCGTCACCAAACGCTTCCTGGACGTGTTGTGCAGTAGTTGGACTCATATGACCCGACCGGTTTGCACTGGGTGCCGAAATAGGACACTCGGCTTCCTTTAGGAGGCACTGCGCGCCTTCATGCGCGGGGACACGAAGCGCAACAGTTGGTAAGCCGGCGCTGACCAGATGGGAAATGCAGGCATCTGGTCTCCGTGGTAGTATGAGTGTTAATGCTCCCGGCCAAAATTCTAGTGCCAGTTTTTCAGCAAGGTTGTCAAAGAAAGCAATACGAAGGGCACTCTCAATGTCTTTTACGTGTACAATAAGTGGATTAATGGAAGGTCTGCCTTTTACATCAAATATCTTAGCCACTGCCAGGTCATTACTAGCGTCCGCACCGAGTCCGTATACAGTTTTTGTAGGAAATGCCACTAGATCACCGGCTTTCAGAGCGTCGGCAGCAAAGGCAATATTTTCAGGAGTAAGAGAACAAACTGGTGAAGGTTTTGTCATAACGATTTTATCATTTGGATGAGGTTAAACTCTCAAAAGACCACGGTATATTTCGAACAATCTAGTATAAATATACTATCGCTCAAGGCCACTGACCCGTGTATTTTAACATTTACGTTGTCACTCGCGACTAAATTCACCAGCGTTGTGCGCTTGGTTCGATAAGAAAGGGTAGACAATAATGCTCGAATTAAAACTTTACAGTTCCAACTCGTGCCCATTTGCGCATCGTTCGCGCCTTATGTTGTATGAAAAAGGAGTTGAATTCGAACTGATAGAAGTCGATCTCAGCGACAAACCCAAATGGTTTGTTAAAGTATCACCGTACACCAAAGTTCCCGTTCTGAAGAAGAACGATCTAGTTATTTGGGAGTCGACAGTCATTAATGAGTATATTGATGAAACCTACACAGCTCCGGCGATGATACCAGACGATGCTGGGCACCGTGCGCTTGCTCGTATTTGGGTCGACTATTGCAACACTCGGTTTGTTTCAGCGTTTGGCGGATTGTTGCGGGAAAATGATTCTTCTGTGTGGCCTGAAAAGCGTGAAACTCTTCTGAAAATTCTTCGATACATAGAAAAGGAAGGTCTTGCAAAGTTGGGTGCAAACCCATACTGGATGGGGGATGGAATTAGTATAGTAGATGTGGCATTTTGGCCCTGGTTTGAGCGGTTTGATGCACTGACGCACTATCGCAACATATCTATTCCGGATGACTGTGTGCACCTGAAAGAGTGGGTTAAAGCTATGCTCATGCGACCGTCCGTCCAGCGAGCCCAGAATCCGGTTGAGTATTTTATTAGCGCGTATTCGCGCTATGCTGGGGCGAAGCAAGGGTAGCTGAATTAACGTCTAGTTGGATGCAGTTTACATTTATGAATGTAGTAATGTGTTATTGCCGACAACTAAAATCTTATGCGTTTTCAACAGTAAAACATACTCTTGTGGTGGGTTTAAACAAGACTTAACCTAACTTCTAGGTTGGGTAGCAGTAACTCTCGGGGCTAACAGTTATTGAATAAGCCAAACATAAAGCCGCAATCTCCAAATTTCTCGTCGGGGCCTTGTAAAAAACGGCCCGGATGGTCAATTGACATACTCGCTGAGGCAACACTGGGTCGTCTTCACAGATCAAAAGCTGCAAAATCAAAAGTTAGGCAGCTTATAGACGAGTCACGTGCACTGCTGAGCATACCAGACAATTTTCGAATCGGTGTTGTTGCCGGCTCAGATACTGGAGCAGTAGAGATGTCACTTTGGTCGTTGTTGGGCTCACGAGGTGTCGACGTGCTCGCGTGGGATGCGTTCGGAAAGAGCTGGGCTGTGGATGTGTGTGAACAACTGAAAATTGCTGATGTGAGGGTTATTGGGGCTGAATTTGGTGAGATACCAGATCTATCTAAGGTCGATTTTTCACGCGACGTGGTGTTTCCGTGGAATGGAACCTCGAGTGGTGTCAGGGTCCCAAACGCTGATTGGATCCCGGCAAATCGGGGAGGTCTGACTATCTGTGACGCGACTTCAGCAATGTTTGCCATGAACATCGATTGGTTAAAGGTCGATGTAGCAACCTGGTCGTGGCAAAAAGTACTCGGAGGTGAAGCGGCCCACGGTATGCTAGTTTTAAGTCCGAGTGCGGTGGAACGTTTGGAATCATACTCACCTCCGTGGCCTTTGCCGAAACTATTCCGGTTGACCAAGAATGGGAAACTTAACGAAGGAATTTTTACTGGGAATACAATCAATACACCGTCATTACTTTGCGTGGAGGATGCGCTCGACGCTATGAGTTGGGCAAAAAAAATAGGGGGGTTAGAAGCACAGATAGAGCGTTCGGAGAACAACTTGGCTGCTATCGCGAAGTGGGTTGAGAAAACCAGTTGGGTCGAATTTGTGGTTGCAGATCCGACATTCCGATCGTGCACTTCCGTTTGCTTAAAGCTATCTGAAAATTGTGGAATAGATCACATACATCGTGCTGCTGTGCCTAGTCGTATAGCGGATTTGCTGGCGGCGGAGAAAGTGGCTTACGATATTAACGCGTATCATGAATCCCCGCCGGGTCTGCGTATCTGGGCCGGCGCCACGGTTGAACTTGAAGATGTTAAAGCGCTGTTACCTTGGCTTGACTGGGCATTCGAAGAAGTCAGTGCCGGTGACCAGAACGCATAAGAGAGCATATAGTGCCAAAAGTATTGATCGCTGATACCCTACCCAGGGTGTGGAATTATAGATTGGTAAGGGAACTATGTTATGACAAATGTTGTGGTCGTCGGCTCACAATGGGGCGATGAAGGTAAAGGAAAAATAGTTGATTGGCTGTCGGAGCGTGCCGATGTGGTTGTACGCTTTCAGGGTGGTCATAATGCCGGACACACGTTAGTCATAGATGGGATAACTTATAAGCTCAGTCTTTTGCCATCAGGTGTCGTAAGACCGGGAAAACTATCAGTAATTGGAAATGGTGTGGTCGTCGACCCTTGGGCTTTGATTGCAGAGATGGATCAAATCAGAGCTGCTGGTGTCACAGTGAGTCCGGACACGCTTAAACTAGCCGAGAATGCATCACTAATTCTCCCGTTGCATAAACGCCTTGATCATGTTCGTGAGGAATTGGCCAGTGGTGAACATAAGATAGGAACGACCGGCCGAGGCATTGGTCCAGCGTACGAAGATAAGGTCGCCCGACGTGCTTTGCGAATATGTGACCTTGCTGAACCAGATGTAGTTGCTGAGAAAATTCGAATACTCTTAGAACACCACAACGCATTGTTGCGAGGTTTGGGTGAGCCTGAAGTAGAAAGTGAACCGTTGTTGCGCGAACTCGGTCAAATTGCCGACCACATACTGCCATACATGTCTTCGGTATGGCAGATTCTTGATAAAGCGCGGGGTACAGGTAAGCGAATTCTATTTGAAGGTGCTCAGGGTATTATGCTTGATGTGGATCATGGTACGTACCCATTTGCAACCTCATCGAATACGACGCCGGCAGAAGCGGCAACCGGATCGGGTGTTGGTCCGGGGGTATTAGACTATGTGCTAGGAATTACCAAAGCCTATACAACCCGTGTCGGGTCTGGTCCCTTCCCAACTGAACTCAGCGATAGAACAGGACAGTTGCTTGGCGAACGCGGGCGGGAATTCGGTACTGTGACTGGACGCCGCAGGCGCTGCGGATGGTTCGATGCGGTCATGGTTCGCCAAACATCTAAAATTGCGGGGATGAATGGAATAGCACTAACAAAACTAGATGTGTTAGATGGAATGCCGGAAATCAAGGTTTGTGTCGGCTACAGACTGGGAAAGGAGACTTGTGATCATCTTCCAGCGGCCGGTAGTAAACAAAATAGGGTTTCACCCGTTTATGAGACGCATGAGGGCTGGGATGGAAGCACAAAAGGTGCGCGCTCATGGGCCGAACTTCCTGCAACTGCGATTAAATATATACGCCGTATCGAAGAGCTGATTGAAACGCCAGTTACCTTGTTGTCGACTAGCCCGGAACGGGAGGATACAATCCTTGTACGCGATCCGTTCGCCCAGTGATGAAGAATATTCCCTGCGCGCGGTTATGCGGATTAATTAGAAAATCAATTATGGTTCGAGCGAGAAAGAAACAGTAACAAAAAAACCTCACCCGAGAATTGAGGTAATAGGATGGTTTAGACTTGTTGAATAAGTTGGTCATCCCGCGTTGCGGCATGTATACCCTTTTGAAGCTTTTCAAATGCTCGCGCTTCTATTTGACGTATACGTTCACGACTGACACCATATACTTGACTCAACTCTTCAAGCGTCTTGGGTTCCTCACTCAAACGCCGCTCAATCAAAATCTTTTGTTCACGATCGTTAAGTAATTTCATCGCGTCTTGGAGCAGAGAGCGCCTTTCAGATAATTCCTGCGATTCGGCCAGCAGGATTTCGTGACTCTCGGAATCATCTACTAACCAATCCACCCATTCGCCTTCACTTTCGGCGTTTGGCGACGCATTTAACGAATGATCTGGGCCGGCTAGGCGACGGTTCATAGAAACGACATCAGTTTCAGAAACGTCTAGTGTCTCGGCAATGGCGGATATATCACTAGGATCGAGCTCTCGATCGTCAATGGCCTGCAATTGACCTTTCAACCGTCGTAAATTAAAAAAAAGTTTTTTCTGAGCAGCAGTAGTCCCAATCTTCACTAGAGACCACGAGTGGAGGATATGTTCCTTTATCGACGCACGAATCCACCACATTGCATAAGTCGCTAGCCGAAAGCCGCGCTCTGGGTCAAACCGTTTGACCGCCTGCATCATTCCCACATTACCTTCGGAAATTAAATCCGCAATTGGTAGTCCATAGCCGCGATAACCCATTGCTATTTTTGCTACGAGACGGAGGTGACTAGTAACCAATTTATGTGCTGCCTCTACGTCGTCATGTTCTCGCCAAGCTTTCGCCAGCATGTATTCTTCGTCCACCGTTAACATGGGGAACTTACGAATTTCGCTGAGATAGCGTTGGAGGTTGCCCTCCGGACTTATGACTGCAACGCTCGGAAGTGTTGCCATAAATGCTGGCTCCAGTTCGTCCTGAGTAATTTAGCTGATGTCTCCGTCAATGGCTAAAATACGTTAATTTACACAATCTCAAATTTCGCATTATTGCACCAACGTGACGGAGATCACATTTTAGCTAATATGCTAATTAATTTCATTATATCATCAGGAACTGCGCTTTCAATCCTTTGGTTGATCTGCTTTGTTGGGTGCAAAAAACCTAGTAGTTGTGCATGAAGGGCTTGGCGTGGAAAATTTAGAACCGTTTCTGCCTGAGATTGCGAAAGTTTATTAAGGCGAACCTTCGTGTTTCCACCGTAAGATTGGTCACCGAACAGGGGGTGCCCAATATATGCCATATGAACTCGAATTTGATGAGTTCGTCCAGTCCCGAGTCGGCATTCTAAAATGCTACCACGTCCGTCGAATGTCCGTTTAGTATAGTAACTTGTTTGTGCTTTCTTTCCCTTGGGGGGGGGCAAGACTGCCATCTTTTTACGATTATGCGGATGGCGCCCGATGTTCTTTAAAATTTCTCCGTCGGGTGGTACGGGTCTACCCCACACAACGGCGGTATAGAGCCTCTCCACATTTCGTGCCTGAAACTGCTTGGCTAACGCGACGTGCGTAGCATCATTCTTGGCAACGACAATTAACCCGCTAGTATCTTTATCAAGGCGGTGGACAATACCTGGCCGGCGTTCACCCCCGATGCCTGACAGCGTGTTACCGCAATGAGCAAGCAGCGCATTTACCAATGTACAATCTGGGGTGCCGGGAGCTGGGTGAACGGCTAACCCAGCAGGTTTATCTATAACCAGTAAGTCGTTGTCCTCATAAGGGATTCTCAACGGTATAGATTGTGCACGCAGTGATATCTCTTTTATAGGGGGTATGGAAGCTAATAATTTTTGGTCCTGTTTGACCCGGTATGAAGGGTTGGTTATCGTCTTACCGTTGGAACTCGCCTGGCCGTCCTTGATAAGCGCCTGAATTCGACTGCGTGACAATTCGGGGAAGGACCGCGCGAGTAGACGGTCTAGTCTTTCGCCGGCTTCTTCAATTGAAACCTTATGGGATATTGCGGTTTCTTGTTTTTTCATCTGCGATTTATCTGAGGTCATATTATGTTAGCACTGAAGACTCTGGTTGTTGTTCTTGGAATCATGATTGTGGCCGCCGCGGGTCTAATTTTCTATGGAATATTAACTAAGTTCAGCGATCTTAATGTCACCAGCACCACAAATTTTGAAAACTTCGAAGATCACAAAGTAGAAATACCTCTCGCGGCAGAGGTAAAAGACTTTGTCGTCAACAATAACCGGCTTGTTATCTATTTAACAATGCCCAACGGTTTGGTGAGGTTCCTTATCGTGGATTTGGAAACTGGTAGAATTCTTGGATCAATCGTGTTGGAAAAATAGGTAGGTGAACTGTGAACTTCTGCAGCGATAATGTGAGCGGTGTATCAGAAGAAATTTTCAAGGCACTCGTGCGCGCCAACAATGGTGATTCGATGCCTTATGGCGATGATCAGTTGACCGAGCGGTTGAGGAAGCAATTCAACGATATCTTCGAAGCCGAAGTAGCAGTCTACCCTGTGGCAACTGGAACTGCGGCAAATGCGTTATCACTCGCTACAATAGCACCACCCCACGGCGCAATTTTTTGTCACGAAGAGAGTCACGTCTGGGACGATGAATGCGGCGCGCCGGAATTTTATAGTGGCTCTAAACTTGTTCCGCTGCCAGGTGGCCAAGCTAAACTCACATCAACAATTCTGGAGGAGGCACTTGGTCGGTTTGAGGTTGGGTCTGTACATCATGTGCAGCCGGCAGCAGTGACTCTCACGCAGGCGACAGAATCAGGCACAATCTATAGCACAGATGACATATGGAGTATTGCTGAGCTCTGCCATTCTAGGGGTCTCAAACTGCATATGGATGGTGCCCGCTTTGCCAACGCTCTTGTGACCATGGGTTGCAGTCCCGCTGATGCGAGTTGGCGCCTCGGACTAGATGTGTTGTCCTTTGGTGCTACTAAAAACGGTGCGATGGCAGCTGAGGCCGTGGTCTTTTTCGACAAAGCGGTGGCTGCTGATTTTGAATTTCGACGTAAACGTGCAGGTCAACTTTGGTCGAAAATGCGCTTCCTATCTGCGCAGCTTGAGGCTTACCTCGACGATGATTTATGGCTTCGAAACGCTAGAAACGCGAATGTGATGGCAACTCGGCTTGCTGTGGCTTTTGGCGATTTACCCGGGGCAAAAATATTGCATCCCACGCAGGCTAATGAGCTCTTTGTGATCCTCCCGCAGGAAGTCCGTGAAGGCCTTTTGAATCAAGGTTTTCGGTTTTACCAGTGGATGGCTGGTGGTCCCAATTGCATTCGACTGGTCACAGCCTTCAATACCACGGAACAGGAAGTAGAGGTGTTGATTAAGGCTGCTCAGGATATTGCGCTTGGCTATATGCAGACACGAGTAATACAATCCAATTGATGGTGGCCCCATCTTTCGGTAAAGAGTAGAGTGAGATTGCGACTGGGTCCCCTTCGTCTAGTGGCCTAGGACGCCGCCCTCTCACGGCGGTAACAGGGGTTCAAATCCCCTAGGGGACGCCATTCTATATTGGAAGTGGTGCGTGATAATCATAGACACATATTGAATTACCAAATTACGGTCCCTTACATTTCACCTACCAGCGTCCTATTTTTGATATAATTTAACCACGTAGACTTTAGTGCGTACTCATAGAGCTAAGTTTCGGGCCTAAAACTTTGGTCTTAGCTTTGAAATGCCACTCCTCCAAAAAATTTACCAAGACTTGGGTTTGTGAGGGACTTGGTTTCCAAAACTTTTGCATAATTTCTTTGTTAAAAAATATTTACACATACTTGGCGTGCTTGGTCAGAAGAAGCGTGGGTGGGCCATGTCGGCTGTGGCGTAGACTCTATTTCTTATCTAGTGTTCAGCAGACCTATACAAATCGGATTGGAATACTAATCTAGCGCAAACCTCTGTAATTGGATTAATATGCCCCAAATGACGACATTAGGGAGTTGGATCAATGGCCATCACTGCTTCGGAACTTAAGACCGCCTATAACGGCTACCACAGATCATTTCCAGCAGAGGAAGACGCGGAGCTAACTCATAGCGACCCTGGGACACCCTGCGGTGAGTATTTACGCCGCTTTTGGCAGCCAGTCTGTATGTCAGAGCAATTGACGGATCTACCGCTAGCATTGCGGATTATGGGCGAAGATCTGGTTGCCTTCCGTGACCTCTCC
>CAYQNO010000019.1:0-517424 GCA_964419045.1 uncultured Flavobacteriales bacterium
TATCCATATTCGGAATGCTGCAGCGAGATTTAGGTCTCATTCTTCCCGAACGTCATTTGGGGCTAATTCAGGCAAATGAACAACACAATCTCGACCATTTCATTGATATTGCTTCGAATGCAGTGAAAAATTCTATAGATCTTTCTTTGCTCAACCAGCTGGCACTCAAGGCAAAGAAAATGCCGAATTCCGAATCCCTTCTACAAATACCACCAATAGGCCAACGTATAGCAATCGCAAGGGACGATGTGTTTAGTTTTTGTTATTCCACAGTTCTTGCTGGCTGGCGTATTTCGGGTGCCGAAATTTGTTTTTTTTCACCGTTGGCGAATGAAGCGCCTGACTGCCACGCTGATGCTATTTACCTGCCTGGCGGCTATCCCGAATTGCACGCAGGCCGCCTTGCTAATAATCAAATTTTTCTTGATCAACTGCGTTCTGCTGCTACACGAGGATTGACTATCTATGGTGAATGTGGGGGATATATGGTTTTGGGCAACTCTATAATTGACGAAGAAAAAAATTCCCACAGAATGGCTGGACTTCTACCCCTTACATCGTCCTTTGCGAAACGACGTCTGCATCTCGGGTATCGACGCGTGACCACACTTGCAACATCCATGCTAGGTAGTCGTGACACAAGATTTCTTGGGCATGAGTTTCACTATGCAAGCATCACATCGGAGGGACCAGGCCAACAGTTTTTTGAAATCACAGATGCCAACAACGAATGCCAAGAATCTGTTGGCCTAATAAATGGACGTGTTGCAGGGTCTTTCATTCATCTGATAGACCGCCCTTCATGACTGACAAACCATTCTGGAAGCGAAAAACCCTGTCAGAAATGACAGATAAGGAATGGGAGTCCCTTTGCGATGGTTGTGGTCAATGTTGTCTCCATAAAATGGAAGATGTGGGTAGTGGTGTAATAACACCAACTGATGTTGCTTGCAGTTATCTTGAACTCAGGTCCTGTCGCTGTAAAGACTATGCAAATAGGCAGCACAAAGTACCTGATTGTATAAAACTCACACCCAAACTAATAACCCAATTGAATTGGCTGCCGGCAACCTGTGCTTACCGTCTCGTCGAGGAAAAGCGAGACTTGTTTTGGTGGCACCCGCTAGTCTCAGGCGATCCCGAAAGTGTTCACGAAGCAGGTATTTCAGTTCGCGGAAAAGTGGTTTCCGAAGACGATGTAGATGATATTGAAAAGCGCACTGTCGATAGGCTTAAAACTATGCGCAAGAGCCCATCCTGCTCAAATTGTTGACTTCGCGTAAACGACCCTCAAGCGACAAATCTCGTTGGTTGTGCCAGAGTAATTGAACCTCGCTTGATCTCAAAATATGCCAATCCAACAATATTATAACCTGCCTCCGTCGAATTAAAATTTACTTGAGTTTCATAATTTGACCCCTACACCTAAACCTACTGCGTTGATTGTTATAATACTACTCACAACCCTTGTTGGGATGGGCGCCATTTCAACAGATATCTATCTTCCTTCTCTCCCCTCAATTGTAGAAGAATTCTCCAGCAATACAGCGTCTGTTCAGTTGACCCTCAGTGTTTTCATGATCGCCTTTGCAGCAAGTCAGTTAATATATGGACCAGTCTCAGACTGGTTTGGCAGAAGACCCGCACTAATTTTCGGAATGAGTCTTTATCTTGTCGCTAGTATCGGATGTGCGTTGGCAGAGTCGATTGAAACATTGATCGTTGCGCGTTTTTTTCAGGCGTTTGGAGCTTGTTCGGGCCCTGTGGTAGCTCGGGCCATCGTTCGAGACGTATTTGGACGCGAACAAGCCGCTCGAGTCCTCGCCTACATGGGCACCGCAATGGCACTCGCGCCCATCTTAGGACCGATTATTGGCGGGTGTCTTCAGACATGGATAGGTTGGAAGGCAAATTTTGCCTTCATGGGAGTGCTAGGATGCATCTCTTTAATAGGTGTTCTTTTTCTGCTCCGCGAAACTAACAGCAACAATGATGGCTATGCTAAAACACTATCAAGCGCATTTCGAAACTATGGGGATCTAGCGCTTGATCGTGGCTATATTGGCTATGTCCTTTGTTCCTCCTTCGTTTTTTGTGGGCTCTTCTCATTCATTTCCGCTTCGTCATTCATTTTCATCGGACTTATGGGTTTATCGCCAAATCTGTATGGGGTGTGTTTTGCTGCGGTTGCCGTGGGGTACATGGCAGGTACATTCTTGGCAGGTCGCGTGACTACCAGGATAGGAATCAACCCACTGGTGAAACTGGGTACACTCATAGCCATGATAGCTGGTACATTGATGATAGCTATAGTTCTCTCAGGATACTTGAGTGTTGAGAGTATTCTCGTTCCAATGATCATTTACATGTTCGGTTTTGGCTTGATGCATCCTAACGCCCTAGCAGGCGCAATCGGTTTGCAGGAAACACGAGCCGGGGCAGCATCGGCATTATTCGGATTCATTCAAATTGGTTTAGCTGCGATAGTTGGTGTAGCTGTTGGACACGCGCTAGGCGACACAGTGATCCCAATGGTCCTTGCGATCTTCATCTCGGGTGCCGCGGCTTACACTACTTATTCATTTGTCGTGCGGCCGTCAGCGAATGCTGTGCAAATCGATCGATGAGAAAAACTTTATCCAAAATGTAGATCGTTATTGGAGAGTTTTAGACCGAGCACCAACGCCGAGAAGCACAGAAGGTGTTACATCAATTAATGCTTTTGTCATAAAGTGACGCCAGACCGGTGCGGCTAACGAACCTCCCGTCATGCGATCCATGGGCCGTGCATCGTCTTTACCAAACCAAACCCCAGCCACTAGATCCGGTGTATAGCCGACGAACCACGCGTCTCTATTACCTTGGCTTGTTCCTGTCTTTCCCGCCGCCGGCCTACTCAGGCGTGCGGCCTTACCTGTACCCCATGAAATGACTGCCGCTAACATATCATTCAATGCCTTTACATGATCAGTTGCGATAATTCGCCCCGAACCTCCGCCACGTCGCACATAAAGAATTGTCTGATCGCGGTCACGGATCGACTTGATGCCATGGGGCCAAATTCCATAACCGCCGTTAGCAACAATTGTATAGGCACCAGTAAGTTCCAACAAATTTACTTCATGAACACCAAGTGCTAGAGATGGGTCAGTTGTTAGTTTGGTAGAAATGCCTAAACGCCTTGCAATATCAACAACACTTTCGCGACCTACACGCTCGCTCAGCGCTACCGCCACCGCATTGATCGATCTCGCAAACCCTTCGCGCACTGATATCTTTCCGCGATGCCTGTTTCCGGCATTACGCGGCGTCCATCCTTCAACAGTCACCGGTTCGTCAATAATTACAGAATCAGGTCTGATACCTGCTTCGAGGGCCGCCAAATATACAAATAATTTAAATACGGACCCTGGCTGACGTTCAGCCCGACTCGCTCTATTGAACTGGCTAGCACGATAGTCCCGACCACCAACCATTGCGGTAATGGCACCGTTTGGAGCCATCGCCACAAGTGCACCTTGCGCACCATTAAGGGTTATTGTGCTGCGAAGCGCTTGATTAATAACAGATTCGGCAAGGCTTTGTAGCCCAGGTTCAAGGGTCGTGTGTATAACAAGATCTCGATCTAGCAAACCAACGTAACTTTCTACTTGTTCGATCACCCAGTCCGTGAAGTAACCGGAGCCCACATTAGCTGTCAATTTAGTAGTGCGGAGACGTGCGTGAGGAACTACTTTCATTGTGGTCTTACCATCCTTCAAAGCTTTTTTAATTTCGTTGTCTGACAGCCATCCAGCAGACACCATCGCTCTCAATACTCGGTCTGCTCTCATTGTCGCCCGCCTGATACTCGAGCGCGGATTATCACGTGATGGCGCCTTTAACAGACCGGCAATCACTGCTCCTTCATAAAGCGAAAGTTCGCGGGCTGACTTGCCAAAATAGCGTACGGAGGCAGCATCAACTCCGTAGCTACCCGAGCCTAGATAAACACGGTTGAGGTATATTTCCAGAATCTCATCTTTTGTGAAATGCCGCTCAAGCCACAGAGCAAGAATCACCTCCTGAATTTTTCGTCGGAAGGTGCGAGCACGCGTTAGAAAAAGGTTCTTAGCTACCTGCTGCGTGATGGTGCTTCCTCCCTGACGGATAGCACCTGCGCGCAGGTTTACATACGTCGCACGTATGAGACCTCTGGGATCAATGCCCCAATGTTTATAAAATCGCCGGTCTTCGATCGCCAGCACTGCCGTAACCAGTGGCAGCGATATTTCTTTTAGACTGAGGACATCCCCGTAAAACTCGCCTCGGCGACCAATTTCACTACCGTCAGCGGCCAGCACAGTAATTGTTGGTCGACGTGTTACGGCTGTTTTGAGCCCATCCGGGTCGGGCAGATCATAAGCGAACCACGCAAGGGCGACCAAGAGAGTGATCGCTAACCACACAGACACAACAAGTCCTTTGTAAACAGCCCGGAAAAATAAAGATCGTTGTCGTGGTGGCCTAGACCTACTTCGACCGCTCGTTGAATTCTTGCGTCTTGAAGATGCGCGCCGCATCATAACCATATATAGCTGATCATAGTTCGTGACGCGAGTTCCAAGAATGCCATTCCTACATTCTAATGACTTAATTCGAAACTTTCTTTTTGAATATGATCTACTAGCTTAAAATAGTCTAAATATTGGCATATACTGCTTCAGGTCACACTGATTAAATATCTATTTTCCTTTACAGTAAGCTTTTGAACACCATATTGGAAAGCATGGTTACTATCCGGCCCTACACTAAGGCACTTCATTTTCTCAAAAAAGCTAAACTGCGATCGACCCGGCAGCGGCTGGCTTTAGCACAACTGTTGCTGGACACAAAACACCGGCATGTTACGGCCGAGCAATTACACAGGGAGGCGGTCGCGGCTAATGTCAGTGTATCACTGGCAACAGTCTATAATTCATTACACCAATTTACTAATGCGGGACTACTACGTGAGGTCGTTGCCGAACCAGGACGCTCCTATTTCGATACAAACACATCAAATCATCATCATTTTTTCAACGCCGAGCGAAGTGAACTAACTGACATAGTGGAAACCAAACTTGACGTTAGTAACCTGCCTTCACCGCCGAACGGAACTCAAGTCAGCCGAATCGACATAATCATTCAAGTAAAAAGTATAGAAAATTAATGCCAAATACATTGCCCCCTATCAACTGGTTATATTTTTTTTTTGAACTCTTCTAATATATTGACTTAACAGCTACTGTTTTCCATATTTTACGCCTTAGATCGATGTTCCCTTCGGGGTGTATCATAATCACGTTAGTGTTACGGGAACTAAATAACCAAGAATGTAGGAGAAATTCATGCCGTCCTTAAAGGGAACCCAAACTGAACAAAATCTTAAAGATGCCTTTGCCGGTGAGAGTCAGGCAAATCGTAGGTATCTGTATTTTGCACAAAAGGCGGACGTCGAAGGCTATAATGATGTGTCGGCCGTGTTTCGCTCGACTGCGGAAGGCGAAACTGGACACGCACATGGTCACCTTGAATACCTAGAAGAGGTCGGTGACCCCGCAACAGGCGAGCCAATCGGCAATACGCCAGCTAATTTAAAAGCCGCAATCGCAGGAGAAACCCACGAGTATACAGACATGTATCCGGGGATGGCAAAATCGGCCCGTGACGAAGGGTTTGATGAAATTGCGGACTGGTTTGAAACATTGGCAAAGGCCGAAAAAAGTCATGCTGGTCGTTTCCAGAGGGCGCTCGATACCCTGGACTAATAGATTGAAAACGTTGTGAGCGGCTCGCACGTATTCGAAGACCGAGTTAGCCGCTCACTATGATTCGCACTAGTTGATCACATGCTTAACGTTGGCACCCCATGCTTAACGTCGGCACATCGTATGATTACTCGCTGCAGAGGGCGGTACCAAAATGAAGGAAGGTAGCCTTGGGGCGCCAGTGCGACACTCAATAGCGTGGGATAATCCAGAATTTATCGATTTGGACAAAATTGACGCGGAAATGAGACGCGTCTTCGATATATGTCATGGTTGCAGACGTTGTTTTAATCTTTGTGACAGTTTTCCCCGCCTGTTTGACTTGATTGATGATTCTGAAAGTGGAGAGCTAGATACAGTATCCAGTTCCGAATTTCAGCCAGTCGTCGATGCCTGTACCTTATGCGACATGTGCTTCTTAACTAAATGCCCCTACGTGCCACCACACGAGTTTGGAGTCGATTTTCCGCACCTGATGTTACGCTACCGCGCAGCTGAATACAGCAACGAAAAACTCCCTTTCATGCAACGCCAACTGACTGAAACGGACCGCAACGGTCGGATTGGAAGCAGTGTGGCACCGTTAGCAAACTGGCTTACGCGTCGTCGCAACCGACTCGCACGATTAGTATTGGAAAGAACCGCACGTGTTCATCGAGATGCTGAACTGCCAAAATATCAAAGCCGAACACTTTTAAAAAGTGCTAATAGCATCACCCGGAAAGTTAACCATGATGCGCCCGCATTTGGCCGAAAAGCTATAATTTATGCTACCTGCATCGGTAACTATAACAACCCGGAAATTGGGCTGGCTGCTAGCGCCGTACTGGCGCTTAACGGCGTGGAAACAGAGGTTGTGTTTCCCGGTTGTTGTGGCATGCCTCAATTGGAGCAAGGTGACCTGTCAAGGGTAACAGAGCACAGTCGACGAATTGCAGAAGAATTAAATGCCTGGATTGATGACGGGTACGACGTTGTCGCTCTCGTTCCGTCATGCGCATTGATGCTTAAATTCGAATGGCCCCTTCTTTCACCAAATAATGAGAAAATAAAAAAATTGTCGCAGAGAACATTCGATATTTCAGAATATATTGTGGCACTCGCCCGTGAAAACGGACTCGTCGAAGGTTTGAAGTCGCTGGATGGCAACGTAACGTTTCATGTCGCCTGTCATGCGCGAGCTCAAAACATGGGTCAAAAAGGAGTTGAAATGCTGAGACTTCTTCCGGATACGGAAATCACACCAATAGAACGATGTTCCGGTCATGGTGGGTCGTGGGGAGTATTAAAGGATAATTTTGAGGTAGCCCTCAACAAAGGCAAACCGGTTGTCAGAGAGGCCATAGCAGCTGGCCACCATTACCTTGTATCAGAATGCCCGTTAGCCGGAACACATATCGCGCAAGGTATAGAGAAAATTGAGACAGAGCGCAGTGCTGCCGAGACTGTTTCTCACCCAATTATATTATTTGCTCGAGCCTACGGTATAACTGTATGAAGTCAGGTCTGATAAGTGTTGAGGACAATAAAGTTATGGGTGCACAACTAAAAATCACTCGTGATAATATTTTACCACTTAGTGATTTCGGAAAAGTTCGTGAAGAGCGACGTGGTGAAATAGTCAACTTAAAAAAACGCCGCCGCATGGAAATTGGTCCCCATGCTAACTGCAACTTCGAATGTTACGATACAATGTGGTGGCAGATACATGAAATGTTGCGAATCGAGAATGGTGGTGATGCACAAATTGATGATGAACTCTCAGCCTACAACCCCCTTATTCCAGATGGTAATGAGCTGGTTTGCACAGTCATGTTTGAGATTCCAGATAAAGCCCGACGAAACTCTGTGCTCGCAATCTTGGGCGGCGTTGAGGAAACTATGTATATCCAACTAGCCGGAGAGGTGTCCATACAGGGCGTTTCTGAGACAGACCTGGATCGCACAACGGCATCTGGCAAGGCATCTTCAGTTCAGTTTATTCATTTTCCTTTTTTAAAGGATCAGATCATCAAGTTTTGCGAGCCTAGTACCGAGGTGATAGTCGGGTTCAATCATCCAAACTACGCACACATGTCGGTAATGTCTGACGTTACAAGGACAGAGTTGGCTGAAGATTTTTCATAACCAGATATTTGGGTGGCCATGTTAGTTGTCCCGATAGGCGCTGGAAACCTTAATCTACCTAGCTCCATGTTGCTAGTTACTTGAATACAATAGCTTTTAGATTTTGGACGATTTCAAGGTTAATTCGGTATTTTCCTGTCTTCCTAGTAAGACCACCAGTAACAATTGCATAGCCTAAAGTATTTCCCCGGGTTTCAGGCCCCACAGGACATCACGCTGCATCCACCCTCTGTATCCGCCAACCAATAATTTGCACCATTTAGGTTCACAACTTTGAATCTCTGCGACCACTCCACTGCCAAGCTTGGCCACTGCACGAGATTCTTCAGTAGAGCCTTTCCTTAAAGTGTTTAGTCCATTTACCGTGATTACATATCGCTTGCTCGACAACATTGCGTGATGAACCCAGCCTTCAGTACCTTCCCAGTCACGAATTTTGCGCCATGCATCATAGTTGGCAATCACTTTCACCGGCATAAATTTTCGCACAAAAACCCATTTGACTGGATAGCGTATTCCAGGGCCTGTACGAACATTTACCTCGTCTTTATGAAGCGAAACGTATCGAGGTACTTCAAGTATACCCTGTGCAACTGCCTTTAGATCATATAGTCCAAATACAATGATGAAGGTAATCAATAAATGGATCTTAAAATTGCTACTATACTTATTGATCATGAATGGGTTTTCTACAATGGCCCGTTAATTGAAACCTACCATGTGAGGCAAATTCACATTGGGTCATGTTAACTGTCCTAGATTGTCCTTAGTAATCATCTTGGAGCCACCACATAGTGGACACTGGGGGTCAGGCTTGAAATTGATCTTGCGAAAAGTAGTGTTGAGAGAATCATAAATTAGAAGCTTGCCTGACAGACTGTCGCCTAGCTCTAACAACTGTTTGAGTACCTCAGTCGACTGGATGGATCCCATCACTCCTGTTAGTGATCCAAATATTCCCACCTGTTCACAACGCGGCACCAAGTCTGGGGGTGGTGGCACTGGAAACATACAACGGTAGCAAGGATTAGTACCCCCCTGATAAGCAAAAAATGTAGACACCTGACCCTCAAATCTCTGAACTGCCGCAGAAACTAAGGGGCGTGCAGCAAAATAACAAGCATCGTTGACTAGGTAGCGCGTCGGAAAATTATCACTACCATCAGCAATAAGGTCGTAGCCACTAACTAAATCCAAAACGCTATCTTTTGTAAGCCGCATACGATTCTCGACTACATTTACTTCCGGATTTATGTCCTTGACCACATGGGAGGCGCTCGTCACCTTAGCTTGACCAACGTCATCCGTCCTAAAAATAACCTGCCTCTGTAGGTTTGTGATATCGACAACGTCATGATCGACGATTCCCAGCGTACCAACACCCGCTGCCGCTAAATACATAAGTAACGGTGAACCAAGTCCTCCAGCACCAATCACCAGTACTTTAGACTGCAACAGTCTGTACTGGCCCTCTTCTCCCACTTCATCAAGAATGATGTGTCGGGCATAACGGGCGAGTTGTTCATCAGAAAAAACCATATCCTCACCTTATTAGCGTGGTTAAAGTGTATTCTAAAACCACATGTCTTACGGCCGATCAACCTTCTAATCAGCTCATGAAATCAAATTGTGGTGCCTCTGGCGGTTCAACGTTGGCCACGCGAGCGCGACGACAAATTTCATAAATGGTAATGCTCTCTAATCGCCCAATGGCAGTATCGTTTAGATCTTTCCACAACGGACGAAGAACCGCTTGGCCGAGATCGGAACGTGCCACCTCGTCAAGTAAATCCGTGGTACCTTCCATATTTGAAATTACACGTGTTATTTCACCGAGTGAAATTCGCCTACGCGACCTCGAAAGTCGGTAACCGCCACGTGGACCCCGAACTCCTGATAGTATTCCTGCGTGAACAAGTTGTTGTAAAATTGGTTCTAGATATCGTTTGGATATATCCTGTCGTTCGGCAAGGTCGCCACTTCGCACTGGCTGATCAGATGTATTGTATGCAATATCCACTACTGCCTCTATCGCCAACCTTAACCGGTTTGACAATCGTAAAATCAATCTTCTACCCCACATTCCTGCCAGTTGAGCCAAATCCGCCAGTTCCCCGATCGCTGAATGGTAGCTCATCCACCTCATTCCATACCAAACGAACTACAGGCGTCACTACGAGCTGAGCAATGCGAGTGCCTCGCCTAATCACAAAGGGTTGGTCTCCAAGGTTTGCTAAAATTACACCTACCTCACCACGATAGTCAGCGTCGACGGTTCCAGGGCTATTGAGAACCGTCACTCCCTCCTTGAGCGCTAGTCCAGAACGCGGTCTAACTTGCGCCTCGTAGCCTGATGGAAGTGCAATCGCGAGGCCAGTTGGGACTACGGCACGACTACCTGGTTCCAAGGTGAGTTCTGTCTCGACCGCCGCCAATAGATCTACTCCTGCACTTTCCGAAGTTGCGTAAGCCGGGAGAGGCAAATCTGCTCCGTTAGCCAACCGTAAAACAGCTACTTTGACATCGCTCATGATGTGTTTGCAAAATGTTTCGCAATACGCGCTGCCAAACGCTTAGCCACATCAGATTTTGTCATTCTCGGCCAATCCTCCACACTATTTGCGTCAATCCAGTGAACCTTGTTGTAGTCAAGATCAAAAACCTCCGATCCAGAAGAGACATCATTTGCCAGGATCCAATCACAGCCCTTTTGAAAACGTTTTTCTTTTGCTCGTTCTACTAATTCTTCAGTTTCTGCGGCAAATCCTACTAGGAGATCAGGTTTGTTATTTCCAGCCAGGGAAAGTTTCTGGAGTATGTCTGGATTCTCTTTCAACACGAGCTCCCTCTTACCTCCAGTTTTCTTGAGTTTATTAGAATCCGATTTGTCAACGTGCCAGTCCGCGACAGCTGCCGCGCAGACAGCCACATCAACAGGCAGCTCTTCTTCACATGCCGCAAGCATTTCGCGCGCCGTTTCTACATGAATTACTTTTACGGAGGCCGGGTCCGCAAGTATCGTTGGTCCACTTACCAAAGTTGTTTTAGCACCAAGGAGAGATAACGCTGCCGCAACCGCATGACCCTGTTTGCCCGAAGATCGATTTGCAATAAACCGCACCGGATCGATTGGTTCCCTAGTTGGTCCGCTAGTAACTAACGCACTTCGTCCAGCTAAAGGTCCAGCCTTTTTCCCGTCTTCGTCACTAAAATGTTGTTCGATCGCTGCAACTATTTCAGATGTCCCCGCCAATCGACCAAATCCATATTCTCCACATGCCATATCACCGCATTCTGGACCGACGCGGGTAACAGCGCGTTTCTCTAAAATTTTGATGTTAGCCTGAGTCGCGGGGTGTTCCCACATCCGAACATTCATCGCCGGCGCTATTAATATAGGCTTGTCGGTAGCAAGCAACAAAGTCGTGGCCAAATCATTGGCAATACCTGCTGTCATGCGTGCTATTATGTCAGCGCTCGCAGGCGCTACAAGCAGAAGATCCGAGTCGCGTGACAGTTTAATATGTCCCATTTCCGATTCTTCAGTAAGTGAAAAGAGTTCGCTGTAAACCTTCTCCTCGCTAAGTGCGGCGAGCGACAGCGGTGTGACAAACTGGGCCCCTGCCGATGTGATGACACAGCGAACATGCGCTCCACGCTCACGCAATCGGCGAATCAGTTCGAGGCACTTGTAAGCACCAACGCCTCCCGCAACGATCAGTAAAATGCGTTTTTCCAAGTCCACTCTGATGCTCCCCCAAAGCAAAACTAATTACTCAGGCTTCCGGCCCCCCAACAAAATAGGCTGCTCACAGCGCACCGGCAAGCAGCATGCTATTTCAAGCATAATTCTCCGTAGCATCGGGAAATAGAACATTATGTCTTCACTAACTCAATTCGTATAATTTTCTATCCGATCGAGACAATAACAATTCCAATAAAGGTCATTGATAACGCCAAAAATAAGAGCAACCCCAGACCAGGCTGAGAATTATTTTCACGTATGGACCGAAGCGACTCGGGATGAACCCGCAGACCATCTGTACTCAGCCTGTTAACAACCGCCTCGGTTTTAGCCATAACCGACGGCAATCTCTGTATCCCTGTCACTGCATTGTCAATCGTCTCACGAACCCTCGCCTCTGGCCCCCTATTTTCTACCATCCATACCTCAATCATCGATTGTGCCAACACCCAGATGTTGGTTGAAGGGTTCAATTTCCGTCCTACACCCTCTGCAAATAGCATGGTCTTTTGAAGTAATAAAAGCTGCGGTTGAATTGGCATTTCAAATTTTTCAGTAATATGAAACAGTTGACCAAGTAGCCTGGCAATCGAAACTTCATTCATCGGTTTACCGAATATAGGCTCACCTATAGACCTGCATGCCTGCATGAAAGCATCAATAGACTTATCGTCTGGCACGTAACCTGCGGCAAAGTGAACATCTGCAACACGGCGATAGTCACGTTCCAGAAACCCGAGCAACATATCGGCGAGATAATATCGCGTACTTTTATCGAGCCTACCCATAATCCCGAAGTCGACCGGCATAAGTGCCCCGTCGGGCGAAATGAACATGTTCCCAGGGTGCATATCTGCGTGGAAAAAACCGTCGCGAAAAACTTGATTAAAAAAGGCCTTTGCAGAACTAGTGAGAATTCTTTCAACATCGTGACCTGCCTCTTCTAAGGCTTCCACTTCATCGATTGAGAGGCCATCGACACGATCTGTGGTAAGTACACGACGGGTGGTTCGAACCCAGTCCACCTGTGGAACACGAAATTGTGGGTCATCAAGAAAGTTTTCACGGAGCTCGGAGGCCGCAGCACCTTCGAAACTCAGGTCCATCTCAAGCATTACCGCTTGCTCGAATGTCGATACAACAGCGATCGGTTTTAGTCGCCGCAACTTTGGTCGATATCGTTCGACAATACGTGCTAACCAGTAGAGCAGATCAATTTCTCCACGAAATCGCTCCTCTATTCCCGGTCTAAGCACCTTGACAGCAACCGCTCTTCCGTCAGTGGTAACTGCAAAATGCACCTGCGCAATAGAAGCTGCTGCGATAGGTTGCTCATCAAACTGTCGAAACAATTCTGTAACTGGGAGGCCAAACTCTTCTTCAACAACCGCCTTGGCTTCCTCTGAAGAAAAGGGTGGCAAACGATCCTGCAGCATTGATAAGTCGTTTGCCATATCTTCACCAACCAGATCTGGCCGTACTGACATAGCTTGTCCCAATTTAATAAATGTTGGACCAAGTTCCTGTAAAGCAGTTGCCAGTCGCCTTCCCATACGACCATCTGTATTGATCCGCGAAAAACGGCGAAAAAAACCAAAACCTACTTTTGGGTTTAACGACAATGACAGGATGGGTGACAATGCGTCGCAACGCATAAGAATCCAACCAATTCGAACTAACCTTCCTATATTTTTGAGAGAAGTTAACATTGGCTCACATTCTACAGCGGTACGAGTAGCAACCTTGTTCCCTGACAGAAGATAGTAAATACGAACAAATCATCCTACCAACGTTCCATTCAAATCCGCCAGGCAGAATGAATAGTTACAATACCACCAGTCATGCACCTATGTTTGACAGCATGAAATCCGGCTGCGGTAATTCGTTCTGACAATTCGGTCTGGTCGGGAAAAAGTCGGATACTTTCCACCAAATACCTATATGCATCTCTGTCGCCCGTCACAAAGGCACCGATCGCTGGCAATGCATTAATAGAATAAAGATCATAAAGCGGTGCAAGCCAAGGGGCTGCCGACGGTGCAAATTCAAGGCATAAAAATCGCCCACCAGGCTCAAGTACACGCAGAGCTTCAGCAAGCGCTAATTCAATTTTGGTGACATTACGTAAGCCAAAGGCGATGGTGTAGGCGTCGACAGAGGTGTCATCCAACGGCAGTGATTCGGCATCACCAACAATCCACTGGACACCGGATATCACACCGTTGTTGATAGCTCTTGAACGACCTATATCGATCATTTTTTTATTATTGTCACACGCCCAAACATGGCTGCCGCCGCGAGCAAGGAACCGTAATGCTACGTCACCCGTACCGCAACCAACATCAAGGAGGCGCATCCCAGGGATAGGGGATAGTTCGTTTATTAGTGATCGCTTCCAAATCCTATGCATACCTAGAGACATTAGGTCGTTCATTAGATCGTAACGCGGGGAGACAGATTCAAACACACCCTTCACCATTTCAGCCTTATCGACAGTAGTCGCGTTTGGAAAGCCTAAACGGCCAGTTTCATCAACAAATGATTTTTTTGTTTTTTGCATAATGTCAACGATAGCCTACGCCGCACAGCTTTGCTAGAAAGTCACACGATGCCGGAATTGCCGGAAGTAGAAACAATTTGCCGTGGGTTAAAACCTGTATTAACTGATCGAGTGTTAGTGAATGTCACACAGCGCCGATCAGACCTTCGGTTCCCACTGCCGTCTGGGTTTGCAGACCGGTTAACGGGCCGACGTGTGCTTGAAATACAGCGACGCGCCAAATTCATGCTATTTCGACTCGAAGACAAAATTTCACTCCTCATTCATCTCGGCATGTCCGGGCGATTAGTCATTTACACTGCCACACCACCCATACCGGGTCCGCACGATCATGTCGATTTTGTTACAGACGCCGGGACGACAATCCGTTTTAATGATGTGCGACGATTCGGATTTATGGACCTGGTCAAAGACAAGGAGCTCTCATATTATCCCATGATAGCCAAGCTCGGACCGGAACCTTTAAGTAATCATTTTAATGCCGTATCTCTTAGCAGCTCAATTACAGGCCGTCGCACATCAATAAAATCGATTTTACTTGACCAAAAAATTGTGGCCGGTTTAGGAAACATATACGTCTGCGAAGCCCTTTTTAGGGCTGGCGTGTCGCCCAAGCGAAGTGCGCATACCATTCCAGGCATCCGCGCCGAACGAATAGTAGCGTCTATACGAGCAGTTCTTACGGACGCGATCGCGGCTGGTGGGTCAAGTTTGCGCGACTATGTGCAGTCGAGTGGTGAGCTTGGTTATTTTCAAAACAAGTTTGGTGCTTACAACCGAGAGGGCAATCGGTGCACAATATCCGGTTGTGACGGGTCTATACGACGCATCCGCCAAGCTGGACGATCCACCTATTATTGCCCGGCGCATCAGAGATGAGGCGACGGGAGGGTATTAGGAGGATGGTTCATTTCACCACTATAATTCTTTCGCTGTCATTAATTGTCCTTCTAAACAGCGGGTTTGTGAAAAATGCTCAAACGCAAGTGTTTCTTCCAGGATTTGAGGAAATGCCCGTTATGCCAGGCTTACAGGTAATAGAAGGGGCCGGCATTAATTTTGATACCGCTGCTGGTCGCATAGCCGAAGCCTATTTGACAGGGAAGATTGGCTTGGAAGAAATTCTTAGCTTTTATAGCACAACGTTGGAACAATTGGGCTGGGAGGAAGTTAATACTCGAACATTCGAGCGAGAAGGAGAGGCATTATTTCTCGAATTAGAAAACATAGACGACGAAATTATAGTTCACTTCAGACTATCGCCAATAGGGAAAAATGCCGTGACTGCAACCCCAACCAAATCCAAATAGGTTGAACAGATAGTATGCCAACGAACGAATTTAGGTCCAAAACATAAATTATATAAACCTTAAAGAACGGTGGAATTTTACTTCTAATTCTTCTAGAATCAAGAGGTTCGCTAACAGTGTGGGCTTGACGCGAAACTCTCACAAAGATATAACGCGCCGCTTTCGGTCTGTAGTAACGCTTATAAAGAAATTTGACGATGGCACACCATAAATCAGCTAAGAACAGGATCCGGACCAACAGCCGCCGCGCCTTGGTAAACCGATTACGTGTAAGTCGTATTCGTACATATTTGAAAAAGGTTGAGTTGGCTATAGCCGGAGGAGATAAAGAAATAGCAGAAGCGGCTTTCCGTGAAGCCATGCCAGAGCTTCATCGAGGTGTTAATAAAGGGGTGTATTATCGCAACACTGTTAACCGAAAACTCTCTAAGCTAGCAGCGCGCATTAAGTCGTTGTGACTTTTGAAGTGTCGAAAGTTGATTGATGAATTGAGTTGTGAATATTTTGGATATCTCAACTTGACTCCAAAATTCGAAACAAAATTTAAAATTATTTGAATGTTCTCTTTTCAGTCTCGTTGCATGACTGCGTGCACGTCGTTACAGTAGAACTGACGCGGTCGTCTGAAAGACATCAGTCAAATCCGCGACACTAGTTCGAAAAAGTAAACTACTCAGTAAATTGCGGGGAGATCGAAGCAGGAGAGAATTCAGTAGTAAGTTTCCTGCCTTAATCTTTAGCATTTGAGGTAATTGGTTGGACGCCGACAGAACGCTTGTCGGTAGACGGGGGAGATGTTTGCTTGTTCCTTGCCGAATTCCAAGTCTGCAAATGTTCCAGTATTGAGATCACGGATCATGAATAGACTCCGACGGATCAAGAGTTTTGTTGCGGTGTGCCACAAATTTGGCCCCGCGTTTGTGTTTAGTCAGGTACAACCAAATCTGACAAAATCGGCGACAAATGATGGACAATAGACTCGCAGCAGAGTGGGAGCGCGTTCGAGCAAGGTTGCGCGCTGAAATTGGTGAAACTACTTTCCGGAGTCTACTGAAACCGCTTACACTTGAGGATAAAAAAGATGGCAAAGTTATTGTTTCCGTACCAACACGATTCATGCGCGATTGGATTGAAACGCAATACGGTGAACGATTGCTCACATTATGGTCTAAGGAAGACCCAGGAGTAACCAGCATAAATATTGTGATCGAGGGATCAGTTGACGCCGTGAACGAGGCTGGACTGGGAGACAAAATAACGCTGCAATCCCAATTGCAAACCGGTCATCGTAGCAATAATAAAGAAGGAATAAGTGCACCACTAGATCCACGATTTACCTTCAACAATTTTATTGTTGGAAAACCTAATGAACTAGCATTTGCAGCAGCCCGTCGAGTAGCCGATGCAGAAAGTGCCCCATTTAACCCATTATTTCTTTATGGCGGTGTCGGTCTCGGTAAAACCCATCTGATGCACGCGATTGCCTGGCACATTCGTTCGAAGTCGCCAGATCGGAGCATAATCTACATGTCAGCCGAAAAGTTTATGTATCAGTTCATACGGGCACTTCGATACAAAGATACCATGGCTTTCAAAGAGCAATTTCGCTCAGTCGATATTCTAATGATTGATGACGTGCATTTTATTAGCGGCAAAGACAATACACAGGAAGAGTTTTTTCACACTTTTAATGCCTTGGTAGACCAAAACCGCCAGGTAGTCATTTCGGCAGACAAGTCACCTACCGACTTGGAGGGAATCGAGGAGCGGATGAAATCGAGACTCGGTTGGGGTCTGGTTGCTGACATACATCCTACTACCTATGAGTTACGTCTGGGTATTCTACAATCCAAAGCCGAGCACCTTTCGGTCGATATGCCGCAAAAAGTTATGGAATTTCTTGCGCATAAGATAACTTCCAACGTGCGTGAACTTGAAGGAGCACTCAATCGAATAGTAGCGTATGCTAACCTCGTAGGCCGTGCCATTACTTTGGAGAATACCCAAGAAGTATTACACGACCTGCTACGCGCAAATGACAGGCGTGTTACAATAGAAGAAATTCAAAAACGCGTTGCTGAACACTACAACGTGCGTCTTTCTGAAATGCATTCTGCACGCCGAGCTCGAGCTGTTGCACGACCCAGACAGGTAGCCATGTATCTTGCCAAACAGCTCACATCACGCTCACTTCCGGAAATTGGCAGGAAGTTCGGCGGACGAGACCACACAACAGTAATGCACGCAGTGCGGAAGATTGATGAACTTCGGACTGGTGATAACGAATTTGCTGAGGACGTTGAATTACTGCGGCGCATGCTAGAGGTCTAGTGACCGTAAATTAACGACACAGGTCCTTCAATGTCAGTACCGATTCCGTCTCATTTGAAGGCGTGGGTCGTCGCATATGCGATGGCGCTGCGACGACGCATCCTTAGGGCAACAGGGGCTTATCGTGAACCCTACACCCCAAAGTTTAGAGACCTAAACCTGAGCCCTAGTCGGGCGCATCTCGCCGAAATTGAGGATGTGCAGCCAGCGCTCTCTTGGCAAAATGCGGGAATCACGAATCCACAAGACTGGCAACACGCTGCACGAACTAAGCTGGCCGGGCTACTAGGCTATTATCGCCCAGAACCGCACGTGCCTCAAATTCGTTATGTAGAAGAACACACGCTAGACAGCGGAATGCTGCGACGCCATTTTTATATGCAAACTAATACACAAGAAGATATTCCTATAAGTTTAGTTTGGGAGCCCGGAGCAGCACAATATCCGGTTATGCTATGCCTGCAGGGTACGCTTGCTGGTGCAAACCGGTCTTGGGGAGAACTAATTTTGCCAGCTGATCCTGTCAAGATTGCGGGTGGTGCTGATTATGCGATACAAGCGGCAAAACGTGGCTACCTCGCTGTATGTATCGAACAATCTTGTTTCGGCGAACGCCGTGAAACTGAGAACCCACCAGACTCGAACGACCCTACCTTTGCCGCAGCGATCCGTTCCCTTCAGTTAGGGCGCACATTGCTTGGCGAAAGGGTTACCAATGTATCTCAAGTGATCGATTGGTTGGTTGCCACGGACCTAGATAGTACCATACTGCCCGTCCCAATTGACCTAACTCGTATTCATGCAATGGGAAACTCACTTGGTGGCGCTACTGTTATGTTTGCAACAGCGGTTGATGACAGAATTAGCGGTGTTATCGCCGCTAGTTGTATATCTACCTTCGCAAATATGACCTGTCGTAAACCGGCAGGTCCGGATTACGTTATTCCTGGCATTTTGCAATGGCTTGAATGTTCGGACATTATCGCACTGTCTGCACCTCGACCATTCATTACCGTCACTGGAATTTCAGATCACCTTTTCCCATTTAGAGGCACTGAACCCATTATCGAACAAGCACGAAAAGTGTATTCCGCACTCAGTGCCGAGAGCCGCCTTCAGTCACTTGCTGCCGATGGTGGGCACAGGTTCTATTCGGAAATTGCCTGGCCTGCATTCCAAACACAAATCGCTATTGAGGGCTAACGGTATCTTGATGTCACGAATTTGGGAAAAAGGGTGTGAAATCAACCCGATTATGTTATAGTTACACGGCTATGTATTCCATAATTCGCGAGGGCTTGGAATTGTCGAACGGACAGTTATTCCAGTGCATTCTTGCCCCTGACTGCAAACTTGAATTTACACGACGATATTTATGAAACTGATAATTGAACGAGCTGCCCTGCTTAGGTCATTGAACCATGTGCAGAGTGTGGTCGAGCGGCGCAACACTATCCCTATTCTGTCAAACGTCCATATAGAAGCCAAAGATGGTGAATTGAGCCTCATGGCAACGGATATGGATATAGCTATAGTGGAGAAAGTGGCAGCTGATGTGCAGACTGTGGGCTCGACGACAGCACCGGCGCACATGCTCCACGATATAGTGCGCAAACTGACGGAAGGTGCCCAGGCTGAACTGGAAGCCGAAGGTGGAAGCACCCAACTTAAGCTAAAATCTGGTCGTTCCCGTTTTACCCTATCAACGTTACCGACTGCTGAATTCCCAGTGATGACAGACGACGATATGGCACATCGTTTCAGTCTACCTGCCGCCACTTTACGTAGCATAATTGATCGAACACGATTCGCTGTCTCGATGGAGGAAACACGTTACTACTTAAATGGAATATTTCTGCATGGCACCAAATCTGAAATCGGAGATGTTATGCGGGCTGTTGCAACCGATGGTCATAGACTTGCACGGGTGGAAATTGCTATGCCGGAAGGTGCAGCAGGAATTCCTGATATAATAATTCCACGTAAGACTGTCGGAGAATTGAGGAAGCTGATAGATGAGACCGACGAGGAAGTTAACGTCGAGTTGTCTGAAACTAAAGCACGGTTTGCATTTGGCGCAGTAACACTCACATCGAAACTGATAGATGGCACATTTCCAGAATATGACCGTGTAATACCAACCGACAACAACAAGGTTATGGAATTGGACTGTAAACCCTTTGCAGACGCCGTTGATCGAGTTTCGACAATCTCAACTGAAAAATCACGCGCAGTAAAACTCAATCTCGACAACGGAACGCTAACACTCACGGCCAACAGTCCCGATAATGGCACCGCAACCGAGGAATTTGAAGTTAACTATGTAGAGGATCCAATTGAAATTGGATTCAACTCTCGATATCTCCTGGACATCATGCAACAGATTGAAGGAGCGAGAGCGCAATTTATTCTTGCTGACGCAGCATCGCCAACCATTATTAAGAATTTGGAAGACGGCAATGCGCTTTATGTCCTGATGCCTATGCGTGTCTAGGGGATATGCTCGCGATCGCTGAACCGCTTCCAGTCGTCAGGCCATCTTGCCTTGCTGTGACGCACCTCAACTTAACAGCATTTAGGTGTTATGATAGCGTTCGACTAGACCTCGACGAACGGCCGGTCATGATTACTGGGCCAAACGGGGCAGGAAAAACCAACCTACTTGAAGCAGTTTCCTTTTTAGCACCCGGTCGAGGGTTGCGCCGAGCACGACTAGCCGAAGCTGATCAACGTGCGGGATCACGTCCATGGGCAGTTGCTGCAAGGCTGTCGACGACTGTTGGCATGGTTGATATCGGCACAGGTCACGATAGGCATACCGGGCGTCGCGTCGTGCACATTAATGGAGCTCCCGTCCGAGGTCCTATAGCGTTGGCCGAGTATGTGAGCGCCGTATGGTTAACACCTCAAATGGATCGGTTGTTCCAAGAAGGTGCCGCAGCGAGAAGACGTTTTTTAGACCGATTGACATTTGGCTTTCAAATTGAGCACGCAACCCATGTTTCAGCTTATGAACAAGTGATGCGGGAACGTTTGCGGCTCTTACGTGAAGGCCAAATAGATCGGAGTTGGCTAGACGCTCTTGAAGAGAAAATGGCTGAACATGGTGTGGTCATTGCGGCATCACGATTGGAAATGGCGGAGCACCTAAACCGTGCATGCGAGGCAGCAACTGGACCATTTTCAGGTGCTCACATAGACGTGGATGGGATCTTGGAACGCTGGCTGGAAGAGGGCCCAGCGTTAGCCGTAGAGGAAAGGTTCAAAGAGACACTAATTAGAAACCGTGGCCTAGACGCGGGAACTGGCACTACCACAGTTGGGCCACACAAGAGTGATCTGATTGTAAATCAAATTGAAAAAGGCTTGCCAGCATCCCAATGTTCTACCGGTGAGCAAAAAGCACTTCTGATTGCTGTCCTGATAGCGAACACACGCTTACAGGCATCTGAGCGTCGTTTAACACCCTTGTTGTTACTTGACGAGGCTGTGGCACATTTAGACCCCCGAAAACGAAGTGAATTATATAACGAGATTTTGGAACTTGGCGCGCAGGCATGGTTTTCCGGCACCGATGAAAAGTTATTCTCCGAATTCGGTGGCAACGCCCAATTTGTTCGGATTGTCGACGGCACTATACAACAATACCAGACCCACACTAATAGCCACTAGGACAGGTAGGATGAGGCCATGACCGATACGGTTTCTAACATGAACGATGCATATGATGCCGAATCTATCAAGGTCCTCCGCGGACTTGAGGCTGTTCGCAAGCGGCCAGGCATGTATATAGGAGATACTGATGACGGTTCCGGTTTGCATCACCTTGTTTTTGAGGTTGTGGATAATGCAATTGATGAAGCTCTCGCCGGACACTGCTCTAAAGCAAATATTACGCTGAACGGCGACGGTTCGGTCACGGTAGCAGACGATGGTCGCGGTATACCAGTAGATATCCATGAGGAGGAGGGAGTTTCTGCGGCTGAAGTAATCATGACCCAGTTGCATGCTGGCGGAAAATTTGACCAGAATGCATACAAGGTGTCAGGAGGTCTCCACGGAGTCGGTGTATCAGTTGTCAACGCACTTTCGGCCTGGCTCGAACTCTGCATCATGCGTGACGGCAAAAGACATACTATGCGGTTTGAGGACGGCGTAGCGACAGCACCACTAAAAGTTGTTGGTGATTGTGGCAAAGAAACTGGCACGGAAATCACGTTTTTACCATCCGACAAAACATTCACAATGACGGAGTTTGATTTCAACATCCTGGAACACCGGTTGCGTGAACTTGCGTTTCTTAACTCTGGTCTCATTATTTCCCTGACAGATGCAAGGCTCCCTGAACCGAAGCGAATGGAATTCAATTATGAAGGTGGCTTGGAAGCATTTGTTGGATATCTGGATCGTGCCAAATCAGTACTTCACCATCCCGCTATCCTTATAAAGGCCGAGCGCGACGACCTTGTGGTTGAAGTCGCTATGGAGTGGAATGACAGTTATCACGAAACGATGTTGTGCTTTACCAATAATATCCCACAACGAGACGGCGGGACGCATCTGGCCGGTTTCCGAGGTGCACTTACCCGCCAAGTCAACACCTATGCAACAAATGCAGGTATTGCCCGTAAAGAGAAAACAGCGATCACGGGCGATGATGCACGCGAGGGCCTTACCTGCGTGTTGTCCATCAAGGTGCCGGATCCGAAATTTTCAAGCCAAACCAAAGATAAGCTGGTATCATCTGAGGTCCGGCCAGCGGTGGAATCAGTTGTTAACGACAAACTTGGTCAATGGTTTGAAGAACACCCGGCAGAGGCAAAAAAAGTAGTGCAGAAGGTCTTTGAGGCAGCGGCTGCACGTGAGGCAGCACGCAAGGCTCGAGAGCTCACACGGCGCAAAGGAGCCCTAGACATAGCCAATTTGCCTGGCAAACTGGCAGACTGCCAACAACGTAATCCGGAGCTATCAGAGCTCTTCATAGTTGAGGGTGATTCAGCAGGCGGATCGGCCAAACAGGGGCGCAACCGAGAAAATCAGGCTATTCTTCCATTACGTGGCAAGATTCTCAATGTAGAGCGTGCGCGAGAAGATAAAATGCTTGCTTCTGCTGAAATTGGTACGTTGATAACTGCCCTTGGTACGGGAATTGGCGACGAAGATTTCGATGCAGAAAAAGTACGCTACCACCGGATAATAATCATGACTGATGCCGACGTTGATGGCAGTCACATAAGAACGCTTCTCCTAACATTCTTTTATCGTCAAATGCGTAATCTAATTGAGCGTGGGTACTTGTATATAGCGCAACCGCCTCTTTACCGAGCAAAAAAGGGTAGTACAGAAGTCTATTTGAAAGACGACCGCCTTCTCGACGACTTTCTTCTGCAAGAAGGCCTCCACGGGCTAGTGTTGCAACTTTCAGATGGCACACAGTTAAGTAATACGGATCTTCTCAATGTTACTGAGACGGCGCGCAAGGCGAAAACAATGCTTGAACCCCTTGTGCTTAAAGTAGGTAATCGTGAGGTTGTCGAGCAGGCGTCAATTGCAGGGGCGCTTAAACCAGCTGTCCTGACAGATTCGGACCAGGCGCTTGAAGCCGCTGAATATATAGCTCGCCGCCTGGACTCTCTGGCACCTAAATCCGAGAAGGGCTGGCAGGGAAGTGCCGACAAAGATGGCGGGTTGACTTTTATAAGGCAGCTACGCGGTGTACCGCAGAAATTTGTGATCGACGGAGATCTTATTCGCAGCTCTGAAGCTCACCGGCTAGATAACCTGACACAAGATCTACAGGCAACATACGGTAAACCCTCGACCCTAATCACCAAAGACAAAGAGCACCGGATTAATGGCCCGGTGACACTAGTTGACTGTGTTATGGAACAAGGACGTAAAGGCGTCTCGGTCCAACGATACAAAGGTTTAGGGGAGATGAACCCCGAGCAGTTGTGGGAAACGACTCTTGATCCGGAAGCGCGAAGCCTCTTACAAGTTAAGGTTAACCATGCGGATGAAGCGGGAGAACTGTTCACGACGTTAATGGGGGATGTTGTAGAACCACGTCGCGAGTTTATTCAGTCGAATGCACTAAAGGTAGAAAACCTTGACGTTTAGTACCATCATATATTGTCAGACAATGGCGCATATGCCGTCACAATAGAATATATTGTCAGACTGATTGCATTGTGTTCAAAGGTATGGTGCGATAATGGTAGGGAATACACTTGAAGGAAGAGCTGTGACACCAGAATCAAACGCGTTTATTCAAAAAAATAACTATTCCTACCAGGACTTACTGGACTGTGCCCATGGCCTGCTGTTTGGAAAGGGAAACGCGCAACTTCCACTACCCCCAATGCTGATGTTCGACCGTATAACAAAGATAAACGATAACGGTGGGCCAAACGGAAAAGGTGAGATCGAGGCAGAATTCGACATTAAACCAGACCTTTGGTTTTTTAAGTGTCATTTTGAAAACGACCCTATCATGCCGGGTTGCCTCGGCCTCGATGCAATGTGGCAACTCGTTGGCTTTTTCCTAGGTTGGCTAGGCGGGTTAGGTAGTGGCCGAGCGCTTAGCGTTGGAGAGGTGAAGTTTAACGGACAAATACTCGATTCCACTAAAAAACTTACATATTACATTTCAATCAAACGTGTCATTATGCGCCAGCTCGTCATGGGCATTGCCGATGGCATCGTGAAGGTGGACGGCAATCCGGCATACGAAGCGAAAAACATACGAGTTGGACTATTCACTTAGCTTAAATTTACCTGACGGAGTACCCAATGCGACGCGTAGTGGTAACGGGCATGGGTATTGTTTCCAGTATAGGAAACAATAAGGATGAGGTTTTAGCCTCCCTCAAGGAGGGGCGGTCGGGTATCGAATATTGTGAAGAATATGCAGAGCTCGGTTTGCGGAGTCACGTGCACGGATCAATTAAGCTTGATTTAAGTGAATGTCTAGATCGCAAACAACTCCGTTTTATGGGCAACGGCGCAGCCTATAATTACATTGCCATGGAAGAAGCCATTACCGATGCCGGGCTTGCCGAAGCTGATGTCTCTAACGAGCGAACAGGACTCATAATGGGTTCTGGAGGACCATCAACCGAGAATCTTCTTCTCGCGACCGATACGTTGCGAAACAAAGGCGCGAAACGCGTCGGTCCATTTATGGTGCCACGCACCATGTCAAGTACCAACTCTGCCACATTAGCAACTCCCTTCAAGATCAAGGGTGTCAATTACTCCATAAGCTCAGCTTGCTCAACGAGCGCACATTGTATCGGCAACGCTGCCGAACTCATACAATGGGGAAAACAGGACATAATATTTGCCGGTGGTGGCGAAGAGTTGCATTGGACAATGACCCTTCTGTTTGATGCAATGCCCGCACTTTCCTCCAAGTTCAACTCAACGCCAGCAGTGGCAAGTCGGGCCTTTGATAAAGACCGTGATGGCTTTGTGATTTCTGGTGGGGGTGGCGTCGTCGTGATGGAGGAACTTAATCACGCGATAGCGCGGAGTGCAAAAATTTATGGCGAAATTGTGGGTTATGGTGCGACGTCTGATGGCTACGATATGGTTCAGCCATCCGGCGAAGGAGCGATTCGATGCATGCGACAGGCAATGAATGGATTCGATGTACCTGTCAGTTACATAAATACACACGGTACCAGCACCCCTATTGGCGATATTAAGGAGCTGGAGGCTATAAAAGAGGTTTTTGGCAACTCTGTTCCGCCTATGAATTCAACCAAATCACTAACTGGACACTCGTTGGGCGCTACCGGCGTTCATGAGGCGATCTACTCGTTGTTAATGATGGAGCACGGGTTCATTGCGGCATCTGCTCATATAGAAAATCTCGACCCAGAAGCCAAAGATATGCCTATTGTTCTCAAGCGGCAGGATAATGTCGCGCTAGACTATGTAATTTCAAACAGTTTCGGCTTCGGCGGCACAAACGCAACCTTGGCATTTAAGCGCTACGAGAGATAACTGTTCTACTATGAACGAACTAACGTAGTAGTCAACATCGAGGCTGGGAGAACGACGCATGGATAGCCCGCAACATAAACCCACAAAGCAAACCAGCGGGCTCATGGCCGAGAAACGTGGTCTCATTATGGGAGTTGCAAACGATCACTCCATTGCATGGGGCATAGCGAGAACGTTAGCCAATCACGGTGCGGAACTCGCATTTACGTATCAAAATGATGCCCTTCGAAAACGCCTAGATCCCTTGGCAAGCTCAATTGGCGCAAAATTGATCATGCCTTGTGACGTGGAGAACGAATCCGAGTTCGACGCAGTCATAGATTCCCTCAGTGAAACGTGGGGAAAAATAGATTTTGCTGTACACGCCATTGCATATTCTGATCGCGACGAATTGAAGGGTCGCTATGTAGATACCTCACGACAAAATTTTGCAACAACACTTGATATATCTTGCTTCTCATTTACTGCATTGGCGCAACGGGTTGCTCCCCTTATGCGTGCAGGTGGCTCCTTGCTGACACTCACTTATGTCGGCGCTGAGCGGGTAATGCCAAATTACAACGTCATGGGCGTTGCTAAGGCCGCACTCGAGGCAAGTGTCCGCTACCTTGCCGTAGACCTAGGCCCACAGCAAATCCGCGTTAATGCGATCTCCGCAGGCCCTATGCGAACACTCGCCGGCTCAGCAGTTGGAAGCGCGCGGTTCGTGCATAAATGGCATCGCACAAATTCACCGTTGCGGAAAAGCTCGTCACTAGACGATTTAGGCGGGGCGGCGCTCTATCTAATGAGTGATCTCTCCCATGGGGTAACTGGCGAAATTCTATTCGTCGATAGTGGATATAACATAGTAGGCATGGCCGAAGAAGACACAACACCCCCAATAACCTGACTAGTAACAGCCCAAAGAAAACAGTAGGCAGGGTCAGTGTGTCCGACAAACACTTGTTATATCAACATGCAGGTTGCACGCTCGGACCCTAACTATGAGTTTAATCAGTAGCACCTGTTTCACGCTTGCGCTTGTGGCCAGATCTTCCTTTACTGCCGCTATTTTCCCGAGGCGCATCACCGAGATCTTCGCCCGTTTCCTGATTCACCAAACGCATAGATAGTCGTACCTTACCTCGGTCGTCATATGCGAGCACTTTGACCTTGACCTCGTCGCCGAGTTGGACAACATCACCTACCGCACCCACCCGCTCAGACGCCAGCTCTGATATATGGACAAGACCGTCACGACTACCAAGGAAGTTCACAAATGCGCCAAAATCGACAACCTTTACTACCTTTCCATTGTAAATCGTACCTACTTCAGGTTCGGCTACAATTGATCGTATCCATTCGACTGCTCGATCACCTGCTTCCTGATCAACCGCAGCCACCTGAACCGTACCATCATCCTCTATATCCACTTTAGCTCCAGTGACTTCACAAATCTCACGAATAATCTTACCACCCGCTCCTATTACTTCGCGGATTTTATCACGCGGTACCTTTAGAGTGGTAATCCTTGGCGCATTAGCAGACACCTGTTCCCGAGCACCTGAAATAGCTTCATCCATTTGATCAAGGATGTGCAGGCGTCCCTCTTTCGCCTGGGCTAGGGCAGTATCCATTATCTCCTTCGTTATAGATGTGATTTTTATGTCCATCTGCAACGATGTGATACCAGTTCGCGTGCCAGCGACCTTGAAATCCATATCGCCAAGGTGGTCTTCATCACCAAGAATATCCGACAAAACTGCAAACGCTTCGTCCTCCTTTATCAGCCCCATGGCAATTCCAGCCACTGGACGCGGCAGGGGAATTCCACTATCCATCATTGATAGGGATGCGCCGCAAACAGTGGCCATTGAGGACGATCCGTTAGATTCAGTAATCTCGGAAACAACTCGAATCGTGTAGGGAAATTCCTCTTTATTTGGAAGGAGTGGATGAATAGCTCGCCATGCCAACTTGCCATGTCCAATCTCTCGACGACCAGGTCCACGGAGGAACGATGCTTCACCGACTGAGTAGGGCGGAAAATTATAATGCAACATAAAATTTTCCCGGTACTCTCCTTCGAGAGCATCCATAATCTGTTCGTCTTGGCCTGTACCAAGGGTCGTCACTACAAGAGCTTGGGTTTCTCCACGGGTAAAAAGTGCCGACCCATGGGCACGTGTTAATATTCCAACTTCACAATTTATTGACCGAACAGTTTTTGTGTCACGTCCGTCAATTCGCAATCCTGTCTTCAGTATGTTGCCACGAACAATATCTTTCTCCAGTTCCTTAAACAACACGGAACCTAGTTCAATATCCAATTCCTCTTTCTCCAGCTTTTCTAATACATCTGTCCTAACTGTTGTTATAGCCTCTACACGCGACTGTTTTACGGTTTCGCTATAGGCTTTTCGAAGCGGCTGCTCCGCAAGCTCCACCATTCGAGCCTTGATTGGTTCATCGGCACCCGACGCTTCCGGCAGCTCCCACGGCTCTCGAGCACATTCTTCTGCAAATTCTATTATGGCATTAATGACCTCTTTACAGGCGTTATGCCCGAATTCAACGGCACCAAGCATGGTGGCCTCTTCGAGTTCCCTAGCTTCAGACTCGACCATCAACACACCCTCGGTGGTACCCGCGAGTATTAAATCAAGACTGGACGATTCCATTTTATCCAAATGTGGACATAAAACGTATTGACCATCGATGTAACCAATACGAGCACCGCCAATCGGACCAAGAAATGGAATTCCCGAAATAGTGAGTGCCGCTGAAGCTCCTATCAAAGATACAATATCGGGATCATTTTCAAGGTCATGTGCAAGTACAGTACAAATAACTTGGGTCTCATTCTTAAATTGCTTGGGAAAAAGCGGCCGAATAGGTCTGTCAATTAACCTCGATACGAGGGTTTCCTTTTCAGTTGGTCTACCTTCACGCTTAAAAAAACCGCCTGGAATCTTTCCCGCAGCGAATGTTTTTTCTTGATAGTTGACTGTCAGAGGGAAGAAATCGATATTTTCTCTAGGCTTCTTCATAGCAACGGCAGTGCAAAGAACCTGCGTTCCCCCATATCCAACTAAAACCGCACCATCTGCCTGCCGCGCAACTCGACCTGACTCGAATGTAAGTTTGCGACCACCCCAGTTTAATTCCTTCTTAGTTACATCAAACATGTTCTATTCCTTCATATTCCTGCTTGCCACAAACGCCGAATTGCGCCTGTGGGCATTATCTGTACAGTTGGAGTAGCGCAATGAAGGCGGCTACAATCTGAGCCTTCATAGATCGATACCACACACTATCATCAAACAAACTATACTCGGCAACCAGTGTGCCGATGGAGTCGACCGCACTAGCGGCGCAATCCCAATTTCTTGATAAGTGATTCGTAGCGGTCCAGTGATCCACGTTTTAGATAATCCAACAACCTACGTCGCTGCCCCACCATGACAAGAAGACCTCTTCTTGAGTGGAAATCTTTCTTATGGGTCTGCATATGTTCGGTTAGATTAAGAATACGTTCAGTCAATATAGCGACCTGAACCTCGGGCGAACCTGTATCGCCCTCTTTCCTTGCATTTTCACTTATAACTTCCTGTTTTCGTTCAGCTGTAATCGACATTTTTCATTTCTCGACATCAAATATTAAGAATACGAACCGGGCGAATTTCACCTGCGTGATAGCGAGTCAAAGCAACCGGCCGCTGGTTTATCGTTGCCAATACGGTCTCGCCTTCCTTTAGGTCGGCGATACGTTCCAGATCGACCTTGCGAAGAAGAGAGACCGCTTGCCCATTACGCAGGCGACTTGCCTCAATATCAGTCAACGCCAGCGCCGGGATGTCGTCTAGCGCAGCCTCGACTGGCAGCAAATGCTGCGAATCTCCGGCACTTTGCCGCATTGACGATAGTTCGTCCAGAGAAATAACATCTTCTTCGGTAAACGAACCAACCGCCGTTCGCCTTAATTTTTCAAGATGGCCAAACGTGCCTAGCGCGATAGCAATGTCGCGCGCAAGCGCGCGCATGTAAGCGCCCTTTCCGCATTCTACTTCAAAAACTGCAGAATCTTGATTACAAATTTTTGATAGACCTATCTGATGAATTAGTACCTGACGCGGAGATAACGTCACCTCCTTATCCGCACGAGCAAGCGCGTAGGCTCTTTGTCCATCTACCTTTATTGCAGAATATTTAGGAGGGACTTGTTCGATCTCGCCATGAAATTGTGAAAGTATGGTTTCGATCTCGATTCGGTTGGGACGCGTTTTACTCCTATCGACAACTCTCCCATCAACATCGTCCGTCTCGGTTGATGTTCCCCAACGTAATGTAAAGCGGTAGCGTTTAGCACTATTAACAACATAGGAAACGGTTTTAGTTGCCTCACCTATAGCTATTGGCAAAACACCAGTTGCAAACGGATCTAATGTGCCTGCATGACCTGCTTTTGCAGCTCCGAGAATACGTTTAACATTATTAACCACAGCTGTTGAGGTCATCCCAGCCGGTTTATCTATAACTACCCAGCAGTTTATCTGTTTGCTATATCGCCTACGCTTCACCACTACCTCCTTTTGAGGTCAAATCGCGGGCAACTGCCGGCCGTCTAAAAATCTCATCAATATGTTTGGCTTCATCAAACGATTGGTCATGCTCAAATCTGAGGGTTGGCATATATCTCAACTGCACACGCTTAGCGACAGCACCTCTCAGAAAGCCCGAAGCACGGGACAATGCGGAGACAACCTCATGCGCATCGTCCCCGCCTAATGGAGAAACGAATACGATCGCACTTCGAAGGTCTTTGCCTAATCTGACCTCGGAGACCGTAATCGAAATACCCCGCAGTACCGGATCTCGTAGTTCCTGGCGTTCGAAAATTGATACCAACGCGTGACGCAACTCTTCGCCGACCCTGAGCTGGCGCTGGGTAGGCTGCTTATTATTCTCCATGATATCTATTATCCCTACACGACGGCAGTCTGATTTCAGGTCAAGGGGTTGCCAGTGGAAAGCTGACAAATTTCATCAGAATTCAAAGCGTGCGGGCCACCTCTTCTACCTCATAACACTCGATACTATCGCCAGCTTTAATGTCGTCGTAGTTCTCCAAGAACATGCCACATTCCAATCCATTCTGTACTTCCCGTACTTCGTCCTTAAACCGCTTCAAAGTCTTAAGACCCCCTTCATAAATAACCACATTATCACGAAGTAATCTGACTTTAGCACCGCGTCTGACGATACCATCTGTGACCATGCAGCCAGCCACTTTACCAGCTCGACTGACAGCAAAAACTTCACGAATTTCTGCATGCCCAATCGTCGATTCCCGCCTTTCTGGCGAGAGTAATCCACCAAGTAGGGCTTTTATCTCATCAATTACGTTATATATGATCGAATAATAGCGGATTTCTACACTGTCTCTTTTTGCTAGTTCGCGAGCTTGCGGGTTTGCTCGAACATTAAATCCTATTACTATTCCCCTTGATGCTCGCGCTAGAGTAATGTCCGATTCGGTAATTCCGCCAACCGCCGAATGCAGAACCTGAACCTTCACCTCATTTGTTGTGAGACCTCCTAGGGCGCCCACAATAGCCTCAACTGACCCTTGCACATCGCCCTTTATCAGGATTGGAAGTTCCTTCACTTGGCCAGCTTCAATCTGTTCAAAAATCTCCTCTAAGGTTCCCCGTTCAGTCAAGCCCGCAATGGAATTACGTTCCTTACGCTTGCGATATTCGGCTATTTCACGGGCTCGAGCCTCGTCTTCTACTACTGCAAAGTCATCGCCAGCCGATGGCGTCTCCTGGAGGCCTAAAACTTCGGTAGGCATTGACGGTCCTACCGTTTTTAAATTGTTTCCGCGCTCATCAATAAGTGCTCGCACTCGCCCCCACACTGGACCGGCAATAAAAACATCTCCAACTCTCAAAGTTCCACTTTCCACAAGTACTGTTGCCACCGAACCATGTCCACGTTCGAGTTTAGCCTCTATAATCGCTCCTTTGGCCGCGCGATCAGGATTAGCTTTCAGCTCTAATAACTCAGCTTGCAGAAGTATTGCCTCTTTAAGCTTGTCTAGGTTGGTCTTAGCGGTCGCCGAAACTTCCACATCGAGTACATCACCGCTCATCTTTTCTACTATTATCTCATGTTGCAACAATTCATTTCTTACTCGATCAGGCTCAGCTTCAGGCTTATCCATTTTATTAATAGCCACTATAATCGGCACCTCAGCCGCCTTGGCATGACGTATAGCCTCAACAGTTTGCGGCTGCACACCGTCGTCTGCAGCTACAACCAATACAACGATGTCAGTGACACTGGTTCCGCGTGCGCGCATTGAGGTAAAAGCCTCGTGGCCCGGTGTATCTAGGAATGTTATTTGTTGTCCATCTGAAAGTTGAATTCTGTGTGCACCAATATGCTGAGTGATCCCGCCAGCCTCCTTAGCCGCCATATCAGTTTCGCGCAGCGCGTCCAGGAGCGATGTTTTACCATGATCTACATGTCCCATAACCGTCACAACAGGTGCGCGGGGAACTAAAGATCCCTCGTCATCTGCCTCACCACCAATACCAATTTCCACATCAGCTTCTGAGACGCGTCTCACGCGGTGGCCGAATTCGGCAACCACAAGCTCCGCTGTGTCACCGTCGAGTGGCTCATTCAAGTTTGCTTGCACATCTAGCTTAACCAATGTTTTCATTACTTCCGAGCCGCGCTCTGCCATGCGGTTTGCAAGGTCTCCAACGGTGATACTCTCAGGCACCGTCACATCTCTTACAATTTTCCTTTGTTCACTCTGCACACCAGTAATTTTTTTCTTTTCGCGTTCGCGAGCGCGTTTGATGGCCGCCAAACTACGACCACGTTCCCCGGCATCTTCATCCAATGCCTGCGCTATCGTCAATTTTCCGGAGCGACGACGTGGCTCTGAACGGCCTCTTGAGGCTCCTGGGCGTTTTTGTTCTGCACCACCCGGTCGGCGCGAATCAGCGTCTTCTTCAGTTTCCTCTACTATTTTACGAGTTTGCCGAACCTTTGCTGGCGTCGCTGCCTTCAGTTCCGCCGCCGCGCGTTGGTCTTCTTCTTCAGCTTTTTTTCGAGCCTCCACCTCAATTTTTCGGGCATCTTCCTCAAGCTTTGTGCGGGCATCTTCCTCAGCTTTTCGGCGTGCTTCTTCCTCGGCACGACGATTCGCTTCAACTTCAGCAAGCTCCCGACGTTCCTCTGCATGCGCTGCACCGGAGAGGGCACGAAACCGCGTAGCTCGCTCCTCTTCTGTTAGGCTATGTGCTTCCGCAGATAACCCCTCTTCGTCTATTGATTCATTTTTTGGTGCGTTTAATGCATGCTCTGGCACCGCACGCATTGTTCCACTTTCACCACGCTCGAATGTCCGTTTTTTCTTGACTTCGACCGTAACCGCCTTGGAACGCCCGTGGCTAAAGCTCTGCCGGACTTGTCCTGTCTCAATGGTTTTTTTTAATTCCAGGCGGCCAGGTTTGCGCAAGGTCAATTTACTATTGTCGTCTTCAGTTTTACTCATCCCTCACCTCAATTATGACCTTCGCAACTATTATCCATTTACAGTAAACTCACGAAACCCCTTCAGACGTGCCGTTTCCACATCGAACTTCTTGGCCAGTCCTCCGCCCTTGAATGCCGAGAATACAACTTGCTCGCGTCCAAATGCCCGGCCTAATTCTTCTGTCCTTAGAACTCTGATCAAAGGCACATTCGACCTTTTGAATAATGGTTTCTCAAGATCTTTTGCCGCACAATTCGCGGCAACAACCAATCGACCCACATATCCCTCTTCTAGCCAACCACGCACCCGCTCCAAACCACATACAGTCCGTCCTCCTCGGCGCGCAAGTCCAATTAATTCCACACAACGCTTCACCAACAAATCTTCGATCTGATCAGCTATATCATCGGCAACATTTACCTCTCGTCGAGCCGCCCGGCTAAATATATTCCGATCATGCGCCGTATTAACGCTATTCCGGTCCGCGCTCAACCACAAACCACGTCCTGGAAGTGTGGCACAAATATCTGGCACAATTTGATCACCTGGTCCAACCACAAAACGGATTAGCTTAGAAACAGGGTGTGTAACACCAGTTAGAACGCAGAATCGTCTCGGATCCCGGTTAGATCGCGCAAAAACATATTCATCGGCTCCTCCACTTCGAGTTCCCAGTTCATGGACTTTGCAAAACGGCATGACCGTCCTTATCTTCATTCATTTTCTGTTTTATTTCCTTCTTCTATTACCTGGACAGCGTCTGCCTCAGTCAACTCATTAGTTTCTTTAGACTCCTGTTCAGCAGCAAGTTCCTCTGCCGTAAACCAGCCAACGGCAACCCGAGCACTCATGATGAGTTCATTGGCGTTTTCACTTGTCAATCCGTAATCACGAAGGCAACCATCTTCAGGATCCACTAATTCGTCAGATGCTAAATCAGCAAAATCTTCGAGCGTTTTAACTCCTGCCTCACCTAGCGATAAAAGCATACGAGCCGTTATGCCAGAAAGTGCCGCCAATGAATCTTCAACACCTAGTTCCCGGCGTTCTTTCGTCAAACGTTCACTTTCCGCCTCTAAAAAGTTATTGGCCCGGGCCTTTAACTCTTGAGCTAGATCTGTGTCAAAACCCTCGATTGTTGAAAGATCCTCTTCGGGCACAAAAGCCACCTCCTCGACACTCGTAAATCCTTCAGTCACCATGAGATGTGCTATCACGTCGTCTACGTCGAGTGCCTCAACAAAACTCTGACTGCGGGACAAAAATTCAGCCTGTCGGCGTTCCGATTCTTGCTCTTCGGTTAAAATATCAATGTCCCAACCGCTTAGCATGGAGGCAAGTCTCACATTCTGTCCCCGCCGACCGATCGCAAGTGACAACTGCTCGTCAGGAACAATCACCTCAATCTTGCCTGCGTCTTCATCTAGAACAACCTTTGTTACTTCGGCAGGAGCCAAAGCATTCACGACAAATGTTGCTGTATCCGGTGACCAAGGAATGATATCAATTTTTTCTCCCTGTAATTCAGCTACAACAGCCTGCACACGGCTACCCCGCATACCGACACAAGCGCCTACCGGATCAATGCTCGAGTCGTTGGAGATGACACCAATCTTCGCTCGACTACCTGGGTCCCGCGAGACAGACTTAATTTCTATAATCCCGTCATAGATCTCTGGAACCTCTTGTGCGAACAGCTTTGCAAGAAAGCGCGGATGGGTGCGAGAGAGGAAGATTTGCGGACCACGTGGTTCCTCGCGAACATCGTAGATATATGCTCTGCAACGCTCACCACGGCGGAAACTTTCTCGTGGCAGTAATTCGTCACGTCTGAGGATGGCCTCAGCACGACCAAGGTCCACTGTGACATTACCAAATTCGACCCGTTTAACTATTCCGTTGACGACCTCTGAAACACGATTCTTATATTCTTCAAACTGGCGTTCCCGCTCCGCATCTCGGACCTTTTGGACAATGACCTGTTTAGCTGTCTGTGCCGCGATTCGACCAAAATCGATCGGCGGTAGCGGGTCAATGATAAATTCGCCAATTTTTGCATCCGATTTCATTCGCACAGCGTCAACAAGCGTGAATTGTGTTGCATCATTTTCAACTTCGTCGACAACCTCTAGATACCGGGCAAGGCGAATTTCGCCGGTGGTCCTGTCGATAACGGCACGAATATCGTGTTCATGTCCGTATTTCGCTCTACCAGCCTTCTGGATGGCCTGTTCCATCGCATCTAAGACCTGGTCACGTTCGATGCCTTTTTCCTGTGCTACGGTATCTGCGACCTGAAGCATTTCTGGTCTTGTATGTAAAACTGGTTCTAACATCTCTCATCAATCCTTATTGTTCGATCGTCCCAGCTTCCGTTGCTGCTAACAATTCATCCGTCAACAGCAACTTAGCCTTCTCAATTTGATCAATCGGCAAGGTATCTTCACCTGATTTTGCGGCAATGTGTACCGCGTTATCAACAATTCCCAGCAAACGCCCGCGAAAACGTTTTTTTCTATTAATGGGTGTCCGCATTTCAATTTTTACATCAAATCCCACGAAACGCTCGAAATCATGTGGATGAACAAGCGGTCTGTCAATTCCAGGCGAACTTACCTCGAGTGTATACGCTTCCTTGAGAATATCATCGGCATCCAGAACTGCGGATATCGAGCGACTAGCGTTGGCACAGTTTTCAATAGAAATTGGCTCACCATCCTTGCGATCTATCATGATCTGCAGTGTCGGGGTATGGTTATCAATAATTTGTACCCGTACTGCGACCATTTCCATCCCTTCGAGTGGGGGCTCAATAAGCTTTTCTATATGAAAAATTTTATTTCTCAATCTGCAATCTCGTCAATTTATACCCGCTTTTCGGCAATAAAAAGGGCGGGCTCTGGCCCACCCAATTCGTTTGACCTTCATTTAAAGTCATGCGGGTTATTTGTGTACCCGTTATTTAGGCCTTTTAGCCGCCGCCATCAAGGGCGATATTATTAAATACCATGTCGCCGAAATCGCAGAAACACCGAAGCGGCCCCACGTTTGTACGCTTTTGCTTCGTAACGTGTTGGCGGCCAATCAATTGGGCGTTGGCGCCAATCTTCCGGTCGTCGTGCTAGCCATTCAAAACCACCGTGATCCAGAGTGTAGTAAAGCATCCACCGTACATAGTCCATGTTGTCACTCGCCAATCGCAACTCACCGCCAGGTTTGAGTATTCTTGCCAAATCACAGAGTGATTCGGGATTAATTATACGACGGCGACGGTGCCTCACCTTTGGCCAAGGATCGGGAAACAAGACGAAGACACGTCCTATTGAGCGTGGTGGAAGCACCTTAATAAGAACACGTGCATTTTCAGGATAAATCTTAATATTTGTTAATTGATCATTCTTAATCCGAGCCAGCAGAGCAGCAACACCGTTCCTAAAGGGCTCGCAACCGATGAGACCCACTTCGGGGTTAGCGACGGCTTGCTCCGCTATGTGTTCGCCAGCGCCAAATCCGATTTCAAGCCATAGATTTTGCACAGAGTCAGGGAATAAAGTTGTGGGAGATGATGAAATTTCTGAAATCTTTACTTCGACGCTTGGCAGAAGTTTTTGCAGAAGTTTTTCACGACCCGGTCGAAGGCGCCGACCACGACGTCGTCCGTAAACCGATTCAGTGTGATCACTCACCGACGAAATTTTCATATGCTCATGTTACTGCGGCACAGATGGTGTCGTTATAATTTTTTTGGCTATGGTCTTTGCCATATCGACAACTGATTTGCGAACATTAGAGCTTCGAGTGATGTAAAAGTAGTTTGCACGTTTTTGGTTTTCATGTTCGATTTTTGGCAAGCGGTACCAACAATAATACCCCAATTAGCAAAACATAAATAATGAGATGGCCACCACGCGCAAACACTGTTTTTTCAGAAATTGCGTTTGGAAGTTGACTATCAATTACCCCAACTCGGTTTAAGCCAAGAGCGAATACCGTCCTACCGTAAGCATCGATCACAGCCGAAATACCTGTGTTTGTAGCTCGAATTAGCGGGCGGCCTTCCTCCACAGCTCTAACTCGCGCGATTGCCAAATGTTGATGTGGCCCAGCCGTAGTGCCGAACCACGCATCGTTCGTTATATTCAGAAGCCAGTCAGCCGGATGGTTGCGGTCGATTACCCGACCTGAGAATATAATCTCATAGCAAATTAACACAGAGACAGGTGGCAGGCCGGGAAACTGAATCGTTTGTACCCCAATTCCCGGTGTGTAGTCGAACTGTCCAGGCACAATTTTTTCCAGAGGTAGGAAATTACGAAATGGGATATACTCACCGAATGGCACAAGGTGGGACTTATCATATGATGCCACCACTGTACCCGACCCATCAACGGCAAGAAGTGAATTCCACAGTTTTCGTGGTTCGCCCTGGCGTCGTGGCGCACCTGTCAACAATAGGCCACCTTCTGGTACCGTCAGGGCCATTTTACCTCGCATTAATTCATCTTCTTCGACAAACAGCGACGCGGCGGTTTCTGGCCATACTATGTGGGTGATCCATGATGGTCTATTTTTTAAACTCATGTGTAAATATCGGTTCATGTTTCTCTGGTGCAGCTTCTTCACCCACTTTTCGTTTTGGGGGATACTCGGCTGTACAATGCGTATACCCACGCCCTTCACCATGTTACTCTGGAGTTCTGGTGCCCCACTTAATCTAATTATTCCGCCCATCCAGGCAGCGAGCGGTAGAGAAAGGCTCAATATGAGGGTAATTAGGGCGCGCCGGGATGAACTATCGGCAAGAGAAACCGGCAATACTGCCGACAAAATAACCACGAGACTCACCCCATAAATCCCTATCCAAGCGGCAATCTGAATTAGAGACTCAGGTTTGCCCCAACTATAACCAATTAAATTCCAAGGAAATCCCGTTAATATGTGGCCACGCAACCATTCTGTTAATACCCAGGCGGCGGCGAACAACAAACCACGTTGGAGATGGTTTCTGCCATACGAAGCAGCCAGGCTTACTAGACCCGAATAAACTGCAAATACTGCCGGTAACCCAAGAGATGCAAATGGAATAAGCCATCCATATACGTCTGGTTTTATTAAGAGAGCATTGCCAATCCAGTATAAGCTTGACCCGAAAAAGCCAAACCCAAACCACCATCCAAGTACAAATGAAGATATCCGATTGTGTATACCTGACAATAGCCACAATAATGACGGGAAAACTACGTATAATACCGGCCAAATATTAAGCGGGGGCAACGAGAATGTTGCCACTACACCAAAAATTGTAGCCCAAACAAATCGACGACTGCCAGACTCTTTATTAAGCCAAGTCGCGTATTGGACGACGAAAGAGCGTAAAGTTCCGACCACAGCCGGCGGTTCAATCATTCACAGCCAATGAGCTTGTCACAACACGTACCCGTAATCGCTTCACACGTCTCGGATCCGCGTCAAGAACTTCAAATTCAATTCCCGACGCCTTGTGCACCACCAACTCACCACGGGTTGGCACTCGCCCAGTTAAATGGGCTACCAAGCCACCCAGAGTGTCAATATCTTCTTCACGCTCTTCCACAGTTAAGACAGGCCCAACCGTTTCTTCGAACTCGGTTACTGACGCACGCGCGTCGGCAATTAAACAACCATCTGCTTCCGACTCCAAGTGGGGACTTGGATCAACATCATGTTCATCCTCGATCTCACCAACAATTTCTTCGACAAGATCTTCTATGGTGACCAGACCATCAATGCCTCCATACTCATCAACTACAAATGCCATGTGAATTCGTGTTTCACGCATTTGCAGAAGGAGATCGAGAACCTGCATACTCGGTGCAACAAATAGAACCTTACGTAGCAACTTTGGCATGGCGAATTCGGTCTTCCCGGTAGTTGCTCCAAGCACGTCCTTTATGTGCACCATACCAACCACATCATCTAGTGTGTCCCGATAGACTGGGACGCGGGAATGTGCCTCAGTTGTCATAAGAGTGATAATGTCATTCAGAGAGCTTGAAATTTCCACCCCCACAATATCTGCACGCGGGATCATAACGTCAGCAGCAGTAAGCCCACCAAACTTCAATATATTAGCGAGCAACATACGCTCATCTGGGTCAATGGGTTGTTCCCTTGTCTCGTGTTCCTCAATCAGTTCCTCGAAAGTGTCACGCAGGGCGGACTCCCCGTTGCGCAGACCACGAATATTCTTTATCCAGCCCAATAGCCAACCTGATCGACGAGATTCAACGTTCGACTCATCACTTCTATTTTGAGATTCTTTTGTCAAGGTATCTTGGTTTTTCCGCATTATTAGTCAGCTACCCCTGGGTACGGTAAGGGTCGTCAAACCCCAATGAGCCAAGTATAGCCGCCTCAAGTTGTTCCATTTCCTCCGCAGCAGTGGATTCGCTGTGCTCAAAGCCCGCTAAATGAAGTACGCCATGAACCACTAAATGGCTAAGATGTTGAATTGGTAACTTGCCTTGAGCACTAGCTTCTCGGAGTAACGTCTCAAGAGCAATCACAACGTCACCTACTAGTGTGTGGCTTTCCGTGGATAAAATATCTATTTCGTTGTTCATTGAAAAAGCGAGTACGTTTGTCGGAGAATCTATACCTCGATAATGACAATTCAGGTGTCTCGAAAATGCATCATCGCCAAGCACCAAACTTAGTTCGACCAAACCTTTTGGACCGGCTGCAAGCCACGTTGCAATCGCTGCTTTCCGCGCGACATTCTTCGCCTCAAACCCTGCATCTTTCCATGTAGCCGACGCCTGCGTACACATTTTCACAGAAATGTCTCTCGTGTTGGCCTTGCCTAAAATCTTCTCCGCCATCATCTTGACGAATCTGATATATGAAAATCACTTCGTGCATCGTACGCACGCACGATTTTTGTTACCAGCGGATTACGCACAACATCCGCATCGGTGAATGTAATGAAGCTCAAGCCGTCTACGTCACGCACTGTATCAACCGCGTCCGACAGACCCGAACGTTCGCCGTTTGGCAAATCAGTCTGGCTAGGATCGCCCGTTATAACCATTCGACTATTTTCGCCTAAGCGCGTCAGAAACATTTTCATTTGAATTGGCGTCGCGTTCTGAGCCTCGTCCAAAATGATAAATGCATTGGCAAGAGTTCGGCCACGCATAAAGGCCAACGGCGCCACTTCAATCTCACCCGATTCAAGCCGTTTGGCTACTTGCTCTGCCGATAACGCGTCGTGTAACGCGTCATAAAGTGGACGCAGATAGGGATCTACTTTTTCACGCATATCACCAGGCAAAAATCCCAGACGCTCGCCTGCCTCGACCGCAGGGCGCGAAAGGATAATATGGTCAACCTTACCGCCTAACAGCATTTCTACTGCCGCACATACGGCCAAATAGGTTTTACCCGTGCCCGCAGGCCCCAGACCAAACACCATTTCATTCTCTGCAATTGCCCGCATATAGCAGGCTTGAGTTGGTGAACGTGCAGCAATTTGCTTCCGTCTAACATTGATTACGGGCTCTCCTTCTGGCGCTCCCAATTTCGGCCCGAGTGTCATTCGTATCGCGGCATCAACTTCTGCCAATCCCACTGGTTGACCTGTTTTAACACGCTGGTAGAGGCGGCTAAGCGTTAATCGTGCAACGTCTGGCGTGTCGTCAGGACCGGAAATCGCAACATGATTTCCCCGGCTAATCAACGATACCCCCAAACGTTGTTCAATTTGTGCAAGATGTTTGTCATGCTCACCATATAACAATGGTAGGAGTCTATTATCATCAAACTGTATATGAATTTCGGAACCAGGGGAGTTGTCTGGAACTGAGGTCATGAGTGGGCTCGTTTGGTTAACTGTCGAGATCTAGTTATTGAGTTATTCGGAATATCCGTAAGCACGCCCACGAGGCTATTAGGTCCAGAATCAACAATTCGACAAGTCATAATCTCGCCAATAAGAGCTTCGTTGGCTTCTACATGTACAGCTTGGAGATATGGGGAGCGTCCAGATAATTGGCCCTTATTTCGACCATTATTTTCAAACAATACCGGCAATTCATCTCCTATAATGGAGTAATTAAATGCGGTCTGCTGAGCACGCAACAACTGCTGCAAAGCCTCTAGTCTATCTTTCTTGACGGATTCCGGAACTTGATCTTCGAGATTGGCCGCTGGCGTACCAGGACGGGCACTATATTTGAAGGAATACGCCTGAGCGAATCCAACTTCGTTCACTATCTTTAATGTCTCTAAAAAATCAGAATCGCTTTCACCTGGATAGCCCACTATAAAATCTGTCGATAACGCAATATCTGGTCTTTTATACCGAAGTTGATCAACAATTTGACGATAAGTGTTTATATCATGAGAACGGTTCATAGCGCTGAGTATTCGGTCGGACCCCGATTGTAGCGGCAGATGCAAATAAGGCATAAGCTTGTTGACCTGACCATGTGCATCAATTAAATCGTGGTCCATGTCGCGTGGATGGCTTGTCATATAGCGAAGACGTTCAAGCCCTTCGATTTCCGCGAGATTCTGTATCAATCGTGCCAAACTCCAATTCTTACCATCCGGCCCAACACCATGATAAGCGTTCACATTTTGACCCAACAGAGTGATTTCGCGCGCACCACCTTGAACAATAAGACGTGCCTCAGAATTGACCTCCTCGACAGCGCGAGAATACTCAGCTCCACGAGTGTAAGGCACTACGCAGAATGTACAAAACTTGTCACAACCTTCCTGAACAGAAAGATAGGCTGAGACTCCTTGACTTGAGGAAATTGGTGGCAAAAAATCGAATTTGGCTTCTACAGGGAACTCAGTATCCAATACGGCATTGCCAACGGCACGGTTAGCGCGTGCCACCAACTCCGGCAAATTGTGATACGCCTGCGGGCCGAAGGCCATATCGACGTATGGTGCCCTCGCCAAAATTTCCTTGCCTTCTGCCTGCGCAACACAGCCTGCCACCGCTATTATCATGCGACCACCAGTTTTTTCCTTTGCTGATTTGAGCACTTTCAGTCGTCCAAGCTCGGAGTATACCTTCTCCGACGCCTTCTCACGTATGTGACAGGTGTTGAGAATGACTAAGTCAGCATCTACCGGGCTAGTCGCCGGCTGGTAGCCCAGCGGAGCCACGACATCCGCCATTCGGACGGAATCGTACTCATTCATCTGACAGCCGTACGTTTTTATGAAAAGTTTTTTAGCCAAGAGCACCATCCTACCGACCCTGCGGCAGGACTATTGTTAATTAAAAAATTGCGTATTAGCATATTTCACTGTCTAACCCATTTAGCTACTTCGCCGCGAGCGCTTGCCTAGGCCAATTTCTTTGGCAAGTTTGCTACGTTGTTTTGCGTAATTTGGCGCCACCATTGGGTAATCAGAGGGCAACCCCCAGCGTTCCCGGTATTCTTCCGGAGTCATGTTGTAGGCTGTCTTGAGATGCCGTTTAAGCATTTTCAGTTTCTTGCCGTCTTCTAAACAAATTACATAATCTGGGGTAATTGACTTTTTTATTCCAATTGCTGGCGATGGCCTATTTCTAGAGGCATCCTGGTTTGGTCCAACGTTGGTTAAGGTGCGGTAAACCTGTTCAATCAGCCCAGGTAGGTCTGCCACCGCTACCGTGTTATTAGAAACGTGTGCTGAGACGATCTCCGACGTAATCAGCAGCAGCTCGTTAGACCCACTTTGGGACCCAGCTTGCTCGGACATGTAAAATTGCCTTCTTGTTTAAACAAAATCAAAAAAGATCGTTTCTTTGATGCAGCAAAACCAACTCTCTAGATAAAGTTATGTAACCTACACTATTAACCAAGTAACACCATCGCGATTAGATAATCAAGAACTTAGTGAATTAAATCGAGTACCGCGAATACTACAATATAAGAAGCTCAACTAAACAAACCTCTCTTCGACAACTTATCAATCTATATAATTACACTACAATGAGTCGTTATGGACTGATAGTATTCTTAGCTTTGGTTGGTAGTTATATCGGGTGGCCTTAGGTAGAGTGGCTCTGGTGGAGATTCACCATAACTCGGCATTTGGGTGGCCACATTTTTTGCTGCGAGACCCGCCACTTGAGTGGCGTGAGGGTAGTCGCGACCATGGTGTCGAGTAACTGCTATTCCTGAAGCGATTAGTTCCACCTCAATTTTGTCGGCCGCCGTTCCAGCTAGTCCAACCTTTTCGGGTAAAAGCGGTACGATTGCATCTGGCAATAAAGCAGCGGGTTCTCCGATACGGCCACCGTCTGCATTAAACAGCTGAACATAACAATCGGCCCGTTTAGAGTCTATGGCCACCAGCAGTGGCAGACTGGAACTGTTCTGAGCAAACGATATAGCCTCAAATGTAGTAACCCCGATTAATGGCAAATTTGCTGCAAGTGACAGCGCTCTTGCAGCCGCTAAACAGATGCGAAGCCCCGTATATGAGCCAGGCCCGATTGTTGTCGCAAGCAAATCAAGATCTTTGAAACACAGATCACTCTCCTCCAATACGGCTCTGATCATCGGAATCAAGGTTTCTGATTGGCCACGTTCCATAACTTTGAATCGCTCGGAGATTACCTTTCCATCCCACCAAGTCGCAGCTGAACATGACGATGTAGCCGAATCGATTGCAAGAATTTTCAATAGTCGAAGAACCGCATATCAAATAATCATTTCATAGGGTGTTGAAGCTCGGTTATTTTAAATTAATTCGACTCACAACCTCCTCACGATTAAGCACATAAAGATCAAACATCTTGTAGTGTAACGCAAACCAACGCTAAGCTACGGACCATGGTGAATGCGAGTCAACGCTATATAATATTGGGGCGTGGTCTCCGTCGAGTCTTGGCTACAATTTGCCTGTATTGCCTCGTGGCTCCAACATCGGATGTGTCTGCATCCGATTCGGCGGTGATCATCATGTATCACCGCTTCGGTGAAGCTCTTTATCCCTCTACAAACGTGTCTCTAGAACAATTTGATGCTCATGTTGAAGAGCTCGTCAATGGACCCTACTCGGTCCTGCCGATACCAGAGATTATAGATGCCCTCCGCTCAAGCCAAATTCTTCCTGACCGGACAGTTGGGATCAGCATCGATGATGCATATCGCTCGGTCTATGATAAAGCATGGCCCCGTCTCCGCGAAGCAGGATTGCCCTTTACACTGTTCATAGCTACCAAAGCAGTAGATAGAAAGAGTCGAAACCACATGTCGTGGGAGCAAATTCGTAAATTGCGAGATGCGGGAGTAACTATTGGCAGTCAGACGCATATGCATCTGCACATGCCGACGAATACACGCCTGCGCAATGAAGCTGATATCAATGCCTCCAATCGACGATTTATTGATGAGCTGGGAGTTGCCCCGACCCTATTTGCCTACCCCTATGGGGAAATGAGTCTCGAGGTGCGCGCAACAATTAGGGACGCAGGATTTCTTGCTGCTTTTGGTCAACATTCTGGAGTTGCTCACTCTAACTCTGACCGTTACTTCCTGCCTCGGTTTGCATTCAACGAAGCTTACGGTGGACTCGACCGGCTCCGTATTGCCGTAAACGCGTTGCCACTTCCCGTCTATGACATCACTCCGGCAGATCCCCTAATAACTCAAAATCCTCCGGTTTTTGGGTTCTCGGTCGATCCGACCATGGACAATCTAAACCGGATAGCATGCTATAACACCCAACAAGGCAGGCTGCGCCTAGAACGGCTTGGGAACCGACGCATTGAACTACGATTTTCCAAGGCGCTATCGAAAGGCCGGGCGCGCATTAATTGTACGCTACCAGCCAGCGACCGCCGTTGGCGATGGTTTGGGCACCAGTTCTTTATTAAGATCGACTAATTTTGTTTCAGGCGTCAGGACCGAAGTTCAAAACTTCCTTGCCTAGTCGCGCACCATCCAGAGTTCGCAAGCTGTTTGCTATAATAACTTGTCTCAGAAGCTGCAAATATTTGCTTCCTTCCTCGGAGTAAACCTCAAGCGTATTAACCAACTTCAGTGAGTCCACGGTTCCCTCTGTCTCACTCAATGCTTCTCGTTTCAGCCGAAATTCATCGTACGCACGATGTGTGTTAAGATTACGTAGATAGGAGTTCACCGCGTCAATTGGCCGTTCAAACGAACGGATTTTATAAGTTTGCCCATCGGGCCTACGTAGAGGCACAAGCCCCCTATACTCGTATGTTGTCCATTGACCAAAGGCGGAGTTTCCTTCAAGAGCAAAACGAGATGTACCCCAACCACTCTCAATTGCTGCTTGCGCAAGAGCAAGCGAAGGCGGGACTACATCGACACGCCGCACGAGCTCGTCAATCTCTTTAGGCTCTACATGATACTCTTTAGCCAATTCCAAAAACCACTGCCATAAATTAGTAGAGATCTCAGCATTCCTGTTCAAATACCTCTGAATATCCAAAAGTTGTTTACGTTGTCTGCGCACATTTTGATTAGCTTCCAAAACCAGTGGCAGCATATAGCGCAGAAACATTTCCTTTCTCTTATCTGGCAGGTCAATTTGCGCCATGTCGGGGGGCAATGCCGCAAGAGTCAGTCGCGGTACCGTGACACTGCCACTACGCACATCATCCAGGTGATAACCTACGCTGGCGAACAGATCGCCCAGCTCATCTATTGAGGGCAACAGCATGGCAGTGCCGGCCTTCTGTTGTGTTGGCAAATCTAAGAGTTTAACATTACCGCTGACCCGTGCCACCTCTGCACGAATTCGACTATCCTGCGGTATTAGCAAAGCTCCCAGAACAGTCGCGATCGCCACCAACACCAATAAAAACCATGCAAATCTATATTGTCGATTAAACGCCGCAAAATGCGACATTTTCAGTCTCTCACCCCCATATACCAAGCTCTACAAAACATATCTGGTTCAACCACCACCCTCAAGCAAACATTGGAATTTAAGAGCAATTTTGTCCACCCATTTGCCATTCACTCTCCAATCAATCTAGGTTGCCATTTAGAGCAGTTTACCTATTCCAGTCTGTTAGGTGAAAACTGCTTTTCCTTAACGAGTCGAAACGCGGTCCACCGATAACTTTGAGGATCATTAGCTCTGAATCAGCCCAACAATTTCAAATACATCACGCAATACCGGACCTGAAAGCTTTCTGGCTTGCTTGGCACCTTTATCTAGAACGCTATCTATATATTCCTTATCACCAACCAACCGCCGCATTTCGACGCCGATGGGTCCAAGTACGGACACCGCTAGTTCTGTAAGTTCACCCTTGAAATCTGAAAACTGCATACCTGCAACTTGCTTCAAGGCTTCATCCCGCGTCCTGTTAGCTAGGGCTGCGTATATGCCAATTAAATTGTCAGCCTCCGGTCGGCCTTCAAGACCGTGCGTCTCACTGGGCAGAGAATCTGGGTCTGTTTTTGCTCGGCGAATTTTTTGAGCTATCTCATCCGGTCCATCTGTAAGATTTATCCGGCTAAGATCAGATGGATCAGACTTCGACATCTTTTTCGCACCGTCTCGCAGCGACATCACCCTAGTTGCCTCTCCAAAGATCAACGGTTCGGCCAAAGGAAAATAATCCAGGCCGAAATCGTGGTTAAACTTTTGGGCTATATCTCGCGCAAGTTCTAAATGCTGTTTTTGATCATCACCGACAGGAACATGTGTTGCTTTATAAACCAGTATATCTGCTGCCATTAAATTTGGGTAAACAAACAGACCAACCGAGGCGTTTTCACGGTGTTTTCCTGCCTTCTCCTTAAACTGAGTCATACGATTCAGCCAACCAAGCCGGGCAACACAATTAAAAATCCAAGCTAGGTTGGCGTGATCCGGATTTTGGCTCTGGTTGAAAATAATATTATTATTAGGATCTAATCCGGCAGCTATTAAGCCAGCGGTTACCTCGCGTGTGGCATCGCGCAATTCACTTGGATCCTGCCACAATGTGATCGCATGAAGATCAACCATGCAGAAGATGCATTCATATTTATCCTGTAGGCTCACCCAATTGCGGATGGCACCAAGATAATTGCCAAGATGTAACATTCCCGTGGGTTGGATTCCCGAGAATATGCGGTTCATTGGTATGGGCTCCGCGATTTAGCAAAAAATAAAGGGGGATCTGTTATGGCGACTACGTTGTCTCTGGTCAAGGTATCGACCGACGCTTAAAGGCCATTATCAGTTCGCGAATATTTGTCGCACCACTAGTTTGCGCCAATATTAAAAATAAGATTGCACCAAAAATAACAAAAAGGATCAGCGCCCCAGAACTTTGCCACGCTGGACCATGGAACAAGGGACCTAGCCACCTAGACGCCTGCCATACGGCGATACCCATCAAGGACGCAGCGAGAGTAATTCTAGGGATGCGGTCAATTAACTGTCGATCAGGCTTGACGAGGCTGCGACGAATGAGAGTAGCCACCAACAACCCCGCATTTAGCCAGGCTGATAGGGCGGTGGCAAGTGCAATGCCGACATGAGCCATAAACTGCATTAACGTTATTGCTAATACAACGTTTGCCATCACTGCTACCCCCGCAATTTTAACTGGCGTCACCGTATCTCGACGGGCAAAAAACGCTGGTGTAAGTACTTTGATAAGCACATAAGCCGGTAAACCACACGCAAAGGCGAGCAAAGCATCAGCAGTGGCATGTGCTGCCGTATAATCAAAAGCACCGCGTTGGAAAAGTATAGTAATTATGGGTAGTGGCAAAGCGATCAGTGCCGCTGCCGCAGGCAAAGTAAGGAGTAAACTAAATTCGATGGCACGGTTCTGGCTTTCTAGAGCGCCCTTAACATCTCCAGCACCCACCTGCCGCGAAAGTATAGGTAACAACGCTACACCGACAGCCACGCCGACGACTCCCAAAGGCAGCTGATTCACGCGATCGGCATAGTAGAGGTAAGACACAGAGCCATCGGCCAGAAGTGATGCCAGAATTACACCTATCACCAAATTGATCTGAACCACCCCCGCACCTACCAAACCTGGCGCCATCAACATCAAGAGGCGACGAACTCCGGGCGTTAATCTCGGCCTTGGTAAACTGATCATTATACCCGCACGTTGACACGCCCAGGCGATTAAAATGAATTGACCAGCACCAGCAAGTGCGACTCCCCAGGCAAGGGCATGGCCCGGGAGATCCAGTATTCCAGTTTGTGCTAACATGAGCACAAATATAAGTACAATATTTAAGATCATCGGTGCCGCCGCTGTCGCGGCAAAACGATCCAGCGAATTTAACATGCCGCCAAGTAACGCTACCAACGTCATGAACATCAAATAAGGAAATGCCAGACGAGCAAGTTGAGTAGTCAGCGTAAATTTTTCCGGGTCGTCTGCAAATCCCGGCGCTAACACAAACATTAACCACGGCATGGCGATCATTGATACAACAGTAAAGGCCGCCAGTGTCGAGACCAAAACAGCTGCTACTTCGCCCCCAAATTTCAGCGCAATCTTTATGCCCTCACTTGCAACTTGGCCAGAAAAAAGGGGTACAAAGGCGGCGTTAAACGCTCCTTCGGCAAAAAGACGACGAAATAGGTTGGGAAACTTAAATGCTACAAAAAATGCGTCAGCGATCATCCCTGCACCTAACACGTTAGCAATGAGAATATCGCGGACAAACCCAAGCACTCGGCTGGCTAGCGTGAAACTACTGACAGTAAATATTGAACGAAAAAGCGCCATGGAACCATCATCTAGCGCGGATTAACGGCAGGAAAAAGGCGTAACCGGTATATACCAGAATCCAATAGGCCACCGCTAACAAAATTAAGCGGCTGCAACCGCGCCCTTCAAAGTTGTCAAAAGGGCATCACGAAGACATTTGAGTCGGATCGGGTGTTCAATTTTCATGCCGAAGTAATCTTTGACATAGAATACATCTACAACTTGCTCGCCATAGGTGGAGATTTTCGCAGATGAAATCTGTAGTTCGTTATTGGTAATTGTGTCTGTCACTTCATAAAGAAGACCCGGCCGATCAAGCCCATTAATTTCAATTACTGTATGAGAATTACTCGCATTGTTGTCAATAAGTACGCGCGGCGTGATGTTAAATGTCTGAGTACTACCAATACTTCCGAGACGGATTGGGAACAAATTTTGCTGGCCCCCACCTCTGTTCATGGCGTGAAGTACGGATTTTTCGAGTCGACCGAGTCGCGAGTCTTCGTTATCGTAAATTGTACCTAGGGCATTTTGGAATACGATTGTATCTAATGCCATACCATTCTTAAATGTCGAAACTTTCGCACCTAGAACATTAGCGCCAGCATTAGCAAGCGCGCCAGCTATTCGACTGAAAAAACCAACTTGGTCTGCACCATAAACGGTCAGCACCATCACCGCACGTTGGCAGTCAGCAACTATCTCACACCCAAGACGATCGCCTCGCATGTCCGCTTCACGCACTAATTCCGCATGGCGTGTTAACTGTTTGAGATTGTAGGCCAGCCAATAGGAGGCTTCCGCACAATTAAGATGTGCATCTATGTCAGCAGTGGTCCAATTGGCAAGATTAGTGCGCAAAGCACATTTAATCGTATCCAGCTTGGAGTCACGACTCCCACCCTCGAGGCCAGACGACATCTTTTCCTCTGCGCGACGATAGAGTTCTCGCAACAATGTGGCCTTCCATTCATTCCAAACACTAGGACCAACAGCACGAATATCGGCGACAGTCATGCAGAGAAGAAGGCGTAAACGTTCTCGCGATTGCACTATACTCACCAAATCAAATATCGTTTTCGGGTCATCCAGATCTCGACGAAATGCCGTATCACTAAATAACAAATGATTACGAACCAGCCAGGACACTGTCTCGGTCGCCTCCAGCGAGAACCCCAAACGCGGACATATCCGTTCAGCCACCCTTGCACCAAGAGCTGGATGGTTGCCACCACACCCTTTTGCTATATCGTGAAGAAACATCGCAACATACAATACATCACGTGAAACGATCTTGTGTATCGCATCCGAGGCCAAAGGATGCTCCTCCACAAGCTCTCCACGCTCAATTTTCCCTAGTATCCCAATGGCAAAGATGGTGTGCTCATCAGTTGTGTAGACATGATACATATCATATTGCATCTGGGCGATTACCCGGCCGAATTCTGGTATGAATCTGCCGAGAACCCCGGCTTCGTTCATTCGCCGCAATGTTGTATCCCCGCGTTCCTCCGCAGTTAGGATACACCGAAAATGTCGGTTAGCTTCCTCATTTTCGCGCAAATCGCCGTCAATCCGGCCGAGGTTCCGTGTTACTTGCCGAAGCGCGTTTGGATGGATGTCTGTATCAGTTCGCCTCGATACTTCAAATAGACGCAGCAAATCGACTGGTCTGGTTGCAAAGTGCTCCCTGCTCGCAACGTTTAAACGACCACAATCGAGCAAGAACCCATCGACATTTGGGCCAAATCGGGCGCTTCGTGTTATACTTCCTCTCTGGTGGCGCGACTCCAGTACAGCACAGAATATACGAGTCAGGCTGCCGACGTCCTTAGCGAATAAAAAATAACGCTTCATAAATCGCTCGACAGCGCGCGTGTCATTTTTATCTCTGTAACCCATGCGTCTTGCAAGTTCCGGCTGAACGTCGAAGGTCAACCTCTCCTCACTTCGATCTGCGAGATAGTGAAGATGGCACCGTAACGTCCAGAGATACCGTTCAGCCTTTTCAAATCTCTGCGCCTCTCGAACAGTCAAAAAGTTGTGTTTTACAAGTTCTCTAGCCGTGCCCGCCTGATAAAGGTAGGCACCGATCCAATAAAGTGTGTGGAGATCTCGCAAGCCGCCCTTCCCATCTTTGATGTTTGGCTCGAGCACATAACGTGAACCACCAAGACGCTTATGGCGACGATCTCTCTCTACAAGTTTAGCTTCGACGAAGTCAGACTTGGTACCGGTCATTACCTTTGCGCGAAAGCGCCTTTTTAGCATAGTGTAAAGTCGACGATCTCCACTTACGAAGCGTGCCTCGAGAACCGCTGTACGGACCGTGATATCTTGAAGTGAGAGGCGGATACATTCGTCAAGCGATCGCGTTGCCTGACCCACCTTCAGTCCCATATCCCAAAGCATATAGAGCACATATTCGATTAACTGTTCGCTATGGGGCGTAAGTTTGTGAGGAATGAGAAACAAGAGGTCTATGTCGGAAGCTGGTGCAAGTTGGGCTCGCCCGTAACCACCCACGGCCACGAGTGCAATTCGCTCCCCCAAAGTCGGATTGGAAACAGGATAAAGGGATTCTGCCGCCCCCCAAATAACACCTATTAGCTGATCAATTAATTGGCTTGTCATGCGTGCGGTGCGCACACCATCTTGATCAGCCTCAAATCTACATCGAATGTCTTCAACGGCCCGGTCACGCGCTTCACAAAATAATGCAAGAGCAGCGGCACGACTTTCGGCTATGTCTATCTTTCCGTCTTTCAGGACAGATTTTACAGCAGCGGCAAGCGCTTGTTGGTCCAATAAAACAGAAAAATTATTTTTATGGCGACCAATCATCGCAAATTTGCGTCTCCCTCCCCACAGTGTCGAAAAATATTATCTCACGTAGCGGATTAAAAGCGTATTAGTTTTGTAAATCCCTCAATCGATAAATCAGATCGAGCGCGGCCCGCGGTGTAAGTTCATCCGGATTTATAGCCTCAATTTCCTCCTCCAATAGCGATTGCTGCTGGGAACTTGCTGTCTCGGAAGTAGCTCTAAATAATGGCAAGTCGTCGGCTAGTCGGACGACGACACCCGAATGCTCTCCCGACTCAAGTGTTTTTAATATCTCTTCTGCACGCCCTACAACAGAGGCTGGCAACCCCGCAAGTCTCGCCACATGGACACCGTAAGAGCGGTCCGCAGACCCTGGAACAACCTCGTGTAAAAAAACGACATCACCACGCCATTCTTTTACCCGCATTGTATACGGTTTTAGGGCTGTTAACTGAGCGGTGAGAGCCGTCAACTCGTGATAGTGTGTAGCAAAAAGAGCTCGACACTTATTCACTTCGTGAAGGTGTTCTACCGATGCCCAGGCAATAGATAGGCCATCAAACGTCGCCGTTCCTCGTCCAATCTCGTCGAGAATGACTAACGACCGACATCCTGCCTGATTAAGAATTGCTGCTGTTTCAACCATTTCGACCATGAAAGTTGATCGTCCGCGAGCTAAATCATCTGCTGCCCCAACGCGGCTAAATAGTCGATCGACGACACCTATATGGGCCTCTGCGGCTGGCACAAATGAACCCATCTGGCCTAGTATGGCAATTAGGGCATTCTGTCTAAGAAATGTACTCTTACCGGCCATGTTAGGCCCCGTCACAAGCCACAGTCGTTGTCCAGATTCGAGATCACAATTGTTAGCGATAAATGCGCCTTGGCGCGCTTCGGACAGTGCATCTTCAACCACCGCATGGCGCCCATCCCTGATCATAAAACTGTTTGAATCGTCAATTATTGGACGACAATATTTCTTATTGACTGCGATGGTTGCGAGTGCTGCGCTAAGATCAATTCTAGCTATTGAACCAGCAGCAGTAGCGATTTCATCGGAGCGATTAACTACCTTGTTGACCAACTCACCAAACAATCCCAATTCAATTGCTAGTGCCCTATCCATTGCCTCCGCTATATTTCGCGCGAGATCCGCCAATTTTTGGGTCGAATATCGCATAACGCTGGACAACGTTTGTCGGTGAATAAATTGCTCATCGAGTTTAGGTGCATGTGCAGCGGGTAGTTCTACAAAATATCCCAGTACGTTGTTGTGGCGAATTTTAAGGGACTGAATTCCAGTCTCACTACGATAACTTTCCTCAAGTTTCGCAATGGTTCGGCGACTGTTATCGCGTAGTGCGCGAAGCCCGTCGAGCTTTATCGAGTATCCCGGCGTTATAACACCTCCGTCGCGTGCCAAAAGCGGCAAATCTGTAACAAGTGCGGCCGAAAGACAGTTTATAAGCTCGTCATGACACCCTAACGCTGTGATAGCCGAGATCACATCCTTAGGAGGTTGGTTCTCGATCTCCGAGATCGTCAACTTAATTTCCGCGGCGAGCTTAAGGACATCGCGTACGGCGGCCAAATCTCGCGGACCACCTCTGCCTACCGTAAGCCTAGAAAGTGCGCGTTCTAGGTCGGGAGACCCCTGAAGAGTCCGTCGGACATACTCGCGGATATCCGATTTATCAAAAAAAAATTGAACTGCGTCCAATCGATCGCGTATCCGGCAAGCTACGGTCAAAGGTGCTGCCAGTCGCCTTGACAAAAGTCGAGCACCAGCGCCTGTGACTGTCTCATCGATCACAGATAGAAGGCTTCCGAACCTATCACCCGCTAGCGTGCGATTAAGTTCCAGGTTGCGCCGTGTTGCCCTGTCGATATCCATGACCGACCCCGCCACAACTTGCTGTGGCCTTTCGAGCCTAGGCGAACGTCCAACCTGCGTTAGTGCCACATAATCTACAAGAGCACCGGCCGCCGCAACCTCGGAACGGGAGAAACTACCGAAACCTTCCAGAGCCGCAACCCCGAACAGAGATTGCAATTTGGTCGCGGCATTCTCTGGGTCAAATCGGCTGTTGGGCTGAGAGGTTATTTGATCATGCCAATCCAATAGGGTCTGCGCTAAGTGTTTGTTATGCAGCAATTTTTCTGGCAATAGAAGCTCGCCTGGTACAATGCGTTCCAAAGTGACAGCGAGCGAGTTAGCCGTTATGCTTTCAGTGGCAAATTCTCCGGTGGACATTTCTATCCACGCAAGGCCTAACTCGGTACCTGAGTCCGCCAATGCCACTAGGTAATTATTTTCCCGTGCATCCAGCAGTGTTTCCTCCGTCAGCGTTCCAGGAGTAATTACTCGTTCGACGGCCCGCATTACTACCGACTTCGGCCCGCGTTTTTTGGCGACGGCAGGATCTTCCATCTGCTCGCATACGGCAACGCGAAACCCAGCACGGATCAACCGCGACAGATAGGTATCTGCGGCGTGTGCTGGCACGCCACACATCGGTATGTCCTTGCCATTATGAGCCCCGCGTTTTGTAAGAGTAATATCCAGCGCCGCCGATGCCTTTGCCGCATCATCGAAAAACAACTCGTAAAAATCGCCCATACGGTAAAAAAGCAAACAGTCAGGAAATTTCTGCTTGATTTCCAGATATTGCGCCATCATCGGCGTAACACTTTCAGATTTGCGGCTTTGCTCTGTCATCGTTGCCCATCATAACACGGTCGCGGTGAATCAGGTGTTCGTAATCACATCTTTTATCAGCTTCTAGCCAATGTTTACGTGTTCATGCGACAATAAATAGCTAACTAAAAAGTGAAACTGAACCAGAGTAGGGTTAGATCGGCGGTAAATATGGACGACAATCGAATTACAGACGAAGAAGCGTTGCTATTCCACTCTAGTGGCCGTCCCGGCAAGATTGAGATCAGCGCAACTAAACCACTGACCACACAGCGTGACCTTTCTCTCGCCTATTCTCCCGGTGTTGCCGTTCCTTGCCTCCGTATTGCTGAAGATGCGGCGACAGCTTTCGATTATACAAACAAAGGTAATCTGGTAGCGGTAATTTCAAACGGTACGGCTGTGTTAGGTCTTGGAGCAATCGGTGCCCTTGCTTCCAAACCTGTCATGGAGGGCAAGGCAGCCCTCTTTAAACGATTTGCTGATGTTGACGCTATCGACCTCGAAATTGATACAATGGATGTCGATCAATTCATCAATTGTGTGAGCGTGCTCGAGCCGAGCTTTGGTGGTATTAATCTCGAAGATATCAAGGCTCCGGAATGCTTCATCATAGAGCAACGGTTGCGTGAATTAATGAATATACCAGTATTTCATGACGATCAGCATGGCACTGCAATTATTGCAACTGCAGGCCTAATAAATGCTTTGCATCTTACCGGCCGTGATATCTCGAATACGCATATGGTCGTCAACGGTGCCGGGGCAGCGGCAATTGCATGTGTTGAACTTAGCAAGTCAATGGGTATGCCGCATGACAATGTTGTTATGTGCGACAGTCGTGGCACAATTTTTCAGGGCCGCAAAGATGGAATGAACCAGTGGAAATCGGCACACGCAGCTAAAACAAATGCTCGAACACTTGCGGAGGCAATGGACGGAGCAGATGTATTCTTCGGACTTTCACGTAGGGATTGTGTCACCCCAAGTATGGTGGCCAGCATGGCGGACCAACCCATCGTTTTCGCGATGGCTAATCCCGATCCCGAAATTTCACCTTCGGAAGCCCGAAAAGCTTGTCCAAACGTAATTGTGGCAACCGGCCGGTCTGATTATCCAAACCAGGTCAACAACGTACTTGGATTCCCATATATTTTTCGGGGCGCCCTTGATGTCAGGGCTAGAACCATAAATGACGCTATGAAAATTGCAGCTGCGGAAGCCCTAGCCTTACTTGCGCGCGAGGACGTCCCAGAAGAAGTTGCTACGGCTTATGGTGGCCAGCGTATGCATTATGGGCCAGACTACATCATTCCGGTTCCTTTTGATCCTCGGTTGATGACCACCATACCTGTAGCCGTTGCCAAGGCAGCAATTGAAAGTGGGGTGGCACAACACGCAATTCGCGATATGGCATCTTACAAACAACAACTTTCTGCGCGACAGGATGTTACAGCTTCAATGCTCCACCTTACATTTGAGCGAGTACGCTCAAATCCACAGCGAGTTGTGTTTGCTGAAGGTGAGGATGAACAAGTAATCCGCGCAGCAATCGGGTTCCGTAACGCCGGATACGGCACACCAGTCCTAATTGGTCGTGAAGAGCGAATTGCCGTAGCTATGGAAGCAATTGGGCCAGACGAATTCGATGGAATTGAAATGCATAATGCCCGGCTCAGTTCAGAAAACCCGAAGTACATAGAATTTGTCTACGACCGACTCCAAAGACAGGGGATGCTGCACCGAGACTGTGAACGGCTCGTTAATCAGGACCGTAATGTCTTTGGTGCGTGTATGGTTGCCTGCGGTGATGCTAATGCACTAGTGACAGGCGTGACGCGTACGTTTTCGGCCGCATATGAGCAAATTGTTCGTGTAATAGATCCGACACCTGGACAACAGGTTATTGGTCTACAAGTAATCGTTCTTCGAGGCCGTACAATTTTCATTGGCGATGCACGAGTAAACGACAACCCCGACTGCGAAACACTTGCTGGAATCGCTATGCAGGCGGCGGCCAAAGCCCGAGAGATGGGACATGAACCGAGAGTAGCCTTCCTATCAGATTCCAATTACGGTAACCCACCGCGGCCAGCAATCGAAATAATTCGCGCTGCCATTAGCCTCCTAAACGAAATGAATGCAGATTTCGAGTATGACGGTGACATGGCAGCCGATACCGCCCTGGATTATGCACTTATGCAAAGACTTTATCCGTTCTCACGCCTGACCGGGCCAGCTAATGTCTTAATCATGCCAGGACTACATAGCGCAAACATAAGCGCAAAACTACTGCAAGAAATGGCTGGAGGTACAGCGATTGGTCCAATTCTATTAGGGCTATCCAAGTCTGTTCAAGTGGTGCAGATGGGAGCAACTATTAATGATATCGTCACCCTTGCGGCATTAGCCGCCTACGATGCAATAGAGGCTAATGCTAAATGGGCATGAGAGCGCTAATTTAAGAGCAATAATGTTAAGGAAAAATACACCTAAAGTTGCTTATTTTCTGTACCAAATTGTCGTATCGATAAGGAATAGCAAGAATAGAATTTAACAGGAGTTATTTTTTAATTTTTGGAAATAATTCACAACTCTATGCAACCATAAATTGACCCCTGGACATTGGGTTTTGCCGAAAGGAACTCGATGGGACACCCTCGACTGATAGATAGACAATCAACATGGAGAAACGCCAACGGCTTGTATTTGCTTGTAGCATTCGTAATGTGGACAAGTACTACGTTATGGGCTCAAGAACCGCAACACGGGCTTGCGATGCATGGTACCCTAAAATATGGTCCCGGGTTTGAGCATCTCGACTACGTCAATCCGGTTGCACCAACAGGAGGATCACTTCGGTTTGGATCAACTGGCAGCTTTGACAGCGTTAATCCTTTCATAGTGAAGGGTTCTCCAGCCCCCGGACGGCATTTAGTCTTCGAAAGTTTACTAAAGCGGAATTGGGATGAAGCGTTTTCTCTATATGGCTTAATTGCAGAGAGCGTCAAGACCCCATCGGATCGATCGTGGGTCACTTTTACTCTAAGGCCTGAGGCGCGTTTCCACGACGGTACACCGATTACGGTCGCCGATGTAATTTTCTCTATTAAAACCTTGCGAAAAAAGGGGCGCCCAAACCATCGCCGATACTACTCGAAGGTCGAAAAAATAGAGCAGCCGGGCCCACGCCAAGTCAAGTTTACGTTTGTCCACGAACCGGGCACGGCGCGCGATCGCGAACTACCACTTATAATGGGTCTCATGCCTATACTTTCAAAAAACTATTACACTAAAAATGATATTACAAAAACTACCCTATTGCCACCTATGGGTAGCGGTCCCTATCAAGTTGATAGCGTTGATCCTGGCCACTCAATAACTTACACCCGAGTAGCCGATTATTGGGGCCGCCACTTGCCGATTAACCGCGGCCAAAATAATTTTGAAAAAATTAGCTACGTTTTTTTTAGAGATTCAAATGTGGCCTATGAGGCCTTTAATGCTGGCGAATATGACATCCGTCGAGAGTCCAACCCAACACGTTGGGCTAATTCAGCCAAATTACCCTCGATATTAGATGGTACGATCAAGCGCACGGAACTCGATAATGGCAGACCAGCGGGTATGCATGCCCTTGCGTTAAACACTAGACGTTGGATCTTTTCTGACCGCAAGGTAAGACATGCACTTACCTATGCCTTTGATTTTGAGTGGATGAACAAGACGCTGTTTCACGATTCCTACAAGCGTACAAATAGCTTCTTCGTCAACTCCGAACTTGCGGCCAAAGGATTGCCTGGTCCCGAGGAACTCGCGGTACTTGAGCCGTTCCGAAACCGATTGCCACAGGAAGTATTCACTGAAGTCTACACACCGCCACACACTGGTGGCTCAAGCACAATCAGGCGTAACCTTCAAACAGCGCGCGATCTCCTGACCGAAGCAGGCTGGAAGATTGAGGGAAAGAAATTAGTTCACAGCAACTCAGGTAAGTTAATGACGTTCGAGATTTTGCTCGTCAGCCCCAGCAACGAGCGCGTAGTGTTACCTTTCACCCGTAATCTTGAGCGCTTGGGTATAACAGCGCGCGTCCGTACAGTTGACAGTGCTCAATATCAAGCGAGAATCGAAGAATACGATTTTGACATGGTTGTTCGCACATGGCGCGTCACCCTGTCTCCCGGGAACGAACAAGGATTTTACTGGGGTTCAAGATCAGCAAATACACCTGGCACACGTAACCTACCGGGCATCCAAAACCCAGTCATCGATGCATTGATTGAGAAAATAGTTGCCGCGCCAAATCGTGAAAGCCTTATTGCAAGGACCAGAGCTCTCGACCGCGTCCTGTTATCAGGGCATTACGTGATACCACTATTTTACCGACCGACCGATTGGGTTAGCTACCGTGCAACTCTTGATCGGCCGGACGTAACTCCGGTATATGGTTACGTAACTGAAGCTTGGTGGTCGGTTGAGTAAAAGCGCCCAGCCCCCAACAATCAGCTTACAAGTTAGAACAAGTAACTTACTTTCTCACTGACTAATTTTCGCAAATCAACCTCAGGGCGCGCACCCTGATGGCTTATAACTTCTGCGGCTGCGATACCACCAATGCGCCCGCAAACTTGAATAGGCCACCCACGTGTATGACCGTAGAGAAAACCCGCAGCATATTGGTCACCCGCCCCGTTAGTATCGACAACCGCCGATATGGGTTCCGGATCGATAACGTGAATTTCGTCGTTGGAAATCACAATCGATCCTTTTTCTCCACGCGTGAGACACGATATTTCGCAATTTTCCCGCGCTTGCTGCAATGCTGCATCAAAATTTGACGTCTCGAAAAGTGAGGTGATCTCTGCCTCATTAGCAAATAGAATGTCTATATGATTATCAACCAGATTTCTGAATGCTGCACGGTGGCGGTCTACACAGAAGCTATCAGATAGCGTTATAGAGACCTTACGTCCAGCCGCATGAGAAAGTTCTGCCGCTTTAACGAAGGCTCGCTGAGCGTCCGGTGGATCAAATAAATAGCCTTCCATATAGGTCACTTTGGCAGCTTGTATAACACTGGGGTCAATATCTCTTGGACAGAGTTTCGTCGCCGCACCAAGAAACGTGCACATCGTACGTTGTGCGTCCGGCGTTATCAGGACCAAGCAACGACCGGTTGCCGGTTTGCATAACTCCGGCTCTGTATCAAACTTAACTCCCATTGATCGTAAATCATTGCTAAATATTTTACCCATGCGATCGTCGCAAATCTTACCCACATACGCTGCCGACACGGTATTCTCATCCCCACTAAGCGAAGCAAACCCAGCCATTGTGTTACCACACGAGCCACCCGAACATTCCATTGTTGGATTAAGTTGATCGTAAAGTAACCTGGAACGCTCTTCGTCCACTAACATCATCCCTCCCTTTGCAAGTTCATGCTGCTCAAGGAACGAATCCATGCAGAAAGTCGACACGTCAACCAATGCATTGCCAATTCCTACGATGTCTAAATTGGACACTACTTTCCAACCACACTATTAGAATATTTATTGCATGTGTAAAAAGTCATCAGGAGACCACAAACGAAGATAGATTCAACAAAATTAGACGTAGGAGGTAGAAACACATCATATAACAAAAAATCACTAATAATTGCCCTTATTCCTTCAGCAAATTAACGCCAATGAGCCACGGAAAGTTTGACCCCTCTCATTAGTGTGCAGAAACCCTAGTTTAAACCGAATCACCAGATTAATGGTGGAAAATTAACGTTTTTTGTCAACCCCTAGAAGCTTCCTCTGTTAGATAATGTTGTTTTATTAATAAATTAGACAGGACTGATCACTTTTACGGGTCTATTGCCTTGTACCAAACGCTGCACTGTCTATTTTCCTTTAATATTGGCACACCAATTAAGGCCAAGCTTTAAGCTAATTGTTGTTGTGTTTAGCACCACACAACGCTGTAAGGATAGCAGGTACTAAATGGTAGAATCATTCAAATTCGCAGCCATACAGCTTTTCCATCACAGCCTTCGGCGATACGTTGTTGGCGGAATCCTTGGGTCTGGGTTTGTCTTTGTTATTCTTTGGGTGGGATTGTGGTGGCTGATAGCCAGCATTGATCCTTCGAGAATCCCAATACTCGGATGGCTTGCTGAAAATTTTAGTACGATATTTGAATGGCTCGCCGGTGTCGTGATCGTGTTTACACTGGGAATAGTGACGCTGTTTATTTACCCTACCATGGTTATAATAATTGTAAGTCTGTTTTTGGACCAGGTAGCTTATTCCGTGGAAGCTCGTTACTTTCCAAACTTGTCAACAGCACGCCCGCAGAAACTAACAGAAGCAGCCCTGCACTCCCTCCAGTTTACCGCAGTAATAGCCGTGCTTAACCTTCTCGCGCTGCCAATCTATGGGCTACTATTTTTCCTGCCCCCATTTAACATACTTTTTTTCTATTTGCTGAATGGATACCTAATTGGACGGGAGTATTTTGAATTAGTGGCATATCGGCGACTCGAACCCGGTCCGGCACGAGAAATGCGAAAAAATAGCCGCGGCAGCCTTTTGGTCGTTGGAGCAATACTAACATTTCTTATGACAATCCCCATCGTCAACCTCGTAGCCCCTATATTTTCAGCAGCTTTTATGACACATTTCTTCCACCGACTAGCTGAGAAAAAGGGTGTGATTCTCACTTAAGGATCATGACTGTTGTCACCAATATGTTAAGGATGGTGTAATAGGCTAGCATTTGTTTAACGCCCGTAAGTAACACAGCGCAGACGTTGTGCGCAAAACTCTGGGAACGCCATGACTACCAATGCCCCTTCGTCGACAACAGGTAACTTGCAGCCGACAAAACGCAGCGCAGAACTTGTTGGTCAGAGTCACCCAAATTCGTCCAAAAATAGCCCCGCAGAAAAGAAACTCATTGTTGGCCAAGATATTTGCTTGGCTGGCGAAATTACAGCATGTGACACGTTAGTCATCGAAGGTCGTGTCGAAGCTTCTCTTAGTGATAGCAGGGTTATTGAAGTAACAGAAACCGGTGTCTTTAAAGGGAAAGCAGAGATCGATATTGCCAGAATTAGCGGGCAGTTTGATGGGGAATTAACAGTCCGTGAACATTTGGTAATACGTAGCTCTGGTCGCGTTTCTGGTAAAATAAAATACCAACAATTAGCAATAGAAAGCGGAGGCGAGCTTGTCGGGACCATCGAGGCCCTGCCTTCAACCGAGCCTAAAAAAGGCGTTGGAGACAAAACAAAAAACTAGCAGCGTCCGTCTTAAGGCTGTCTTTATTTTGTGGATGGCACTAGCCAGTTGCACATCGGTTGAGCCCCCTGAACCACAGTCAAAGTTGGACACGAGTTTGGCAAGAGCCGCTCCAAGCGCAACGGTAGAAAGTTTTACCGCGTTGCCAGCACCAGCATTATCGGTTGAATCGGAACCGCTTAAAGATACAGTTATAAAACCTAATATCATACCGCCAGCCACAAACGGTAATCCAGGACAACTCTTAGGGTTAGCTAGCGATTCAGTTACCGAGCTTTTGGGTGCGCCAAACCTCATACGGCACGACCATTCTGTGGAGATTTGGCAGTACAAAGCGAAAACCTGTATACTGGATGTATTCCTTTACGCGGAAGGCATGGACAAATTGGTTCGCTATGTTGAGCTTCGTAGACGCGAAGGTAGCAAAGAACTGGAACGTAGCTGTTTTGCAAAACTTGTGGAGGCTGAAGCAAAGCCACGGTCGGGTTAAGCGATGTTTGGTGCTACAAAGTCTTCGCTTTGAATTCGCAAAGGTCCCGCACCTTGCAATCCGGGCATTCGGGTTTGCGAGCCTTGCAAACATATCGACCGAGAAATATTAGCCAATGATGCGCGTGTAACTTCCAACATTCTGGAACTGCTTTGTCCAACGCAATTTCAACAGCCAAGGGTGTTTTGCCACGGGCCAATCCCGTACGGTTGGACACACGGAACACATGCGTGTCGACAGCAATAGTAGGTTTGTTGAACATGTTGTTGAGCACCACATTAGCGGTCTTCCGACCAACCCCTGGCAACTTCTCTAAAAGTTCCCTATCAGATGGTAGTTCACCTTTATATAACTTTATTAGTTGCTTGCTCAACGCGAGCACGTTCTTGGTTTTGTTGTTGAACAAGCCGATGGTGCGAATATGGTTGCGAAGCTTCGTTTCTCCAAGCGCTAACATTTTTTCCGGAGTATCGGCAATCTTGAACAACGATTTTGTTGCTTTGTTGACGCCAACATCGGTAGCTTGGGCAGACAACACGACTGCGACCAACAACGTATAGGGATTTCGATACTCGAGCTCTGTACGTGGAGTCGGGTTTTCCGCAGCTAGCCTGCGAAAAAATTCGTCGGTATTTACCCGTTTCATGTTATAACACGCTCGCTCGAAGATAATGCTTCAACGCGGACCTGACCCGCGCTTAATCCTCAAATCCCAACACATTGCGCATCGAATAGAGCCCTGGATCACGACCCATGGCCCACAAAGTTGCCCTCACTGCACCCGCAGCAAATATTTCTCTACTTGCTGCCTTGTGTGAGAGTTCGATACGTTCGCCCTCACCTGCGAATATGACTGTATGATCGCCCACCACATCACCACCGCGTAATGTTGCAAACCCGATCTCATCGGCAGGGCGCGCGCCCGTATAGCCATCGCGAACGGCTTGCCTCACATCCTCGAACACAGCTCCGCGTCCGGCCGCAGCCGCATGGCCAAGGCTGAGCGCCGTCCCTGACGGAGCATCAACCTTATTACGATGGTGCATCTCAACAATCTCTACATCAAAGTTGTTATCCAGGACCCTCGCAACTTGTTCGGTTAGTGCCAGCAAAAGAGTAACGCCTGCACTCATATTGTGTGCCCAAACTACGGGCACATGCCGCGCCGCTCGCTTAAGTTCCTTAGATTGTTCATGGTCAATGCCCGTCGTACCAACAATAATCGCAGAATCTGCCTGCGCCGCGAGCTTCACATTTTCAAGGGTGGCACTGGGTGTTGAGAAATCGATAACCGCATCGACAGAAGCAATCATTTCGGCGGCATTATCGGTAACTTTCGTACCCAACGGCCCAACCCCGATGAGCAAACCAATGTCACGACCAACCGCCTCATGACCTGCCTCTTCAGTCGCACCAGCAATTATACAGCCATCTGTGGAATACACCTGTGAGGCAACCATTTTGCCCATCCTACCAGCGCACCCAACAACGCCAATTTTAATTTGATTATCCATTCCTGTTATCTCCGCTCACCTGGATGGCGGTAATTAAAACATATAGTCTCTATTCAGACGAGCTGAAGAGGGCCGCGAACAAATCTGACTATTCGGTTAAATCATCCCAGAATTCCTTTACTTTCGAAAAAAAACCATCTGATTCTGGATTGTGTGATTGCCCATCGCCGGCCTCTTCAAATTCTTTCAGCAACTCGCGTTGCCGCTTCGTCAAGTTTACTGGCGTCTCAACAGAGGCTTGTATGAACATATCACCACGATTCTTCGATCGAAGAACGGACATCCCTTTGTTTTTCAGCCTAAATTGTTGACCGGATTGAGTTCCTTTGGGAATGCTCACTTTTGCTCGCGTGCCATCGATTGTCGGCACCTCAATTGTTCCTCCCAAGGAGGCCTTGGCCATCGAAATAGGAACTTTACAGTAAATATTGCCTCCATCCCGCTGAAAGAGGCGATGCGCTTGAATTGTCACGAAAATATAAAGGTCCCCTGGTGAGCCTCCACCCAAAGCAGCCTCACCCTCACCAGCTAAACGAATACGAGTACCATCCACAACTCCTGGCGGGACCTTAACAGACAAGGTTTTTTCCTTTCGTACGCGCCCTTTACCTTTGCACTGGCCACAAGGCAACTCGATGACTTTGCCTTGTCCGTGGCAGGCTGGACAGGTTCTCTCAATGGTAAAAAATCCTTGTTGTGCGCGAACTCTACCCGCGCCACGGCACTGGGAACACGTGATTGGACTGGTGCCTGTCTCTGCCCCACTACCATTACATGCTTCGCACAAGACTGCGCTTGGCACACGTATCTCTACCTTACGTCCATGAAACGCGTATTCAAGGCTGATTTCTAAATTATAGCGCAGATCTGAGCGACGGTTACCACCCTGTCTGCCACCCACAAAGTCACCAAACATCTCGTCAAATATGTCGGCAAACCCACCTGTAAAATCAAACCCACCAGCCTGTTGTCCAGCGGGCCCCTCAAATGCAGCATGACCATATCTATCGTAAGCCGCACGTTTCTCATCATCCCTGAGAATTTCGTACGCCTCGTTAATTTCTTTGAATTTTGTCTCGGCCCTTTGGTCTCCAGGGTTTCGATCGGGATGACATGACATCGCCAGCTTGCGATATGCACTCTTCAGCTGATCTGCGTCAGCAGACCTTGGAACACCTAGGGCCTCATAGTAATCCTGTTTCTCCATACACTACCCCGGTATCCTAGTTGGCAAAATGTTAACGTTGTCTCACCAACCACTACTTATCAAAGAATTATTCACTACCCGAATCTCGCACAGGCCACATGGGTCAGGTGCCTGTCTTTTTATCCTGATCCTCGTCTTTACTCTCGTCTTGTTCACCTACTTCTTCAAAGTCGGCATCAACCACATCACCATTTGCATCTGAACCTTTTGGTGCGTTTTCTTCACCACCCGAAGCGGCAGCCTCCTCCTCTTGAGTAGCTTTGTACATGGCTTCACCGAGCTTCATGGATGATTGCGCAAGTTCATTAGATTTTTCGGTGATCGCATTAGTATCCTCACCTTCTATTACAGCCTTGAGCGCCTCTATGTCGGATTGGATTTTATCCTTCTCATTCTCCGGCACTTTGTCACCAAACTCTGTGAGGCTCTTTTCCGCTGAATTAATCAAACCATCGGCTGTATTACGTGCTTCGACTAATTCACGTCGAATCTTATCTTCGGAGGCATGCTCCTCCGCATCCTTAACCATTGTTTCGATTTCTTCATCCGCTAGACCGCCTGAAGCTTCAATCCGAATTTGTTGTTCCTTGCCGGTTGCTTTGTCCTTAGCAGATACATTAACGATACCGTTTGCGTCGATATCAAAAGTCACGTCGATCTGGGGCATACCCCTCGGCGCCGAAGGAAGTCCGATGAGATCGAATTGACCTAACAATTTATTGTCAACTGCCATTTCCCGCTCACCTTGAAATACACGAATGGTAACCGCTGTCTGGTTGTCTTCTGCCGTAGAAAAAACCTGGCTCTTTTTTGTCGGGATAGTCGTATTACGGTCAATCAGTCTGGTGAACACGCCACCCAAGGTCTCTATACCAAGAGAAAGTGGTGTCACGTCGAGCAACAAGACGTCTTTCACATCGCCTTGAAGGACGCCACCCTGAATTGCAGCACCCATTGCGACAACTTCATCTGGGTTTACGCCTCGGTGTGGATCGCGGCCAAACAGCTGTTTCACTGTTTCAATGATTTTTGGCATTCTCGTCATGCCACCAACAAGGATTACTTCATCAATTTCACTGGCCTTGAGCCCCGCATCCTTCATGGCTGCCTTACAAGGTTTAACTGTTTTCTGAATCAAATCATCTACTAGCGCCTCAAGCTTGGCACGTGTCAGTTTGATGTTGAGATGTTTCGGACCCGAAGCGTCAGCCGTTATGAATGGCAAATTAACCTCAGTCTGCACAGCACTGGAAAGCTCAATTTTTGACTTTTCTGCGGCTTCCTTAAGACGCTGCAGCGCCAGCCGATCTGACCTCAAATCGATGCCACTTTCCTTTTTAAACTCCGCCGACAGATAATTAATTATTAGCTGATCAAAATCCTCACCCCCTAGGAAGGTATCACCGTTAGTGGATTTAACCTCAAACACACCATCGCCAATCTCCAAAACAGAAACGTCGAAAGTGCCACCACCTAGATCATAGACAGCGATCGTGCCGGTACCTTTCTTTTCAAGCCCATAGGCCAAAGCAGCGGCTGTCGGCTCGTTGATTATTCGCAAGACCTCTAGTCCCGCAATCTTACCGGCATCTTTTGTAGCTTGTCGTTGTGAATCATTGAAGTAAGCCGGCACAGTAATTACTGCCTGTGATACGGTTTCACCGATATAAGCTTCTGCTGTTTCTTTCATTTTTTGAAGGATAAATGCAGAAATCTGGCTCGGTGCATATTTCTCACCTCCCGCTTCTACCCAAGCATCACCATTTTCTCCGGCAACAACTTTAAAGGCCACAACATCTTTATCTTTCTTGACTTCTTCATCCTGAAATCGCCTGCCAACCAAGCGTTTGATCGCATATAGCGTATCCTCAGGATTGGTCACGGCCTGACGCTTGGCCGAATGGCCAACCAGCCTCTCACCACTATCAGTGAACGCTACCATAGAGGGCGTAGTTCGGATTCCTTCGGCGTTTTCAATGACCTTCGGCTGTGTGCCTTCCATCACTGCAACACACGAATTGGTCGTACCTAAATCAATACCGATTACTTTGCTCATCTTTAACTAGTCCTCCTCACAGCCCCAGCAGCTGGTACCTGAAGCGCGCAGCTGTCTCATTCGATAATCGTCAAAAGAATGCCAACACTATTGGTATAATTGGCTATATAGGAATGCCTACAAGCCGGTACAAGCGTTGTTTAGTCCCGATTACCTTTGCTGGTCATAAATTTGCAACAAACACGTACCGACAGCGGCACGTTTTAAGGCACCTATTATTTCGTCATTTTTGGTTCACGCTGAATTATCAATTTGTTCGTCTCTGTCTAGTGGCGTCTCAGGATCTCCCTTTGCAACACCGACCATAGCTGGTCGCAATAATCGATCGTGCAGCAGATACCCAGGCTGCATCAATTCTGTGATTGTTCCAGCAGGCTTCCCAGTGTTTTCGAGCTCAAACAGTGCTTGATGAATGTTGTGATCAAACAACTCACCTAAGGGCTCGATCTTTTGAACACCGTGTCGTTCCAGAGCACTTAAAAATTCCTTTTCTGTGAGTTCTACGCCTGCTGCAAGGGCTTCTATGGTTTCATTGTTTAAGCGCTCTTCTGATGGCACGCTTTCGAGCGCGCGCCTAAGGTTATCGGCTACAGCAAGAATATCACGCACAAAATTTGTCACGCCGTAGCGAATAAGGTCCTTTCGTTCGCGTTCTACTCGCCGTCTGGTGTTTTCAGCCTCTGCGAGTGCACGCAGAAGCTGATCCTTAAGAGTAGACACTTCCGACTCGAGAGTTTCTAGCGTGTTTTCGGACATAGCTTGAGTTTGTTCACAATTATCTTCAGACAGTTCCTCTGAAACAGCTTCCGTAACATTATCCTTAGGATTCTCGTCTGCCTTGTTTTTGCCAGTCGGCTTTTGAGTTTTGTTTTTAGTCATATAATGTCGCCTATTTAATTAATTGTCCTACGATTTTTGCTGTGTAATCCACCATCGGCACAATACGTGAATAATTTATACGCGTCGGTCCAATTACACCGATCGCACCGATTATTTCTTCCTGACCATCGCGGATTATCGGTGCGACGATTGTCGAACATCCTGCAAGTCCAAATAGTTCGTTTTCTGATCCGATGTAAATTTGAACACCTTCAGCGCCTTCGGTTACGTCTAGCAATTTAAGGAGAGCCTCTTTGGTCTCCAATGCCGCGAACAGTGTGCGAATATCTTCAATTTCCGCAACCGCTGTAACATCGTCGAGAAGATTTGCCTGACCACGCACTATCAAAACTCCGTTATCGCCAGAATCTGTCTCAGACCACGTGGCCAGCCCAGCCTCCACAACACGAGTCGTCAACTCGTCAAGCTCAACACGTTGTTTTCTGATTTCATCTCGAACGTGATCACGTGTCAGTCTAAGGGTGCGACCCACAAGTCTCGCCGCAAGATAATTACTCGCCTCCACGAGGCTTGATGCGGGCATTCCTAGTGGTACGTCTATAACCCTATTTTCAACAAGACCGGCGTCGCCGACAAGGATGACCAAGGCACGGCCCGGACTAAGGCTGATGAATTCTATATGCCTGAGTTTAGATTCGGCCTTAGGTGCCATCACCAGGCCGGCACAATGAGATAATCCGGATAGAAGGGTGGACGCCTCCTGTAATATTTGAGAAAAACCAAGTCCGCTTGCTGCACATTGGGTCTCGATTTCAGTACGTTCATCTTCAGTAAGATCCCCAAATTCAAGTAAACCATTAACCACGAGGCGCAGACCTATCTCTGTCGGCAAGCGGCCGGCTGATGTGTGTGGTGCGTAGAGAAGGCCGAGCCTCTCCAGGTCGGCCATAACCTTTCGAATTGTAGCGGGTGATAGGCCCATACCAAGGCGACTAGAGATCGTTCGAGAACCAACCGGTGAGCCAGTTTCGACGTATGCCTCAACAACATGGCGCAATATTTCCCGCGAACGTTCGCTCAGGGTCATAGACATCGTGTAGGAGAATGTAGTAATCGCCCAATAAAGCGTCAATGCAGATACCGCGAGAGAATATGAAGCAGAATAACTTGGACTAGGTTGTCAGCGACAAAAAGGAAATTTGAAATGGTAAATTTGGCGAACTCTCGCCCCTCCGGGCGTGCCGCAGACGAAATGAGGACAGTTCGTCTCGAAACAGACGTATCAAAATACGCCGAAGGTTCTTGTCTTGCATGTTTCGGAGACACCCATGTACTGTGCACTGCCAGTGTTGAAGAAACCGTTCCAGCATTTCTTCGCAATACAGGCTGTGGATGGATTACCGCCGAATATGGAATGTTGCCACGTTCAACAAATACCCGGACGGAGAGAGTAAGGGCCGCTGGCTCGGGCCGAACCTCAGAAATCCAGCGATTGATTGGTCGTAGCCTAAGGGCTGTGACAAAACTGAAAGAGTTTGGTGAACGTCAGATAAAGATAGATTGCGATGTCATTCAGGCCGATGGCGGTACACGGACAGCGGCGGTAACAGGTGGATTTGTTGCCTTGTATCTCGCCTTTCAACATCTATCTACGTTGGGCGTAATAAAGGAAATTCCACTTTTAGACTTTGTTGCAGCCGTCTCTTGCGGGCTGTGGCATGGCATGCCGATCCTTGATTTGGATTATCCTGAGGATTCGACTGCTGATGCAGACGCAAACTTTGTGCTGACCGCCAGCGAGAGAATTATCGAGATCCAGGCCACAGCCGAAAGTATGCCATTCGCAACGCAAGAATTCCAAGCTCTGCACAATTTAGCAAAAAAGGGGGTCTCCCAGCTTTTGAAGGCCCAGAAGACGGCCCTAGACATGGCGTAAATTAGACAAAAGTATACCGAGAATTCTATATCGGTTAGCTGACCCGGGTTTTTCTGTGATTCTTTAAAATTATGATAATTGACCGACCATTAACAGAAAGGAAAATTGTGATAGCCAGTCACAACGATGGGAAAGTTTCCGAGATAACAGATTTGCTGAATCCCTGGCACATCAAGTGTATTTCGGCAGGTGAACTGGGACTTCCGGAACCCGACGAAAACGGTGTGACATTTGAGGAAAATGCCGTCATTAAAGCCCAAGCAGCAGCCACAGCTTCTCATATGCCAGCCTTAGCAGATGATTCCGGACTTGCTGTAACTGCGCTGGATGACGCGCCTGGAGTTCACTCGGCTAGATGGGCCGGCCCCACCCGTAATTTCAATGTAGCGATGGCGCGAGTGGAGCAAGCCCTGAGTGCTCACAGCAATCGTAATGCTCGATTTATCTGTGTGCTCGCGCTTGTTTGGCCTGATGGAGCGCGGGTAACTTTCGAAGGCGAGGTCGCCGGTAAACTTATATGGCCCCCACGTGGCAACAACGGGTTTGGATATGACCCAGTGTTTGTTCCAAATGGTGAAAACAAGACCTTCGGTGAGCTCGATGCTGAAAAAAAACATTTGATAAGTCATAGAGCGCGTGCCTTTTCTAAACTAGAAGCCAGTTATTTGTCTTATGTATTTAACAAACGTGGCTCGCGGGCTGGATATATACCGTGAATACCCTTGCAACCACGCATTCACAACTGACCGATACCAGAGATTTCTCTCTTTATCTTCACTGGCCATTTTGCCTATCGAAATGCCCGTATTGTGACTTCAACAGTCACGTTCGGGACAACGTAGATCATGTAAGGTGGCGAAACGCGCTTCTGCGCGATCTAGAGCATACCCACAGCCTGGTTCCAGATCGCACAGTTACAAGTATGTTTTTCGGTGGCGGCACGCCATCTTTGATGGAGCCGGCTACGGTTGCGGCATTGATCGATCGCGCGTCGACACTTTGGGCTATTGACCACGATGTCGAAATTACCCTTGAAGCCAACCCAACTTCAGTTGAGGCCAAACAATTAGAGGAGTTTCGAGCGGCGGGTATCAATCGTGTTTCTTTAGGAGTTCAGGCCCTCGATGACAGGGCACTGCTGTACCTCGGCCGCCATCATAGCGCGAAAGATGCGATCGTGGCTGTAGAACTGGCAAGCCAGTTATTCGATCTCTTTTCATTTGACTTGATCTACGCCCGCCCCGAGCAGACAATCTTTGCTTGGCGCAAAGAATTAACGCATGCACTGACGCTCGCCGATAGTCACATTTCGGTATACCAGCTGACTATTGAGGCGGGCACTTCATACTACAGACGCCAGCAATGTGGTGAGCTTGTCACGCCCGACGAGCTGACTGCGGCCACAATGTATGAGGAAACTCAGGCTATACTGGAGGATGCAGGACTTCCAGCCTATGAAGTTTCCAACCACGCCCTACCCGGACGAGAGAGTAGGCACAACCTCAACTATTGGCGATACGGTGATTATGCGGGTATAGGCCCAGGTGCACACGGCCGCATTACATCACCCAAAGTAAAACGAGCATTTCGGCAGATTCGAGGGCCTGAAGCATGGTTAAGCGCTGTTGAGACAAACGGTCACGGAGCTATGAATCCTCAACTGTTAAACAGCGACGAAAGATTGGAGGAAATGTTGATGATGTGCCTACGACTTACTGAACCATTATCAATCCGCCGAATTGAGGAAGAAACTGGAGATACCTTCCAGCGAATAGTAAATCCAGATAGACTTCGACGACTAGTCGACGGCGGCTTTTTGAAATTAAAAAATAATGAATTATCCTCGACAGCCGCTGGCCGACAGCGGCTTAACGCGGTGCTCGGCCAGCTCCTAATTTGATAATTCAGTTCAGCTGACCAAAGCTATCTGGCGCCGGCTGCAATGTGTTAAAGCCGGAACGTAGTACTTCGAATACCGAGAAGAAACGCTCGACACTGCCATCTGCATGAAAACGAAACACCCCGTCATAACCAAGAAAACCATCCTTACTCGTGAGGGTTTTAACAGAAAAATCCGGTGTATTATTCCCAGCCAGTACTGATGCGAGCGCCATTGCATCGTAGGCAATAGAAGCGAGGCGTTGGGGTTTATGAGCGAACAACTTTGAATACCTCTTCTCAAACTTTGCTCGTTCCGCCAGTGGTGGTGCCGCAAACCACGCCCCAACCAAGGCCGGTTCAGTTCCCAGATCGTCAAATTCGTCCCAAACGCGTATTCCAAGCAAACGTACGGATGGCTGATCAACATCGTAAAATGAGAGAAGCGAAGCAAGAGTACGCAATACCTCTCCACCCTCTGGCACCAGTATGGCATCAAATTCGACACCACCAAAAGTATCAAGATGTTCGAGACGGCGTAACGCCTGTCGCGAAATCTCATCGTCTCGAGATTCAAGTTCAGTCCGTTGTGCTAGCAACTCAGCTCTCCGCTCATCAAAATTGGCGAGTACCTTAATTTCGGCGCTTAGATCAGGCGTGCCGGGCGTGTACGTCGTAACCTTTGTCACAGAGACATTATTTGCAGCAGCGGCTTCCATAAGCGCTTCGACCACTGCTACGCCATAAGGGTTCTCAGGAGCCAACACGACAAATTTTGTATGGCCGAGATTTACGGCGTATTTTACAATTGTCTCTACCTGTTGGCGCGGTACAAACCCCAAGATAAAAATACCGTCTCCGGTTACTTCTCTTGAGTTTGAAAAAGACAGGACATTGATCCCAGCACTTCTTGCAATTGGTGCAACAGAAGCAGTGGATTGCGCAAGTAAAGGTCCGAGAATAAGACGTGCATCGTTTTTGACCGCTAACTTAGCTGCTATGTTAGCGCCCTCTTGTGTGCCCAAAGTATCAAAGAGAAAAAGGTCCAACGTCTCATTGCCAACTTCAAACAAGGCCAGTTCCGCTGCATGGAGCATGGAGTACCCCAGAGGTGCACTAGGTCCACTTAACGGCAATAGAAGAGCAACGGGGACTCGATCTGAATGAATTTTTTGAAAATCCTTCATTGTTTTTGAAGGATCAATCAGTTCAACAGATGGCATTCGCTCCACCAGCTGCGGCTTCACAACTTGAGGTGCAGGTGCTTTAGTCAATTTTGTTTTTGGTGATGGGGCGACGGTAGTAGGTTCCTTAACAGTCGGCTCTACTTTGCGTAAGACGCGCAAGTCAACTAATGTTCCCGGCGAACATGCAACAATAACAATAGCACAGATGGCCACAGCGAAAATCGACGATGCGAAACTCGAGACACCCAGACCAAAATATGAAACGCGCATCCTACGACTCCTCGACAAACACCCTGGCCAGAGATAGACCGCAGCACAAAATTAGCGACCGCACAAAGTTAAGTAAACCAGCACCCGGCCTCTACATCGTTTCTACACCAATCGGTAACCTCGGCGATATCACGTTGCGAGCGCTGGATCTCTTGAGTTCTGTTGACGTAATCGCGTGTGAAGATACGCGAATAACATCGCGTTTACTTGCCCGCCACAATATAAAAACACCCCTCACACTTTACCACGAACACAATGCAACAAGAGCCGCTCCCAAATTAATTCGACAGCTGCTGAGCGGCCGCTCTGTGGCACTGGTAAGTGACGCGGGTACACCACTCATATCTGACCCTGGCTACAAATTGGTTAACCAGACGAAGAAAGCAGAAATTGCTGTCTTCGTCGCACCTGGTGCCTGCTCTCCAATCGCAGCTCTCATTGCTTCCGGTTTGCCCACTGATCGCTTTTTATTCGCGGGCTTTCTACCAAGCCGCCAGATATCACGTTGGAAGACGTTAGAGGAGTTAGCTGGGATTAGAGCCAGCCTTATATTACTTGAATCCCCAAACCGTCTGGCGCGTTGTTTGTCGGACATGGCAGCAATTTTTGGGCCGCGACAAGCGGCTGTGGCGCGTGAACTCACCAAGCGCTACGAGGAATTGGTGACGGGCACGCTTGAAGATCTCGCGGCGCGATACAAGGCAGCACCACCTCCAAAGGGTGAAGTGGTGCTAGTTATTGGACCGCCGGATTCGAAAATGTCAAATAAATTAAGTTCAATAAACCTCGACAAAGAATTACGCCAAGCCCTTGAAACCATGAGCGTGCGAGATGCAGCGAGAGAAGTAAGTAATTTGACAAAGTTACCTCGACAGGCAATCTATCGCCGTGCACTTGAACTCGCTAATGCAGAACGTTCATGAACAATCGGTAACAATGGCAGCCTACCTCGGCAACACTCTGGTGCTTCAATGATAATTTTGCAAACCATAATAAATGTTTTGATCACGAACCCGCATTTGTTTCAATTTATTCCTAAATATTCTGTCAGAACCTAAGAACAGCCCAACCATGCTTCAAAACCTATACCACCTAAACGTTCACCACATTTTTGGATCAATAGTCCTCTTGATATTATCTGTCATGGCAGGCGCAGGTTGCACACCAATAGGGGCTGCAGCCGGAGCCGGAGCCACCGCCGGCACAATGTCAGTTCAGGAACGTGGCTTTACGACGAGCGTTAAAGATACGGTGATAAGTGCGAAGATCAACCAATTGTGGCTTCAGAATGACTTCAGTATGTTTGCTAATCTAACAGCAAAGGTTGTTGAAGGTCGCGTTTTGCTAACGGGGACTGTGCCCAAAACGGATAATCGGATCGATGCAGTTCGACTCACCTGGCAGGTAAGTGGCGTTAAGGAAGTTTTGAACGAAATCGAAGTAACTGACACGAGCGACTTGTTGGATGTAACTCGCGATGTATGGGTAACTACACAGTTGAGGTTCAAACTCACTGTCGATGGCGACGTTAAGGCAATTAACTACGCAATCGATACAGTTAATGGGACAGTGTACCTGATGGGTATTGCGCAGAATTCCAAAGAACTCGACCGTGTGAAAGCACATGCCCGGAACCTAAAATACGTTCGCAGGATAGTCAGTTATGTCCGTCTAAAAGACAACGTCGATGTATAAATGATTGCTACATGACGGCTAGAATTGGATGACATTACGGCTACGGTTGAAGTGGCGCTTAAAAATTGGTGTGGCACCTAGGCAACGACACCATAATTGGGAGGGAATGGCATGGACTTGACAGTCGCAATTCAAATGGACCCCATAGAATTGATTGACATTGACGCCGACAGCACGTTTTTGCTGGCCCTGGAGGCGCAAAGTCGTGCATACAAGCTGTTTCACTATTTGCCAAACGGCCTTACGCTCCGCCACAATCGCCTGTATGCCAAAGCCCGTCCTCTTACGGTTCGTCGGGTTAAAGGCGATCATGCAAATTTAGGAGAGGAGCAAATCTTAGACCTTTCTGAGGTTGACGTTGTGCTCATGCGACAGGATCCACCCTTTAATATGGCCTATATCACGGCAACCCATCTGCTTGAACACATTCAACCTGATACACTTGTAGTCAATGATCCTGTCGCTGTTCGAAATTCTCCAGAAAAGCTTTTGGTCACACAGTTCTCTGAACTTATGCCACAGACGCTAATTACGAGCGATCACGAAGAAATTTCTTCCTTCCGTGAGAAGATGGGGGATATCATCATCAAACCACTTTATGGCAATGGTGGTGCGGGTGTTTTCCACTTGCGTCAGGAAGACGACAACCTAAATGTTATACTCGAACTGTTTAACGAATTTTATCGTGAACCCATTATTGTCCAACAATATTTGAAAGACGTCCGTGATGGCGACCGTCGCATAATTTTGGTTGATGGAAAAGCCGTCGGTGCTATCAATCGAATTCCAGCAGAAGGTGAGGCGCGCTCCAACATGCACGCGGGCGGTAACCCGACGAGATGGAATATGACTTCTCGCGAGAAAGAAATTTGCGAAACTATTGGACCCACCCTTGCTGATCTTGGTCTGCTGTTCGCTGGAATTGACGTGATAGGTGATTACCTTACTGAGATAAATGTCACTTCTCCGACAGGTCTTCAAGAAGTGAGCCGGTTCGAAAATATTTCGCTTGGATCACAGATATGGGATGCGATCGAACGACGGTTGAATTAATCATCAACAAAATTTTGTGTGATCGGAATTAAAAAATGAGCCACTCGACAGCATACGGCTAAAATTCCATTTCAACACGTAGCTGCTTTTATAAGCGCTAGATAGCTAAGATCCACAACCTGAATCGTCCAACTGAGTTACCTAAACTTCTCAGTCATTGGAGATCATTGGCCCGAGATTTTCCCCACCAAAAATATGAAGGTGGTAATGAGGCACTATCTGCCCAGCATCTTCACCGTGGTTAGCGAGAATGCGATAGCCGGCCTCGACGATTCCCAACTCTCGGGCGATCTGACCGACCGCACGATCGAAGCCAGCGAGTTCCCCATCAGTTGCATTAGCCGAAAAGTCTTCGAAAGAGACATATTCACCTTTTGGAATGACAAGCACGTGTATTGGTGCTTGCGGATTGATATCATAAAAAGCCAGTGTATACTCATCTTCATAAACCTTGCTGCACGGCAGTTCACCACGCAAAATTTTGGCAAAAATATTACTGTTATCGTATGACATTGTACGAATCTCTCTGCACATTATTTTGATACTGGGCATTCAACGCAAGTCACTTCGTTGTAGGGCCATTTAGTTCTTTAAAAAAATACTGGCCTTTGACCCATTTCGTGCCGTTATACGCGTATTGAGGATGAGTTGCCCAGTGGGAGTAACCCAGCCGGTTGTATAATGCTATCGCGGCCTCCTGGGTTTCTCGGACGTCGAGGTTGAGTAATGTAAATCCCTCATCTCTAGCTACCGCCTCAACAATTTCCGTGAGTTCTTTTGCAAGGCCGTGACCGCGAGCCCAGGGAGCGACGAAAGAGGTTGTCAGATTCGCCGACCTTGACTGAGCTTCGTTATTCCGTGATGGCCTTACTAACTGCGCCGAGCCGCAAATTACATTATCTAATCGAGCCACGAACAGGACACGCTCTGGAACCAACAACACTCCTCGCCAGTATGATTCTAAAATCTGTCGCGCCGGCGGTTTCAGCCAGCCAAAGCCCCCGCCAGCGCCGATTGCCACCTCAGTGGCATCGCAAAGATCACTGAGATCGTTGTCCGAAAGTGCCACGAGATTTTCTACAGTTGTATCCGCCATCCTCAAACGGCCGCCACTTGAGGTCGCACGACTATCACGTGAGATACCTCCAAAATAAGAAATTTGCCGAATGGAAACCCGATTTGTAACATAACTCTATAACAGGGGCGTCTTTTAGCAGGTTGTAAGCTAATTTTCCAGAAGTCTGAAATCATTTTTAATTAAAGGTTTTTTACATTCACCTCTCACCTCGGCCTTGACCAAGACGCGAAAACCACCACATGGTTACAACTACTAATTGCGCTGAAATATACAACTCGCCATTTTCGCAGATCACGGAACGGACAGAAATGACCAAGACAACCACGTGGCATGGGACAACCATACTATCTGTTCGCAAGAATGGCGCTGTCGTCATCGCTGGTGATGGCCAAGTTACAATGGGCCAGACCGTCGTCAAGGCAAACGCCCGAAAAGTTAGGCGCCTTGCCGACGACAAGGTTATAGCCGGCTTTGCCGGCGCAACCGCAGACGCCTTTACGCTATTCGAGCGCCTAGAAGCAAAGCTCGAGCAATACCCAGACCAATTGACCCGTGCCTGTGTCGAGCTTGCAAAGGACTGGCGGACTGATCGCTACTTGAGGAGACTTGAAGCGATGATGGCCGTCGCTGACAAGTCCGTTTCACTCATTCTGTCTGGTACAGGCGATGTGTTGGAACCAGAAGATGGCCTGATCGGCATAGGTTCAGGGGGCGCCTATGCCTTGGCAGCAGCTCAAGCGCTACTGGAACAGGATAACGTGGATGCCAGGTCCATTGCGACGAAAGCTATGCAGATAGCCGCGTCAATCTGTATATATACCAACGAAAACATTACCATAGAGAAGTTATGACATCGTTCAGCCCAAGAGAGATAGTATCCGAGCTAGATCGCTTTATCATTGGCCAGAATGACGCCAAACGTGCCGTAGCCATTGCACTGCGCAATCGGTGGCGACGCCAACAGTTGGAAGAGGACCTGCGGGAAGAAGTGCTTCCAAAGAACATACTAATGATTGGCCCGACGGGCGTCGGCAAGACAGAGATTGCGCGGCGCCTTGCTAGATTAGTAAACGCACCGTTCATTAAGGTTGAAGCAACCAAGTTTACTGAGGTGGGTTATGTCGGTCGCGATGTTGAGCAAATTATTCGTGATCTGCTTGAAAGCGCTATTCACATGACGCGCGAACAGCAACGCAAGGAAGTATTCGCCAAAGCAGAAATTGCCGCCGAGGAACGAGTATTGAATGCGTTGGTAGGAGACAATGCAAGTGAGAGCACGCGCCAAACCTTTAGGGTTAAATTGCGTCAAGGCGAGTTAGACGACAAAGAGATAGACGTAGAAGTAACTGACGCAAGTGGCGGTCTACCTACTTTTGAAATTCCTGGGATGCCCGGTGCGCAGATGGGAATGATCAACCTCAACGAAATGTTCGGCAAGTCGATGCCTAGCCGCACTAAGTCTAAACGAATGGTGGTTGGAGAATCCCACAGTATTCTGATAGCTGAGGAAAGTGACAAACTGCTTGACGACGAGATGATCGTCAAGGACGCCATCACCTCAGTCGAGCAGAACGGAATTGTTTTTCTCGATGAAATAGACAAAATTTGCGCGCGCTCAGATCGTGTTGGCGCAGATGTAAGCCGAGAGGGCGTTCAACGTGATTTACTGCCACTCATCGAAGGTACCACCGTTGGGACCAAGCACGGGCCCGTCAGGACCGATTATGTGTTATTCGTTGCTTCCGGTGCCTTTCACTTAGCCAAGCCAGCAGATCTGTTGCCGGAACTACAGGGCCGACTGCCTGTACGCGTCACCCTGCGAGCGCTGACGCGCGATGACTTTGTCCGCATACTTCGCGAGCCCGAAAATAGCCTTATCAGACAGTATGTAGCCCTAATGGGCACCGAAGAACTTAAACTCGAGTTTACCGACAGCGCGATCGACGTACTCGCGGACCTTGCTGCTGAAATCAATTCCTCTGTTGAGAATATTGGTGCGAGGCGATTGCATACGGTAATGGAGAAACTGTTAGAGGATATTAGTTTCGATGCGCCAGATAAAGCTGGCACGAACGTCACTATCGACGCTGATTATGTACAATCGCAGGTTGCCGAATTGGCAAAAGACACGGATTTGAGCCGGTTTATTCTCTAGCGGATGATTATCTCTTCCGTCGCAATAAGACATAAAGCGCCCCACCCCCACCGTCTCGTGGTTGTGCCTGTGCATATGTGAGCACTAGTGGCCGAATAGAGGCCTCGTTAAGCCAACGAGGTACAGCCGCACGCAGCACCCCCTGGCCGCCGCCGCCCTTACCTGTAATTACAAGAACCATGCGGCGACGTGTACCCTGGGAACCTCTGACAAACCCAATAAGCGCCCGATGCGCCTCGCGCTGCGTCATTCCATGCAAATCGAGTTTTGCGTCAATTGAGAGTTGACCACGACGCAAACGTATGGCCGAACGTTTATCTAGACCAGGAGATACGTCCGGGTCGAGGGGCATAGAATTTTTCTGCTGGTGTTTTATTGATTCAACATCTGTCTCTGTCATTCTTCGATGTAACGAATTTTCTTGAACTGAGGAAGTTGTGTCAGCCGATAATTTAATTGGATCGACGACGTTCCAAATTTTTTGTTTTGTAGGTAAATTGCTACGGGCTTTGCGTCTTCGAAGTGGTGTAACCTTAGAGGTAACAGCACGCCACAGAGCATCTCCCTTTCCGGATGAATTGCGTTCAGCCATTAAAATTTTCCGACAGGCAGGGAGAATTGACCATTATGACATGAAGTCGACGCGGGCCATGCGCACCAAGCTCGAGATTCTGTTCTATATCGGCAGTGCGAGAGGGGCCCGTAATGAAGTTGACGGTGCGCGGTAGAGCTCCTTCAGCCCGCAAATTTGCGAATACATCTTCGTAAGCGCCAATAATTTGGTCTGTGTGAAGAATTACGATGTGAGTCGCCGGCAAAAAATTAAGGGTCGTCGGACTGTTTGGACCCGAACATAAAACCAGTGTTCCGGTCTCGGCAACACCGGCAAACGCCCCTGTCAAACTGATATCATGGTCGCCTTCGGTTGCTCCTGTGCTCACTGTTATGTTTGGGCAACTCACCCAGGGAATCGTCGACAAACGGGTATCGGGGGCCACTCGTAACGAGGCAGGTAAATTCTTCATTGCCAAATAATGAGATACAGCGTCTGGCACACTTTTGAGCGTCTCAATACGATGCACTGTCGTCGAGACGCTCTCAGCTTCATCCGTGAAGCGCTGGACTAATTCAGCGGGTGTGCCCATTGCCCGTTTCGGAATGATTGATCGCGCGTCGTTTTCCGACGTTTGCCTAGCGTTTGAATTATGACACAGCGATGATCGAATTCGACTCAAAATCAAATTACGCTGCGAATCCCTCTCCATCATATTCACCTAAGATTTGTCATCGGTAGTTGGGGCTTTCGATAAATTTCTTTTTTCTGACGTCCATAACGTTTGGAAAGTTTTGCCCTCTGGCACTGGAAAGTTTCGACCTTTTGTCCACGAAGCTGCTAAGGGTAACCGCTCTATACGTCGATTCTTGCCACCAGCTGCTGAGAGCACACGGACCGCTAATTCTGCTATCCATTTATATAGCTTGGGTCGCCGAGCAAAATAAGCCCATATTTTCAATCCCATACGCGAGCGCGTAGAACCAAGGTGGCGAACAAACTCCTGTTCTCTGTGCAATCGCAATAGTTTTGGCAGTTGGATCTGCATAGGACAAACTTCCTCACAGCGACCACACAATGTTGACGCGTTAGGAAGTGCGGCAGAGCCCTCTATACCTACCAACGCCGGCGTCAGTACCGCGCCTACAGGTCCCGGATAAACCCATCCGTACGCATGGCCCCCGACAGCACCATAAACTGGGCAATGATTCATACAAGCGCCGCAGCGGATGCAGCGCAAAATCTCTTGAAATGGGCCTCCCAACAACTTGCTTCGTCCATTATCCAACAGCACCACATGGAAGGTCTCAGGACCGTCGATATCATTCTGTCGCCGCGGGCCAGTGGTCAGTGTTGTATAGGTTGAAAACTCCTGTCCGGTAGCCGAGCGCGCTAAAACACGCAAAATAGTCGCAGCATCTTCGAGCGATGGGACAACCTTCTCAAGACTTGCCAACACGATATGTACACGCGGCAATGTTTGTGTCAGATCGCCATTACCCTCGTTAGTAACAATGATGACCGAACCAGTCTCCGAGATGAGAAAGTTGGCGCCTGTGATTCCAACATCTGCTTCAAGGAACTTGGCTCGCAATATTTCTCTTGCCTCATCGACTAAATCACGTGGTTCATCTAGCGATCTTGATGGATCAAGTTTCGTGTGGGTTTCCTTAAAGGTTGTCGCGACCCCCTCCTTCAACACATGGATCGCTGGTGCGATTATGTGGCTTGGGGGCTCTTCACGCAGCTGAATAATGTATTCGCCCAGATCTGTTTCTATTGGTTTTATGCCCTTTTCTTCAAGGAACGGGTTAAGCGCGATTTCTTCAGCAATCATTGATTTACCTTTGGTCACGCTTTTTGCATCGACATCTCGACAAATCTTGAGAATTATTTGCCTCGCGTCTTCCGAGGATGACGCCCAATGAACGCAACCCCCACCAGCAATTACTGCTTGTTCAAACTGTTCGAGATAGCTGTCGAGTTTTCCGAGTGTGTGGTCTTTGATCTGTCTCGCTCGATCGCTTAACTCATCAAACTCGGGCAATCGCGCGATCGCCCTCTTGCGTTGCAAACTGAAGCCGCTCTGGAATCGACCTAGTGCCTTCTGCAGCGTTTCATTAGCCAGAGCGGCACGCGCATTCTTTTCAAACAAGTGGCTGGTAATATTCATTGTCCTCTCTCATCCCTCGCCAATCGGTGGGCTTTCGGTCATTCCAGCCAGGATTTCCGCCACATGACGAGCGCTGATATCTATGCCAGCACGTGACAATCGACCGGCAATGTTGATAAGGCAACCGAGATCACCCGACAAGACGGCATCCGCCCCCGTTAACGAAATTTTCGTTATCTTGTCGGCAAGTATTCGGTTTGAAATCTCCGGATACTTCACACAAAATGTGCCACCAAAACCACAACATGTCTCTGCCTCTTCAAGTTCGATTAGCTCTAATCCCCGGACACTTTCGAGCATTGTCCGCGGTTGCATTTTTATGCCAAGTTCTCGCAAACCTGAGCACGCATCGTGATAAGTCACGCGACACGGATAATCAGCATCAACGGATTTCATGTCGCAAATATCTGCAAGAAACGTGACTAATTCATAGGTCCGTTGCGCCAAATCTTCTGCTCGTGGCCCGAATTCAGGTTCGTCCTTCAGCAATAGCGGGTAGTGGTGCCTTAGCATGGCCGCACACGAGCCAGAAGGGACTACCACGTAATCACACCCAGTGAATGCGTCTACAATCAATTTGGCAATAGCCACGGCATTATTTCGATCACCTAAGTTATATGCGGGTTGCCCACAACAGGTTTGGTTTTGGGGCACAACGACGGTGCATCCCGCTCCTTCAAGCAGGTTTACGGCTGCGAAACCCACGGTTGGACGGAATAAGTCAACAAGACAGGTAACGAATAGGCCTACCATCGTTCGGTCATTGGACATAAAGCAATCTTCCAGTAATCTTCACTGTCCTTAACTTTATAATTGAGACGCCGCGGCGCTGGGCAGAAGTAAATAATAGCTCCCACGACTCCGCATACGGCCAGCTGACTCCAGCGCCAATTTACCAAAACCCCAGAAGAAATCACCTCGGACCGGTGAACGGATTGCGTTACCCGTGTCCTGTGCCATCATTAGGCGTCGCAAAGCCTTCGTTTCGTCGCCAGGCTGTGTCGTGTCAAGCCAAAGCGGGAGCCCAAGGGGAAGAAAACGAGTGTCCACTGCCAGGCTACGTCCAGCCGTCAGAGTTACCCCCTGGGCTCCAATTGGTCCGTTCCCCACGACTTCACGAAAGAAAATATACCTCCGGTTGACTGCCAGAAGTGATGTCGCCTTACTGGGGTTGTTCTCAATCCAGCGTCTGATTCCATACCAGGATGCCTCGTCCATTGTAATTTCGCCTCGGTCGACGAGTTCACGACCAATCGAGCTGTAGTCATAACCGTTATTTCCTGCGTATCCAAGCCGAACGACCTTACCACCGGGCAAAGAAATCCGACCCGATCCCTGAACATGCAACATGAATGCATCCACGATATTTTTAATCCACACAAGTTCCAAGCCTCGGCCCGCTATAGCTCCAGCGTCGATAATTTCGCGAGTAGGATAGGGTCGAAGTGTTCCATTTTGCACTCGGCCAACAAGATTAAGGCCCGTAAGCCCCCCATCAAACTCACCAAGCTCGACAGTGACGTGGTCATCTGGCAGTTTATAGAGGGGAACATGAAATTCCTCATCAGGTGTCCACCGCCCTTCAAGTCCAACTTCAAAATAACCTGTGAATAGGCCTTGGCCATCTCCGTTATTCGTGACGTAGAAGGGCGTAAACCATGTCTCAAAATACGTGCGAGCAGCCTTTTCGTCTCCTGGGTCTATTTTTTTTGCCATCTTGCAGGGTTGTCGAAGGTCGGCAACAGTAGCAGATATACTCGCACCACCAATCGGCGTATCCTCCGATATATTTACAAATCGCGAGCATGATTTTAAAAGTGCCGGAATGACCTCTGAAAGGCGATCCTCTTCCCAACCCCTAAGATCTTTAAAGGCAACTGGCCTCAGGTTGAGTCGGTCCTCTCTGTCGGCAGGCAATGCACAGGCGGTGGCAACCACCGCCATGACAAGCACCGGGGCAACTTTGCTAAACAGTTGTCCGACCCGGCGTATGGCCACGGCAGGATTAAACAACAACTGCATTCCTAACCGTCAGTCTGTGCTGCGCGTCGCGATGAGCGTCCAATTCGGATCCGAGGTCCGCACATCACGTGTAAAGGTCCAGATATCCATCACTTCGGCCTCAACCTCTGCATCACCTTCGATAAGCTCGCCTGCCGCATCACGCGTAACATTCACCTGATCGCTAATAAAGCGAACAGTGATAAGCGCCGCCCGCCCCTCCATATGAGCTTCTATGATCTCCGATGCGATAATACTGACCAACGTAGTATCATGCGTATAGTTTGCAATTTCGCGCGCACGAATCTCTTTAGAAAAATTTTCAAATACCTCATCGCTTAGGAGGGTTCTGAGTGTCTTTCCATCTCCCGAAGCGAAGGCATTGATGATCATTTCGAAAGCAGCGCAAGCACCCTTAGTAAAGCGTTCTTCCTCAAAGGATGGATCAGCGACCTGTATTTGCGCTATGCCAGCTTCAGCAGATTTTGGCCCACTACCTACGTCCTCGTCCTCTTCCTGGTCGGGCAATGCGATGACATTGTTTCTCTCTTCGCCTTCGTTTCGGCCCAATGGGCCAAAGGATTGTCGCGGACGCTCGTGGCCCGTACGCTTACCGAGCACGCTTCTAAGCCTGTACACGAGGAACGCCGCAATGCATGCGAAGAGAACAATTTCCAAGAAATCGAAGCTTCCCCCCATAACTCAGCCCCTCTCACAGCTCATCGGATCAGATTCTGGACCGGCAACGCACGTTAGTTTAAACAGAACTTAACTAAAGCTGGGGACCTATCAAACCTAATGCGCTAGTTTAATTCAACAGTTTCAAGAATTTAATAGGCCGTCCATGAAAAAAGGGCAAGTATGTGGATTATCTTAACTGCGTTTGTGTTAATTCCGTTAGCGGAAATTGGTCTTTTTATTAAGGTCGGCGGTTGGATAGGCTTCTGGCCTACGCTCGCGACCGTGGTTGCTACAGCCTTTGTCGGCACTGCCCTGTTGCGAATGCAGGGCCTACACACACTTAAGCAAGTCCAAGGGAGCGTTGAAAAGGGTGAAATGCCGGTTGAACACCTGTTTACTGGGGCCTGCCTATTAGTGGCAGGAGCGCTTCTCCTCACACCAGGGTTCTTCACGGACACAGTAGGCTTCTTGCTCTTCGCCCCCTTTGTGCGGCGTTTGATTGGCCATTTTATACTCCACGCACTTATCAAAGATAGATCACAGGGTCGCTGGCGACAGAGTTTTGTTGATGATGGCCAAACCACCATAGATGCTGAATTCAGTGAAATCAGCACCAAGAACGAAGATGCTGATAGCGAGCACATAAATCCAGAAAAGCACATCACTCGAAGACCGTAGCGAAAGTAATGGAAGTGATGTCCATGGGCATAGGCAATAACCGTTCCGCCGCCCTAATAGGCGCACGCAACGGGACAACATTGAGATGGAATTACCGATTCATTGAACGGAGTGACAGTACACCTAGATTGAGACCCAGTTGTGCCTTGTCCAAATCCGTGCTAGCCAAATGGCTTTCAAAGGGTATTTGCAAGGCCGGATTATGCCATGGCTGACGAAGTAGAGTTAGATGAGAGTGAAAGGGCGGCAGAAGCAGGTAGCAACGCCGGCCCCTCAAACAAAAATGCTAGCAGTATGTTGCCCCCACTTGTCATCTCGACACAATACGTGAAGGACCTATCATTCGAAAGTCCGGAAAGCCCGGACATTTACCTTAACCCCATAGCCACCCCCAAAGTTGAAGTCAGGGTGGATGTTACTGCCCAGAAACTGGGTGATGATAACCAATACGAAACAAACCTCAAAATTGAGGCAAAAGCCCGCAGTGACGATCGGTTAATATTTTTTGTGGACTTAACCTATTCTTGTTTGTCTAAGGTCGGTGAGGTTTCACCGGATCATGTTCAACCTCTTGTTCTCGTAGAAGCGCCGAGATTAATTTTTCCATTCGCACGAGCGATTGTTGCAGGAGTAACTCGTGATGGCGGATTTAAACCTCTGATGATCAATCCTATTGATTTCGTCGAGCTGTATCGTCAACGGATGGTGACACATAGCACGCCCGCATAAAATCCTTACATTTTCCATATAGGATTATTCAAACGGTCGACTAGGTCAGCATTAGCAACACGCTCGGCCTTACTCGCTGTGTGGGGTCGCGGTGGACGTTCATTTAATACACCTGCTTCAGCCAGTTTCTCTTTTTTTGAATTTGCAAACTTAAGGTCTGGTTGCCTGCCTCCTATTAGTTGAAGGTAGACTTCTGCAAGAAGCTCCGCGTCCAACAAAGCACCATGTTTCTCTCGAGCAGAGTTATCAATTTCAAATCGACGGCATAACGCGTCCAAGCTAGCTTGTGCTCCAGGAAATTTCGTACGTGCCAACCGAACAGTGTCGACACTCTGCGACATAGGTAAATTCTCGCGTTCAACACGGGTTAATTCGCTGTTAATAAAACCCAAGTCAAAAGCGGCATTATGAATCACCAGAGTAGAATTACTGATGAACTCCAAAAAGGTGTCAACAACTTCAGAAAATTTGGGGGCTTCTAACAGAAAAGATTGCGAGAGACCGTGAATCCTGAATGCTTCTTCGGGAATATCACGTTCAGGGTTGAGATACTGGTGGTATGTCGTTCCGGACGGCATATGATTAATAAGCTCTACACAGCCAATCTCGACAAGACGATCGCCATTCGAGGGGTCTAGCCCAGTAGTTTCCGTATCCAAGACGATTTCTCTCATTAATCTAAATTGTCCTTCTTCTGTAACCTGCGGAGACACGACCGCCCCGTGGCAACCGTCGTTTTGCTAGTCTGACAATCCGAGCAAGGGAACGCAAGGTTACACGAAAGCCCAGTCCAGTCGGTACGATAAAGTCAGCCCTTCGCTGCTTTTCTAAGTCCGATATTTGGCGAGAAAGTATCTGATCAAACCGCTCTGCGTTCATACCCGGTCTCTCGGATACCCTTTCACGCTGCACATCGTATGATGCCGTCACCACAATGGTCATATCACACTCTCTATCACACTCTGTCTCGAACAAAAGCGGCACATCGATGACAACAATGGAGTTCCTCGCTCGGCGACAGGCCGCTATAAAACGTCTTCTATCTCTACGGACTATCGGGTGGATTATGGCTTCCAGTTGGTGAAGTCGCTCCGGATTGTTAAAGACCTTTCGCCCTAACTTTCCGCGGTCAATGACATGGTCGCACAAGACGCCATCAAACGCCTCGCCTACAGCTACAACCGCTTCACCTCCAAATGATAAAAGTTTATGAACGACAGCATCGGAATCATGAACCGGAATGCCCATGCATCGAAACATAGCTGACGCTGTGCTCTTTCCCATTCCGATCGACCCGGTAAGGCCAATCACAAACATGGGCAAATACTCTCTCTTATGACTCTTGTCTCTACAATGATTTGCCTACTTTTCCAATACATATTCTCTTAACCCTATTGATATGTCTGGTAGCTTCCCAAACCACTCCTCAAAAGCCGGCCGAGCCTGATGCAATAGCATACCCAATCCATCGCCCGTCCAGTTCCCGCGGGCACGCGCTGCCTCCAAGAGCGGGGTTTCAATCGGCACGTAAACGATATCGTTGACCACAGCTCGTGGTGACAATGCATCTAGCTTAATCTCTAATGGCGGCTGTCCTTTCATGCCAAGGCTAGTCGTGTTAACGAGCAGGGCAGCGTCTTCTAAAGAAGCGTCGCGATTGCTCCAATCTATGGCAACGCAGCTAGTGCCAAAAGTCGAGGCCAGAGATTCTGCGCGGGAGAATTTACGGTTACAAATTCGAATCTCACTTACCTCCGCATAGTTCAGCGCAGCAATTACTGCACGCGCAGCACCGCCAGCACCAAGCACTACAACCGGTCCATCTGTTGGATCCCATTTGCTCCCCCCTCTGAGGTTTTCAATAAATCCTATCCCGTCAGTGTTCCGGCCCACCAACATTCCTTCCTTTGTTACTGTCACCATATTTATTGCACCAACCTGCCGAGATATCTCATCGAGCTCATCACACATCTGCAGTGCATGCTCTTTGTGAGGAACAGTAATATTCACCCCCCTATAACCAAGTCTTGGCAACGCATGCAACGTTGCTTCAAGATCTACCGGTTGCACGGCAAGCGGCAAATATTGACCATCAATTTTATTCTCGCGCAGCCAATAGCCATGAAGGCGTGGCGAAAGCGAGTGAGACACAGGCCAGCCCACAACGCCTGCAATCGGCGGTGTCCCCCGGGTGATCATTGGCCTACAATCCCGTTTTCGCGTAAGAACTTGATTAAAGGCAAAAGAGGTAGTCCTAAAATTGAGAAAAAGTCGCCTTCAATATTCTCGAACAATTGAACGCCGAGTGCCTCAAGTTTATAAGCACCAACTGATTCGCACGCACTGTCCGCGGTCTTCTGAAGATACCCTTCAAGATATTCATCGCTGAACGTCCGCATAGTCAAAGTAGAGAGATCATTGTGATGCCAAAGCCGGCCGCCATCCAAAACAATGACAACACTAGTCATGAGCGTATGCAGCTTACCTCGAAGCATCAAGAGATCTGCTCGGGCATCATTTAGATCGTTTGGCTTATCGTAAATGATGCCTTCACAGTGAAGAATTTGGTCAGCGCCGATAACCAAGCAGCCTGGCCGTCTGTCACATACTCGCTGAGCTTTGAGTTCAGCAAGTGTTTCCGCAATACGCTGAGGCGGGGTCCTTTCATTGATCAGCGACGCTCTTACGCCCTCTTCGTCAATTTCAGGTGATTCACAGACGAAATTGAAACCGGCATTATTTAGCAGTCTCGACCTTGCCGCGCTGGCGGAGGCAAGAATAAGAGGTCTCTTCAAATTAACCATTATCTTCGCAGCGCCTTTCCAACAATTCTGTTGGCGGTGACAGGTCTAACACGATTGGTAAATTCGCCGTCGTGATTACATCCTTTGCTAAATAAATATCCGTCCGTCTTCTGAGCAATCTTAGCGCCTCGACTAGGTAAATGTCACAGCCTTCACCACTAAGATACTCCCTTTCCATCATCATGTTCCATCGTGAACGTGATTAATTTAATGTGATCAGCGAATTCTGAATAAAATTCGCGCTGGCGGCTAGGTTGGCCACCAAGATCTGTGTGCAACAAGTCTGTACGCGAAAAGGTTGTCGAGTTGACCGCTGAGATAAGGGGCTTTTGAATATATCTGCACCCCTTGAGGCAACCCCAAAGCCTATGACGGCGTACATTACAAACTCAGGATAATTTTTTGCCTGCTTAATCATGTAATTCACTTAAGCAACTGTCCAGACAATATTTTAATTATACTCTAGGTATCCGCGTCCTTATGTTGTAGGAGACGCCATTCACTGGCGCACTAATTTTTCTTCGGTCGCGCCTGAAACAAGACAACGGTGAAGAAATGCAATGCGTAAATAAACTTCCAATCCCTGCATGGCCTGCATGTGCCAGAGTGTTGATAAAAATATGAGGTTGGGGATTAAACTGGGTTGAACTAAGTCCCTCTCAATTTCTTACCCGTCATGCCAAATTTCCTTGACGGAGATATACGGTCTGAAAGAATTAAAATGACGTCCATGAAATACCGGGACAACATCTGACAAAAATTCGATATCCCCAATTTCACCATTTTTATGGATTGTTAAGATATGAAGTTTAATACCTTAATAACTTGCTATATGCGGTATGTATGAAAAAATTCTACACAGGTTAAATCAGACGACTTAAAAATGGGACCTAATTATGGGATTAAATTTAATCCCCGTGTTTCACCGCAACACTACTACTACTAATATAAAAAGAAGATTCTGAAATTGTGGTTCAATTAATGGGTATAGATAAATCTCTTCCACCTATGCCAAAAGATAGGATTGAAAAACCTCTATTGGACGTGCTTTCTGGAAACTCCAGAAGACCACCCCCAATTTGGTTAATGCGTCAGGCCGGCCGCTACCTGCCGGAATATAAGACTGTAAGAGCGCGAGCCGCGGACTTTCTCGATCTTTGTTATAACCCGGAAATTGTCTGCGAGATTACGTTGCAACCCATAGAACGATTCGCACTTGATGCAGCAATTATTTTTTCAGATATTCTTGTCGTGCCCCATGCCCTGGGACAAGAAGTTTCGTTTGTCGAAGGCGAAGGACCTAAACTAAAGCCAATCGAAGAGGAGGGGGATCTTCTAAATTTGGACCTGTCTAAGATAGATGAGCACTTATGTTCGGTTTATGAAGGCATCATTCTTGTCGGAAAGAATCTCTCGTCAAACGTCTCTTTGGTTGGATTCTCTGGCGGACCTTGGACGGTTGCAGCATACATGATTGAAGGGGGTTCAAGCCGAGACTTTCAGTCTGTGAGAAAATGGGCTTATGGGGCTCCTGATAAATTTGAGAAGCTGATTGATATACTGGTAGAGGCGACTTCAATTCATTTGTGCAATCAAATTTCAGCAGGTGCAGAGGCAGTACAAATTTTCGATAGTTGGGCAAGTTTACTTACGGTAGAGGGTTTTCAACGTTGGGTAATTGAACCAACAGCAAAGATCGTTCAACGAATTAGAGAAGAGCATAGTGCAATACCTATTATTGGATTTCCTCGCGGTGCTGGTCTTGGTTACGAAGATTATGTGCGTAAAACAGGCGTAACTGCTGTGAGTGTTGATAGCAGTATATCGCTTGAATGGATGGCGAATGTACTCCCCCCACAAATTCCAGTTCAGGGGAATCTTGATTCAGTTATGTTATTGTTAGGGGGACAACCCATGTTTGATGCTACAAAGCAAGTATTACAGCAGATTGATGGCCGTCCATTCATATTCAATCTTGGTCATGGCGTGATAAAAGAGACACCACCTGAGCATGTTTTCGAACTTGTTCGTTATATCCGAGAGAATTTTGTCTAAACCGTCAATTAACTTGATCGGAACTAATTTCGAGCCATGGTCGAGGAACGCACAAGAATAGCTGTCATTCTTCTTAATTTAGGTGGTCCTGATAGTCTGAAGGCTGTTAAGCCGTTCCTCACTAATCTCTTCAGTGATCCGGCAATAATCAATATTCCGTGGCCAATGCGCTGGTTACTTGCTCGTTTTATTGCTTGGCGACGGACCCCCGTTGCTATGAAAATATACGAACAAATTGGGGGCGCCTCACCCCTGCTAGAGAATACGGAAGCACAGAGGGGAAAACTCGAACAAGAATTGGCTGATTTAGGCGAGGTGCGATGTTTCATTTCAATGCGGTATTGGCATCCTTTGAGCAAAGTCACAGTGGAAGAAGTTAGAGAGTTTATGCCTGAGAGAGTAATATTGCTTCCGCTCTATCCACAGTTTTCACGCACCACCACAGGATCATCATTCGATGATTGGCAGCATGCGGCCTTACGCGCGGGCTTAAATGTTCCAACAAGCGCAGTATGTTGTTTTGCGAAGAGCTCCGAATATGTCGCGGCCCTTGCTGGAGGTGTGCGTTCTGCACTTTATGGGCCGAAACCGAAAGGGCCGCTACGCATTTTGTTTTCGGCGCACGGGCTTCCGAAAAAAATTGTTACCTCCGGTGACCCATACCAGTGGCAAATAGAGCAAACGGCCGCAGCTGTTGTCGAGGAAATCGGGGTTCCCAGCCTTGATTGGGTGGTTTGCTATCAAAGTCGTGTTGGACCTCTAGAATGGCTCAGTCCGTATACAGAAGATGAGCTGGATCGTGCTGCTCGTGACAATGTGGGAGTGGTGATGGTGCCAATCGCATTTGTGTCTGAGCATTCAGAAACCCTAGTTGAGCTTGATATCGACTATCGTGCACGAGCCGAACGCTTGGGAATATCAGATTATCGCCGCGTGCCTGCGTTAGGCGTAGATGAAGGGTTTATCGTTGCACTTGCAAATTTGGTACGCCAAGCAGTCGGATGGCAAGCAAACGTTTCCAACAGTAGTTGTCAACGAATTTGTCCTAAATTTATGCAGTGTCCATTTACGACTGATTTAGGAGGACCCCGTGGTTGAAATATATCCTTGGCTAAAGGCGTTGCACGTTATTAGCGTGATAGCATGGTTGGCTGGATTGCTCTATCTGCCACGGTTATTTGTCTATCATTGCAGGGCCGAAGCTGGGTCACAGCAGTCGGAAACATTCAAAGTGATGGAGCGGCGCCTCCTGAAGGCGATAATGAACCCTGCAATGATGTTTGCTTGGGCCATTGGCCTGACTATGTTTATTCTTGGTGAGTTGTGGCGGGAGCCATGGATGATTGGAAAATTTTTTCTGACGATAATGCTTACAGTAACTCATATGGGAATGGCGCGTTGTCAGAAACTGTTTGCTGTTGATCGGAACTTACGTTCGGAACAATTCTATCGCATCGCAAATGAAGTGCCCACGGTGCTGATGATCATTATTGTAATTTTGGCTGTGGTCAAACCTTGGTGATTAGGGGCGCACTTTCCTAGTATACTAAACCGCACCTGTCGCCCTCAACTCGCTGATATGATCCGCATAAATCTTTTAGTTTTGTATATATTTATTTGACTTTGGCAGCAGCAATCGAGTAAGGGGTTATGTCTGAGGCCAGTATTTTATGGCTGCGTTGTTCTCAAATACGTAATTCCCTTCAATTTTATCCCGCGCCGCCAGCATGTGCGTGCCTTTCGAAATGGGTGGTGTGGGTGCCCCACACGTAAACATTGGTAGCTCAAATTGCAGCTTCAAGAACTTAAACAGAAAACACCAGCAGATCTTCTAGCCTTCGCAGAAGAGCTCTTGATCGAGAATGCGAGTAGCCTTCGCAAGCAAGACATGATGTTTGCGATACTTAAGCGACTAGCCAGCAACGATGTTACAATTTTTGGAGGCGGTGTTCTCGAAGTGCTTCAAGATGGCTTTGGTTTTCTCCGTTACCCGGAATCCAATTACTTGCCCGGACCAGATGACATTTACGTTAGCCCGAACCAAGTCAGACGTTTTTCGTTGCGTACTGGCGACACGGTGGAGGGAGAAATTCGTGCTCCGAAGGATGGCGAACGTTATTTTGCTTTACTCAAAGTTAATAAAATTAACTTTGATGCGCCGGAGGGCGTGAGGCACCGAATCAACTTCGACAACCTGACACCACTATATCCTGACGAATGGCTTAAGCTGGAAGTTGAAGGCACCAAACCGGCGAAGGACCCGACGACTCGGGTTATTGATATTGTGGCGCCGTTGGGGAAGGGGCAACGGGCGCTGATCGTTGCTCAACCAAGAACGGGTAAAACTGTGATCATGCAGCAGATTGCGCAGTCAATTACAAAAAATTTTCCAGAAGCCTACTTGTTGGTGCTCTTGATCGATGAGAGGCCTGAGGAAGTGACGGATATGCAAAGGTCGGTTGAGGGCGAGGTGATCAGCTCCACTTTTGACGAGCCGGCTTTACGTCATGTCCAGGTTGCAGAAATGGTCATAGAGAAGGCTAAACGTTTAGTTGAACACAAGCGAGACGTTGTAATCTTGCTTGATTCTATTACCCGTCTGGGGCGGGCTTATAACACGGTTGTGCCGTCTAGCGGCAAGGTATTGACCGGGGGTGTAGATGCAAACGCCCTACAACGTCCGAAACGGTTTTTTGGTGCCGCCCGAAACATAGAGGAGGGAGGGTCTCTTACAATTATTGCAACAGCGTTGATCGATACCGGGAGCCGGATGGACGAAGTTATATTCGAAGAGTTCAAGGGCACCGGTAACAGCGAAATTGTTCTTGACCGAAAAATAAGTGATAAACGCACTTACCCAGCAATCGATATAGCAAAATCGGGAACACGAAAAGAAGAGCTGTTGATTACAACGGCGGATTTGCAAAAAATATTTATACTTCGGCGCATTCTCCTTCCTATGGGTGTCGTTGATTCCATGGAATTTTTACTGGAAAAGCTGAAACATGCAAAAAATAACGCTGACTTCTTCGATTCGATGAATCAATAAGAAAAGTTATTCGGATACGCTGGAACTGCCTTAAGGATTTGTGATTTCTGCCGCCAACCGCCATCACTCGAATTCTCAAATCAATTTGCCGATTTTCTGTAAATGGCTTTAATGGCTTTAATGACTTGTTAACGCCTAGAATTGTATTTAACCGAACATAACTCCTCTTTAAATCTATTTAAATAAGCATGACAACTATTTACGAGGAGCTCTAAATGTTAAAATCTGTGAAGCTTCTGCAAACAGTTTTGCTTCGTTGGTATGAGGTAACTGCTTTTGCAGTTGCGATTGTTGGTGAGAGTGCCTGAAAACACGAGCGCAAATGAATTGGCCTCGTTGAGGTGGCGACGTGGTTGACTAGACCCTGAGAATTGTAGAGCCCGTCGTCTTGCGTGCTTCCAATGCCTGGTGTGCGGCAGCAGCATCGCGAAGCGGGAATTCTTGATTGATTTCGATCCGTATGCCCTTGCCGACTGCGTCGAATAGTGTCTTTGCGCTGGCCAGAAGATCGCTTCGGTTCGCATTGTAGGTCATTAGCGTGGGGCGGGTTAGAAAAAGAGAGCCCTTTTGCGCTAGGAGTCCAGTGTTGAATTCAGGCACGGCGCCCGATGCATTCCCGAATAGGACCAGCGTACCGAGGGGAGACAAACAATCGAGAGATCCCTCAAAAGTTGCTTTGCCGACAGAGTCATAAACAACCGAAACTCCCTTTTCGTCGGTGATTTCGCGAACGCGGGTTACAAAATCTTCTCGAGAATAGATGATGGTTTCGTCACATCCGTGAAATTTAGCTAGCTCTGCCTTGGCTTCTGTTCCAACGGTACCTATTACATTTGCTCCAAGCAATTTAAGCCACTGACATACGATTAGGCCAACGCCACCCGCAGCCGCATGGATTAAAACATTCTGACCCGGTTCAACCTTGTAGGTGCGGTGGGTCAGATATTCTGCTGTCATACCCTGCAGCATCATGGCGGCCGCTTGTTCGTCGGAGATGTTATCTGGAAGTGGGACTAGGCGGTGCGCTGGTATAACGCGTCTTTCAGTGTATGAGCCGACGGGTAGATCTGCATACGCAACCCTGTCGCCATATTTAAGATCATCGACGTGATCGCCGACAGCCTCCACAACTCCCGCGCCCTCCATACCAATGATGGAGGGCAATTTCAGTGGATAGAGCCCCGTACGATGATACACATCGATGAAATTGAGTCCTACTGCCGTTTGCCGAATACAGGCTTCATCCGGCCCTGGATCTTTCACGGCTACCTCCTCCCATTCAAGAACTTCTGGGCCGCCAATTTCATGAATACGAATTGCGTGTGTCATGGGGTTTTTTTAGTCTCCAAGTTAAGAAGAAAACGTTTTGTCTGTAGTCCCTTACCACCACTATATCCGCGCAACTGGCCATCCGCAGCTATGATTCGGTGGCAAGGAACAATGACAGGTATTGGGTTGAGCCTACACGCCTGGCCTGCGGAACGAGGGGCTGATGAAAGGAATTCTGCTGCTTCACCGTAACTACGTGTTTCTCCCGCAGGTATTGCCAGCATATAGGCACGCATTTTTTCTTGAAATAAAGTTGCCGCGGGAGCGAGTGGTAGATCAAAGTCAACTGAGTGACGATTGAAATAATTTTGGAGCTGCTCCTTTGCTTCCATTAGAAGCGCGGTTCCTTCCGAGACGTAGCTTCTTGTGCGCCCAAATTTCAAAAAAGATATCGCACCGTTCTCTTCGATTATCTCCAGAGGTCCAATTGGGCTTACAACCACTATTTGATTCATGATATGTCCTTATTATTTCTTTAGTTCCGTGGCTAATAAGCCAAGATCTGTAAATGGGGCAGAGCAAACCGGCCCGTTGCAAACATATGCTGTAACCATACCAGACACCTGTGTTTTGCCGTGCGCCGGGTGACTTGTTGGCAGTACTGTCTCTGGATCGATTACCTGGAGAATTCGATTGGGCAACGAAAGCACGCATACGGTTTCGATCATGGCAATTGTCACTGACTCACTTCGCTGCCCGATAATTACAATTTGTAGGGCGTTAAAGAATAGTTCAGCATTATTTATTAGTGTGGACAAAGAGACCGTGTTGGTCTCGAGCTCACCTGAAAAGGCCTCGATAATTTCTTTACCTCGGATACGAAATTTATCTTCACCAGTAAAATTATACAATCGGGCCATGACGCCGACTAACGTTCCGTTACCGGATGGAACAGCATTATCAGTCACCGATTTTGGGCGCGTAATGAGGTGTTTTGTATCGTCTGCCGCAAAAAAGTATCCACCGCCTATCGGATCCGCGTAATGCTCCTGAACCTTTTCGACCCAACTTTCTGCTTGCATCCGATATTCTGTCTCTCCTGTAATCTCGAATAGGGTTAGCGCCGCGCGGCAGAGGTTGGCATAATCATCAAGCGTTGCTGGATGCCTAACGTGCCCAGCACGGTAGCTGTGCATTAAACGTTCTCCATCAGTCATATTCGATGCCACAAAGGAAAAGGCGCGCTTTGCCACCCCCAGCCAGTCTTTACGTTCAAAGGTAGAGGCTGCGTTGGCCAGTGCGGATATCATCAGACCGTTCCAATCTGCAAGAACCTTATCATCTCTATCAGGCGGCACACGTTCTTCTCGCGCTTCAAATAACAAATCAAGGCATTCCCTGAGCACGGCTTCTGTCATATTTTCATCAAGTTTTTTTTCTTCCAAGCGATTAAGGATGACTGTTCCTTCCCAGTTGCCGTTCTCAGTCACGTCGTAATAGCCTTTAAATAGTGTGGCACGGTTTCCCAACAATTTGTTTATTTCGGCTTCGTCCCAAACATAAAACTTTCCCTCCTTGCCTTCGCTATCAGCATCGACAGAGCTCGCGAAGCCACCCTCGTCCATCAGCATTTCGCGTATCACCCACTCCACAGTTTCATGGACACGTGCGCTAAAGAGGGGGCAACGGGTCTCTCGCCAGACCTCTGTCAGAAGTTCAATCAGTAGAGCATTGTCGTAAAGCATCTTTTCAAAATGTGGTATGAGCCATCGGTCATCGACTGCATACCGTGCAAATCCGCCCCCGACATGATCGTAGATACCACCTAGGCACATTTGATTAAGGGTTAAACGGACAGCGTGAAGAAAGGGATCTTGGCCTGTACGTCTCCAGGCCCGCCACAACTGTTCAATAAGCATAGGCTGAGGAAATTTAGGTGCGCTCCCAAGTCCTCCGTGGAACGGATCAAATTCGCGCACGAGTCTGCCTGCAATGTTATTCATCGTGTCCGGCCCCAACCCCTCCCCGGCCTTAGATGTGGAAAGGGCGATTAACCCGCGGCGCAAGGCCTCCACGTTTTTTGTGATTCGGTCGGGTTCGGACTTATAAACCGATGCCACACTTTGCAGTACATCTAAAAACCCTGGTCGCCCGTAGCGTGGCTCGGGGGGAAAATATGTCCCCCCCCAAAACGGCTCACCATTGGGTGTTAGAAACATGGTGAGCGGCCAGCCTCCGTGTTCGCCGAGCATTGCGAGTGCAGACTGATAGATCATATCGAGGTCAGGACGCTCTTCGCGGTCAACCTTAATCGACACGAAATTGTCGTTCAAAAAGGTCGCAATTTCTACATTCTCGAAGCTCTCATGAGCCATTACATGGCACCAATGACAGGCGGCATAACCAACCGATAAAAGAATTGGTTTTTCGGCGCGTCTAGCTTCGGACAGGGAGTCATCTCCCCACGCTTGCCAATGGACAGTGTTGTCCTTGTGCTGGAGCAGATACGGACTAGTTTCTAAATGAAGTTTGTTCGCGCCCATTGGTGTTTTCTTTCGATCGGCTCGATTTCTACCACATCCAATAACGTTTGTGCTGTCATAAGTGCAAGGTTCACCATAATGCACTTTTCTGTTTTATACTCACCTCGTTAAGGTGACCTTGAATTAAGCTAGTATTCTGCGACTGTTTTCCCGGTGAAGTAGCTGAATAATGAAATATTCTGCCGAGACTATATATGCACTTTCAAGTGCGCCTGGTCGTGCTGGTATTGCTGTTGTGCGCATTTCAGGTCGGGAGGCGGGTGCTGTGTATCGTGCATTCACTGGTTTAGTGCCCTCCCGCCCCCGATTTACTCGTCGGACAATAATTTCGGATCCGGCCAACGGTGAGAGGCTGGATGATGGCCTTGCGGTTTGGTTCCCATCCCCTAACAGTTTCACAGGTGAAGATCTTACAGAGTTTTATATTCATGGTGGGATTGCCGCTCCATCGGCTGTTCTCGACGCTTTGTCGCGGTGGCCCAAATTACGTCTTGCCGAACCAGGTGAATTTACTCGCCGAGCTTTTCACGAGGGTAAACTCGATTTGACGGAGGCCGAAGGGATTATTGATCTTATTGACGCAGAAACAGAAGCACAGCGTCGACAAGCTTTGCGACAAAGCAGCGGCGCATTGCGTAAGCTCTACGAAAATTGGAATAAGCGTCTAGTGGGGAGCCTCGCCCACCTTGAGGCGGATATTGACTTTCCTGATGAAGACTTACCTAAAAATATAGCAGAAGAATTAGCAATCAATATATCGTGTGTGCTTGGTGAAATAGCACAACATATGGATGATATGCGACGTGGTGAACGATTACGATCAGGAGTTTATGTAGCAATAATTGGTCCTCCCAACGCTGGAAAATCTAGCCTACTCAACGTGCTTGCCAGACGTGATTTGGCGATAGTCTCTTCTCGAGCGGGAACAACCCGGGATGTGATTGAAGTTCATCTCGACCTTGGGGGATATCCAGTTGTGGTTGCCGATACCGCGGGGATCCGTGATGCGGCGGACGAAATTGAACAAGAGGGTGTTCGGAGAGCTTTAGGGGTTGCTGCAAGCTCGGACCTTAAAGTTGCGATTTTCGATGCGGCGGAGCCGGAGCCGGAATTAGCCCTCTCGTATATTGACAGCGAAACAATTATTGTAATCAACAAAATCGATCAGGCGAAAATTCCTGACTGGGTTACGAGTAAGGGCATCAAGCATTTTCCACTCTCGGTTCTGACTGGGGTAGGCATAGAAACCTTTCTCGCTGAATTACAGGAATTTGTAATAGATCAAATAGGTGTAATAGGGTCGCCTATGATCACACGTGTACGCCATCGAGAGGCGCTAGGTGATTGCGCGGAGTCTCTACGGCGTGCCCTCAATACAAGGCAATCTGAGCTCGCGGCGGAGGATGTGAGATTGGCTGTACGCGCGTTGGGTAGAATCACCGGACGGGTTGATGTCGAAGACGTGCTCGACGTTGTATTCCGTGATTTTTGTATCGGCAAGTAATGTTTCACGTGAAACATCCGCTTACTAATTTGTTAAATAGGACCAGTTTTTTCGTCGAATTTGAAAGGATGCGGGATAATAAATTTTTTGTGCCCTTTGACCCGGCGATCAAGGATCGATAGATTTCCCGACATGAGACCTTATGATGTAATCGCGGTTGGAGGTGGTCATGCAGGTTGCGAGGCAGCGGCAGCGGCAGCGCGTTGCGGTGCAAGGACACTTTTGGTTACTCACAAAATTCCGACAATTGGCGAAATGTCTTGTAATCCGGCAATCGGTGGTCTTGGGAAAGGTCATCTTGTGCGTGAAATCGATGCCCTAGATGGCCTTATGGGGCGAGTGATCGACAGTGCCGGAATTCAATTCCGGATGCTCAATTTGAGTAAGGGACCGGCTGTCCGGGGACCGAGAGCACAGGCAGATCGTAAGCTCTATCGAGAGGCGATGCAGGCGGCATTATGTGAGCAAAATAATTTGGATATTATAGAGGCAGCTGTTGAAGACCTTTTAATAAATGAAGCAGGCCAAGTTTGCGGTATTGTTTGTGGTGATGGAACCGAATGTCGTAGTCGGTGCGTTGTGTTAACTACCGGCACATTCTTGCGTGGAATGATCCATATTGGCGATGAGCGCTTTCCCGCTGGTAGAGTTGGTGATGCGCCAACTTATGGTCTTTCGGCAAGGTTAGAGCGCGCAGGATTTACTTTTGGACGCCTTAAGACCGGAACGCCGCCGCGCCTCAAGCGTAGTTCGATAGACTGGAACGGTCTTCGACCACAATATGGTGATGATCCGCCGATCCCGTTTTCCTTCCAGACCACCAGAATCACGCAATCGCAAATCTGTTGCCACATTACGACTACGACACCCGATACACACGCAATAATCCGAAAAAACCTTATCGCCTCGCCGGTTCATTCAGGCCAAATAGGGGGGGCTGGTCCGAGATACTGCCCGTCTATTGAGGATAAGGTGGTTCGCTTCGAGGACAGACCTGGCCATCAAATATTTCTTGAGCCAGAGGGCATCGACGACGAGACAGTATATCCCAATGGAATCTCAACGTCGTTGCCACGAAGCATACAGGAAGAGTTTGTTAGAACAATCCCAGGGCTCGAGCGTACAGAAATTATCCGCCCTGGCTATGCGATCGAATATGATTATGTTGATCCGCGTGAGTTGTCTCTGTCTCTGGAGACTAAGAGAATAGGGGGATTATTTTTTGCCGGACAAATTAACGGTACGACAGGATACGAGGAGGCGGCTGCGCAGGGACTCATGGCCGGAGTTAATGCAGCACAACTTGCGTCCGGCGGAAGCCGCTTTATTCTCGACAGGGCGGACGCGTATATCGGGGTATTAATCGACGATTTGGTGATGAAAGGGACATCCGAACCTTATCGCATGTTCACTTCACGAGCAGAGTATCGCCTTAGGTTAAGGGCGGACAACGCGGACCAGCGATTGACCGATGCAGGGATTGCGATAGGTAGCGTCATGTCAACGCGCGCCGCATCATGGTTGAGGCGGAAGGAACAACTTGAAGGGGCTAGAAAATTATTCCATGAGTTGAGGGCGAGCCCGGACGCCATTAGAAAACATGGCTTTGAGATTAATCGTGATGGAGTGCTGCGATGCGCGGCGGAGCTTCTTTCCTACCCGAACATCGACACCACGCAGTTGGCAACGTTATGGCCACAGCTCACCGAGATACCCGCTTGGGTAGCCGAACAGCTTGAATTTGACGCGCGATATTCGGGTTATATAAAACGTCAAGATGCTGATATTCGCGCATTTCGAAGAGATGAGGCGTTAGTCTTGCCTGATGATCTAGATTATAGTGCTATTGGAGGGCTCTCAAATGAGGTCCGCCAGAAGTTGGAGTTTGTGAGGCCGGCGACACTTGGTGCGGCACAACGCATTTCCGGGGTTACGCCAGCAGCGATTGTTGCTTTATTGCGACACGCGAAGTCTAGTTCTGGTAAGGAGCTTCGGTGAACAGGGCCGAGGTTCGTTCATGACGCCGGACGAGTTTTTGTCCGCTGCCAATGTTTCACGTGAAACATTGGACCGGTTAATCGGTTTTGTGGGGCTCCTTAAAAAATGGCAGGACTCAGTTAATTTGGTGGGAGTCCGAACGCTTGATGAGGTATGGCGGCGCCATATATTTGATTCGGCACAGCTATATCGTTGGTTGCCATCCAGTAGCTGCCGTCTTATCGATCTTGGCAGTGGGGCAGGTTTCCCGGGCCTGGTGCTCGCAATCATGGGTATGTCTGGGGTGGAGCTAATCGAGGCCAATTCTCGTAAATGTGCCTTTTTAGAGGAAGCGGCAAGAGTCACCCAAACATCGGTAGTTATTCATAACAAGAGAATCGAAGCAACTACCATAGGAATTGCCGATGTGATAACTGCGCGTGCCCTTGCACCTTTGCCGCGCCTTTTAGAATACGCCGAGCCGTTTATCGGGCATAATACGACTTGCTTGTTTTTAAAGGGCCGTAAATATTTTGGGGAATTGACCGCCGTACAAAAAACATGGAAAATGGGTGTGACAACTATTCCAAGTCTGTCAGGTCCAGACGGTAAAATATTGTGTTTGAGGACACTTACTCGAAACCATGGTGCCACCGGTCTCAATTCAGTCTGAGGTAATGCCCAATTCACAACCTAGGGCGAGAATAATTGCTGTTGCCAATCAAAAGGGTGGCGTGGGTAAGTCTACGACTGCTGTAAACTTGGGAACGGCTTTAGCGGCCGTAGATAAAAGGGTGCTCATCGTTGATCTTGACCCTCAAGGGAATGCAACCACTGGCCTTGGTGTCGTGCGTAATCCAGGTGCAAACTCTGTCTACGAAGCCTTGATAGAAAACGTTTCCGTCGTTGACGTGATAATAAATACGTCGATCCCACATCTGTCAGTAATTCCTTCTTCGCTGGACCTGGTGGGCGCCGAACTAGAACTTATTGACTTAGATGCTCGAGCATACCGACTGAAGGGGGTGCTACAGGCGGGCCTTGATGGCTTCGATTATGTTTTGATCGACTGCCCGCCGGCACTGGGGTTGTTGACGCTAAACGCGTTAACCGCGGCCCATGCTGTTCTTGTTCCGCTACAATGCGAATATTATGCGTTGGAAGGCCTAAGTCACCTTGTAAGGACGGTCGAACGCGTTAAAAGATCATTCAATTCTAAATTGGAAATTCAAGGTGTTATATTGACTATGTTTGATAAGAGAAATAACCTTTGTGATATGGTTGCAAGTGACGTTCGGGGACATTTCGGCGATAAGGTCTATGAGACTGTAATTCCGCGAAATGTTCGCATATCGGAGGCGCCGTCACATGGAAAGCCAGTCTTGCTTTACGACTGGAAGTGTGCTGGAAGCCAGGCTTATATTCATCTTGCAAGCGAGGTCTTGAGGCGTGAGAGAGGGTTAATCGCCACAAATGGCTGACGCTAACGATAGCCACAATCGTCGCAACTTAGGGCGCGGATTGTCTGCGTTACTCGGTGGGGAAAATAGCGATTATGAATCGTCGAACTTCCAACCGATTTCAAGAATGATCCCTGTCGAACACTTGCATCCATGTAGTTTGCAGCCACGCAAACATTTCGATGACGAAGAATTTGCTTCTCTGGTTGCTTCAGTCCGAGCTCAGGGGGTCTTACAACCCATACTTGTTCGATATCACCCTAAGTCAGATAACAAATACGAGATCATTGCGGGTGAAAGACGCTGGCGAGCGGCCCAACAGTCCCAAATTCATGAAATGCCAGCTGTAATTAAGGACCTTAGCGATTCTCAAGCACTAGAAATAGCACTCGTTGAGAATTTGCAACGGGAAAACCTGACACCACTTGACGAAGCGCAAGCCTATCGGCAATTGATTGATGATTTCGGTCGTACCCAAGAAGAAACAGCGCGTACAGTCGGCAAGAGCCGTAGCCATATAGCTAACATGTTGCGTCTTATCTCGCTTCCCGACGCGGTCAAACTGATGATTAACGAAGGAAAACTAAGTGCGGGACACGGGCGCGCCTTAGTGAATGTAGAAGATCCTAAATTTTTGGCTGATAGGATCGTTAAACTTGGGTTAAATGTCCGTCAAACAGAGGCGTTTGTAAAAAAAATTAATAAGAAGGACACGTTCAAGCAATCAAAGGCTGACAAAACAGTTGACCCTAATGTCTCTGCTCTAGAACGAAGTCTAACGGAACTTCTGGGGCTCCGTGTAGCAATTGCTGTCCGAGGTGATGGCGGTGCGCTTACCGTTCAATACGATACACTTGAGCAACTCGATGATCTTCTTTGTCGCCTGAGCAATGGAGGTAGGTCCGACTAGTTCAGCGTGGGGTATTTGCTTGTTAAGTTAGCGGTCCGCTATTAATTTTATTTCAGTTTGGGGTTTCCTGGGTTCGCTATCTCGGCAACTTGCAGTAATGCATGGCCACAGATGGTAGAGACAGGTGTTCCTGTCTGTTTAATAGTGTGCTCGGCGTCGAGCAATAACGAAAGTGCCCATTCTATATCAATTGCTCGCCATTTTTGAACCTGCCGACGAAAACGCTCCTTGAACTTGAAGAATACGGCCGGTCGTAATGACTGCATCGCTCGTTCCGTGTCACCAGACTTGGCTAATTCAGCCAGAACAAATTGTAGTCGCGTAAAATGGCGTTGAGTTATCCGAATAACCGCAACCTCTCCCGCGCCCTCCTCAAGGCATCGAGTGTAAGTTCGACTAACCGCCAATTGATCGCCATCGCCTACTGCAAAGGCCAAGGACTCTAGGCTAAACGCTGAACTGTCACCCACGCAGTCCATTGCAGCATCTAGCGTGACTACCCGTTCGTCGCCAAGATAAATCGCGAGCTTTGTAAGCTCTGTTCGGCTTACCGCTCTGTCAACGCCGAGGTTGGCCACTAAATAGGTGACGGCTTCTGGCGTTAAAGTTTTCTCATTTTGTAAAAAATAATTACGAATAATTTGTTCAAGGGTTCTATCATCGTCAGCATAACATGCCAGTGCCGCTGCTTTTTTATTTTGTTCAAATTGCCGCCGCAACTTCGATCGTGGACCAAGGTCACCCGAACGCAAAACGATTAAAGCTTCGCCCCTTCCATTTTCTAAATACATTTCAACAATTGCGGATACGGCATCTGTTGCGTCACGAATTCGTACAACGCGCCGTTCACCTGTTAAGGTCAGTGAGGCGGCCTCGTCGCCAAGACGCGATGGATCCTTGAGTAGCTCGCTCTCGGTGAACTCACTAACAAGAAAGGGGTCGGTCAGATCATTTACTACTGACCGAGCTACTAAATCTGTACGTTCCCCAACGAGCCCCGAATCTGGCCCATAGGCTAGAACTGCCAAAATTCCGGGACCAGGATTACGGAGAAATTTCTCGACGTCTCTTGGGGTAATTTTCACGGTTTCAATTCAGGACTCGGATCGAGTTGCAAAATATAAGGCAAGGCGTGATCGAATAGATTCACTGACTTCCCTTGCTGCCCGATCAATTGCGTCATTTTCGGCACTAAGATTGGCAAATTCTGATTTTACAATTGCGTAACTGTTTGCTGATTGAGTGTTTGCCTGAAAAATAATTTTATTAGTACGCTTATCACTCAATTGAAAGCTTGCAGAGAGGATAAATTTAGCTCGGGTAGTCGTTTCGTCGCGTCCAACTCCCAGTTCCTGCTTAGATAAATTAAGTTTTATATCTAAAGCGTAGATTGGCTTTAAGGGAGCGCCTAACGGCGTAATCCTATCCAGTAAATAATTGTGCAATTTCTGGCCCAAACGGTCGGCGATCGCAAGAATTTCGATTTTAGCGAGTTCTTCACTTGTTCCCGCCTGCTTTTCATGCACTTTGTAGAGGGGCTGAAATCCGCACGAAGCCGTCAGGAAAAGCAACCCTAGTGCAACCAGATATTTAAACAACAACATTTATAACCTTATTGGGTACAACGATAATTTTGCGCACAGCCTTCCCGCTCATGGCGCGTACAACTCCCGGGAGCGCGAGTGCCTGCTTCTCTAGTGTGGTTCCTTCAGAATCTCGCTGCAACTCTAACGTAGCACGGAGCTTACCATTTACCTGAACGGCGACGGTGACCATTTCCTCCATAAGGAATCTAGGATCGGCATCTGGCCAAGGAATATCTACGAGCAATGTATTATTACCAAGGTGGCACCAAATTTCTTCAGCAAGGTGGGGCATGATAGGTCCAATTAATTTGGTCGTTGTCTCAGCACCGAATCGACGGACCCAGGCTATGTCATCACCAACGCCATTCAATTCAGCCAGATAGTTTGACAGCTCGCGTATATGCGCCACCGCTCTGTTAAATCGAAAATTATCAAGGTCATTAGTCACGGCCGCAACCGTTTTATGAATAGACCTAATCGCTTGCTGCGCTGCATCACTTAAGTTATCTGGACAGGCTGTGCCTGGTGGGGCCAAGGTTTCATTAGGCTCCGTTATCATGCGCCATAGCCGGTTGATGTAACGCCATGCACCCTCAATACCCGCTGTTGTCCACTCGAGGTCCCGCTCTGGAGGGCTGTCAGAGAGCATAAACAGGCGCGCTGTATCGGCTCCATATGATTCTATAATAGCCACTGGATCAACGATGTTCCGTTTTGATTTACTCATGGATTCCGATCGGCCTACTTGTACGGACTTTCCGGATTCCACGTGCACATGGGACCCGTCGCCTCGTGATTTCACCTCCTCTGGGTACAGCCAGTTACCGTTATCGTCCCTGAATGTTGCGTGACAAACCATTCCTTGTGTAAAGAGGCCTGCGAAGGGCTCTTTTACTTCGAGATAACCGCAAAATTTAAGCGCACGCGTAAAGAAGCGCGCGTAAAGAAGGTGGAGAATGGCGTGTTCTATTCCTCCGATATATTGATCGACGGGTAACCAATAATTTACGGACTTGCGCGAAAATGCTGTATCCGAATCTGGTGAGCAAAAGCGGGCGAAATACCATGAAGACTCAAAGAAGGTATCAAGCGTATCTGTTTCACGTTGTGCGGATTGTCCACAGGTCGGACAAACCGCATTTTTCCATGTCGGGTGGTGGTCTAGCGGATTTCCGGTCGTATCGAGGTCAATGTCTTCGGGTAGTACTACTGGTAGATTGTTTTCAGGTACAGGAACAATTCCGCATGAATCACACTTGATTATAGGTATGGGGCATCCCCAATAACGCTGTCGTGAAATACCCCAGTCGCGCAGACGATAGGTAATTGAACTTCTACCCGTGCCCTGCGCCACTAAACGTTCCACAACAGTTGCCTTTGCTTCTAGGATATCAAGTCCATTGAGGAAATCCGAATTGATGATTGTGCCGTCGCCAATATATGCATCCGCATCAATTTCGAAAGACTTTGGGTCACGTCCAAGAGGGGCAACAACAGGTAATACGGGGAGCTTATAATTGCGTGCGAACTCCAGGTCTCTCTGGTCGTGGGCAGGACATCCAAATATTGCTCCAGTGCCATATTCCATTAATACAAAGTTTGCCACATAGACGGGTAACTCTTTACTGTCGATAAAGGGGTGAACTACCTTTAGGCCTGTGTCAAAGCCTTGTTTTTCAGCCCTTTCTATTGCTTCTTCGTTGGTCCCAAGGCGATTACACTCGATATTAAATTCCGCTAGTTTTTTGTTATTGCGCGCTAACTCTTGGGCTATCGGATGATTTGCGGCAATTGCGCAAAACGAGGCACCAAATAGCGTATCTGGGCGCGTTGTGAAGACTTCAAGATGATCATCACGGCCCTTTAAACTGAACTTAATGTGGGCTCCCTCAGACCGGTTGATCCACTTCTCCTGCATTAAGCGGACACGCTCCGGCCATCGACTCAATGGCTCTAGTCCATCGAGCAATTCATCGGCAAAAGCTGTAATTTTTAGGAACCATTGCGAGAGAAGGCGTTTTTCAATCATGGCCCCTGAGCGCCATCCACGACCGTCGATCACCTGTTCATAGGCGAGGACAGTATTTTCTGCTGGATCCCAATTTACCCACGCCTCTTTTCTGTATGCGAGACCCTGTTCCAGGAAATCTAGGAACATTTTCTGCTCGTGTTTATAATAGTCTGGATCACACGTCGCGAGTTCACGAGTCCAATCGTATGAGAACCCCATGGATTGAAGCTGCCTACCCATAACGGCAATATTTTCTCTCGTCCAGGCTGCTGGGTGAATGCCACGATCGATTGCGGCATTTTCAGCGGGTAGACCGAATGCGTCCCAGCCCATTGGATGAAGAACGTTAAATCCTCTTGCACGTTTGTATCGCGCAATGACGTCACCCAAGGTGTAGTTGCGGACGTGTCCCATATGAATGCGCCCTGAAGGATATGGAAACATTTCCAATACGTAGTATTTGGGTTTGTCTGAGTCCTCGGTGACCACAAAACTACCACGTTCAGTCCAGATTGACTGCCATTTCTCTTCCGATTCCTTGAAGTTGTAACGGCTCATCTGTAATGCGGCGGGTTAATTCTAAATCTAGTTTTCGACATCGGCGGTATATATGACACAATTCGATCCGTTATCGACTTTTAATACATCGCTGGGAGCTATGGTTAATGGCTGACCTGAAATACATCGGATGATCGGCTTTCAATATTCATGAAATGACTAATTGCTGTTGGAGCTAATGCGTAATTGGCGCGCGCGTGTAAGGATCGCATTTTCCAAGTCTATGACAGTTTGTTCGTTTACGGTTGTTTGAATCCAGGCTCCAGAATCAGCTAGTTTTTGACGGAAGACAGTGACCCGCAACCCATCAGATCGTAACTCACGATCTAGAATATAAACTTGTACCTTAAACCGCTCCCTGGTGCTGTCGGGCGATGTATACCAATCGGTGATTATAACGCCGCCAAACGGATCCGCCGAACTCAGAGGCATGAAAGAGATTGTGTCGAGTGATGCACGCCACAGAAAACTGTTAACCGCTATTCCCACGGCGGTTGAGTTACTCTCTTTGGCTCCGGGCCCGAAGTTAAAGGCATCGCCAAAAATTTTGGAACCGTCACCAATGCGACGCTTCTCGTCTAGATCGCGCAAGTCGTCATCGGTCGGAGCCGTAGCGTTAGTGCAGCCAAATGCCAGAAAGCACGAGGTCATCATCACGAATAAATTTCTAAATGGTAAACGCATAAGGGAGTTATGCCCCAATTTACGAAGGGACATCCAGAAAATTGTCGCGAAATGGGTTCACAAAGAAAAAGGGGCAGCGGTTATGCTGCCCCTAATAAGAACATTATTATTTTAATTTAGAACGCTATTTGCGTACCAATCATCATGTATGTAGCGTCATTATCACTTGCGGTTCCCGTACGATCAACCTCGAGTTGAACCATTTCGGCCCATGCCCGCATACCTGGCGCGGACTCAAAGTTGTGCGTCATACCGACCGTGTAGACCTTAACGTCGTCTCCGACCGCTGAACCAGCGACATTGCTTTCGTTATCTAGACGACCCACGGCAATCGTGGTGTTGCCAAATCTATACTGACCGGCAATGTCCCACCAATCGGACTGATCGCATTGTGTATTGGCAACTGTACATCTAGAGTCGCCGTTATCACCGTGACCAACGCCAACTGAGAAACCGGCGTAGCTGAGAGTACCGCCCATGGACCATGTGCGTAAGTCTTCTCTAGCTGCTACACTGTCTCCTACGTCGTCTTGGGCTCTACCATGGGTAATGCCAAAACGTACGCCAACATCACCGACTTTGCCGTTGTAATTCATGCCAAGACCAAGGGCGTTCTCAACGTCACCATCATTATCCGGTTCGGCAATGATGCCGTCATCGAAGTTGTGTCCAGCATCTGGCGTCCAGCTGAGGCCTAACTGTACACCACTCATACGAGGAGTGAAGTAGCTGACCTTGGTAGCATCGCCAGTGTCTCCTACGAGACTCGCGAATACGCCGGTGAACCCGACGCCACCACGGTTGACTGCGGATGTATAACCGCCGTCATAGCCGAAGCCCGCTGTCATAAGTGAAAAACCACCAACCATCATGACATCGTCGGCGCCGTCATCATCACCCATAACCACCGTACCCCACGGATTGCCAAGGGTAATTTTCGCTTCGTCAACGGTAACAGCAGTGGAACCACGGAACTCCATCGTAGAATTAGCCGTGTAGGTCATACCGTTATCAGCGGTACCCCTAGCAGTCCATGTCAGGTAGTTATCATCCACCTCAAACCCATAGCCTCGACCATTTCCTGTAGAGAGATCCTGGTCAACAAAACTTACCTCAACGCGAGTCCAGCCCGCGAATGAGATGGTAGGCGCTTCGGCTGCCGCGACCGGAGCCGCGCCCAGCAGAGAGGCTCCAACCAAAGCCGTACTGCCTAAAAGAATTTTTTTCATGTGCACAAACCTCCAAATACAGGCCTAAGTAAGCGGCCCTAAATTTCACTGGGATATTCCCACGATCCCGGGACTCCCAGTGAACCCATCACTACGATATCCACGGATACTGGACGCATTTGACTGTGGTACCCCTCCCAAAGCAATGTCAAAGTGATAAAACAGCAACGAATTCCAATAGATGTGGCAGAATTGCAACAGAGAATTAGTGGTTCAGTTCAAGGGTCAAAACAACTCAAGGGTCAAAAACAAGAGTTAGATTTTACGAATAACCTTCATCGCTGAAAGGTTGTTTAGTAATTTCTCTATTTCCGAACCAGCTGTGTCTGGAAACGCTGCGCCAAACTCTTCAGCCGAAAAGTGATTACGATCGACTATCCAGCTGACGTGCTGCTCCAGGCCTAGTGGAATTGGCGCGTTACCTTTGTTATTTACAAGTACCCATTCATTTGACCGCTTTTCAACCCTTAGATCGCTAGCAGATTTTCGATAACGTGTGGCTGCTGGTTTAATCGGAAGGGAAAAGCCACCGCGTTGATAACGAAAGTCGCGCTGAAAATTAGTAAAATCCTTGCAAAGCTTCGGTTGGCGGGCAATTTCGGCCAGACGGTCACCCAGTCCGGCCAAATATTCTGCAATATCGGTATCCTTTGTTGGGCTCGGCGCATTTGATCGAAACATAGCGTCATTTATTGCCTGGTCATATAGCAAGGAGAGGAAATCCAGCCCTATAACATTAGTAACTCCAAAGGATACGTGAATAGTACCGTCAGAGCTCGCAAGGGCATCGTGATATTGGCCTCTAGGGATATAGAGCAAATCACCCGGCTGCATGGCAATTTCGGCCACTACTTTTCCTTTACGCTTCTCATGAAATTCATGGCCATAATTCTTATATCCTGGGTGGGCAATCGGGTTATCTAAGCGCCCCTCATAGATACGCCAGACTTTCTCGCCTACGGTATGTATTGCGAACACTTCGTGTGTATCAAAATGGCTCTTGAAAGCTCTTTGTTCGCGCCAGGAACAATATAGGTTGGTTTGCGTTTTGCCACCAAGCGCAGTTTCAAGCGCGTTCGCTGTTTCTGCCAACTCGGGCGTCAGGGTGTCTATGTCGTTTGCGACGAGCGACGCGCCTTGCTGCAGCAAGTTGGTGATAAGCGTTGCATCTGGACGTAAAACCTGCCTTCCCTCTGTATTCGCGGCTGGTCGGCAATATTGGCTAGGCGACATCAATTCGCCCTCAAGCACAAGTTGTAATGACGCCGGCGTCCAAAATGCCGTTATGTTGAGCAAGCTGTTAAGTCTTTCCCAACTCATGAGTGTTGAAAATTTTTTTTCTTTGCCGGAAATATGAAGCGGTTTTTTGTCACGATATACAGCAAGAAATTCCTCAGGACTAATTGGGGCGAGGATCTCTTCAAGGGTGGTGTATTTATCGTTAGTCACGGCAATCCCGCTTGTTTTCTAAATCCGTGTCTATTATCGGAACAAAATAATGCGTAGTCGAGCCCCGTGGCATTAACAAGGCTCAGATAATATCAACAATACTACGAATCGAGCGCAGAAGTCAGTGGGCGGAGATATTGTTCATAATGGCGCCAGCGCGTTACAGAATCGCCATATATTGGTCGACGCACTTGTAAATAGCTCGCAGTTTGCACCGTTCGGTCAGTTGTATGAAAGTCCATACAGCGGTCGTCCCATTCTAGGCCACACCAGTCAATTAATTTTCGGCTTGTCGCTTCTTGTTCGTCGACAAGCTGTTCGTAGTCCAGGTGAAAAATTGATCCTGGAAAGACCGCCTCCCAATGTGCCATTAGCCTCTCGTATTGACGATAATAGTGCCCGAGGTCCCCTAGATCGTGATTATGCGGTGCTGCCTCGCCAAAATTCTGAAAATAATTACTGACGCAGGTATCAAGAGGATTGCGACGCATATGGACTATCGAGGCGCTGGGCATCAACGTTCGTATGAGCCCTACATACAAGAAATTGGTGGGTAATTTGTCAACCACACGCATGGCATTTGGCGCTATGCCTTTCAGCGTTTTAATGTAGCTTGTAGCAAGCGTGGTGGCGAGGGAATGGTCGAGCTGGGAGAGGTTGTCTGGCCAGCTTCCTTCATTTGATAGGTCTTGGCCAATCTGCGGAATTTTCTTAAGCTCACCGGCACCATGGACGCTTGGGTGGCTGGCTAGGATCTGTTCCGTCAACGTGGTCCCCGAGCGGGGCATTCCCAAAACGAATATGGGCAAGTGGTCCGAAACACCCAGTTTTCTCCATTCCGCCGCCGAACCAATCTGAAAGGATGCAATTATACGGTCAACCAACCCTTCTTGGTGAACTCGGTTATAAATCTGACCTGACCGGCGAAGAGCGGCCGCGCGAAGCTCATTGGCCGTCCTAAACTCAGCAAATGCCTTGTCGTAGTTTCCGAGTCTGTCAAAACTCCGTCCGAGTTTATAATGCAGCCGTGTCGCACTCTCTTCTGGTACTTGACGGGGTGAAATTTTGCTTGCCGTTCTATAGCACGCTTCGGCCTCGGCCTCTTTACCAATTACCTCTAAGGCCTCCCCTAATCCACAAACGGCCTCTATATGATGGGGGTTTGCATCGACCACCGCTCGGTACGAGTCGATTGCCTCTTCAATTCGGCCAATTTCTGCCTGTATGATAGCTTTGTTGAATATAGCTTCCACATACTGTGGGTTTGCATTTTCAGCGCGCGCGTATGCGGCGAGAGCCTCGTCAACTTGACCTGTTTGGTGATGAATGTTTCCCAGATTGCTGTGGGCCTCGGCCATATTTGGCTCATATTTGAGTGCATTTTTATAACAATCCTTGGCATCATCCAGCCGATTTTCATCTTGGCGTAGTTTGCCTAGATTGAGCCATGCGTCTGAATAATGAGGCGCAATCTCGAGGGCTGTATCATAGTGGCTTGCTGCCTCGACAGATTGTCCTAACCTCGCGAGGGTTAAGCCAAGATTATTGTGGATATGCGGCTGTTCGTGCGAAATTGATAGTGCGCGTTCAAATAGTGTTATCGCGTCTGTTAGTTTGCCCTCGGTCAATCGCACTATACCGAGTCCCCCATGACCTAAAGGATTTTCAGGTGCCGCTTTGATCGCACGGCGCAAGTATTTTTCGGCACTTGCTAATTTTCCTCGTTGGTGTGCGATGATCCCGCAAAGATAGAGCGAGTTGGGCTGATTTGGATAGCGCGAAAGTATGCGCCGCGCCAAAGAATTAGCCGTTTTAAGGTCGCCATGTGAGTGAGCAGTCATGGCACGCGCCAACACTTCGTCTGGCGGGAGGACTCCGACGCCTGGTATGTTTAAACTTTTTGATGTTGGCATATAACAGACGGCTCTTTTTGTTGGAACACCATTATGGCGGATAGAAACTAACGTTTCCACACATGCCTCGCAATCACATGAGACGCACGTGTCACTTACAATAATTGGTTCAAAACGGATTTTATCTATATGACTCTGTTGCTAAAGCGTATGTTAAAACGCCTTTTGCCGCGTTGACTTGCCAAGGTTGAATTTGCGGGCAAAATTAAAGACTGAGGAATATAGGAACTTGTTGATATCAGACAGCCTGGAAACAGTAATAACGAAAATAAATATCGCCGCACGCACCGCCAATCGTCCTGCTAATGTCGTAACGTTGGTTGCTGTAAGCAAGGGACACAGGATCGAACTGGTGCGTGAAGCTATTGGCGAGGGTCACAGGGTCTTTGGCGAAAATCGAGTGCAGGAAGCGATTTCGAAGTTTGGAGAATTGCGAGACGAACATGACGATCTCGAAATTCATTTCGTAGGTCCACTTCAGACTAATAAAGTTCGTCAAGCCGTCGCACTGTTTGACGTAATTCAAACAATTGATCGGCCTAGACTGGCTTTGGCACTTGCCCGTGAAATGGAGAAGTGCGGGAGACGACCTCATTGCTTTATCGAGGTGAACACCGGTAATGAGAAACAAAAATCGGGCGTAATGCTGGACCAAGCAGATTCGTTTATTGATAACTGCGTAGCCGAATATGGGCTTCCAATTATGGGGCTCATGTGCATTCCGCCAGCTACGGAAGAGCCGTCGCTCCACTTCGCGTTGCTACGCGATATGGCCATGAGACATGGTCTCTCCAATTTGTCGATGGGTATGAGTGCTGATTACGAGGTTGCAGTTGCGTTCGGCGCAACACATGTTCGAGTGGGTAACGCCATATTTGGTCCACGCCCTAACTCTTAACCCCATTTTTTTCCGACGACGTGACACAAAGTCGGTCTCCTTGCGCGCAGTCGGCGAGCAAAGCGCTTAATGTATCGAGCGGTAGTGCTATACATCCTTCTGTTGGCATAAGTTCGCCTCTCGAAACATGTAAAAATATAGCGCTTCCAATGCCACGAATTGGAGGTTCGTCGTTGAAGCCCAAGATTATTAAAAGGTCGTAAAGTTCATCGTTGCGCCAAAGTTTTTCATGGTGGCCTGCATAGGGCAGCGTTACCGGCAAGTTGTACATAGGGTCTTGGGGGTCATCGCACCAACCATCGTTAGGATTGATGGTGTCAACGGTTAACGTGGTCTGTGGCCTGTCTAGTCGATCCGAACGGTACAGAACTCGGCGAAGCGCAAATGTTCCTATTGGCGTCGCGCCATCACCTTCTCGCTTGCTCAATCGAACTCCGGCGCGTCCCAACGCACAGCGGTGCGTTCGGCCGTTCCAGCTTAAAATTCCTTGCGGTGTTACACGGATGTCCACAGCGGTCTTATAGCAAACTAACTTCACTTCTTCTAAGGTACTTTTCTGCCGGTAGGTGGTATTATCTTACAGCTAAGGTTTGCTTCCAGAGTTTATGATCAATTTGTTGGCACAAAATTTCGAGAAACTTTGCAGTTATTTTGGGAAATCATTCAATGTGCCGTGTATTGCTCGCGCGTGTAAAAAAATTTAAACTACGATCAAACCGTTGGTGAAAATGATGGGAAATAAAATCCTTTTGATCGTCAACGATGATACTTTAATTCAGTCGCTCATTGAGCAACTTCAAATCAACAATGAATTTGTGGTGTCGCCAATAGCGACTGTTGCTGATGCATCGAAAATTACCAAAGCCAATAATTTTGACCTAATTGTGTTTGATGCTGACACGCAAGACGTGGATGCATATGAAGCATGTCAAATATTGCGGCGAAACTTTGGCGATACGCCGATCGTGGTGTTGGTATCGACGACATGCGAAATTAATGGCATTTCACTACCAGAAGGGGGTGCCGACGAGTTTATTTTAAAGCCATTCAGACTCGTTGATTTACTTGTGCTTTTGCGGTCACAAATTTGTAGCTACGAGAACCGCCAGAATTCTGAATACTTAATCGGTCCGTTCATCTTTCGGCCAAGCGAAAAGTTGTTATTGAATGAAACGAAAAACAACAAAGTTCGTCTGACGGAAAAGGAGGTTGCGATTCTAAGTTATCTCTATAGAGCAGGAGATGGACCAGTTGGTCGAGAGACACTGCTTGGCGAAGTTTGGGAATATAATGCTGGCGTAACGACACACACGCTGGAGACGCATGTCTACCGACTTCGTCAAAAGATGGAGCTTGACCCATCTAATGCACAAATTTTGGTTACGGAAACAGGGGGATATCGGCTGATTCCGTGATTTGGGCGTCAAAATAATTTACTGATTTAGCGGGACTCTGAGGCTCCAGTTTAACGCGGCGGCGCCAAGCGTTGCGCAAACTGTAATCACACCGAATATTATGGTGGCGAACTCCCAGCCCCCCGCATTTTGAAGTGATGCCCCTAATAGTAAGGGACCTAAAAGGACTCCTAGATTTCGCCCCGTCATGAGTATACCGAAAGCTCGTGGGCCGGTTTTATTTGCACCTAAAATTGTTGTTGGCAACGCATACAAACAGGTCGGTGTAAGCCCACAAAACATTCCATAAACCGCAAGCAAGGTCAGACCGTGAAATCCGTCAGTGACGAACACCAGAAACCAGACAATTGCTTGACCTGACAGTGCAACTGTAAGGAGTACGGCAACAGATATGCCTAAACGAAGAATGGGGGCGGCAGCAAAATTGAAAATCCCGATCGTCACAAGAGGTAACGAATACCCAATGATAGCATTGCCGAGTGTCAGTTCGTGCACGGATACTAGGAATTGTGGCAACCAAGTCATGAATCCGAAGAGTTGACATGACCATAACGCGAAAAGCATTGCGGAGAAAATTTGTGCGTTGCGCTGCCAGGTCGCAACTTTGTTGCTTTCTCTAACTCCCGTCGCAGGCGTTAAAAAGAATGTGGAGTCTTGATCGGATCTTCGGATTACCCATACCCACATTGTGAGTGTTAGGAAAATTCCGAACCACCAAAGAATTTGCCATTCGCCGCTATTGCTTGTCGTTGCCCCGATTACACTGGAAAGAAGTGCACCACAAGGGATCCAGGCGGCAACCAATGCTGCTGCGTAGGGTAATCCGGCTCGGCCGGCATGCACCATACAAAGCGCTGGGCCTGCAATGGCGAGCACAGAAAACCCAATCCCCTCCACACCTCGCGCTGCAAGCACAACCCAACCCTTGTCTGGCCAAACCAATGTTGCCAAACTACCAAGAATGAAAAGCGCGAATGCTATTTGTAGATAAATGGCCAGTCTTGCTCCCCGCAATGCTGAACCGAAGCTAAGTGAGAGTAATAGCCCGGCAATAGCATAAACTGACATGAAGGCGCCGGCGAGGGTGGAGTCGTGACCATAGAGGTTAAGAAAAAGCGGTAGAATTGGTGGGAACTTAAAGTGATGATAGGCGGCAAGGACGGAGAGGCAGAAACCAAACATTACCCCTATCCAAGTGGCTTCGACCTTTCGCATTTTGGGGTCGCTCCTTATCAAGCCATATCGATGATAGACAACCTCACAACTACTTCTACTACTATTTTAACCGGAATTTCCTCGACTTCGTTGTTGTCGCACATTACGTAACTTGGAATTAATCCAATTATCGCATACAGGGTGGGTGGAATATGGGCGATAAAAATAATTTTTCGGTTCGATTTTGGGGGGTGCGAGGCAGTATAGCTTGTCCGGGTCCGGACACCATTCGATATGGTGGAAATACTTCCTGTATAGAGGTGTGTTGCGGTGCCAACATGATGATATTCGATGCAGGAACGGGCCTAAGGGCGCTGGGGAACAAACTCAGCAAACAACTGCCAGTCGATCTTGATTTGTTTTTAACACATACTCACTTTGATCATGTGTGTGGCTTGCCGTTTTTCACGCCGATTTTTTTGCCAAATAACAAAATACGTCTTCATGCGGGTCACCTTGGGCAGAATCTTAAGTTGAAGCAGGTGCTGACCGAAATGATGATGGCGCCACTTTTTCCTATCCCCCCTTCGGTATTTGAAGCGGATGTAAAATATTGCGATTTTCGTTGTGGTGATTCTCTTCAACCCTATCCGGATGTAACGCTGCGTACGGCACCATTAAACCATCCTAATAACGCTACCGGGTATCGAATTGAATTCGACAATCGGTCGATATGCTACGTAACGGATTATGAACATTATGAGGACCGTCACGATGATATTTTGATTGAACTCGTAAAGGATGCGGATATCTTGATTTACGACTCCACGTATTCTGACGAGGAATATAAAAAATTTAAAGGTTTTGGTCATTCAACCTGGAATGAGGGTGTTCGGTTAGCCGACCAATCTGGAGTCACAAAACTTGTAATTTTCCACCATGATCCCAGTCACGATGATGAGTGGATGGATGGCGTTGCTAGGGACGCGGAAAGGGTGCGGCCTGGAACAGTCGTCGCACGTGAAGGGATGGCGCTAACACCGTGACTTCCATGAGGGGTTGGCGTAGGCGCCTTGCTTTAGGTCTACCAACAGTGATTGGACTTAAGCCGCGTGGTTTTTTTATCCCTTATCGACGAGCAAGTGAAATCTTGGCGGATAGCCCGTGCGGGCCTTACGACGCCATTGAGTCGTTGTTCGAAAGTCGCAGAGAGGTTTTTACCCACTGGCTTTCGGTCCTCGATGAACACGCACTTGCACTTCAAAACTTTGGTGCCACAACACCTCCTGAACCTCGCTGGATGCAGGATTGGTTTCCCCGCCTGGATGCAGCAATGGCGTACTCGATAGTCTGCAACATTCAACCAAAGCGAATTGTTGAAGTTGGTTCTGGCCACTCAACACGCTTTCTAGCCAAAGCTGTGGCGGATTCTGCTCTAAGCACCACCATCACTTCTATCGATCCCGCTCCCCGCGCAGATCTTGAGGGATTAAAGGGAGTGCAGCTTGTGAGTAAACCGCTTCACGAAGTTGGGATTGAACTATTTTCCACTTTAACTGAGGGTGATATTTTGGCTATAGATTCGAGCCATGTATTGATGCCGGGGAGCGATGTTGATGTGCTGCAAAATCGCATTCTCCCTGAACTACCCACCGGTGTTATAGTCCAAGTACACGATATATTTCTGCCGGATAATTATCCAAAAGCTTGGGAGTGGCGTGGATATAACGAACAGCTGGGTATTGCTTTATTGCTTCGGGGCGGCAAAAGCTGGGACGCGATGTTTGCCAGTCATTATGCTGTGACTCGCATGTCGGAAAGTATAAAAAAGAGTGTTGTGAGCAAGTTGCCTATCAAGAAAGGTGCTCGAGAGTCCGGGCTTTGGATAAAAAAAGTTTAGTCATTAATGATGCCTAAAAACTCAAACTCAAACCTTTTGCGAACTAATATGTAGTTTCAAAAGCTACAACAAATTTAGATCTCAAGGACGGCGAAATACCATAAAAGATTTATTATGTGCACAAGTTAGGATTATTTATAGGGATCCGCCGCGTCGCGCAGGCCATCACCAAGAAACTGGAATGCCAAAACAACCATTATCACAGGTACCACGGGAAGCATTAGCCAGGGGTAAAGATCAACCACGTTAATATTTTGTGCTTCATTCAACAAAACGCCCCAACTTGTAATAGGTGGTCTCAGGCCCAACCCAAGAAAGCTAAGAGCTGTTTCAGCCAGTATCATTGAAGGAATTGACAGCGTTGCCGAAGCAATGAGATGACTCATAAAACTTGGCAGCAGATGACGGGCTATAATCCGTCCTGGTCCGGCCCCCATAAGCTGTGCCGCGGTACAAAAATCCTCTTCACGTAACGCGAGTAATTTCGAACGAACAGCTCGAGCGAGGCCAGTCCAGTCGAGCATTCCTAAAATAAATGTAATGCCGATGAAAACCAGGACCGGACTCCAGGTTACAGGCAGAATAGCTGACAAGGCCATCCATAGTGGAAGTTCCGGAAAGGAGCGTATTATTTCAATCACACGCTGGACGATAGCGTCTGTAATACCGCCGTAATAGCCCGCCAGCCCTCCCATTAACAGGCCCAATATAAAACTGATTGCTATTCCCAAAATACCAACGGTTAATGAAATGCGGGCACCATAAATAATACGAGAAAGCATATCCCTTCCCAGTCGGTCAGTTCCGAGCAAAAATAATGTTCCGCCGGGTGACGGGCAAATTAAATGAAAGCTGCCTTTGAACAGATTCCAGAACTGGTAGCCTGCCCCTGGGTAGTCCTCGCCAACACAGAAGAAGCGGATTGGATATACTTTCTCTGTATCTGCAGTGTATATCCATTGTAATGCTGAAAGATCCAGTTTTCTATTGAGCCCGTAAACGAAAGGTCCGACGAATTCTCCATCGTGAAAGAGATGAACGGACTGTGGCGGAGCATAAAGAAAGTGTGTGAAACGCGCTTGTAAATCGTAGGGCGCCAACGCCTCGCTTACGATAATAGAAAGGTACATTACTAGCAGAAATATTCCGCATACAACCGCGGGCCTATGGCGCTTGAACTTCCACCACATGAGCTGCCATTGCGAAGCAAGATAATAGCGCTCCTGTTCCTCTGTAAGCTCTACCACCGAATTGGGGTTGAATGGTGCATGACTGACATAATGATCTAATTTATCCGCATTATTCTGCGTAGCGTCGGTCATCTCTGTGCACCTCCGGAGAGCCGTATCCTCGGGTCAAGTACAGCCAAGGCAAGGTCGGACAGTAATGTTCCGAACACTGTTAACGCGGCGAGAAACATGAGGAACGAACCCGCAAGAAACATATCTTGGCTTTGTAGGGCATTTAGCAGCATCGGACCCGTTGTAGGAAGTGATAAAACTACTGACACGATCGCTGCGCCAGATATTACTTGTGGCAGCAAATTGCCTATATCAGCGATAAACGGATTCAGGGCCACTCTGAGTGGGTATTTAATCAAAACCTTAAATGGGTGCAGGCCCTTGGAGCGTGCTGTTACGACGTATTGTTTATGGAGTTCGTCCAATAGATTAGCCCTAAGGCGGCGAATCATTCCGGCGGTACCTGAGGTGCCAATTACTACGACTGGAATCCATAAATGTTCCATTACTGAGCCGGCTTTGGCTATGCTCCAGGGTTCGCCGAGATACTGCGGGTCCATAAGGCCGCCAATCGACGTTCCGAAGTACGAATATGCTAACCACTGGAGCACTAAAGCCAAGAGAAAATTGGGAGTTGCGAGACCTATAAACCCCATGAAAGTGAGGCCATAATCTCCCCAACTGTACTGATAGACGGCCGAATAGACTCCAATCGGGAAAGCGACGATCCAAGTGAAAATGATAGTTGTGAATGAAACAATGAAACTGAGAAGTAGACGGTCACCAACAACATCTGATACGGGGAGACTATATTCGAACGAATAGCCAAAATCACCCTGCAACATACCAATTAGCCAAACGAAGTATTGTTCGACTGGCGAACGGTCAAATCCATACTGTTGCCGCAGAAAGTCGAGACGTTCCTTGCTAACGGTCTCACCCTGGCTTTGCAACTCGTTGATATATGTTGTGAAATAGTCTCCAGGTGGAAGCTGGATGATAAGAAACACGATGGCGCTGATCGCCAGTAAAGTTGGCACCATAACTAGCAGGCGATGTGCAATATACCTCAACATAGAATCATTTCTTCTTGATGATCGAATCTAATCGCTTGGGCCACATTTATTTGGATTCCGCGAACCAGAACGTGTCTGGCTCGTAAATGCCAAAATGTGCACCGGGGTTCCAATTATAAACACCTTCTTCAGGTACATTGCGGAGGTTCTTATTAACCACCACAGGCTGACGAACACCCGATACAACCCCAATTGTAAAGAGATTTTCTGAATGAGTCTTTAACATCGCGTGCCATATGGTCTCCCGAAGAGTTTCGTCTTGTGTCTCATACCACTCGTCGAGGAGCCTTAATAAACTTATTGCTTCTGGCATGTCGGCAATTTCACCAGATCGCTTGTTTGTCTCAACATACTGTCCCCATTTAGGCCATTGTAACTGAATTTGGGAGGTTGGTGCGAGCTCCGTTGGCGGCATGTTTGATGTAGGCACACCATTTTCGAGGCCGCTCCATACGGTCATAATGGTTTCGCCTGAAAAAATTCGATTACGCAAAACATCGCGTTGAGAAGGTCTCGTGTGTAATTTAATTCCGGCCTTGAGCCAACTATCCCTTATCAACTCCAAGACGTCGGCTTCTTCTGTACTCTCACCGGCGGTCTCTACAATAATCTCTAAAGGTTCTCCACTTAACCTTAAGCGAATGCCGGCATTGTTACGTTTGGTAAGACCGATAGCATCTAAAAGTTTGTTTGCTCTGGCGATGTCAAATTCACTTGCTGCGGATTGGTAAGCTTCCCTCCAGAGAGGACTTTCGTTGAGAACGGTGTTCTGGCTCGGTCTTGCTAATCCGAAGTAAACGACCTGATTGATTTCGTCACGATTAATTGCGAAAGAAAGCGCACGGCGGAAACGCACATCACGCATTAAAATTCGCCATTCGCTATCAGCAGCATTGAGATTCGGGAACAATGCTATGTGAGAGCCCTTAGCCTCCCGCCACAGCAATGTTCGAAACCCACTCTTCTCTTCGTTGCGTCTCAGAAATGTATAATTGTCGAATCGTAGGTAACGAGCTTGCAGATCAGACTCACCGGTACCGACTTTAGCTGGAATTAGTTTTCCACTAGTGATGTTTAAGACAACCTTATCGATATAGGGCAACTGCTTACCTTCGGTGTCTATCCGATGGAAATACGGATTACGCTCAAATATGAAACGATCGGCCGGAGGCGCTGTAATATTGATCCAGGGCTGCAGACTAGGGAGTTTGATGTTGTCGTTTTTGTACATGTTGTCTTGCTTGTTATGCATCGCGGCCCAACTGTGTTGGCCTATTTTTTGTGCGTCACTGTTTAGTTTTTGCTCGTCGGCATAACGAGCATGGTATGCTTTTAGATAATGCGCTGGTCTATAGATGTAGAGCGGAGAGGCAGCAGCCAGTCGTGGAAGAAAATCAGGGTTCGGCTTCGACCATGAATACCGCACGGTCCCCTTATTTATCACCTCAAATTTAGGCAACTCGCCATCAACTCTCATTACAGCTGGTGGTCCGATCGGCGACAGTTTTTCATTGTTGGCCACATCTTCCCAGAAGAAGCGAAAATCTTCGGCGGTAAACGGATGACCATCCGACCATTTGTGACCCTGACGCAAGTGGAATGTAAAGGTGCGCCCCTCCTCGACATCAACTTTCTGAAGGATATCGGGAACGATTCTTAAACTGCGATCAAACTTCACCAGTCGCGCGTAACCGTACACGACCATCATCCGTACGTCTTTTGCACGGGCCATTAACATATTGAGCGTGCCTCCGTGTTTGCCTAACTGCCGATCATTCCCGTTAACTTTGACAACTTTCGGAAATCTCGGCAGGCGCATGTCGACAGCGGGTATTTCCCCCGATTTAACACGCTCTGCAAGTAGGGGGGGGTCAACGAATTCGGCAGCAGTTGTGGTGGCAGCTGAGAGAATGGTTGCGGCGAAGACTAGACACAGTGTTTTCGTCATGAGGCGGCTTCCATTGGCTTAACTTCTTGAAGGGTCCGCACAAAGTGTCCTCCACCCATGTGACGCAATTTTGGACGATTATCACCGTCATCGGTGAATGGGTATGGCCAGGCAGAAGGATTCGATGCCTTCTCCTCCATTAGATGCTCAAAGTTTAGCGGCCTGTTCGGATCAGGTTCCGGAACGGCAGTGAGCAGTCCACGCGTGTATGGGTGTGTCGGAGAGCGAAACAGCAGTTCACGCGGCGCGATTTCAACCAAGCGACCGCTGCACATGACCGCTATTCGGTCAGCTATATAATCAACGACTGCAAGATTATGCGAAATGAAAAGATAGGTCAGACCCAGCTTCGTCTGAAGATCCTTCAGAAGGTTTAGAATTTGTGCTTGTATTGAGACATCTAAAGCGGAGACCGGTTCGTCGCAGATAAGGATTTCAGGTTGCAGGGCTAAGGCTCGAGCTATTCCTATGCGTTGGCGTTGACCACCCGAAAAGCTGTGCGGATATCGCTTGAGATGCCGGATGTCGAGACCCACTACTCGCATCAACTCTTTTACTAAATCTGTACGTTCGCCTTCGCTACCAATTCGGTGGATGACTAAGGGTTCTGCTATGATATCGAATACCGTCATACGTGGGTTTAATGAGCTGAATGGGTCCTGAAATATAAATTGAACCTTACGCCTAAATTGCACCAGGTCGCGAGACGACAGCTTGAAAATATCCACGAGTGATTCACCTTCGTTGAAAAGGGCTTCACCGTTATCAGCACTGAGCGCGCGCATCAGTATTTTGCTGAGTGTGGTTTTACCGCAACCGCTCTCTCCAACTAGGCCAAGGCATTCACCACGTCTGATCTCGAAGTTGACATCGTCGACTGCACGGATGGTGTCTTCTGGAGATTGCTTTAAAAGTTTCGTTTTTCTTATCCGAAAATTTTTGCTTATACCCTTAACTGTGAGAATTGGCTTGTCCGAGTTGACTGGTGCCGATTTTCCCAATTCATGTGTTACCAACTTGCTCATGTCACTAGAAATTTCTCGAATGGGCACGAGACGCTCTCCCGGTTCCATGTTGAACCGTGGTACTGCTCGCAAGAGGGCGTGAAGGTATTCATGTTTCGGTTCATGGAAAATTTGGTTTGATGTGCCTGATTCCACTACTTCTCCATGATAAAGCACCACAACTTCCTCCGCGAGGTTGGCAACCACTCCCAAATCATGGGTAATAATTAGAACCGCCATATTGAACTCATTTTGAAGATCCTTAATTTGCTTAAGGATTTGTGCTTGTATCGTTACGTCAAGCGCTGTGGTTGGCTCGTCAGCAATGAGCAAAGCGGGACGGCAGACTAGCGCCATTGCTATCATCGCGCGCTGTCGTAATCCGCCTGAAAGCTCGGATGGGTAGGTCCGCATTGCCCGGATTGGATCAGGGAACCCAACCAGACGCAACATTTCACAGGTAATTTCTGTTCCTTCGGTGACTGAACATGTGCGGTGTAAGTGCAACGCTTCAGTAATTTGATTGCCAATTGTGTGAAGTGCTGACAAGGAGGTCATAGGTTCTTGAAAAATTATCGACATGCGCTGGCCACGGATACGTCGCATGACATTACCATCCGGCTCTAGGGTTGCTATATCCGTAACCTTTCCGCTCTCGTTGGGGTCGGCAAGTAGTATACGTCCACCAACAATCCGTGCAGTTTTCGGTAAAATTCCCATTATGCTTTGCGAGATTACTGTTTTACCCGAGCCTGACTCGCCAACTAGTGCGACCGTTGTTCCCTGACGTACACGAAATGATACGTTCCTGACGGCTTCAATTTGGCCTTCGGGCAACCGAAATTCGACTTTGAGTCCCTCTACCTTAAGCAAATCTTGGCTCATCCGTCGACATCCTCCAGTTTGGCGTTATGGGGAAGAGCATCGCCAATCGTAAGTCCCAATGCCTCGAAATTTCCTATCGTAACTTCATTCACTGATAAGCTGTTGTGCGCGACACATTGTGCCACGATAGCTGCTATCTCGTCGAATCCGTTAATATTTGAATCTATCTTCAATGCTCCTCCGTTTCCCGTCACTTTTAACTGCATCCAGCCTTTTTTTCTGTCGTGCCACGTAGAGAAGTAACTGAGATTTACAGTCTTAACGTTTTCCCAATTAATATGGTGCTTGACTGGTCCGTGCATTGTGATATCGACGTTTGTAGTCTCGATTATAGTGGCATGACGTTGCAAAGTACGTGCCGCGAAGAACAAAAACAACAAAGCGAGTGCAGCAAAAATAACGATAACTACTAGGTTTAAATTGACAAATATAATTGGAGTAATGGATAGGATAATACCTGTAATTGCCCTTCCGTAGTCGCCGACAAGATTTTTCCCCGAATAGCGAAATCTCTTTGGCATCAGCCCCTCAGAGCTTCATCTATACTTATCCAACGGGCTGCAGAATGAGATTTGGTCATTACCAGAAGTTCGGTCACAAAATTCCAACAACTTTCGTCATGATTTATGTGGTGCGTCAATAGGCCGGTTGCTTCTGCCGGATCGATTTCTCCCAATCTTCTTCGCGAGAGGTGATTGATTATGCTGTCGAGTGCAGCTCTACCGCGAAACTTCCGGTTTCCACGCCAATCAATTATATCGACGTGGGTATTAACCTGCGCAATAGCTAATTTGGAATTTGTGGGTCCAATAGTCGACAGTGCAGAAATCCCTGCTTTGGGTAACTGAGTGATAAGATCGTCTGCTATACGGTTCCACGGTGGAACAAGGATAGAGGTTGCCTCTTTAAAGAAAATATTTCGGAGTAACTTAGCGCCTCGAATAATTTCTTTTTTCATCAAGGAAACTGATCTGTGACACCCGAACTCTGCCTTTTTTTCACCAGGTTTGGCATGGTTTACATGAGAGAGACCGTGCTGCAAGATTGAAACACTGTTAACACTTTCAAGTCTGTCAGCGAGTGCTGGTTCGGCTATGGCTGGAATGACCGCGAGCGCTACGGGAATACCGCAAGCTATTTTTAATAGGCGGTCGAGCGACTGGCTTGGCTGTGTTACGTCATCGTCGCGCCACCAGAATGTTGCTATTCGTTCCAGGCCGGACCATTGATCAAGTTCGTTTAGAAGCGCTCCCCAGTCACTGGGTTGGAGTTCTACTGCGCTAGTTATCAATTCCATGGAGTCGAATATAATCGGAGTTCAGCTTTTTTGCCTAGCTGTCACTAGTTTAAAGATTTGAGCGGCCGACTGTCGAGCCCCGTCGAGCGCTATCGTTGAGGGTTTAGGTCTCGCGGAAGCCGCAACTTCAATAACTGCTTTGGCGAGAGATCGAGTTTCAAGTTCCCCTTCGCACACTACTTTGAGGAGACCAAGGTTGCCGAGCAGTCGCGAGCGCTGTGTCTGTTCGGTCTCGCTATCTGAGCCGAAAGGAACAACAATAGCGGGTGCACGTGCTGCCAATATATCTACAATAGTGTTGTAACCACCTTGGCTGATTGAGACGCAGCATCGTGACAATAGACTCAAAAAATCCTGCCTATATCGCTCTATGATTACCCCCTCCAAATTCTTGGCGCGAATTTGAAGCTGATTTATTTCCTTATCTGGTAGGTTTGGGCCGACCAGGAACCGCCAAGTCCTGTCGTCTAGTGTCCCTAACGCCCTTACCTCAAGCGCGGTGTGCAACAACCGATACCCAACCGCGCCACCTCCAACCGACACAAGCACCTCGCTATCAGCATTACTGACATAATCTGAAGGTTCTGCGCCAGAGGCAGATACGTAGCCCGTATATTGAAGCTTATCCGCAATGTACACACAACCTGGAAAGGATTTGTCTAACTCAACCAGTGCTTCGTCACCATGGACCAGCACCATATCGAATTTACTACGAATGAGCTCAACTATTTCACGGATACGTTGCGGATCGCGTTTTTCGACTAGGATGTCCCTAATGGAGCAGACTATGGCGGTGTTTTGTTTAGCAGCATTTAACAACGGGTTTAACTCGAAACGAAATTGCCAGCGCGAAAAGGGATAGCCTTCGATCAAGATCACATGTGGTTGAAAGGTTCGATACGTCGCTAGTAATATTTTGCATCGCTCGTTCCACGAACTTTCGTTAATTTCGTCACCAGCCTCGTTAACGAGTCGAGAAAAGTTGGCATCATATGCTCTGACCATCGGCATTTGAACCAACTTTGCGCCGGAGATATCGTGGCTATCTGGCCGATGATTGCCGGTTATGTAAGTCACCTCAAACCCCCGCTCCAAAAGGGCTCGTGTGATAGCGGCTGCTCGCACCCCATGTCCTATACCTAATAGGCTCTCAACATAGACGAGCGCTCTCGAACTCATTTTTAGTTCTCGTCCAAGAGCGGCAGGTTCAGATTTTCAATAGTAGGGCCATCCTCGCGGACCACAAATAGATGCGCACAATTCGCCTTTAATTTATGTGGTGCTTTTCCAAGCATATCCCAGTTGGTAGCAGATGCGTAAAGTGCTCGTATTATACCTTTATGGCAAACTGCGACGGTTGGTCTGCCAGCCCTACAGCAATCCAGCAGGACACCACCCAACCTATTTTGTACATCGCGCGGGCTTTCACCGCCCGGCGGACAAAAATCGAGTCCCAGTCCTTCCAAGTGTTTCATGTTTTCGCCCAATTCGGCCCTTAGGTCCACTAGTCGTCGGCCCTCCCACACTGCCCAGTTCATCTCGACAAGCCTTGGGTCCAGCCCAACATCTCTATCTGAAATTAGTGTCGCCGTTTCAACGGCTCGCTTAAGTGGACTCGATATCCATTGAAAGTCAGCAAGTTGGTCCGGAATTCGCCAACTCTTTACCAATCTTCGCCCCGCGTCGCTCAAGGGAATATCAGTACGGCCCTGCAGGAGGCCATCTTCGCTCCAGCGGGTAGGTCCGTGTCGAATAACTGCGAAAAAGGTCATTTCTCCGCCTTCATAACAACGTCTTGAAAAATTTTGTCAAGATGTGTTGCTGCCACTGAAATATCATGCTGATCCAGTGTAATTTCCATTGCAGCTTTGCGCATCTCCTTCCTCTTTTTAGGGGCGAGGAGCAGCATTCGAACCAAGTCGCTGAGTAAATCCACATTCCCTTCGGGGGCAAGGGAACCAGTAATTCCATTTGTAACGATTTGTGTCACCCCGGGGTTGGACCCGGCAACAACTGGCAAACCAGTAGCCTGTGCTTCGAGGAGCGCCATACCATAGGCTTCATTGATTGCCGGCCAACAAAACAGGTCAGCCGCAGCGTTTATTGCAAATATTCGACTGGGGGTCTGGATACCGAGGTAGTGAACTCGGTCGCTCATTCCTATCATTTCTTCAACCTGTGTTCGGAGAGGTCCATCGCCCACCACGAGCAAGCGCCATTCTATATCCTTCACCCGGTGAAGCAGATGGCTAAGCATACGATATGAGTCTAGCTTGTCTCCATCTCTCATCATTCCAACAGTTACTAACCAAGGAATTTCAGAGTTGATACCATGTTGATGGGCTAGTTCAGATCGGTGGAAACTGCGATGAGCGGCGGCTTGTCGCGGTTGGGTGGTATCTAAAAAAGGTAGGATTGTCGAAAGTTGGGCTTGATCCGTCAAAACTGGGCGCAAACATTCAATGTCGTCTGGGTTAAGAGCAATCACATGGTTAGTTTTTGTTAAGGCGAATTGAACGGCCCTGTGTCCAAGCGCCCATCGCCCTTGCGATTGTTTAGGAGCCAAGCTCGCCTCAGCAACTACGTATGGAATGCCAAATGCGTCGGCTACGATAGGTCCAATCCAGTCTGGGGCTTTATGGTAAAGATGGTATGTAAACCATAGATCTGGGCGGTGCCGGTTGCGTCGCTCTACGAAGCGTTGAGCCAGAGCGAGCCCGCGACGGCGGATGCTTTCTTGGGCTGCGGCGTTACCGTTTCCCTCCCAGCTTCGGAGCCGAGATGCAATTGTAGTGAGGTGCCCTTTCATGTGAAGCGCCTTGATTAGAAGGCGCGCCATTTGCCGGTCTCCGGATGGGGTCGGATGGTTTGGGGGTTTTAAGGGTGCGTAGAACGCGATGTGCACGGCGGTACTATATCCTTATTAACAAATCGGGTAGCTAAATAATCAAGTCCAATTTCGGCGTTGAACGATGTTCTTAAACGGGCGGCACCTTCATAGCCGAGACATTGACGTAGGTCTGGGTTAGAGACTAGTTGTGAAATTGCCTCCATCAATTCTCGTGGATTTCCCGGCTCAACGAGGAGGCCAGTTTTACCATCTTCGATCAATTCGGGAATAGCAGAAACTCGCGTTGAAACAACCGGAAGACTTTGGCTCTGCGCTTCCATCAACACGTTTGGGATTCCGTCACGATCGCCGTCTGGCGCAACTTTGGAGGCAAGCACGAACAAATCCGCTGAACGGAGATGTTCAAGAATTTTGTCCTGGACTTGCGAGCCGAGCCAATGGACCCGCCTATCCAGTCCGAGGCAATTTGCACGTTTCTTGAGTCCAGGCAAACATTCGCCTTCGCCAATATGTACAAAGCGCCACTGTATGTCCTCCGGGAGGGATGCAAGCGCGGTCAAAAGATCATCAAAGCCTTTTTTTGCGACAGCTCTTCCTATCGAAAGTATAGTCACGGTTTGGTCCTCGCTGTTTCTCGGCTGCGCTTCGCTGGGTGGAGCAAATCGTGTTAGATCAAGTCCATGATATACAAGTTCTACTTTTGCTGGATCAGGAGTTAGTGACCGCAAGTGTTCTGCACCATGAGCCGTACATGTTACGAGCCAGTCGAGATCTTCAAGCTTCTCCCTTATTTCCCATTCCGGACTTGTCCAAATATCCTTCGCGTGGGCCGAGCATGTCCACGATAGCCCCATCATTGTTGCCGTGTATCTAGCAACAGAGGCGGGTGTGTGGAGAAAATGAGCGTGGAGGCTTGTGATTTCGCGGGGTAGCTCGGCAGCCAGCACGCAAGCCTGTCCAAAGCGGCGTATTCGGTTGCTTGTGAAATCTCGTCGCATGTCCGCTAACCAACACTGTCGGGCTTTGGTATAACCAGCAAGGTGTCGGGTTTGTTGCCAGGCTTGGATCACGCGTGTGGGCTCTTCTTTCAGATATTCCGGTAAATAAAGTATGGGTGCTTTGATTTCACGATGAACCTGATGTTGTTGATCCCCTGTCGGATGACGTAGCGAGATGATATGGATGTCGACACCACGCTTTTCTAAGCCAAGGATTTCCTGAGCTATGAAGGACTCCGAGAGGCGGGGATATCCCTTGAGTATGAATGCAATAGCCACAGCGTCTTTCCTGTTCTCCTTCGCCTGCTTTGGGCTAAAAGGCTTCAGCTGCGCCTTTCAGCTAGTCGCGGGGTTGTCTGACTGGGTTTGCGTAGTAGCTGGTGAACGAGGCGATCGACGTTTTCAAGGCCATCTAAAATTCCTGGGACAATGCTGTCAGAAGGCTTGGGCTGCTGTGGCAGATCATGCAGGGCTGTGATCATGTCCTCTGTCCTACGTACTCCGTCGTCGCACAACATCCTGACTAAGCCCAGCTCCTCTGCCCGGCTTGCGCGAATATATTGTTCGCGACGTGGAATTGTGCGTGGCACAATTAGGGCTCTCTTGTCAAATGAGAGAATCTCGCAAAACGTGTTGTAACCGCCCATCGCGACGACGCCAACCGTACGCTCCACAAGTCTTTCAAAATGGGCGTCGAATGTTATTGTATCTACTTTTTGTAGTGCCTCTGCACGCGTCATAAATTCGGCTTGGCGGCTAGACTGCATGAAGGGCCCGAGCACAATTAATGCACGGTTCTGCATATCCACATCGGCCTCATAGGCACGCAATACCCAGTCAACCAAGGTTTCGCCATCCCCCCCTCCGCCAGGGGTTACTAATATAAATGGATCGTCATTCTGAGGTGCAGGCGCGTGATTCGGAGGATCATTCAACGCCGAGCGTTCTAAGTAGCCCGTATAAATTAGTTTATGCCGAACTGAAGCTGGGACATCAACACCAGCAAGCGGATCACAGATTTGTGGCAGGCCGTATACCCAAATGTGGTCATAATATTCACTGAGTGCTGGCACCACATTCTTGCGCTGCCACTCTGGCTGCAACAACGCTGGTTCATCCATGATGTCGCGCAAACCCAATACCAGAGGTGTCCCCTTATTCCGCAACATTTCCAAAGTGTCCTCAACTTCACCACGAAGGCCCAGGGGTTCCTTATCCACAATGAATACATCAGCATTAAATATCTCAGCCGTATGGCGAATTATAGAGGCGCGCATAGCCAGCGTTTCCTCAATATCAATGTGTAAGTTGAGGGAGGTATATTCCCCATTACGAAGTTTGATGACACCTGGCATGCACACAAAATCTACACGTGACCGAAAATCGAAACGTCCAATAATCGGCGAGCCACACAAAATCAAAATAGTCATATTCTTGTTGCGCTCGACAAGTGCGTGAGCAATAGCGCGGCACCGACGCAAATGACCGAGGCCAAAAGTGTCGTGACAATAGATCAATACACGCGCATGCTTACGTTGGTCGATCTTGCCTATTTGCATTACAAGCCTCAATAGCCGAATATTTCAACGTAACTATCGCATGGTTGCGCGATGGATTGTAGAGTGTTCTTATTAATTTGAAATGCATGGGCGTTTACCGACTTGTCCAGCTAAGCTAGTTTGTAAGAATCGGAATTTTGGTGGGCGATGCCCTTAGGATTGGAATTGTCCCAGGATGAGCCATGCAACCTTCTATATTTAAATACATACTCCATTACAGCAAACCACAGCAGCTCTATCTGCTCGCCATAATTTTGGCATCTTATCCATTTCTCTATCTATCTTTAGATCTACCTAAGCTCATTGTTAATAAGGCGATTGACGGCGAATCCGATGGTGACGCCTATGTGGTTTCCTTTTTTGGAATAGATGTTTCTTTTGTAATGGACCAGATCCCATTTCTGTTGAGCCTTAGCTTCATTTACTTGTTTCTGGTACTCATAAACGGTGGCTTTAAATATTATATAAATGTTTATAAGGGACGGCTTGGCGAAAGACTGCTTCGTCGGCTGCGCTACCAACTTTACTCCCGTATCCTGCGTTTTCCGCTTCCACATTTTCGCAAGGTGAGCCAGGGCGAATTGATCCCAATGATAACTGCCGAAGTCGAGCCACTGGGTGGATTTATTGGAACCGCCTTTGCTGATCCCTTGTTTCAGGGGGGACAGCTGGCGATCATTCTTGGCTTTATAATGATCCAAGACCCCATACTTGGGGCCGCTGCAATCGCATTTTATCCTTTGCAAATGTACGTAATTCCGAAACTACAACGAAAAGTCAACGCGCTCGGCAAGCAACGTGTCCAGAATGTCCGCAGGCTATCGGAACACATTGGTGACTCAGTAACAGGTATTGTTGAGGTGCACGCGCATGATGCAAGTTCATTAGAGCTATCACGCTTCACTGACCGTCTCGGCGCAATTTATTGGATTCGCTACGAGATATACCGTCGTAAATTTTTTATTAAATTCCTCAATAACTTCATAGACAAACTTACACCTTTCTTTTTCTTTTCGATTGGCGGCTATTTAGTAATTGTCGGGCAACTATCATTTGGTGCGTTGGTGGCGGTCCTTGCTGCATACAAGGACCTTGCTGGGCCGTGGAAGGAAATGCTTGCCTGGTATCAACAAAAAGAGGATATCCGCATAAAATACGACCAAGTGATAGAACAGTTTGAGCCACAAGGCCTTTATGACGAAGAGCTGCTGACGAAAGATCCACCGGATAACCAGTCATTTGACGGTGAAATCTCAATTAATAACGTGACGCTTGCAGAGGATGATGGTACGCGACCGCTCGACGGCTTGTCGCTCACTATGCCGATTAGACAGCACACGGCAATTGTTGGAGACGGTAACAGTGGAAAATCCCAAGCAGCGATGTTGCTTGCTCGTCTTGAGACGGCGACGAGTGGTACTCTCAAAATTGACGGTACTGATATAGCGGCTTTGCCGGAGGCGGTCACCGGTAGACGTATAACCTATGTAGGATCAAACGCTCACGTGGGTGCGACGAGTGTTGGCGAAAATCTTCTTTATGGACTTAAACACAGGCCCATTTTCGAAAAAAAATATGAAGGAGACGAACAACAAAGATATGAGGAGGAACGTGGTGAGGCCGCAGTAGCTGGCAATTCGCAATATGATTACAATGCAGATTGGATAGATTACACCGCAGCTGGTGCCGACGATAAGGAGACATTGCAGGTGCGCGTTGCGGAAGTGCTTGAGGCTGTCGACTTTGAAGGTGATGTATACCAAATGGGTCTTCGCGGTACGATCGACCCCACTAATTCGCCAGATGTAGCAGAAAAGATTTTGAACGCTCGACTGACGCTACGTGACAGGCTGGCAGATCCTGCCATTGCGCCTTTGGTCGAACTTTTTGATGATGGCCTATACAACAGCAACGCATCTGTGGCAGAAAACCTATTGTTTGGTACACCACTCGATGAAACTTTCAGTCTAGACAATATTGCCGAGCATCCATACGTTTTGCAGGTGTTGGAAAACGTTGGCTTGACCGACGAGTTTCTAGAAATTGGTAAACAAGTGGCCCAAACTACAGTAGAACTCTTCGCGGATTTGCCGCCAGGGCATGAATTTTTTGATCAATTCAGCTTCATAAGTTCGGACGATCTGCCCGAATACCAGGGGATATTAGCGCGTGCTGCGCGAGGCGACGAAACGATAGAGGAAGAAGATCGTCGGCAACTTATGTCGCTGACGTTTAAACTTACACCGGCACGCCACCGACTAGGGCTAATAGATGAAGCTCTTCAAAGACGCCTTCTAGAGGCTCGCAAGTTGTTTGCGTCGGGCATTAGTAGTGACCTGACAGATGCAGTCGCGTTCTTCAACGCCGATCAATACAATGCCGCTGCGTCTCTGCAGGACAACATACTTTTTGGTAAGCTAGCCTATGGTCAGGCACAGGCGGCTACAACAGTGGGCGCACTGATTTCGGAAGTAGTCGATAGCCTCGACCTTCATAGAACAGTGGTAACCGTTGGGCTGGATTATCAAGCTGGCATTGGTGGTGGGCGTCTTTCAATTGCGCAGCGCCAAAAATTAGCAGTAGCTCGTGCGCTCCTAAAGCGTTCCGATCTGCTGATTATCAATGAAGCGACCGCGACACTGGAACCAGCGAGTCAAACGATGGTTCTTGAGAACATATTGTCGACCAACCAAGAGCGCGGCGTTATCTGGGTTCTTAATCGTGTCCAGGAAGCTGAGAAGTTTCAGCATATAGTGGTCATGAAGGACGGACGCATAGTCGAACAGGGCCATTACGACGAGTTGGTAAAAAGTGGCGGTACCTTCCAAAATCTCTTGGAGGCTGCGTGATGCCCGACGGGAAACAAATTCAATGAGTTTACAAGAAGAAGTGGATTTACTGCGACGTATTCCTATGTTCACAAAAATCGAGCCGTCGCGGTTAAAATTACTCGCCTTTACCAGCGAGCGTCTGACTTTTGGGGAAGGCGAAGTTCTGTTTAACCAGGGTGATCCAGGAGATGCAGCGTATATTATCATTCGAGGGTCTGCAGACGTTATTGTGGAGACAACAAATGGTCCATTGGTAGTAACAACACTCAAAGAGAACGATTTCGTGGGCGAAATTGCAATTCTGTGTGACGTTCCTCGAACCGCAACCATCAAAGCGAAAACCGAGTTAGAGGCGCTTTGCATTTCAAAGGATTTATTCTTTCGCCTGGTTCGCGAGTTTCCTGAGATGGCTATCGAAATCATGCGTGTGCTAGCCAGTCGTCTGGAGCTTACAACGTCGCACCTACGCGAGGCGGCAAGTGTGGCTCTTGAATAGCTTGTATACCTTTCGGAGTTGTGACGAAGAGCACCCATACATCCGGGACTTCCATAGGTTGTTGTGGCCTTGAAATACAAACATAAAATCAGGATATTTAATGTTAAGTAGTTCAAGCGCGTGAGCCGTCTTGATAGTGGAATACGTCGGCTAGAGGCTCAGCGTAGTTGTATTGATACTGCTGTGTCGATGATTGGTGCACGAGCGGGGGTCGTTCTGGAACTTGGACTTGGTAATGGTCGAACCTACGATCACCTTCGCGAGCGCTTGCCGGATAAAGAGATATTCGTGTTTGACCGCCAGGTCGCTGCTCATCCCGACTCTATCCCAGACTGCGATCACCTTATCATTGGCGATCTCAACCAAACCCTTGTTGACGTTCAGTCGAGGTTTCGTGACTCAGTTGTACTTGTTCACAGCGACGTGGGGACAGGAGATGAAGTCAACAATACAACTTTATTGCAGTGCCTTGGTCCCGCGCTAGCGCCAATGCTGGCATCAGAGTCTATCGTAGTAAGTGATCAACAGATAACAATACCCGGTGCTCAAATAATCGAATTGCCGGAGGGTGTGCCACACGGACGGTATTATATGCTGCAAATGGGGCACTGATAGCGTGAAGGGTGGATATACTACTGAGGGGCAGGATCGCCTCGAACATATGATCGAGCGATTGGTTACACAGAAAGCCTACCTCGATCATGCTGCAAAACATGTTGCCAATTTGCCCGGTGCTATTCTCGAGGTTGGACTAGGCAAGGGTAGGACATTTGACCACCTGCGCCGGTTGTTTCCTGACCGACAACTTTATGCGTTCGACCGCGAAGTTCACGCACCAGCTGACGTAGTACCAGACAAGCAACATCTAATACTTGGCGATTTCAGACAATCACTTGATGACGCGGCTACCAGACTGGGTCGAGTAGCTGCTTTGGTGCACGCGGACATTGGAAGCGAGGACGCCGTGAGGGATAAAGCGCTTGCAGACGCCATCGCACCACTTATATCACGTCTGTTGTTATTTGACGGACTCGTTGTTGCTGACCGCGCACTTAAATCTTCGAAATTGAGAGAGTGGCGATTTTCACCCAGGGCCGGGAGGTTTCCTTATTTCATATATCAAGCAGAAAGAGCACGCTCCTAAATAGAAAAGTACAGCAGCAAGGAGCAAGGTTAAATTATCACGCCTGTAACTTGTTTGAGGCTGCTTTAATTGGCCATTTCGAGTACCACCGGCGCATGGTCCGAAGGTCGCGCCCACCCACGAGCATCCCGTATAACTTCGCAACTAAGGAGCCGGGGGGCAAGAGTTTGAGTTGTCCAGATATGGTCTAGTCTGCGGCCTCTATCCGACGCGGACCAGTCGCGAGCCCTGTAACTCCACCAACTATAAAGGCGCTCTGACGCTGGTACAAAATGACGGGCCACATCGAGCCAGTGCATCGATGTCTGAATTCGGCATAGCGCCTCTATTTCAATCTCCGTGTGACTCACAACATTCAATAACTGTTTGTGTGACCACACATCGTTCTCGAGTGGTGCTATATTGAGGTCGCCGACCAGGACCATTGGCTGATCCGCGGACCGGTTTGCTGGGAACCACGTTGCTAACTCATCGAGAAACTGAAGTTTATGGGCAAACTTGTCGTTGACTTTAGGGTCGGGGTCCTCACCTCCTGCCGGGACATAAAAGTTGTGAAGTTCAAGCCCACCCTCAAGACGGACGTACACATGGCGGCAATCACTCCGTCCACACCAATCCCGTTTCTTAGCAAGTTCAAAAGGGAAGCGGGAGAGGATTGCCACGCCATTATAGCCTTTCATACCGCTGGTAAAGATATGTCTGTAACCAAGTTTCAAAGTTTCGTCATGTGGGAATAATTCGTCTAATACCTTTGTTTCCTGAAGACAGATAATATCCGGCGCTATTTCGTTCGTGATCTGTTGCAATAAGTGGAGGCGAGCTCGAATGGAGTTTATGTTCCAGGTTGCAATTCGCATTATAGCGCTTCCAAAATACTTAAATTTCTAACCTACTATACAGTTAACGCATCAAATTACATTTTAGGCGCGGAAATCGTAATTTTTCCAGTCCTTGTGCGTGCTGTAAAACGATCTCTTGCTGCATCCCCAAAGCGGTCAAACATAGCCCTGCTCAAGGGCCACTGTAGAGAGGCGGGGTGCTCAGGATGCCATTGAACTCCCAACGCAAACGCTTTTGAATTTCGAACGCTCACCGCTTCAATTACACCGTCGTCGCTTAGTGCTTCAACTATCAAATTGTCTGCGGGTCTGTCTATCGCCTGGGCGTGCAGCGAATTTACAGTTACCTCCGATTCTCCCGACGTTAGTTCCATTAGAAATTCACCATGGCTAACTAAAATCGGATGGCGTTTGTCGTAACGTCGTTCAGGCGGTAAATCACGTCTCATACGGTGGTCGTTCTTTCCGGGTAGTTCGTGGACATTTTGATGTAAAGTTCCGCCAAACGCCACGTTAAGTTCTTGTACGCCGCGACATACCGCAAACAGCGGCACACCGTGTTCAATGGTCTTTTTTATCAGGGGTAATGAAGAGGAATCTCGATTAGGGTCGTGCTCTGTGCCTTTTCGGCTTTCTTTTCCACCATAAATTTGTGGTTCAATATTAGACGGCGCCCCGGTTAGGAAAATTCCATCCAGCCTTTCAAGAAAGTCGTCAACATCATATAGGTTGCTGAGTGCTGGTATTAAAACAGGCAGACACTTAGCCCCATTGATAACGGAAGCAATATACTTATCTCCGACTCGATTAAACCCAAGTCCGTTACTATTGTCCGAATTTGCAGGAATGCCGACGATCGGTAGTGGGGAAGATGTTGTCATGTGGATACAGTTAACATATTTTAACCCCTATAAGTTTCCAATGAAAATTCCAGTTTAATCATTTAGTTTATCTGCATTCCACTCGGGCGGCGCTACAAACCGAAACAACTCGCGATCATGCAGAAGCCCAAACTGCGGGCTATCGAGTGTTATTCGTGTGAATTGTTTTTGCGGGTCGGTAACTGACCAACTTTTTAACTCCAGCGGATTATCCCCAAATGTTAGTGTTAGGGAGCCTGCCTCCGCGTTCCCTTTTTCAATGAGTGTTATCCTAATTGTGCCTGGCCCACGAACGAACCTTGTCACCAAAACCCCATCTGATAGAGAAATTGGATCTTTGACCAGGAACCATGCCAGTGTTTGTTTTAGTGGGATATGGGAAACCTGCTTCATCTCTCGATCCACGTAGATTAACCAGATGCCGTTGGCCAAAATCAGGTAGGAGTCAGGTGGATCGTAATCAAAACGAAGAAAACCGGGTCGCTGTATATATAGAGTGCCATGGGCTGAGGAGCCGTCAGGGTTGATTTGTACAAATTTTGCCTGCATCGTTGTTAAGTTGTTCATATACTCTTCAATCCGCCGCATATCGTCGGATTCTTCGGGCGTGAAGTTCCATAGAACTTGGGCCTGGGTGGCGGAAAATAGTAAACCGAGTCCGACGGAGAACGTTATGACAGCGATTATACATAATCGGCTCGTTCTGAACGGGCTATCTGGATTAATGTTCAGCCAACTCCGGACCCAATACTTCTCTTTTGCCCACATGGTTTGCAGCACTAATGAGGCCATTTTTTTCCATCTGTTCAATAATGCGCGCAGCTCTGTTGTAACCGATTTGCAGATGACGCTGAATAAAACTAGTTGAGGCCTTGCGTTCTCTGGAGACTAGGTCGACAGCCCGATCATACAACTCGTCGCCGCTGTTTTCGGAAATTAATGTTTCCTCGGCTTCTTCAGTCACCGCTTCGATGTATACAGGCTTGCCCTGAGTTTTAAGGAACTTTACGACTGATTCTACTTCGTCATCGTTAACAAACGGACCATGAACACGCTTAATGCGTCCTCCTCCCGCCATAAATAGCATATCACCCTGCCCAAGGAGTTGTTCGGCTCCCTGTTCGCCTAAAATCGTACGGCTGTCAATTCGAGAGGTTACTTGAAACCCAATTCGTGTAGGAAAATTAGCCTTGATAGTCCCAGTCACGACGTCGACAGATGGTCGCTGAGTGGCCATGATAATATGAATGCCTGCTGCACGTGCCATTTGTGAGAGACGCTGAATAGCTGATTCGATGTCTTTACCCGCGACCAACATAAGATCAGCAATTTCATCTACCACGACCACTATGTATGGCAGAAGTTCAGCGTCTAGTGGTTCATTTTCAAAAATTGGCCTGCCAGTTTCTGAGTCAAATCCTGTTTGCACCTTGCGCATCAAAACTTCACCTTTAGTGCGCGCCTGGGAGACACGTTTGTTATAGCCTTCAATGTGGCGTACGCCCAACTTCGATATTGCCCGGTATCGCTGTTCCATTTCGCGTACCGTCCATTTCAAGGCCACGATCGCTTTCCGCGGTTCGGTGACGACAGGAGTAAGGAGATGTGGAATGTCATCGTAAACTGCAAGTTCCAACATTTTTGGATCAATCATTATGAACTTACAGTCTTGGGGTGATAGCCTAAAGAGGAGTGAAAGTACCATCGCGTTCAGGCCAACTGACTTACCTGATCCTGTGGTTCCGGCGACGAGAAGATGAGGCATACGCTCGAGATCGGCAATTACCGGTCCGCCACCAATATCCTTGCCGAGGACCAGCGGTAGTTTAGAATTTGACTTTTCGTATGCCTGGCTGCCGAGTAATTCTCGCAGGTATACAGTTTCACGAATGTTGTTTGGCAGCTCTATACCGATTACGTTGCGTCCGGGTATAACTGCAATACGGACCGATACTGCACTCATAGAGCGCGCTATATCATCGGAAAGTCCAATGACACGGCTTGATTTGGTACCAGGTGCAGGTACAAGTTCGTAGAGTGTTACTACAGGGCCCGGACGTACTTTAATTATCTCGCCTTGGATACCAAAGTCGTCGAGAACTTGCTCAAGTAATCGTGCGTTTTGCTGCAGACCTTCCTCGTTTACCTCTAAATCGCGACTGTTGTCTGTCGGTAATTCGTCGAGGAGGTCTAGCGGTGGCAATTCATATTCCCTGTCATCTGAACCAAGATCAAGACTACGCTGCCGTGCTTCTATAGATCGTTTACTCGGCTCTGTTTTTGATATTTTAGGTTCCACTAAACCATGGTGTTTCGCGGCTGATTTTTCTTCCACGTCCACTTCGGGGTTTGAAAACTTTACGGTTGGTTCCACCCTTTTTTTGATGCCCGAAAGACCTTGTGTGGCAGCTGATTTCATCCGTCCAAGAGCTGGATGTGCGCCTCGCCTTCGCCGCGTAATGCGCCATAGAAGTGTAACGACCCAGATTGCTCGCCCGAAGCCTACACGCCATTGATCCCAGGTGAATGATAACAGGTATGTTGTTAGAGACAGTGTAATTAGGCTGGCAACGACAGTGATCCACCGCGGGTCAGGCCAGAAACCAAACCCGGCTATCAGGTCAACACTTGCGGAAAATGTCAGTTGTCCAACAAATCCACCGAGGCCAGCCTCAATTGGCCACACGATCGTAGTCCAAACTGCACCAAGAGCTGTAAGCGCCAGTGCGCCCAGCAATAGACTTACCGGTAGCAGCGCAAGCCTAACCCAACACGCACGAAGGCTGTGAATGGTTATGAATTGCCACCCCCATGCAAACACAATGATAATGCCTAGGACCGTTGATAATCCCAGGGATTGGAGCAGTAAATCACTAATTATAGCACCGTACTGTGCTAATAAATTAGATGGCGAGCCTTCTGTCGCCGTATTAAACGAAGGATCTGATGGATTATAGGTTGCGAGCGCCGCACACAAAGTTAGGGCGAAAGCAATGAGAAGTACTCCGCCCATTTCAATCGCACGTCGCTTCAAAATGGAACCAACGCCTGTTGGCAAGAATGTGTTTTTTTCTGCAGTTTCCATGAAGTTAACCGATCACCTGTGCGAGCCGGTCGAGCGCTTCCCCGGTTGTATCCACATCATCTACCATGGCTACACGAATATAAGGGGCACCCGGATTCACGCCACTTTTGGAGTCTGGTTTTGTCATATAGCTGCCCGGCAGGGTTTTTAACGCGACTTCACGCCAGAGGCGCTTAGCTATCTTTTCACCATCTCCGACATCTAGCCAGAGGTAAAATCCCCCGGGAGGTTTATGAAACTTTGTATGGTTTCCAAGAGTTTGTTCGGCTAAATCGAAGAGAGTTTCGTAATGCTGGCGGTTGACAGTGACATGGGATTCATCGTTCCACAAGGCGGCCGAAACGGCCTGGATAGGACCTGGCATTTGTGGGCCACCAAGATTTCGTAGCTGGGCGAATGCTGCAATTAGCGCTGGGTCTCCGGCGACGAAACCCGCGCGCAACCCTGGAGCACTGGAGCGTTTGGAAAGAGAGTGAAAAATAAGTACGTTGTCCGGTGGTCCCCCGATTGCTGCACATGCCTCGAGTGCTCCCGCAGGCGCCGCGCCGCGATAAATTTCCGAATAACACTCGTCGACGGCCAACAGAAAATCGTACCGGCGCGCTAACTCAACCATGTTCTTTAGGTATTCAATTGAAGCGACACCGCCTTGCGGATTACCAGGTGTGCATAAATAAGCAATTGAAACACGTTCAAGGACGTCATTAGTGAGGCTACTGAAGTCAGGAAAAAACCCTGTTTTCGAGGTTGCGGCAATAGGAACTGGTTCCGCACCCGCCATCACGGCTGCCGCGAAATAAACGTGGTACATCGGGTTTGGCATTAGGGCCAATGGAGGTCTTCCATCACCCCATTCTTTGAAGCCTGGCACTGCTAGTTGTGCGGACATATAGAGTGCCTCTCGAGATCCCGAGACAGGAAGGATACTATCATCCGGATCAATATAGTTGTTAGGTAAATTATAGCGGCGATTAAGCCAGTTCCTTACCGCTATACGGAACTCATTCGTGCCTCGGATTGTTGGATATTTCGACCAAAGATGGGTGCTTTCACCTATTATCCGAGCTACGAGAGGAGAGGTTGGCAACCTCGGCTCACCAATTTGCATCATTAATGGCTTTAGACCAGGAGCTGGCGCAACACCTTTCAGCAACGCTCCAAGGCGAGTAAAGGGGCTCTCGGCTAGCTGTGCGAGGCGGGCGTTTTCCATATGGAGCGTGTCAGCCTTGCGAGGTTTAATATTTCCGATTGAAATTACTTCTCAAGAATGTGCAGCAAGTACAAAACGGAAACTTATCTATACGAATAGTAACCGCTGGACGGTCATGACTCAAGAATTTCAGAATAATTTTTCGCAAAATATTGTGTTGTCATACAACAATTACACTAAACCTTGAGGGCATTGCTATGTAGACTCAAGAAGTCCACCTCAGAACTGCTGACTCCCGCTAAAACCAGTCGCGTGTTACATATTAACCAATTTTTAATATAGGAGAGTTGGTTATGGCGAATTATACAACCGATGTTTTGGTAGCTAAGCTCGAAGAGCGGGTAACAAAACTCGAGCAATTGGCCCCTCATCATCGCGCGCACATAAATGCCTTAGAGGCGCTATTGCTGCAGGTTCTTCCAAAGTCCGGAGTTAATGACGACAAAGTAAATTCAGCGCTTGCAGCGCTGTTGCCTAATCAGCCGGAACCCAAACAGAGCGCGTTTGATCGCACCGAGGTCCTGCTTGGGATTCACAGTTCAAACGTTAGTTAATTGTTTGGCGGCACTTTTCTTTGGCCGGCTAATAGCTAATTATGACAGAATCAAATGCTAAGAAACTTACGGACTTGGATGTTGAACTGCTTGTCGTCGGTGGAGGAATTGTTGGTCTAACAGCCGCCATCTCGCTTGCAGGTTGCGGATTATCGGTGGCGGTTGTCGATCGTTTGTCACCAGGAACTCAGCAGCAGGAAAGGTATGACGGACGTGCCTCTGCTATAGCGCTGGGATCGTGGCGGGTTCTCGATGCTATTGGGCTAGGTGCCCATTTGCAGGACGATATTCAACCAATTCTCGATATTCGTGTTGTAGATGGTCGTGTTTCAGGCGGTGTCTCGCCTCTTTTTCTGCACTTCGATCACCGCGAGATTGGAGAGGGACCGCTAGGATACATGGTCGAAAACCGGAAGCTGCGACGTGCACTTTTTAAGGTGGCCGAAGGACTTGATACATTGTTGCTATTGGCGCCAAACACAGTTCAAAATGTTAGGCGAAATGCACAAGGAATTTTGGCTGTTTTGGATGATGAACGTCAAATTACAGCTCGTTTGATAATAGCCGCTGATGGGCGAAATTCTGAGATGCGGAGGTTGGCGGGAATACGTTCTCGGGAATCAATTTATACTCAGACAGCGATCGTTACTACGGTTGAGCACGAACGGTCACACGAAGGTGTAGCTGTGGAACAGTTTTTACCATCTGGACCCTTTGCCATGTTGCCGATGACAGGGAATCGATCAAGTATAGTATGGACAGAGAGGCCCAGCCTGGCGGCTACCTACCTCGCGCTATCCGATGTAGCGTTCTGCGATGAGTTAGGGCGACGGTTTGGAAGATGGCTCGGGTCAATTATGATAAAGGGTCCCCGTTTTTCCCATCCGCTTGGGCTCATGCAGGCTGAACGTTATACGGCGCATCGACTAGTTTTGGTTGGCGATGCGGCGCATGTAATTCATCCTATAGCTGGACAAGGCCTCAATCTCGGGCTGCGGGATGTAGCAGCCCTTGCAGAGGTTATTGTCGATAGCTACAGACTTGGTCTCGATGTAGGAGTTACACCCTTTCTCGGGCAATATGAGAGATGGCGACGGTTTGACAACACGGTTTTTGCTATTGCAACCGACGGACTAAATCGTCTTTTTTCAAATGATTTCGACCTATTGAGAATTTCACGTGATGTTGGGTTGGCAGCTGTTGGTCAGTTGCCTCCTCTAAGACGGCTACTCATGCGCCAGGCAATGGGGATATTAGGGGATCTGCCTCGTTTGCTCCGTGGAAAGCCGCTCTGAAAGGTCAGGTCTACCCCGAAGCTTAGTTTATGGGTCCCTGCTAAGCCCACGTTCCGCCAGCGCTTCAAGGTAGTCTGTCCAGACGTTCTCCAGATTCTTGCCAAGCTGGTAGAGATAAGTCCATGAAAAGATGCCAGTATTATGCATGTCGTCAAAACTAATACGGATAGCGTAATGTCCCACCGGCTCTATCTTAAGAATTCCTACATGTCGTCGTCCGGCAACAACTTTTTTTTCGCTTGATGAATGCCCTTGTACCTCGGCTGACGGGCTCTCAACTCGCAATATTTCAGCAGGAAGCGCGAATTTAGACCCATCATCAAAGTCTATCTCCAGTACTTTTTCGGCCCTCTTGAGACGGAGTTCGGACGGCCAGTGTTTACTGCCACCCACATCATTAGGGGAGACTTCAGCAGGGTTCTTGTTCAAGCTTTACTCACGTCGTCGTTTATTGCGCGCGCTTCCTCGACCAGCATAATAGGAATGCCGTCGCGAATGGGGTAGGCTAGATTGGCCTGCTGGCTGACCAACTCTTGTTTGTCCGCATCATATTGCAGGGGTCCTTTTGTTAGTGGACAAACAAGAATTTCTAATAATTTTGGATCGACGCCCGATTTGTTATTCGCCATTACCTTGCTCCAGTTTCGGTCAATATGCCAATTACATTGGCTACTGCTGTGTGCTGTCATCACCGGCCGTACTCAAGACCACCATTTCAATGAGAGAAATCAACGTTTCGGCTCGTACTGTTAAGTTTTGTGCCTCTAATAGTGCCTGTTTTTCTAATGGTTCGAAGGGACATGCCATTGCTACCATATTGATCAAACGTTCGTCCTGTGCTTCCTGAACGTTCTCCCAGTCTACCTGTATCCCTTGGATTTCAAAGTAGCTACGGAGGCTCCTTAGTAGCCTCTCACGGTCAAATTCGCTCGACTCGGATTTTTCGAGATCAGTTCGATATGGGGTCCAATCTGCTATGACTGATCGGAACCCTCTATTTAGTCCACGTTCTTCACGAATCTTGAATCGACTCCACCCCAGGAGGTTAATGAGGAAGCGGCCGTCTTCCATCTCCTCAAATCTGATAATTCGTCCTGCACAACCTGTTTGGTAGACCTGTGGATTAGCGTCATTCGATGATGAATCTTTTGGCTGGATCATACCTATCATGCGATCACCACCCAATGCGCTAGTTACCATAGCAAGATATCGGGGTTCAAATATGTTAAGGGGTAATTGCCCTCGGGGTAGAAGTAGAACACCAACTAACGGAAATATAGGTAGTGAATCGGGCAGTTCATCAAAAGAGGGGGTAAATGCGTTCACGAGAATAATAGCGACGAGAGTCGCCTACGTGCGTCAACTGTTAACGCGTCTGAAGAACCTAAGGCGTCAAAGATCGTTAAAAGTTGCTTTCTCGCAGCATCATCATTCCAACCGCGGTCACGCTTAACTATTTCCAGGAGGTTATCGATTGCTCTCTCAGTCTGACCGCCAGCATAGTGTGCTTGGGCAATATCAAAGCGGGCTTGATGATCATTCGGATTTTCGAGGATACGCGATTCAAGTTCGGATAATTCTGCGCGCGGTTGGGCAGCCTCTCGAGCAAGATCTAATGCAGCGCGCACTGCAACTATTTCAACGTTACCGGTGATCTCTGGCGATAACGAATCGATGTGCTCCTGTGCCGTTTCACTTTGTCCAGCCATTAGGTAATAACGTGCGAGGCCAGCATTTGCGCTGGGGTTATTTGGCTCGACTTTCAGAACTTCTGCATAAAGTTGCCCTGCTGTTTGTGTATCTCCTGAATCAAGTGCCGCCTTAGCCTGTTCAAGCGCTATTTCCACGGGCGATTCTCCGATACTCCCTCCCGCCGCAGTCACTACACGTTCGACAAAGGTTTTAATTTGGCTCTCGGGCAAGGCGCCGACAAATCCGTCCACCGGACGGCCCCCATAAAAAGCGAAAACCGCAGGTATTGATTGTACACGGAGCTGTTGTGCAACATCCGGGTTTTTATCAATATCAAGCTTGACTAGGCTTACAGCACCATTAGCGGCCTTAACGGCTTTCTCTAGTATTGGGCCGAGTTGTTTGCACGGGCCACACCATGGAGCCCAGAAGTCAACAATTACAGGTGCCTTGACGCTCGCCTCCAGTACGTCAGCAGTGAATGATTTGCTTGTCGCATCCTTTATCAAGGAACCCGTGGATGTTTCTAAGTCGCCAATAATTTGATCCGCCATAATTTTACTCGCTAATTTGATTTAAACTGGGGTTCCTTCCAGCGTTGCAGCCAGGTCCTGAAAGTCAGCCAATTTCACCTTTATGAGCGCTTTCCAACGGTGTGACTCGTATCATGTTCATAAATGGTCGATTACCTTAGCCAGTGCAAGGGGTAGATACGAAACCTTGCAAAATTAGATTTGGCGGCAACTAAATTGGTTCGTCAAAGTCAAGAATTAAGGGTACATGTGATTCGGCCTTGGCAAAAACCAGCAGGTTTTGAGAAGCAATCACGGTGGTCATGTCATTACGCAGGGGGTGTGCGTTTATCAAACTATGATCCAATAATGCTTTATCGAGAATCAGTGTAACCAACCTATTACCATCGTTTATGATTGCAAACGGCGTTACGGCTCCTGGTAAAACCCCCAGGGTTTCCCTAAGCAGTTGGGAGCTGCCAAATGACAAGTTGCCTTGTGCTCCGAGACGTCGACGAAGTAATTTCAGATTAACTTCGCGATCTTCCTTAACTGTGACCAGCCACATTCGACGCTTTTTATCACGTAAAAACAGATTCTTGATGTGTCCGCCCTTTAGTTCGCCACGTTGAGACTTTGATTGCTGGACAGTAAAATACGGTTGGTGGTGGTGAGTTTCGTGATCGATGCCAAGCTCATCAAAGCGGGCCAAAAGTTCATCAGACGATATTTTTTTGTTCGCGGTCATCTCACCTTAAATACCCCTGTTTGAAGATCAAAAAAATACAAAATTTCTCTCGCGACATCGACCAATTTGAATCCGATATGGTAAATAATGTCACATTTCACTTTGTCCCAAACACTTTCCAATGATGTCTCCTTTGATTACACTGATATCTATGCTGCATAGGGACCTGTGATACTGTCAGGGGCTGTCCTTAGAGCGGGTGCGGGCGTAGCTCAGGGGTAGAGCGCAACCTTGCCAAGGTTGAAGTCGTGGGTTCGAATCCCATCGCCCGCTCCATTTTATCAATTACTTAGTAATTTAGTTCGTAATAGTCGAACCGCGGACAATTGATGTTCATATACGGCATTTGCGCAAGGCGCTGAATGCGAAGGGTGGCCGCGAACTTATTCGAACCGTGCGTGGCTCTGGATACTCGCTCGACGAAACGGCGGATTAGTCGAAGAACATTCGCTTGTGATCAGGGACAGGTGATGTGGTCAGTGATACAATTTGCTGACAGGAATGTCGATTATGCGAACAATGTTTGAACTTAGAACGTTTTGTCTAAGGCGAGGATTTTTTTGATCTTCCTGAGCCCACATGGATCATACTCATGTCAGTCTTTGAGCGCTATTTAACTTTCTGGGTTTTAATTTCAATAGTTGTAGGCATTTTGTTGGGGCAGTTATTCCCCGATTTTTTCCAAACTATTGGGTCGATGGAGGTTGCTCAGGTTAACTTACCGGTTGCATTGCTGATATGGCTTATGATTATCCCGATGTTGGTAAAGATCAATTTCGGTGCCCTACGGGAGGTCAAGGGGTATTGGCGAGGTATTAGTGTCACAATTTTAATTAACTGGGCTGTCAAGCCATTCTCGATGGCAGCCCTCGCCTGGCTCTTTATAGGATTCCTTTTTGCACCTCATCTGGCGACCGAACAGATTGACAGTTATATCGCGGGCCTCATCATCTTAGCTGCCGCACCCTGTACCGCCATGGTGTTTGTTTGGAGTAATCTGTCAAAAGGCGAGCCTAATTTTACGCTTAGTCAAGTGGCCCTCAATGATTTGATAATGGTTTTCGCATTCGGGCCGATTGTCGGTATTTTATTAGGATTATCGGCTATTTCAGTACCCTGGGATACATTATTCTTATCGGTGATACTCTATATTGTAGCACCGGTCATCGTAGCACAGGTGCTTCGCAAGGTTGTGCTTGTGTTAAATAGTGATACTGGGGTAGATCGACTGCTAAGGACACTGCAACCTATATCGCTCGTAGCGTTGTTTACTACACTCCTTCTTATATTTGGTTACCAGGGCCAACAAATAATCGATCAGCCGATTGTGATCGCAATTCTTACCATTCCGATATTACTACAAACCTATTTCAACTCGGGATTAGCGTATTTACTCAACTACTATTTTGGAGAGGTCCATCGTGTGGCTGGACCGTCGGCGCTGATAGGGGCTAGTAATTTTTTCGAATTGGCGGTTGCGGTAGCAATCAGCCTTTTCGGATTTGATTCCGGCGCGGCGCTGGCAACAGTAGTCGGGGTTCTTGTCGAGGTGCCAGTGATGCTGTCAGTAGTGAGAATAATCAATAAATCCCGCGATTGGTATGAGCGGGGTCAGGCAGGTCGCAGCGTCACCCTAGTTAGAAAAGGCTAAATTAATTATAATGTTTTTACGAATTGCCAAATTTGTGTGGCTTAATGGCAAAAGTGTCGAACGCCGGTAAAAACCATTGCTAAATCTGCATTGTTAGCTGTATTGATGACCTCGTCGTCATTTACAGAACCGCCGGGTTGGATTGCTGCTGTTACACCGGCTTCTATCGCTACGCTTAAGCCATCGGAGAAAGGAAAAAAGGCATCGGAGGCAACAACTGATCCGCGGGCACCCTGCTGTTCAGCCGCTTTCCAGGCGGCAATACGAGCAGCATCCACACGACTCATCTGTCCTGCACCAATACCCACGGTTTGGGTCTCTCTAGCGTAAATTATGGCATTGGATTTTGCGTGCTTAGCAACCTTGAAGGCGAATAAAAGGTCCGCAAGTTCATTCTTAGTTGGTGCGCGATTTGTAACCACCTTGAGGTCATTTTCGGAAATGGAAGTTATGTCGCGACCTTGTACAAGAAATCCTCCACCAAGGGAGCGTATGTTAAGCTCTGATGTAGACGGTGTTGGTACACTACCTGAAATCAGGAGACGCAAATTCTTCTTATCCTTGAGAATATTGAGCGCTTCATCATCAACCTTGGGGGCAATTATTACTTCCACAAACATATCTGCAATCGCAAATGCCGTCGCAGGATCAAGCAGACGATTAACAGCTATTACTCCGCCGAAAGCACTTACGGGGTCGCCGGCTAACGCTCTTTCATATGCTACAGCAAGAGTTCTAGCTTCAGCTACGCCACAAGGATTTGCATGTTTTATTATGGCAACTGCCGGATGGTTAAACTCTGCAACTAGCTCAAATGCAGCATTTGTGTCGTTTAGGTTATTATAACTTAGCTCCTTCCCTTGAACTTGTTGAGCGCTTGTTACATCCACCCTTTCGCTAGAGTTTGCATACAAGGCGGCTGCTTGATGTGGGTTTTCACCATAACGGAGAATTTGTTTTCGCTTACTTGCGATTGTAAGGTGCAAGGGAAAACCATCGCCCGTAATCTCGGCAAGCCAGCGTGCAATGATCGCGTCGTATTTTGCCGTCACTCCAAATGCTGCTGACGCAAGGTTCCTGCGCAGCTTAGCACTTATTTTACCTCCATTTATTTCCATTTCCGACATAACAGGCCCGTAATCCGATGGTTCAGTGATAATGGTTACAAAATCGTGATTCTTTGCAGCTGAACGGATAAGTGCTGGGCCCCCGATATCTATATTTTCTATACATTCATAGAACTTTGCATTGCGCTGGAGGGTTTCTTCGAATGGATAAAGGTTGGAAACGACCATATCAATTGCAGCAATTCCGTGTTGCTCCATAGCGTCGCAATGGTCCACCTCGTCACGGCGTGCAAGGACACCACCGTGGATTGCGGGGTGTAACGTCTTTACGCGGCCTCCCATCATTTCTGGAAAGCCAGTATGATCTGATACATCTTTTACCTTAACGCCCGCGTCTCTTAAGGTTTGTGCTGTTCCCCCAGTAGACAGAATTTCCACACCCCGTTCCGCAAGAAATTTTGCAAATGGTTCGAGGCCGGTCTTGTCAAAAACGGAAATCAATGCACGAGCGATTACCGTATCAGTCATTTTGCCGCTCCTGATTTAGGATTCAGTCGTCACCGATTAATTATGGTACAGATTCTGAGGGTGAGCTATGGCTTGGTGCGTATTCTGGCACCAATTGTTTGATGAGTGCTAACGTTTGTTTGTATTCCTGGTTGCGCGCTGCGTCATACAGGTCGTCAAATGCCTTGGCAAGAATGGTCAAATCTGCAGTGCGCGGTGCGGCAAGCATAAGCCCATCAATATTTGTCGATACCAGTTCTTCGGCTGCGTGAAGGAGTTTTTCCGTTAGCTTCTCACCAGGACGCAATCCAGTAATTTCTATTTTGATTTCCTCATCCGGTATATGACCGGCTAATCGAATAACTTGTCTGGCAAGATCGAGTATCCTGACTGGTTGGCCCATGTCGAGTACAAATATTTTACCACATGCAGTATTGTCACGTACTCCTAGAGCCGACGCTAATAATACTAGCTCAACCGCTTCACGAGCTGTCATGAAGTAGCGGGTAACCTCCGGATGAGTTACTGTCAAAGGTCCACCACTTGAGAGCTGACGTTGGAATAACGGAATTACCGACCCTGTCGACCCCAATACGTTGCCAAACCGAACAGTTACGAATCTCGTAGACTCCCTTTCCTCTCCTGCGAGATCAAGGGCCTGGCAATAGATTTCAGCTAAACGTTTCGTAGCACCCATCATACTAGTTGGGTCAACGGCCTTGTCGGTCGAAACTTGTATCATTAATTTGACGTTGGCTGCGAGGCAGGCGTCAGCGACATTACGGGTGCCAATGGCATTAGTAAGGACACCTTCCATTGTATTCGATTCCACTAAGGGTACGTGCTTGAGTGCGGCAGCATGAAACACAATTTCGGGGGCTGCGCTGTCCAAAACTTCAGAAATTCTTTTACGATCACGTATGTCGGCAAGGACAGATATTCGTTTCAAGTTCGGGTGTCGTTCACTAAGTTCAAGATCAATTTGATAGAGGGCGAATTCACCGTTGTCTAACAGTGTCATTCCGGATGGTTTGAGATCGGCAACTTGTCGAACAAGCTCGCCACCAACCGTTCCACCGGCACCCGTGATCATAACACTACGTCCGCTGACAAGTTGGCTCATCGATTGGCGGTCGAGCACGGTCTGAGGTCGACCGAGTAAGTCCTCGACATCGATCGGCTGCACCGTCATGGGTTCTTCGACGCCACTCAACCGACCAGGTGTAGGTAGTCTCGCCAGCGTCAAACCTAGTCGCTCGGCAATGATTAATAATTGCCGAATTAGCTCGCCGTCCAGTTTATCATTGGTGAGTACAAGACGTTGAGGCCGAATCCAACCGCTCCGACCTAGCGCTCCGTCTATAAGTGTTTCGATATCCCCTAGACCGCCTATGACGGGAACGCCGTGGATTTCGCGCCCAATTCTAGTACCTTTTTCGTCGACGACACCCACTACTCGATAGGCTGCATTGGTATCTCGATGCTGTTGGCGAATGAACAGTTCCGAGGCATCACCAGCGCCGATCAGAAGGATAGGCACCCGCCCATGATTTGTTCGTTCTAAGATGAGGTCTAGGCCACGATCTTTGAATAGTCGGTACGCAAAACGGGGTCCGCCCAGCATCAAGACAAGGAGTAGCCAATTGATGAAAGGAAGTGAACGCGGCACATCTTCCATATGTGTCAAAATAAATAAGAGCGGCAGAAATAGAAGAACTGTGAGCGAGACAGCCTTGACGATTGCTAGCATGTCATTCATGGAGGCATAACGCCAAATGCCACGATAAAGACGGCTTAGCCGAAACACTGCGACCGCAATGAAACCAAATGCGACGGTTCCGGGTAACAGATAATCTTCGGCCAGTACAAAGGCACTATTTCCAACTCGTAGATATAATGAAAGTGGAAACGACACGAACGCCATTATTGCGTCATGAAGAAACGCGATTCGTGCTCTATTGAATAATGGTAGCCTAACCATCTTTTTGTTTTTAATTCTCCAATGTGCTCGACGCCAGATACAATAAATTACGGAGGTTCAAAAGCCTTCATTTACAGTTGTAGAATTATGACGCCTGACAAACCAATCTGCAGTTGCACTCAAGCCGTCATGGACACTAAAGGGCGGCAGCCAGCCGGGTAACTTTCCATCTAACTGTAGCGACCCTGCTAGTTTCTGGAACTCCTCGTTTCGTCTCATAAGATAAGTACAAATATTTAGCAAGGTGGGTGGTATTGAGATGAGTCTGACTGGATTATCCATGGCGTTAGCCAGTCGGAATATCAGATCGGGTGTTGAGAGATCTTCTCCATCAGTGGGCAAGTAAACGCCAGTTGGCGCCGTTATCGAATGTTTGATGGCGTCTGCTAGATTCCTGACGAAAATTAGACTTCGTTGATTGGAAATTGCCCCAAGCGGTATGGGCAGGCCGCTTTCGATCATCTTCATCAGTCGCAAAAAATTACCCTTAACATAGGGTCCGTAAACGAGCGGTGATCGTAAAATTACTATTTCCATCGTCCCTGCTGCATCCTCTATTACTCTTTCAGCCTCGAGTTTGGAACGGGCATAAAAATCTTGCGGACTGACTGGGTCTTGAGCCGTTAGTGGGCGCGCAGAAGACTCGCCCATAACCTTGGCAGTGCTGAGAAAAATTAGACGACGGATATTGGCTTGTGCAGCCGCCCGCGCTAAATGTTCACTGGCAGCCACATTAACAGCAAAATAGCGGTTCTCGGCAGCTGATTTTTTGTTAATAGATCCCATCTCATGTACTCGGGCTGCCAGGTGGATGACAGTCGATGCATCTTCCAAGACTGGTTTCCAATCTGCTTTGCCACTGATGTCGCCTGTGATGTCCCGACCAGCGCGACGCACCTCAATTCCGCTCTTTTCCAAAGCAGCACACAAGAATTGACCGACAAATCCAGATGCGCCAGTTACGACAACAGTCATGGTGATCAGGCAGCCGGTGTGGACGCAGCATTTACCCCGCGTCGCATCCATAACAGTAGTGCACCAACTACAAATATCGCTGCAATAATAGCTGACCAAGCCCACTTAAGGGAGGCAAGTGCAAGAAAAATAAGCGCAATATTGGTCGCCAATACTGCAAGGGATACAGTAGAGTGATTGCGACCTCCCCGCACTGCAATCTGATAAAAATGCTCGCGGTGGGCCTCCCAAATTTTTTCCCGCCGTAAAATGCGCAGACCGAGGGTAATTGTAGCGTCCGCGAGGTAATAAAGTGGTAGAATTAGGGCTGGTGCCCAGAGTCCAGCAGACGCGGCCTCGATAAGCAACCAACCGATTAAAAACCCTAGTGGTACGCTTCCCACATCACCAAGAAAAATGCGGGCAGGTTGCCAGTTCCACCACAGAAAACCGATTGAAACTGCTGCTATTGCCGCACTTGGCCAAGGGCTTATCCCTGCGTTAGGGCTAAAAAATTCGACAAGTGCAATTCCAACACTCACGCTTGTCGCTTCAACCCCTGAAATTCCATCAATGCCATCCATGAAATTAAACAGATTTACGAACCACAGCCAAAGAATAGCCACCGCTATCATGTCATACCAGGAAGGCAATAATCCTTGTAAAAACATTCCTTGTGGACTGATCCACGCTATTGCTCCCAGCACTACTGCCAAGTGGATCATCAGACGTGTTGCGGGTGAGATCGATCGCAAATCGTCTATCCAGGAAGCGATTGCCAGTACAATAGTTGCGAGCAATACTACTCCAATCCCGCTAGATTTGGGTCCTGGAAAGTATGTTGTCCCACTCCACTCACTCCATGCGAATAGCGCGGTGACTATTATTATCACCACCGCGATACCTCCGCCACGTGGCGTGGGGACACTGTGGCTGGAGCGTTTGACAGGGTGGTCAAGGATATTTCGTGTTTTCAATATACGGATTACAAGACCAGTCGCGGCAACCGAAGTGAAGGTCAACGCGAGCAAGGGTACAAAAAACCAGAAGAGCGTAGCAGACATTATGCGGTTATAGCCCGTGACACTGCCCTGTGCCATAGGCGTTCTGGCCTACTGTAGGGTCTTAGGCGTAAGCACGAAGAGCCTCCGATCTGACTCGAATGGGGACTTCCCGGCCTAATAAATTCAATAACACGGTGGTACGTTCATCATCACTTGTACACTGAAACAGGCCAACCTGTTCAATGAGCGGGCCGGCTGTAATCTGCACAACCTCCCCTTTACTAAATGGTTCCTCACGCGGCAGTACAATATATCCTTTTTCTGTTTCACGATCTAAAATTTCGGGCATGACGGTTTCGGGAAGAGCTGCGGGTCGGTCGCCCATACACACAAGATAGCGGACACCGAATGTTGAGTTGATGGCTCTCCAACGCTGGGCGTCGATGTCTAGCTCAACAAAAATATAGCGAGGAAAAAGTGGAACAGCGATTTCCGTAATACGGTTACCTTGGCGCATTTGCTTAAGGCACCTGGGCAGATACGTAACAAAACCTTGCTGTTCCAACTGGCCTTGCGCAATTGTTTCGTTACCTGGGTGTGTGTAGACAACATACCACCGTTTCATCAAACTACCTCGCTTGGCCGATTTTTCCTACGGGCTATTTGTAATAGTTTCGGGGTAATGATGCGGATGTCATCAAGTGCGCCCGCGAGTGAGTCGTATGCTGCCTGCGGTGTGGCTAGGTCAGTAATAATTACGGCATCGACGTCGCCGAGTTCATCAAGATTCTTAAATATGTCGAGATCGGCAAATTTTTGATTCTTTACTTTGCTATCAATGATGCCCACTAGTATCAAATCGGCATCACGGGCAGTAAGGGTAGCTATTTCAGCTAATTCGCTCACTCCTGCCAAACCTACTCGACGCCAGTTCTGTTCTCTGCAGTGCGTTAGGGCCTCGGCACATTGAGCCCGGGCGTTACGAAAGAATTGAAATGAGCCCGCTAGGTACTGCGCTGTGAGTTTTGATTTTTCGCCGAATCCTTTTGGTGTGAGATAGTAGCTATACCGATTTGGTGGAACCTGTGTAACTTTAATTAGACCCTTACGGACGCATCGCTTGAGGTATGCGTTGGCCAGCCCAAGAGCAATTCCCAAATCCTGTGCTAAGGAACGCTGTGTGACAGAATTGTTTTCTTCCACCGCGTTGAGCAGTTGAAGGGTAATTGCCGTTTTGTTATCCGGCCCTTCATTCAGTGTCTTGCCATCTGCCATAACAATCGTCTTAATTTATATCTGATGAAATAAATCAGCTCAGCAAAATAGTCTCTCTAGTGTTCACGGAACGAACATACTGTGTTCAACGGCTGAACGTCAAGTGTCCAACCCGATCGTCAAAGGTTTCTAGGTAACGAAGTCCTAATCTGCTATGGCTCGCAGTGATTGACAAACCTTCCATATGCAAGCTAGACGGACGTAATTCTATTTAACCAAAATCAGGTATATCCCGGCCGTGGTAAAACAAGAAAAGTTAGCGATCATTGGACTAGGCTACGTTGGCTTGCCACTTTTAGTGGCGTTGGCACGACATCACAGTGTGACAGGTCTGGACACGGATGTAAGTCGCATTGCCGAACTATACGACGGTGTCGATAGAACGGGCGAAGTGGAAGGTCGTGAGTTGAAAATGAGCACGATGTCACTCACCGATGATCCTGAGGCGATTAGGGGTAATGATATCTATATCGTAACTGTTCCGACGCCAGTCGACGATGCAATGCAGCCCGACCTCACTGCTATTAGTGAGGCTAGTAAAACTCTTGGTCGAATTTTAGATCGAGGCGCTATAGTTGTGTACGAAAGCACTGTTTACCCCGGTGTGACAGAAGAAATTTGTGGCCCAATTTTAGAAAAAGTGTCTGGTTTTGAATGCGGTCATGACTTTTTTCTTGGCTATTCGCCAGAACGGGCTAATCCAGGTGACCGTAGCCACACAATAGAAAACATAATCAAGGTGGTAGCGGGTCAAACTGATGAAGTTGCCCGCCGTCTTGCGGCGTTATATGGCAGCATAAATGGTGGCAGTGTTTTTGTTGCTGCTAATATTCGCACCGCTGAAGCGGCCAAAGTAATCGAGAACGCGCAGCGCGATATCAATATAGCCTTTGTCAATGAGGTTGCAAAAATATTCGGACAAATGGATATTTCGATGCAAGACGTTTTGGCAGCATGTCAAACAAAATGGAACTTTCTTGATTTTGCGCCAGGTCTGGTGGGAGGACATTGTATTGGTATTGATCCTTATTGGCTTGCTCATGCAGCTAGACAAGTGGGCTTGGAGCCCGAGGTAGTTCTGTCCGGAAGACGTACTAACGATTCCATGGCCGGATACGTTGCGGAACAAATTAATAGTAACCTAAGGAAATCATCTAAGGTCCTAGTATTAGGACTGACCTTCAAAGAGAACGTACCTGATCTTCGCAATACCAAAGTAGTCGATCTTGTGGGGCGGTTGCAGGAATTTGGCCATCAAGTCTCAGTATTTGATCCATTTGCAGATCCGATGGAAGCAAGAAAGTTATATGATATTAAACTGATTAAAGCGCCCGGTAGAAACTATGATTGCCTGGTTGGTGCTGTTGCGCACCAACCATTTTCTGCGCTTGACATCAGGAAATTGGTTAAGGAGAACGGTCTCATCGCAGATATCAAGGGGATATGGCTGGACGATGTTATCCCAGAGGGTGCTCAAATTTGGCGCCTGTAAAGGAGTCTGTTATTTCCGATCGCGAGCGTTTTTAGGATTGTGGTGCTGCAACTCCCAATTGACAGCGGCACCGAACCCCTTGGTCCTGCCTCTGATCACGATCTGTTGTGAGCGCCTTGGTGCATGGGGGTTGTCCAAGTATATGCTGTCCTCTAAGCACATTAGCCCAGCATCTGCCCGCAGACGCCATCCGGAACCACCAGGTAATCGTATAAGTGCTTGGTGGTTATTTTTGGCCAATGACGCCTGAACCCTTGGATGGAGGTGGAAGCGGATAGTAAATGGGTGGTCGGCAGGACCGTTAAGGATGTCTTCACCTCGCAAATTCTCACCGCCTGCTGAAAGATAAAGTCGACGTTTATGTATAATTGATAATGGCTTCAAGTAACCGTCGTGACTCATGGTTAATAAACTGCTTCCATCATTGTCTTCTCGCTCGCACATAATTACTGAAGGTTGTCGTCCGAAAGTACCATCCTCACGAATTTCACTCGAATTTCGATTATCAACCTGGGCCGTTGAGTGCGCGCCAGTCGTCCGACATGCCCAACTCCATAGTGGATTTTCCCCGGTTGCCGCACCACAATTTACAATAAGTCGGTCGCGACCGATGCTTACCTCAAAACTCAGTGTTCCAGCACAGGCGGCGCGGTCAAATCCCGGCGCAGGACTTCCTGTATCGACTAGTACTAGCATTCGTCCCGAGCTGAGCCGTTCGAAGCCGCTGTGCGTTGCGCTGTGCGGTGCGCGTCCCCGTGCATCGGCTTTGTTGAGCGCGAGGTCAATCAACTCGGCATCCCCTGAGTTCGAGCCGTTAAAGTGTGCAAGTGCGCGGTCTCCATGACGAAAAAATCGTAACATTGGTGCCAATCTGTCAATAGCACGTTGCAAAAACTCTGGGAGTTCACGGCATCCGGCGTTCAAGGTCGCCCGAATATCGATTAGGTCACACAGTACGCGAAGCTGGATGGCTGGGTTGCGCTCAATATGACCGCCATCGGGTAAAATTTGACGTATAAGCTCTTGTCCTAAGAGTTCCAGTGCATTCTTCTCAACTGCATTAGGACAGGGGAGTGCAATCGCGCCGCAAACGAGACCCTTAATTGCGGTAACTCGAGCGGCCCCGTCGACTTCTGCTGGTAGCGTTCGGGCGAGGTGGCGCATTTGCTTGCCAATACATGCCATTATGTCGCGTCTAAATGAATCATTAGCACTGGCGAAGAAAACATCATAATGGGTCAGCCACGCCACAATTCGCATGGCTGAAATATCCGCCCTCCAAGCCATAGGGGACCACTTGTCATGTTGATCGATCCAGGTCTTGGTCAGTTTTCGAGCAGCTTGTCGAGCGTCGGCTCCTCCAAGTGCTCGAAGATCTCGAAGCCATACGAATTCGTGCAATGCCCTTTGCCAACGTAACGGATGTTTGTCCTTGTTGTCTAAAGTCCAGGGATTTCCCAAATTGGTTAATGTGTGACCCTCAAAGGTGTAACATCCATCACGGATTGCTTCACCGCGCGCAGGGTCACCTGGCCAGGGGTCGGGGGGAACAACCGCTGGAGCATCTGGCGTGTTACCGGCCAGTGTCAGAGGGTATAGAGGAATTGGAAATAAGGCTCTCAGAAGCCTGTACTGTATTGCAGGCCAAAGGAGTGTTCTAGTTGCAGGAGAGCCCATCATTTTGCTCTGGCTTAGTTTCCTCCACGCAATCGGTGGAGATTGGCTGCATAAGCTTTGTGGCCGCCTTTGAAGGTCGCGGTACCTGCTACAAGGACGTCGGCCCCAGCTGCAATTGCCTTTGGTGCTGTCTCGAAGTTAACGCCTCCATCGACTTCCAAATCTATGATACGATCTGTGGCATCAATTTTCTTGCGCAGTTCATGAAGTTTGTCGAGTTGTGCCTCGATAAACCTTTGGCCTCCGAAACCAGGATTTACAGTCATCACTAATATCAGATCAACTTCATCAATTAAATGATCGATTATTGTCGTCGGTGTCTCTGGATTAAGCGCTACGCCGGCCTTCTTGCCTAAGCCTTTTATACGCTGTATCGTTTTGTGGATACACGGTTCGGCCTCGGGGTGAACTGTTATAATATCGGCCCCGGCGTTCGAGAATCGCTCAATAAAAGAATCAACAGGCGCGACCATCAGGTGAACGTCAAATATCTTTGAGCTATACGGCCGCAGTGCTTCCACCATTCCTGGACCGATTGTAATATTGGGCACGTAATGCCCATCCATAATATCTATGTGTATGTAATCGGCACCCGCCTCACTAACGGCGCGCACTTCATCTCCCAATTTAGCGAAGTCCGCAGCGAGTATTGAAGGGGCTATCCGAACCGACTGCTGCATGTGCTCTTAACTAGTACCTCGCGTAGTGACACGCAAGCGGCAATGCCACAAGGCAATCAAAATAGCCGCTAATCGAGGTCAAACAAGGTAGCGTACTGGTTTTTGAGAGTGGAATTTTGATCTTCCTTACGCAAGTAGCAATTCCCGACAGCCAGAATGTCTATTTCTGTGCCCATAAAACAACGGAATGCGTCCTCAGGGGTACACACAATCGGCTCTCCTCGCACATTGAAACTGGTATTGATTAAAATAGGGCAGCCGGTTCGGGCTTTGAAGGTCGAGAGTAGGGAGTGGAATCGAGAGTTCGTTTGATCATCGACGGTCTGGATACGGGCAGAATAATCCACATGGGTAACTGCGGGAATATCTGAACGGGAGACGTTTAGTTTTTCGATGCCAAACAGTGCTTGCTCTTCTTTTGTCACGGTGTGCTGGTGCACAGATTTTACTGATGCGACGAAGAGCATATATGGACTGTCACAATCAAGGTTGAACCATTCATCTAAATTTTCCCTAAGAATGGCTGGCGCGAACGGCCTGAAACTCTCGCGATACTTGACCTTCATATTAAGGTTTTTTTGCATAGTTGGTGAGCGAGCGTCTCCTAGAATTGATCGCGCACCGAGAGCCCGTGGCCCGAATTCCATACGACCTTGAAACCACCCGACAGCTTTTCCGTCTTCCAGTGCTTTGGCGACTGATTCAAGAAGACCTTTGTCATCCAAAACTTCGAAATTGGCGCCTATACCTGAAAGGCGTGTCGTAATATCCTCGTTGCTAAATGCGGGACCCAAGTAGCTGCCTTCCATGTTATCGCGTTTACGTTTAGTTTGTCTGGGTTGACCGTGATAGAGATGGTAGCCAGCTAAGGCTGCACCCAAAGCGCCACCTGCGTCGCCTGCAGCAGGCTGAACCCAGACTTGACTGAAAGAATTTTCGTGGAGGATCTTGCTGTTTGCAACGCAGTTAAGTGCCACACCACCTGCTAAGCACAGATTGGTTTCTTTTGTCTCGCGAGCAATGGAACGCGTTAGACGAAGAACTATTTCTTCTGTCACTGCTTGGATCGAAGCAGCCAAATCCATATGTCGTTGTTCAAGAAGTGATGTCGGATCGCGCGGTGGCCCATCGAACAATGAGTCAAACAATTCATTAGTCATTCGCAGACCAATGCAGTAGTCAAAGTAATCCAGATTTAGACGAAACGACCCATCCTCTTTCAAATCTATGAGATTATCAAGAATTCGAGACTTATATATGGGTCTACCATAGGGCGCGAGGCCCATTACCTTGTACTCACCAGAATTTACCTTGAACCCGGTGTGGTATGTGAAGGCTGAGTAGAGAAGACCAATTGAATGGGGAAAGTGAATTTCCTTAATCATTTGGAGGTTGTTACCACTGCCGATTCCGACAGATGTGGTGGCCCACTCGCCGACACCGTCCATTGTAAGGATCGCGGCATCGTCAAAGGGAGAAGGATAAAAAGCGGACGCTGCGTGCGCCTGATGATGCTCGGTGAAAAGAAGACGCTTATCCCAATCGTAATCCGGGTAACGCTTCTTGAGGCGCCGTTTCAGAATTTCCTTTTGAAAAAGCTTCTCTTTCAACCATATGGGCACTGCCATTGAAAAACTCTTAAATCCTCTCGGCGCAAAAGAGAGATAAGTCTCCATGAGTCTCTCAAATTTTAGAAACGGCTTATCATAGAAAGCGACGAAGTCGATGTCCGCAAACGACACCATGCCTTCCTGGAGGCAATAGTCGACGGCATTCCCTGGATAAGTCGAATCATGTTTTTTGCGTGTAAATCGCTCCTCTTGAGCTGCAGCAGCAATTCGGCCGTCAACAACGAGTGCTGCTGCGCTGTCATGGTAGAAGGCCGATATACCGAGAATGCGCATTTAGGGAATGGTTGCCTGTACCTGCTCTAGACTTTGCAGGTTAAAATATAGTGTAGATAAATGGTGCCACTGCCGTACCCTGAGTGAAGACGATGAGCCCCCCAAATATAGCCATCATTATGAAGATCGGAAGTAGCCAATATTTCTTGCGGTGTCGCATGAATAACCAAAGTTCTCCGAGAAATGACATGTCAATCCATTTGCAATTCTGACTGATATATTGAGTTTCTCCACTGTACCTTCAATCTGCCGTCTTTATATACTTTAGTAAAGTGTTTCGCCTTTAATTCTGTATCCTCAAGATCTTAACCGTTTAAGTCTGGCAACAAAAAAACCATCCAACCCACCATGTTTAGGCCATAGTGCTGGTGTGGTCCGCACAAAACCAGCTGAAGTTATAGCATCACTCAAAGTGGGTACTTCAGTTTCCTTAACGGGCATGGTAGCCACTGGCGCGCCACTGGCTAACTTGGATGATATTATGTTGAGCCCTTCTTCTGCATCAAGCGAACAAACTGTGTAAACCAATATTCCACCGGGTCTCAGCATATTGATAGCTGATAAAATCAGTTGGTTCTGAAGCAATGCCATGCGTGTAATATCCGACTCAAATTTAGTGTGTGCGATGTCTGGGTGGCGACGAATTGTCCCTGTGGCTGTACAGGGAGCATCAAGCAGAACAGCATCACATGAAATTGCGGGACGCCATTTTGTAGCATCGGCTACAACCAGTTTTGCCCACAGATTTAGGCGGTCGAGATTAGATTGGAGACGTCTCAACCGTTTTGAGGACCGATCCACCGCAATAACGTTTGCACCCTTGGCGGCAAGCTGAGCCGTTTTGCCGCCGGGAGCGGCACAAAGATCTATAACCGTTTTGCCAGAAACATCACCAAGGAGATGGACTGGCAATGCAGCTGCCGCGTCCTGTATCCACCAATCCCCGTTAGCATATCCTGGAAGCGATATGATATCCTTGCTGGTTGGCCTTCGCAGACTTCCCGTTGGCAATTGTTTCGCCTTAAGCCGCTTGGCCCATAAACCCGGAGAGTTTTTGACTGAGATATCTAAGGGTGGCTCGACTAAATGTGCTGCGGCAATTTCACGGGTTGTCTCCACTCCATAATCTTCTATCCAACGATTCCATAGCCAATCTGGGGTGTTGAGACGCCCGGCATCCTGCTTTTTAACCTCCTTGTGTCCCGATTCGGAGATACGTCGCAATACAGCATTAATAAGTTTCTCAAAACGTTTTACCCGCTTGACCTTCGCCAAGTTGACGGAACTGTCAACGGCGGCATGTGGGGGCGTTTTGAGGAAAATGAGCTGGGTAGTACCGAGTCGTAAAATATTTCGAACTATGCCACTGGTTTTTGTGCCACCTAATTGTGGGTCGTTTAACTTACGATTAATTAGGTCATCCAACTGGCCTAATCGACGTAGTACGGTGAAAACGAGTAGGCGTGCAAATGCTCGATCCCTCGAGCTCATAAGTGTGAGTTGCTGGTCTGATTCCAATAGGTCAATGAGTGCTCGGCCATGTTCGAGCACTTGGCTCAGTATATCAAGTGCAACTTCACGTGGGTTAGGTTTATCGTGCGGCATTAACGTACAAATTTTGTTGTGGCCCGAACTCAAACGATAATAACCTAGTTGCGTCACATCTATCGCATTTATGTTGCTATTGAAGGAACAGAATTATGACAATAACAATTAATAGACGGGCGGATATAAATCTAGACACTGCCTATCGTGTTGCTTGGCAGGGTGAAAATGTTGTTTTAGGTGCTCCCGCACTCGCGCGCATAGCAGAGTGTCGCGCTAGTTTTATGTCACTTATAGAAAGTGATCCGTCATTGTTTGTTTATGGAGTTACAACAGGGTTTAATCAAGCTGCAAAAACACAGTTGGATGTTGCCGGACGCGATCGTCAGGCCCAGCGTAAACCGTTTGCCTCGGCTGTATTGTTTGGTGACCCACTACCGAACCGCGTCGTTCGAGCTATTGTTTTATCCAAACTGACTACATTTGTTGAAGGACATGCAGCGGTTACACCAGAGTTGGCACAGGCAGTGGCAGCTATGCTTGACGGGCGAACTCTGCCAGAGGTGCCGGCTGATAATAACGATGCCGGTGGACAAATTAACATGATGACACATGCTTTTTTGGATTTGTTTCAGGACTACGATTTACAGGCAAAAGAATCCAATGCACTTCTTAACGGAACGTCAAGTATAACATGCGTTTTAGCTGACTCTGCTATCTCAGCAAGTCGACGCTTGGCGATCGCGGTCAAGGTGTTTGCTCTCTCGATTGAGGCCTTCCAAGCGCCATTAGAGCACTATGACGTTGCTCTCGCCCGACTGTGGGGTGGTGAACACGAAATTGCGGCAGCGGAGGCACTTACGGAATTCCTCGCGGATGCCGACCCTGATCGCAGAGCTTATCAGGCACCGGTCAGTTTTCGTGCAATGCCGCGCGTGCTGGCACGTGTCTTTCGCGCTGTCTCAGAGGTTGAGAAAGCAGCCAATGAGGCACTTGTGGGCGCGGTAGATAACCCAATTTATTTACCGCCCGATTCGGAGTATCCACTTGGTCGCCTACTGCATAATTCTGGTTTTCACAATGCTGTCAGCTACTCAGTTCTTGATGAGTTAGCTGCTTGCTGGGCTGATCTCTGTCTGGCTGGCGAGCGACAAACCTCGAAAATGCAGGACGGACCCGTCTCAAGACTTCCACATTGGTTGACCATCGGCGATGTTGAGGGACCAGTTCGCTACCTTGCTCAAATCCAAGTAGGCTACGTGGAAAGGGCGCGCCGAGCAGCGCAGCGCACATTCATTCCAGGCAGCGAGAGTGGTGGTTTTGGTCAGTCTGATTTCAAAACGCCAACCCAAACGGCGTGGCTAGCTGAGAGAGAAGCCGGTCGATGTCTCGATGCATCACTTGCGATGCTTGCGGTGACTGCCATGCACGCGCTTGATGTGACAGAGCGCAGAGTCCCGCCGCCACTTGTTGAATTTTCTAAGGAAGTGCGTAAACATGTGCCCAAGATCACTGAGATCCGCATGTTAGGACAAGAGCTTGGGCGGCTTACGGAGTCTTTCACAAATGCCATCTACAGCGCCGAGGGACCGCGACGCCCATGAAATTGTACTCTAGAGATAATTTGCAAACTTTAAACAAGTTTTATAAACACTGAGAACTCTTATTAGGGGCATCCCGATTGTGGTCAATAGCAAGAATCAAGTGAAGGTGACGCCCCTTACGCAAGATTGGTTTAATATCGTTTGGGCGTCCTTAAATTAATTTATAGGTGGGTTTGCGATTAAAATGGCGTCAGGTAGGGTAGATCGACAATTGATAACTATTTGTTGTCTTCTTTGATGGCTAGGATGGGAGGGTTAGAACACTTTTATGTCAAAGTTGAATGAACGATTCAACTTAGGTTTTCGCAAGATAGCAGTTGCCCAGACAAGAGATGTCAAGGACCAGCATACTGCTTTAAAGAAGGTGTGCCGTCGTGCTGTCGTGGCACAGACAACGGCGTCAATTGGGAAAAAGATGAGTGTTGATGCTCGAAAAAGGGCAGAGTTGGCGGCCGAGGATGCGGCCAGTGCTGCCCGCCTTGCGATACGTAGTGGCGATGATCGGTCAGCTGAAATAGGCGGGCCTAAGGGACTAGAGCCGACACGCTATGGCGACTGGGAGAAGGCCGGTCGTTGCATTGATTTCTAAATACGCTCAAAACAAAGAAATAATTCTAAACTAACAAATATTCTCCTCTTGGTGGCGCTTGGTCAGCCGGTGGAGACGCAGGACCGTTAATGTCAGAACAGATGCTATAGCCGTCAATAGATATATTCCAGTCGTAAAGTCGCCCGTTGTATCATATAGGATACCGAGAGTTAGTGGTCCTGCGACACCACCGATCTCGCCTGCGGAAAAGAATAAACCACTGGCAGTTCCGGCATACTTTTTTTGAACGCCTGGCATTTCAACGAGTGCTAGAACAAGTATTATAGTTAACGCACCACGAACAAATCCTTGGAGCACAAGTCCAAATAGAAGAATCGGGCCCATTTCTGTATGCAGGCACATGCTTGCAAAACCAGCCGCTATACAAAGAGCTACTAGTATAGGAAAGCGTCTCTCTGATGTGGCATACCGCGGAATAAGAAGTGCCCCGAGCACCCCAACAGCGGTCGGTATAGCGGCCCAATAACCAGCAATAGAGGCAGACATACCGTTGACGCGCAGTAATTCTGGCAGCCAATTGTTTAGAGCATGGTTGAACATGAAGACACCTAGGCTCATTGCCAATACCAGCCGCACGTGTGGCAACTTTATCATTTCCCCTAGCACATGCCGGTGTGTCTGCCTTGGTTCAGTAGCCAGGTATTTCTCCATGGCGCGCGAGGCGGGGCTCGCTGAAACCAATAACCAGATGCAAGTGCCTATCGTGGCTACAACGGCCCACAGTTGCAGGATATTTCGCCAGTTGTCGCCAAGCCAGGGCATCAGCACAGAATTACTGAGGGTTAGCGCTAAAACGCCCCCTAGGGTTGGTCCGGTGATGTAAATTCCCATGGCTAGACCTCGTTCGCGTCCATGAAACCAAATGCTGACTACTTTAGGAGCACCAACTGAAACGATAGGTCCGCCGATCCCAAGCAGGCTCACAGTAAGTAAAAGCGTTATATAGTCCGTCGCAAAACTACGTCCTAGGGAAGATGCTGCAACCAATAATCCACCAATAAATAGAGCATGTCGTGGACCTAGTCTGTCTAGTAATGTGCCACAAGGTATGGCTGAGAAGATGTAGACCAGTTGCCACGCGCCGAGCACACTACCCATTGCGGTATGGCTCATGTTCAGGTCATCTTCGATGACTAAAACTAGTGGAGCTAGGCCGGTGACTGTTAAGCCGAAGCTGAAATAAAGGCACCAAACTCCAGCCAACATAAGCCAGCGTTCCGGGTGTAAGCGCTCGGTGCCACTTTCTGCCAAACTCGAGATAGCTGGCGGTCCTAAATATTCATACGATTTTCAACTAAATCAGCTACAACACTGGGATCAGCGAGTGTTGTCGTATCTCCGAGATTAGAAGGGTCATTCTCTGCGATCTTGCGCAATATTCGTCGCATGATCTTGCCTGACCTAGTCTTAGGAAGTCCTGGTGCCCACTGGATCAGGTCAGGTGCGGCGATGGGGCCGATTTCCTTTCGGACCCACTGGACGAGTTCAATTTGTAATTCCTCTGTGGGTTCTACTCCAACATTGAGGGTTACATAAGCATAGATGCCCTGACCTTTAATTTCGTGCGGGTAGCCAACGACAGCTGCCTCCGCGACAACATTATGGGCAACTAGCGCTGACTCGACCTCAGCGGTTCCCATCCTGTGGCCGGAGACGTTTATCACATCATCGACTCGACCGGTGATCCAGTAATAACCGTCCGCGTCGCGACGCGCTCCGTCACCTGTGAAATACTTCCCAGGAAAGGCTGAGAAGTAGGTGTCGATAAAACGTTGATGGTCGCCATAGACTGTCCGCATCTGGCCAGGCCAGGAATCAAGCAGTACGAGGACCCCCGTAGCAGCACCTTCTTGAATTTTACCATCGCCGTCGACGATCGCGGGTTTGATGCCAAAAAACGGGCGTGTTGCGGACCCGGGTTTGAGCGCCGTAGCACCAGGTAGTGGTGTGATTAGGATACCACCTGTTTCAGTCTGCCACCATGTGTCCACAATGGGGCATCGGCCATCACCGACTACGTTGTTATACCACAACCAGGCCTCAGGATTGATAGGTTCGCCGACGGTTCCAAGCAGCCGGAGTGATTGGCGGTTGGTTACTCTGACCGGTTCATCGCCTTCGCGCATCAGAGCACGGATTGCGGTCGGTGCTGTGTAAAAGATCGTGACATTATGTTTGTCACAGACCTGCCAGAAACGGGAAAAATCCGGATAGTTGGGTACACCCTCGAACATCAGTGTAGTAGCGCCGTTGGCGAGTGGTCCGTATAGTATGTAGCTGTGACCGGTGACCCAGCCTATATCCGCGGTGCACCAGTAAATGTCGTTATCGTGATAGTCGAATACGTATTGATGCGTCATTGAGGCGTAGACTAGATATCCACCAGTAGTATGCATAACGCCTTTAGGCTGGCCCGTCGACCCGGAGGTATATAGGATAAAGAGAGGGTCCTCGGCAGCCATTTCCTCAGGTACACATTCGGCCGAAACTTTTTCCAATTCTTCGTGGTACCAGTAATCCCGCTGATCAACCCAACCTATTTTGTTACCGGTTCGTTTCACTACTATCACAGTAGAAACCTCCGGACACTTTTTGAGGGCCTCATCGGTATTGGCCTTCAAGGGAATTGGTTTGCCGCCTCGAACTCCCTCATCAGCCGTAATCACACAACTTGAATCGCAATCGAGTATTCGTCCAGCCAATGAATCAGGCGAAAATCCACCAAAAACAACCGAATGAATGGCACCAATCCGTGCACATGCGAGAACCGCGTAGGCAAGTTCAGGTATCATAGGCATGTAAATTGTTACACGATCACCGCGTCGAATATTGTGCGCCTTTAATACATTGGCGAGTCGCGAAACCTGTACGTGAAGGTCGCGATAGGTGATGTGTTTTGACTTGTTTGGATCGTCACCTTCCCAAATTATAGCCGTCTTGTCACTCAGCTTATCTAAATGCCTGTCAACACAATTGACGCAGGCATTAATGGTGCCGTCGTAAAACCATCGGATGTGCACATCATCCGAGAATGAAATATCCTTAATTTTGGTGTAGGGTTTGATCCAGTCTAAACGCTCTCCCTGTTTCTCCCAGAATTTTTCAGGATCGGCGACCGATTCCCTATACATAAGTTGATAACCAGAATCGTCTATATATGCTGATTTGGCGATTGCCTCCGGCACTGGGAATATATTGTTTTCTGTCATTTTTGCCCCCTGATGGCACATGAGAAGGTGACTATTTTGACCTAATTTGCTTATGTAAAACAATGGCTGTGGCGGACCAACCCCTGCAGGGCGGAACGCCACTATTAATAATGAGAGGAAAAACTAGGGTAGACAAGATGAAGTAGCCAATCCGTAATTCGCGGGTTAGAAATCGGCCGTAATAAAAACTTAATTTATAATTCTGCCAAACTCTGTATCGGATTAACGACAGACCAATGACTAAAATGATTATCGAGAGATTTTGAGCAACTTGATTGGAGCTAATTTTGTGTTTTGCGTGCAATACCCGCGCCTCGTTTCCGACTAAGGATAATTAGGAGGTCTGGTCGTTATATGTAACGGTGCTGTTATAATTTAGGGGCATGGTAATACCCAACCGTTATTAAGTTGAATAGGGAATGGTCTGAGCGTCTCACCTTTGCAAGGGCCGCCAAGGCAAATGCCTGTTTCGATCTCAAACCAGGCACCATGATTGACACATTGAATGTGGCGCTTGTCGAGAGTCATGAATTGATCTTCAATGAACTCAAGCGGCCAATGCGCATGTGGGCATGAATTTACATAGCCGAATGCGGCCGTAGCTTTCCGGACTATAAAAACCTCCAGATACTCCTCGTCGCTACGTATCGTAAAGGAACGTGCTTCACCATCTGGTATTTCCTCAAGATGGCATATGGCTTTTGACTGCATTTTCTGAGGTCAAACCTTTGTCTTTCCCATCGCGCATAGCAGCGACCAAGAATTGTTGTCAATTGGCATGACTGAAAGCCGGGAGTGACGGACAAGAGCAATGTCCTGAAGGCGCGGTTCCTCCTTGACTGCTTTGAGTGTTACTGGGACCTCAAGCGATTTCAATGCCTTCACGTCGACCATGCCGAAGCGACCAGATTTGTCCGTAGGGTCAGGATAATATTCCTTTACCACCTCAACGATCCCTACAATTTGACGCTCACTACCCGAGTGGTAAAAGAATCCGAGATCCCCAAGTTTCATTGCCTTCATGTTGTTTGCAGCTTGGTGGTTACGCACCCCATCCCACTCAGCGGTGCCATCACCTACTTGTTCATCCCATGACCAAGTTTCTGGTTCAGATTTAAATAGCCAGTGTGCCATGATCTATCTTCTTTCAGGTTGGAAGGGTCCGGGTGCACCATTGTACGCATTTATGCACACACATGAAAAAAGACCGCCCTTATTAAACGGTTCGTCTGCAAACCAAGCTTCTGCCGCACTGCGATCTGGAAAATCCATTATCATCAAACTACCGATCATAGTCTCGCCATCATCTGCTACAAGGGGCCCAGTGAATGCGGTGCGGGTACGTATATCGGCAAGATAGGTGCGATGCGCGGGACGCAAAGTCATACGTTTGTTTAGAGTCTCTGGGGCATCGAGGGCATAGATGGCAAATAACATAGTCATTTAACTCCTATAATTATGCGGATGAATCCCATTACTGAAGATCATGCGATTACAGCAGGCTGAGCCAGCTCGGCAAAATAACGGGTAAACCACTATCACAGTCTCTATATTTGTTGTCCTTCACTTGTGAATGGTCGAGCCAACAAACCAGAAATAACTTCATCTAAATCCTCGTTGTGGTTGATCACATCGTCTACGGCTGTGCAAATTGGAACGTCAACGCGAAGTCTTCCGGCTAATAAGCGAACAGCGGTAGCAGTGAAAACACCTTCTGTTACAGAATTACGTTTATTCAAAATTTCTTTTGGTGTGCGCCCCTTACCGAGATCATGACCAAGCGACATGTTTCTGGATTGTCGCCCGGTGCATGTGAGTGTCAGATCACCTAGTCCGGACAGTCCCATCAGGGTTTCGGGGCGGGCACCCTTTGCAATGCCGAGGCGCGTCATCTCTGCTATTCCACGGGTAATGATTGCGGCACCAGCATTATCTCCCATACAACGCCCAACGACTATCCCGCATGCAATCGCCAAAACATTCTTAACAGCACCTCCAATTTGCGCACCCACCGGATCGTTTGACAAATATGGGCGGAAATGCGCAGTTCCTATAGCAGAAACAATTTGTCTGCCAACTTCAACATCCTCCGTCGCTAAAGTCACGGCTGTTGGCAGGTTGTTCGCGACTTCAGAAGCAAAAGTAGGGCCAGATAGAACTGCTATTGGAGAGTTAGGAAGCGTCTCTGAGACGACCTCGGACATGAGGGCACAACTCTCTTTTTCTATTCCTTTTGAACAAATGACGAGCGGAACTTTGTTTGAGATTGAGGTAGCGATACTCGATAATACGTCTCTCAAGTGTTGTGCTGGCGTTACTAGGAGCACGGCATCAACTCCGTCAGTTGCTTTGTCTATATCTGTCGTTGCGATTATGCCTGATTCGAGCTTGACGTTTGGTAGATATACTGGGTTGCCACAGCCAGTGTTGATTGAGTCCACCACATCGGTCTCACGTGCCCACAATATCACCTGTCTGCCGGCCCGCCTAACAACACATGCCAAAGCAGTTCCCCAGGCTCCACCACCTATAATTCCAAGTCGAGTCATAAATTAAAGACTCAGGTTGAATGCAACAGAAATGCGCACGTCATCTCCTCTGTATGGGCGAACGGAATGGCTTAACCAGGCAGGAAAGACAACCATCATTCCGGCCTTGGGTCGAATGAGTTCAGATGCTCCGGTAGAGAGACCGCCCGGCACCTTCGGAGCCAGCATTGGCGCATACATAATAGCCGCTGGACCACGAGGATCTTGAATTTCTAATTCTCCACCAAGCTCAAGGTCTTCGTTAGCACCACCATCATCGACATAATACGTGCCGGACCATAGGCAACCGGCGTGAATGTGAAATTCGTTTCCGTCGTTTCGCCGATTAATATTGGCCCAGCTGTTGAGCTTCCAGTTTGGGGTAACGGCTTCACCGGATCGGTCACAAGTAAGTTGTGTGGCCATATTTTTAGTGGCAGCTAACAGAGTGTCTCCGGCTTCTCCACTCCACTTATGGAAGTCCCATGTCGATTGCCACCCACCGCGGTTAGAGTGTTCAATGCTCGGTTTTGATTCCGCACGGTCTAGTATCAGTTTCCTAAGTCTTTGGTTAATTTCCAGCGCATTAGGAAGGTGTGCGACCGCTACTGGGGTAGCAAAAAACCCTTGGAGCATAATTTTCGCGGGAATACGCATTTGAGGTGATGACATAGCCAGTTTCCCCTCGCCTCTATTGTCCGAGAAATAAGTTTATGGCTATAGAGATACGAAGGCCCTTGCCTCTATATGGGGTGACACCATGCAATAGCCATGATGGAAAAACCACCATTAGGCCACTCTTGGGTTTGATATGATGATAACCACCCGCATTCTCGCCGCCAGGAACATTCATTCTGACCGCCGAATTATACATGGCCGGTCCTGGTCCACGTGGATCAAACAGCTCAAGTTGGCCTGCGGCAGATATGTCTTCATTGATTCCACCGTCGTCAACATAGTAAACGCCAGACCAAAAGCAGTTCGGATGGGCATGGAGTAAATTGTCTTTGCCTGATGGGTTAACAACTGCACGAGCGCTCAGACTCCAAGGAATTTCTTTTGAAGGTGAGTTATCATTATCAGACCTTACCTGTGTTATGTCGTGTCCGACTGAGGCAAACGTTTCAAGCAACATTTGTGAAGACTCTCCGCCCCACGACGCAAAATCCCATCCAGAGTACCAACTATACGCAGACTTATCCGCTTCACCCATCTCCTTCTCTCTACGCGAGAGTATAATCTCGCGTAAATTTTCATTTAGCTTTTCCGCATTTTCTAATTCCACGAACAATACTGGCGTTGCAAAATATGCTCGGACCTCAGCTTCTAATTGTTGTTTAGAACTTTCCATAATTTTACTTTCGTGTCCGCTTCTATCCAGACTTCGTTGAATGGTGATCATCGAGTGGCCACCTAGGTCGAACTGCAAAGTCCAGGTCATCAATTTTGCCGTGTCGTAAACGCTCAATGCCGGCCCATGCTATCATTGCCGCATTTTCTGTGCATTTGTTTGTCGGGGGGTCAACAAAGTTCAAACCTGCATCATGCGCGACTCCTATTATCCTGGATCTAAGATATTCGTTAGCCGCAACACCACCTGCTATTACCAACGAGCGTCCTTCAGGGAATTCTCTACGGAATCGGATCAAGGCATTCTTGCAACGGTCCACGAGGACATCGCCAACAGCAGTCTGAAAACCGGCAGCAAGATCTGCGGCTTCTTTAGGATCTATACGGCCATGTGGCATCTGTGCAACCTGGTGGCGGACGGCCGTCTTGAGACCCGAAAAAGAAAAATCACATCCTGGTCTACCTTTCATGGGGCGAGGCAGGTCAAAGTGAGTGGGATCACCATTTTTGGCAGCCTCCTCAATGGCCGGTCCTCCTGGATAGCCAACATTTAATAACGATGCGGTTTTATCGAAGGCTTCTCCAACTGCATCGTCAACGGTGGTGCCGTAGCAGCTAAATTCGGTGGCGTTTGCCACGGCCAGTAGCTGACAGTGCCCACCCGAAACAAGCAAAAGTAGATATGGGTATTGTATATTGTCAGTTAGGCGTGCTGTGAGCGCGTGCCCTGCCAAATGGTTAACTGCAACAAGGGGCAGTTTATGGACCAGAGCTATGGCCTTAGCAGTCATCATGCCAACCATAAGTCCACTAATAAGTCCGGGGCCACCGGTTGCCGCTATACCATCTAGGTCCGCTATCTCAACGCCTGCCTCTTCCAATGCATCACGAACTATAGAATCAATACTGATCAAATGATTTCGGGCCGCAATTTCGGGCACTATTCCACGATAGTGTCGATGTGCTTCGATTTGAGACAGAACAATGTTTGACAGAATCCGACGATCGTCGCTAACTACTGCGGCGGCCGTTTCGTCACATGAGGATTCGATACCGAGAACTCGCATGGCGGCCGCGTTGTAGCGTGCTGTTGCTCTTCTTGCAACGTGGTTACCCGTTCCACACGAATGTTTTCGGGTGTTTCGTCGTAGGCCCTATCGCGGTAAGGATTGTTTATGTGTGACTCAACATCGACGATAACCGGTCTTCTGAGGTTGGGAACCCGGGCCTCACCGTTGGCAATTGCCCAGACTAAGTTGGTGCGTCGTGGCCTTGAAAAACTGCACCCAGATCTGAAAATAGAGGTAATTACAATTTCCACAACAGGCGATAAGGTCGTTGACAGAAGGTTGTCGGAAGTTGGTGGGAAAGGACTGTTTGCAAAAGAGATAGAGGAGGCTTTGTTTGCCGACGAGATTGATGCAGCAGTTCATTCTATGAAAGATTTGGAAACCCAACTTCCGGATGGCCTCTGCATTGCTGCGGTACTCGCACGCGAAGACCCTTGGGATGCTTTTATCGGAAATGATGTATTAACTTTGGCCGAGTTGCCAGTTGGTGCCAATGTAGGTACCGCATCCTTACGCCGCCAGGCTCAACTTTTAGCTCTGCGTCCAGACTTACGGATAGTGCCAATACGTGGAAATGTTGGAACAAGGATAGATAAAATCAGGGCGGGTGAAGTTGACGCGACGATCCTTGCTTTTGCCGGATTGAAAAGACTTGGAGTGGAGAAATTTGCAACGCAAGTTTTCACGCCGGATGTCGTATTACCGGCTGTGGCACAAGGTGCTATCTGTGTCGAAATCCGTGAAAACGACGAGCGCGCAAGCAGTGCACTAATGGCACTCAATGATCCCGATAGCGAACTATGTGTATCGGTCGAACGAGCATTTTTGAATAATATAGATGGTTCCTGCCACACACCGATCGCTGGATTTGCTGAATTTCACGGTGCGTACATTAATTTGCGTGCACTAGTCGCCATCCCTGATGGCTCAAAGGTTTGGAAGATAAGTCGTAATGCGGCGAGGGACGATGCAATCGAGATGGCAGAGAAAGTCGGTCACGAGCTTAAAGTGGAAATTGGTCCCGAACTAATTAGCTGGAGTTAGGATGGGCGGTCGACCTCCAAGAATATTAGTGACTCGGCCGAGAGAGGACGCAAAACGCCTCACGGAAGATCTAATTCGACGTGGTGCTGAGGTTCTTATCAAGCCTATGTTTGAGATAATTCTACTGAAAGACACATCGCTTGATCTGCGTGGTGTGAAGGGGTTGTTGTTCACGTCTGCAAATGGTGTTCGAGCTTTTGCGAAAGCTAGTGAACGCCGAGATTTAAGGGTTTTTTCCATAGGAGTTTCTACCGCATCAACTGCGAGAGCGTATGGTTTCACCTATGTGGATACTGCTGGTGGAAACGTCCGTGATCTGGTAGCGCTGATTAAGAATAAGTGGAGACCGAATTCTGGAAAACTCATCCACGCAGCTGGTCATGTGGTGTCCGGTCAACTAACGGGGGAGTTAACTGACTCTGGGTACGAGGTGAGAAAAATCACTCTTTATGAAGCCAGAGCCGCAGACACCCTTGGTAACCAGCTGAGTAAAGTGATGTGTGAGGGGGCGCTAAATTACGCTTTGTTTTTTTCTCCCCGTACAGCAAGTACGTTTGTTAGTCTTGTCACTGACGCAGGATTTAGAGATGCTTGCGAGCATGTGGAGGCGATTTGTTTGAGTTCGGCAGTAGCCGAGGCACTTGAACTGGTCCGGTGGCGACGTATAACAGTGGCCGCAGAACCGGATCAAAATTCCTTGCTTGTTGCTCTTGATGGAAGACTTGCACGTAAAGATACATGACAGATAATAACGAGCATGCACGAATCGTAAGTTCTGAACTATCAGATGCCCACCATGTAATCCGATGCCTTGGCGGAATTCGACCAACGGCGTCCCTACTCGGAGTTGCCGCAAGTACAGTTCAGGGCTGGAAGGAACGTGGGGTGATACCAGAGAATCGTCACGAGGCAGTTCTTAGGGTAGCTGAGCAGAACGGTATAGACCTTGTGGGTGATAAGACAAGCACCACAAGGGCAGGCGCCGCAAGTGGTCGTGGAGAAGGAGTAGCCCCGCAACCGAAAAATGAACAGATTCTACCTACTGAAACTTCAGTTGCAAGGCGTTCACGAACGGGTGGGTCCAGTTCGGGTGTTGCCAGGTTGACCTTGTTACTTGTGGTTGTTGCATTGATTGCTGTAGTTACACAGCCACTATGGGTGGCTGAATTATTTTCGGATGAAGTCCTCCACAATAAGCCGTCTGCTGCATCCTCATCAGTAGAGTCAATTGCTGGCCGAATTGATGCTCTTGAGGAGCGCCAAAACAAATTATCATCGGGTGTGATGACGACGTTGACAAACATTGACTTAACTCAGTTGATTAATCGAATTAAAGCACTTGAGGAAGCAGCTTTACTGGATAGTACGGGTAAGAGTATGGCGACCGAACTATCTGCGTTAAGCAACCGAATGGTGGTTCTCGAGAATGTTAAAACTGAGGCAGTCCCCGAGTATAGTGTCGGTTCACTTAGGTCCCAAATTACTGAGTTGACGTCGGAAGTTACGACTTTGAACGAACGCCTAACTTTGATAGAGGGGGTGCTGGGAGGCGACAGTTATTATTCTTCGGCGCTCACTCTTGCAATAGGGCAACTTGAGGTAACTATAAATACTGGTGGTCCCTTTACTCGGGCGTTAGAGCGACTGCGGGAGGTTGGTCGCGGGAATCATATAGTGGATGATTCTGTGACGCTGCTTGCAACTTGGTCGAAAGATGGCATTCCGACAGTTGCAGAACTACACCAGCGCTTCAAATCAGTTTTTTGGGAGTTAGAACAAACGTCCGGGTCAGTATCACCCGATGAAGGACTTTGGAATAAAATTAGAGGCCAAATTAGAGGCCTCGTCAAAGTAAGTCGAATTGGAGAAGTTGAAGATCTTTCAGTAGGCGCACGCAGTGAGCAAGCAGTCAAAAATGGAGATCTAGAATTAGCGGTAGCCGCTTTGGAAGAGACTGCAACTACAAACAGTGACACTGTGAGAGCCTGGGTAAGACAAGCTAAAGCGCGGCTTGCCGCGGAAGTCGCGCTGAATACACTTAATACTCACGCGCTGGAAGCACTTGTGACGGTTGGAGCTAAAATAAGGTGATACGTTTCCTCGTCATCCTCATACAGGTAGCAATTGTTGTAGCCGCAGCCATATGGTTGGCCGAACGACCCGGTGTTGTCACTGTCAATTGGCAGGGTTGGCGAATAGAAACAACTTTCTGGGTTATGGTACTTGCACTTTTGATAACTGCTGTGGCAGTGGCTCTTGTCTATCGTATGTGGCGTTTCTTGCGTCGCATGCCAGTGCAAATTATTGAGACTACCCGTTCTAACAGGCAAAAAAGAGGGTATGCAGCACTAGCCTCTGGGATGGTTGCGCTCGCTGCTGACGATGCCAGTGAAGCAACCCGTCACGCGAGACTCGCAAATGGACTGCTCGATGACTCTTCCTTGACCATGCTGCTTAATGCACAGGCTGCGCAACTCGAAGGCGATGATGTGGTGGCAAAAAAATATTTTGAGGCAATGCGAAGTAATCCTGAGACGGCACTTCTTGGGTTGCGTGGATTGCTAGATCAGGCACTTAATAATGATGACAGGATTGAGGCACTGAGACTTGCGAATGTAGCAAATGTCTTACAACCAAACACAAGTTGGGTTCTTGAACAGCTTTTTGACCTCCAGGTGGCGGCGAGAGATTGGGAGGAAGCAAACAAGACGCTGCTCGCAAAGGTAAAACATAAAACTATTGAAAAAAATGAGGGTAACCGATGTCGCGCCGCAATTTTGTTGGAACAAAGTCGCGATTCAGTTAAGAATGGTGAAATGTCTGAGGCTTTCGAGTTTGTGCGTCTGGCACAAGAACTCAACCCAGAACTAGCCCCGGCAGTGCTTCTATATGCGGAGATGTTGTCTGCTACCGGCCGGAAGCGTCGTGCCTCAAGCGTTTTAGAGGATGCTTGGAGGCGCAAGCCGTGCTCTGAGGTTGCCGAAGCTTACCGTATTTTAGATTCTGACGACGATTTACTGGCACAGGTGAAGCGAATAGAACATCTCTTCGAGATGGCACCCGATCATGTGGAAAGTCATATTGCACTTGGAGCTGCGATGCTCTCTGCAGGATTATGGGGTGAGGCCCGCAGGCATTTGACAAGGGCAGCTCAAATAGCCCCTACGACTCGTGTATGCCGCTTAATGGCAGTTCTTGAGGAAGATACAAGTGGTGATCATGAAAAAATTCGTAAATGGCTCGAAAAGGCAATTACGGCGGACACTGATTATGGATGGGTGTGCGAAAGTTGCAGTGCAGCGGCGAGAGAATGGTCAGCCCTTTGTGAATGCTGCGGTAGTTTTAACAACCTAAATTGGCGCTCGACAACCAAGTTCTTTGCGCTAGACGCTGGTGCAACTATACCATCGTCTGAATCCAGTGCACTGATCGCGAACTCCTGATAAGGTTGCTTTAGGTAAGACAGAAATCTAAACATAATGAAAAAAATGACCAATCTCTGCCAAGGTCCTGACCCTCACCCCCGTAAACCAAAAACATCGGCGCCACCTGGGGCAATTGATGCCCATGCGCATGTATTTGGCCCCCTCGATCAATTTCCGTATGTGGAGGAACGGGGGTATACGGCACCCGAAGCCCTACTCGCTAGTTGGCTACTGATGCACAGTGTGATCGGGATCGATCGTGGCGTACTTATTCAACCATCGGTGTACGGAACTGATAATAGAGCTATGTTGGCAGCAATGATGGAGGCTGGACATCGGTTGCGTGGAGTAGCCGCCGTTGAAGCTGAAGTTAACGACAGCGAATTATCGTCTCTTAACGCCGCCGGGATCCGAGCTATACGTTTTAATCTCCAGTTCAAAGGAGGTGTGGCACTAGATGCCATGGCGGCACTAGCTGCTCGAGTAGCGGGTCTTGGCTGGCATTTACAGTTTCTTATGGATGTTCGTGACTTAGTTGAGGTGGGCGATCAGCTGCAGCAGTTGCCGACTGAATTCGTCATCGACCATATTGGATTTATGCCGGCGTCTTGTGGCATTGAACATCCGGGCTTTCAGATATTTCTGGAGCTGCTACGTAGTGGAAAATGCTGGGCCAAGCTTTCCGGGCCTTACCGTGGCTCGGAACAGGACCCACCCTACAACGATATGACACCCTACGCGCAGGCTCTAATTGCAACGCGGCCAGATCGAATTATTTGGGGCACTGACTGGCCCCATCCGGCGCTTGAAGGTCCAATGCCAAACGATGGCGATTTATTTGATCTTTTGGCTTTATGGGAGCCAGACGAAAACCGCCGCCGAGCCATTCTCGTCACCAACCCGGAGCGGCTATTCGGGTTTGATCCGTTTTGACCGTAGTGTCGGTAGGTATAGTTTCTCAATGAACATCATCGTCTGTGCTTGCACCATCTTTCGCACAATCCTATTTTATCAATATACGTTCAGTGTATCTAACACGCCGCGTTAGCTCAGTTGGTAGAGCACAGCATTCGTAATGCTGGGGTCGCAAGTTCGAGTCTTGCACGCGGCACCATCCCAATTCGAAAATTTTTGGTTGACCTGATGACAAAGGTCCTATCAATAAGAATAAAATACCGGATGCATTTATTTTCCGTAAATTCGCAGCATATCGGGTTTTTCTGTCGCAAAAAAATGAACCCAGATATAAATATGGCTAAAGCCGGCGACCACAAGCGCGGCGATAGATTGAAATAAAAAAGCTGGTATCCAAAGTGTGAAAAACCCGAAGACATACATGGCGTTTGGTGTCCAACGGAATATCCCTTGTCGGACTAATGGTTCAGATTGAAATTTTTTTTCAAAATGGTCTATGCCAACGGCGCGTTTAAAAGAAAAATAGTGAGCAACTGAATACATACAGTAAACAGCACCAAACAATAAAATTAATGAAACCAGAAAGCCGGCCCAATAATTTATCGCAAGAGTTCCTCTGTTCGCCCAACCCAGCACAAAAATTGAAATGGGCCTTAGAATAATTAATATAGCAAACAGAAGAGAGTATTTCCTGAATGAATTTGAACCAAACCACTTGCTTAGCAATTGACCATGCAGTTCGGCACGCCAACAAAACCAGACATAGACTTGGTGAATTACTGCATCTGAAATAGAAATCACAACCCATATGGATGTAGAAACGCCAAGAAAGTGACCTTTTTCAAATCCGGGTATGTCAAATGAAGAACGAACGAAAAATAGCAGGACCACCAATGCCACGATATGTAGCAGCTGTCCTTCAAAGAATAGACGTATATTAACACTTTGATTCACTGTTCTATTGTTTTGTATTAAAATAAAACCCTTTTCAATTCAGCTAAACAAGCGTTTCTCTTCTCTACTTCTCCGTTATGTGGTGGTAGCAAGTTTGGGTCTTGCACGTTGCACCAAAAACACCTGAAGTTATGCCTAGGCAGCGTACCGGGATGGAATAATCTGTAAGGCGACTTAAATTTGAAAACATTATTCCACCATTTTAATCAGCTAGCAGCAACTTGGGTAGCTCTACCTGGGAACCTTAGGGGGATGTCTTACGCTTTGGCCTCGGGTATGATCTTCGCGGCTATCAGCGGGATGGTTCGGCACGTGTCAGCTGAAGTCCACCCATTCGAGATTGCGTTTTTTCGATTTTTCTTTGGATTTTTCGTGCTTTTGCCAGTGCTTCTGCGCACAGGCCTTGCGCCACTAAAGACTAAGCGTTTGAAATTGCATGTAGTGAGGGTTTTGCTAACCGCTGGAGCAACCCTCGCCACCTTCTACGCCCTAAGCATAACACCCCTAGCTCAGGTTGCCGCGCTTGGATTTACCATGCCAATTTTTGCCACTTTGCTTGCAATACTATTTCTGGGTGAAGTTGTTGGGATTAGGCGCTGGACGGCTATTCTTGTCGGTTTTGCCGGAACTTACGTAATTTTGCGCCCGGGAACGGACACAATCGAGATTGGTGCATTTCTGGTATTGGTTGCATCAGTGCTCTATGGAATTTCGGTTATTGTAATCAAAAATCTGACACGCACTGACTCGCCGTTAACACTCACAGCATTTCAAATCTGTTTGCAGTCACCCGTACTGTTGATACCGGCACTATTTGTGTGGCAATGGCCAACCTGGACACAATTGGTCTGGCTAATAATTATAGGTGTTATTGCTGCATTCTCCGTCATGTTGTTTGCCATGGCGATGAAGGAAGCAGACACCGTGACAGTCATGTCACTCAATTTTTTGCAACTGCTGTGGGCATCACTGATTGGATTTGCGTTCTTTTCTGAAGTTCCAAATATTTACACTTGGATCGGTGGCGCAATGATTGTAGCTGCGACTACCTACATTACCTATCGAGAACGTGCAAAGGGAGCGACACCAACAATTGCATCCACACCTCCACAAACCTAAGCCGCAACTAATAAAAAGGATGGCTGACCAATTCTACGTCTATAAACCTCCGTTAATGATCGCTAAATTCTCCTAGCGTTCGGCACGTGCAACGTGCCTAATGCGGAACTTGTATAGCTATAACTGCCGCTCGATTTCATGAAACAAACGGAACCTAAGAATCTGTCTGTGCCCTCAACAATTGGTGTTGCGAGCAACATCAAAGGCATGTTGTTCATGCTAGTTTCCACAATAGGCTTTGCAGGAATGGTAATGGGGGTGAGAGAGGCATCTTCGGAAATTCATCCTTTCGAGATTGCCTTCTTCCGAAATCTCTTTGGTATCCTGGTCCTCGTCCCCTGGTTTATTCGTAGCGGCCTGCAACCCTTTAAAACTAATAGGCTTGGACTGCATGTTGTGCGTAATCTAGTGCAGGTCACGACTGTATTGACATTTTTTGTTGCTCTGACAATTACGCCACTCGCTTTGGCTACTGCCCTGTCATTCATAGCGCCTATTTTTGCGACGATTTTTGCGATTATATTTTTTAGAGAGCAAGTGGGCGCACGCCGTTGGGCTGCTATACTTTTTGGGTTTGCCGGCACATACATTATCTTACGGCCCGGTGCTGTTCCGGTCACGTTAGGACCAATGCTAGTTATTGTCTCCTCAGTATTTTTCTCCATTTCTCTGACTATAATGAAGAAGCTGAGCCTCACTGACTCTACCGTGACGATAACGTGCTATTCTGCTACATTGCTGGCATTGTTTTCTCTCGGGCCTGCTATATTTTTCTGGCAATGGCCAACTTGGGAGCAACTAGGCCTGCTCTTAGCCCTCGGCCTTATCACTACATCATCCCAAATGTTTTTTATTCAGGCAATGAAAGTCGCAGATATGAATGTTGTTATGCCGGTATTTTTTTTCCAGCTTATCTGGGTTGCGGTAGGTGCATATCTGTTATTTGGTGAAATGCCCGACATCTTTACTTTGCTTGGTGGAGCCATGGTTTTCGCCAGCACCTTCTACATAGCATATCGCGAAAAAACAATTGCTGCCAAGGTAGGTAACGACTCACCCTTGGAACGATAGATAGTATCTAAACCGCTCTAACCGCTTGGGTGGCCCACCTCGACCTGATTTGAATCCGGTTTATAACGTAGGCGGTCTATTTTTGTCAGATCTGTTCCGGTAACTCTTATGTAACGTGAATTTGGCGCTGGATTAATCGAATGGATTGCGCCAATATCATAAAGCCCCGCGTGCGGCGGATCGAGTCGGTAGTGTTTTGATCGTTCGAGCTCCGCATGACCCTTTTTTTTACCGTCATCTCGACGCGTCCACTCAACCATATCTGTAAATTCGATGGCCTGACCATAGACTGCCCATGACGGCCCGTGATCATGGGGTGGAGATTCTTTGCGCGGTTCATCGCCACGAATATGCGCTAGAACGCAAAACCCTAGGTCATTATCTTCGAATAATGTGTGCACACCGTTCTCGGCGTCCGGCCCACAATGCTCGGAGATAAAGTCCGTGTTAGTTAAAAGTTTCTCTAAATTCTGACGAACCTCTTCGCGACTATCATAACCAGATTTGGTAGTCAGAGTTTGGCGCGTATCATTACAAAAATTTTCAAGTGTATAAGCCATGGTCTGCGTTCCCATTAAGCAAACTTATGAATTGGTAGTTGAGATTAACCTAAACGCACCAATTGTAAAACAGTTCAACGCTAGTCCGCTGGGGTGCCGTTCCGTTTCATGCGATACAAATAGGCCTTTTGTGGTGCTAATATCTAGGTTTCTACTAAAAGAACACAGGTTCTGGAACGTAATAGCGAAGAGGGGAAATAACGATGAAACTAGCAGGTAAGGTGGCTGTTATCACGGGCGCTGGTTCCGGGTTTGGGGCCGCTATGGCTAAACGGTTTGTGGCAGAAGGTGCCAAAGTTATCGTAGCGGATGTTAATGGCGATGGTGGAAATCAAGTCGCATTGGAGATCGGAAACGACGCCCGGTTTGTGCATGTTGATGTTCGCAAAGGGGCAGAGGTAGAGAATATGATACGTTCGGCAGTAGATACCTATGGCCGACTAGACATTCTTGTTAACAACGCCGGCTATCGTCATCGTGTTGGTCCCGTCGATAGTGTATCTGAAGAAGAATACGACCGTTGTTTTGACGTTAATGTAAAGGCCATATTTCACGGGGTTCAGAACGTACTGCCGGTATTTAGAGCTCACGGTGGCGGTGTGATCTTGAATATTGCATCGACTGGAGGCACTCGGCCTCAACCTAGTATCACCTGGTACAATGCCTCCAAGGGTGCTGCTGTAATCCTCACGAAGTCCCTCGCGCGCGAATTGGCGCCAGAGAATATTCGCGTTTGTTCGATTAACCCTTCAGCAGCGTTGACCGGCATGCTCTACATGCATGAAGGTGAAGACTTTCCTGAGCGAACAGAACATCTCATTTCCACCGTCCCCCTTGGACGGCTTAACGAGCCTGAAAATGTTGCCAATGCGGCGTTGTTTCTCGTTTCCGACGAGGCATCATTCGTGACCGGAGTATGCCTAGACGTGGACGGAGGTCAAAGCGCTTAAGCAATAACCTCCAGGTTACAACAATCTAGGGCGTATAGATCAGAGTCACAATCCGTATTTTAACACTTTGGCACCTTTTACTAACCACGTCTTCCAAATAAATGTAGCAGCATGAGGAAAAGATTTATGAAGTCCAAATACAATCTAAGGGCGCCATAGATTGCCTTTTTCTGGGTCACCTCGCCACTGTCCGAGACGTCGTAGGTATTCTTTATGCCCTGGGTATCGTATGCGGTCAGTCCAACAAACACCAACACGCCAATAGCTGAGATGACAAAATGCATCATTGGGGAAGCCAAGAAAATATTAACTATGCTGGCAACGATAATGCCTATTAATCCCATGAAAAGAAAACTGCCCCAACCGCTCAAATCCCTCTTTGTGGTATATCCGTACAAACTCATTGCGGCAAAAACACTGGCAGAAATAAAGAACACACGAACGATGCTGGTGCCCGTGTAGGTTAGGAATATATGTGTAAGCGACAGTCCCATCACTCCTGAGAACAACCAAAATACAAGCTGTGCAGTCGCCGCCTTCATTCGCTGTATGCCGAATGATAAGATAAGGACGAAAGCAAGCGGTGAAAACATGGCAATATAGGCGAGCACCGTTGGTGCAACGCCTGCTGCTGTCTGTGTGTAAAACAAAGAAAGTAGTGCCGGTGTGTGGGCTACGAAGTAAGAGATAACTCCTGTCAACGTTAGTCCCATCGCCATATAATTGTATACACGCAACATGTATGCGCGCAGACCGGCATCGATTTCTGATACGCGATCGGTGGTTGGCGTTATTACGCGAGTCTGCGGATTAATAGCCATAGTCTTCCTGCTCTTTGAGTTGTTCGAAATGCTAACTCTTATATTGAACCTTTAGCAGTGAAAATCAAGAAAGATCATGTGAAATTTTAAGATCTTTGGTTTGAAAAGCGAGATTATACTCTCTATTCATTCCTCAGTAGTGGCGCTGTTTTTTGTCCCAGCGCATACCATGATCCTACTAAACCAGAGCTCAAAGTGAGCAAAATACAAAGAATGGTTGTAATAGCAACGGTGCTGGGAATAAACACCCACTCTGCCTCCATTACCCAGATAATCACAGCCCAGGCGACGATGCTACCCGTTATGGCGGATATGATTGCCGTAATTAATCCAAGCGTCAGATATTCGATAGCGAACACGCCCAAAATGTCACGTCGTGTGGCTCCTAATACCTTGAGGATGACAGCCTCGTATACGCGTTGCCTGTGGTTGGCGACGATGGTGCCGGAAAGCACAAGAATCCCAGCACCAATGGCTAATGCAGCAATACTGCGGACCGCCATGCCGACCTTATTTAATACACTATTTACGTTGTCCAATACTTCCCTTACTCGAATTGCCGACACGTTTGGAAACCGATTGGTTACTGCGGTTTCCAGGGCCGATTCGGCTGAGGCTTTCAAATGGGTTGTCGCAATGTGGCTTTGTGGGGCTGACTCGAGCCAGCCTGGGGAGAAAATGATAACGAAATTGATGCCGAGTGTGTTCCAGTCGATCAACCGTAAATTAGCAATTTTTGCTTCGATCGCACGACCAAGGACGTTGATTTCTAACGTATCACCGATTTTAAGGCCAAACGCTCTCGCGGCTTCAAAATCAAATGAAATCAGTGGTGGTCCGGAATAATGCTCGGGCCACCATTCACCAGCGACAATCTTACTACCCGTTTTTGGTGGATTGCGCATCCAAGTTAAGCCACGGTCGCCACGCGTAATCCAGGCGAATTCAGTTGGAGATGTGATTTGGTCAACGGGAGTGCCGGCAATTTTTGTTATACGACCACGTAGCATAGGAACACTACCGACGCTTTCAACACCGGGAAAAGTGGAAACAAAGGTGTCGAACTTATCAATTTGATCGGACTGAATATCAATGAAATAGAACCCTGGCGCACGATCCATTAAAGTTTTCCCCAATTGGCGAGAAATGTTTCCTTCGATTAGCGTGACAGAGACAAGCACCGTAAGTCCGAGTCCTAGAGACAAGATTACGCTAGTGGTGGGTGCTCCAGGTTTGTAGAGGTTGGTGATGGCAAGTCTTAAACTTGGGTTCTGAGGTCTTGGAATCGCTCGCGCGATCCTAGTTATTAGAATGGCTACAATTCTGAAAATAGAGAATGCTGCCACAGCGCCACCGACAAAGTAGAATGCTAGCACCTTATCTTCCGCGCTTATGATGGCAAGACTGCCTAAAAGTACTGCGATGAGACAAAGCCCGATGGCCAACTTTGGGCTTGGTCTTACATCAATAGGTGTCACCCGATCGCGAAATAGGCTTGCCGCTGGCACGGACTGTACTCGCGACAGTGGCCAAAGTGTAAATAGTAGGACTACTAAAATTCCAAAGGTTGACGCCAACAACAGTGCCGTTGGGTAAATGCGGATATCTGATGCGAAAGGCAAATAATCGGCAATTAGAGATTGGGCGATAAGCGGCATCAAAACACCGATCACCAGACCAGTGGCTATACCACCAAGTGATAACACCAGAATCTGCAGCATATATATATAAAAAATAAGTCGATTTGTCGCACCAATACACTTCAGAGTTGCGATTACCTCGGTTCTCGATTGGAGGTAGGCTTTGACGGAATTACACACGCCGACACCACCTACTAATAACGTGGTCAGACATACCAGCGTTAGGAACAATGTCACACGATCAACGAATTGTTGTAAACCAGGTGACGCGTTATTTATATCGCGAATACGCCATCCCGCGTTTCCAAAGCGTTCGTTAAGCTTCCTTATCCATTGATGGACGGGTGCGTCCATATCAATTCGGTAATGGTAGTGGGCTAAACTCCCCGGTTTGATCAGGCTAGTTTCGGGTAGAGCCGAGAGCGGAACCATCAAGCGCGGTCCAAGTGCAAATACCTGTGTGCCGCGGTCGGGTTCGTGCTTAATAATACCTGCTATGCGGAATTCAGTTTTGCCGACACTTACTAAGTCACCCTTTTTAAGTCCAAGCTGTTTCAGTAACCCAGGTCCGGCGACAGCCGACCACACATCGTCCTGTCTTACCAATGCTGTGCTCAGTGATCCCCCATGTAATAGTTTAATCTCTCCAAATAGGGGGTAATTCTTATCCACGGCCTTGAGTTCGATTAACTGATGTGCTGTGCGCGCCGGGTTGCGGGCCATTGTACGTGTCTCGACGATCGACGAAACTTTGCCATTAGCCTGCAACCAAGCCAATTGCTCCTCGTTTGCTGGGCGTTGAGAAAGCTGCAAATCTACCTCACCTCCCAACAAACTACTTGCATCAGCATTAAGGCCTGCAATTATAGCGTGTGAAACGGAACTAATACCGGCGATTGATGCGACGCCGAGCGAAAGGCAGGCCAAATATATTCGGAACCCTACAATCCCTGATCTTAATTCCCGTCGACACAGTCTCCATGCTAGCCAGATCGGATCCCGAGTTACTGAGTTAAACTCAACCGGGTTGCCCGCAGAACTTGAAACTGCCGGTGCCAAATTACTTGTCGACGGTTAGTGTTGTATTTTTTGAAGGAGTGTCGGTGCGATCTATCTGGCCATCGAGAAGATGAACAATTCTATCACACCGTGCAGCGATCGTTGGGTCGTGGGTAATCAGCATTAACGTAGTTCCGAATTCTCTGGATAGTTTGAACAACAGGTCGATGACGTGACTGCCAGTTTCGCCGTCCAGGTTGCCGGTAGGCTCATCAGCGAACAGTAGTTCTGGTGCTCCCACAAATGCGCGAGCCATGGCGACACGTTGTTGCTCGCCGCCGGAAAGTTGACCTGGATAGTGCGAAAAACGATGGTTCAGATCAACCGCTGTGAGCGCAATTTTAGCTTCTTCGAGGGCGTCGGAGTGGCCGGAGAACTCAAGGGGAACGGCAACGTTCTCAAGTGCTGTCATTGTTTTGATGAGATGAAAGGACTGAAATACAATGCCGACGTGTCGTCTGCGAAACAGTGCCAATTCGTCCTCATTAAGATCACCCAGTTTGTAGCTGGCCACGATCACCAGACCAGATGTGGCGCGCTCAAGCCCTGCGGCAATCATCATCATCGATGTTTTTCCAGAACCTGACGGGCCCACTATGCTTACACGTTCTCCGGCTTCTGCATTGAAGTTAATATCACGCAGAATATTAACCTCGCCCGCCTCGGTCGTAAGTGTAAGATGGAGATTCTCGAGTTTGATCATCTCTTTGGTTGACTTCTTTAGGTAGGGGTTTCTATTGATGGAAAGATTCGGCCAAGTGACTCTACATTTGTGGTACTGAGTGGGCTGGCATGATTATATATAGTCGATTTGATCCACATGGAATGTTATTCGACCGTGCAAAGAGCTTCTTTGCACCAGCTGCCTTTTTCTTTTTTCTGCTCTGGACTGTTATAGCTCAGGCGAACGGTAATATTGTCTTGGCATTAGGGAATAGTTTGACGGCAGGATATGGGCTGCATAAGTCCGAAGGATTTGCTGCCCAGCTCGAATCGAGACTCGTCCATTCAAAAGTTAAGGTTACGGTTATAGACGCTGGTGTTTCGGGTGACACATCGGCCGGAGGCCTTGCTCGGTTAGGATGGTTACTAGCAGAAAAACCTGACCTGGTCATTGTAGAGCTCGGTGCCAACGATGGTCTTCGAGGTATTGAACCTTCTGCCACGATGGCTAACCTTGAAAAAATTGTGAAACAGGTCAAAGAGAGTGGCGCAAAAGTACTATTAACGGGAATGCGGGCGCCCCCCAACATGGGGCCAGACTACACAGAAGAGTTTGATCAAATTTTTGATGCAGTGGCACGCAAGCATGGTATCGATTTATTCCCATTCTTTCTGGAGGGTGTTGCTGCTATCCCGCATCTAAATCAAAGTGATGGAATTCATCCCAATGAAGAAGGTGTTGAAGTGATTGTCGAGAAAATACTTCCATTTGTGATGGCTTTACTTGCCATGAAGAGCGAATGAATACTGTGACAAATTTCCGGGCATCTCATGCCTCCAACGAAGACTGGAGAGTGGCAGCGGATCAGATTGTTGGGGAGTTAGGAAGACAAAATCCTAATTCTACTCTTGGCTTTCTGTATGTGAGTGATGCATTTTCCTCATCGTTTGATTCAATATTTAAGTGTCTGCGTCACGAAACTGGTGTTCTCAACTGGGTTGGAACTATAGGTATGGGTGTCTGTGGTACCTCACATGAATACTTTGATGTCCCAGCAATCTCAGCCCTAGTGGCTCCGTTTGAGGACACTAATTATAGAATATTTGGTGACGTGAAATGTGAGAGTATAGCTGACTTCTCTCCGGTCGACGAATTGATGAACGAATATGTGCCGCCCCTGGCAGTGGTACACGGCAATCCGACTGATGAACAAGTGCCAAATTTGATCAAAGTGCTTTCAAATACGACCGGAGGTTTCCTTGTTGGCGGGCTTTCGGCATCAAGAGGTAAGCATTTACAGCTTGCGGGTGAGGTAGTGGACAGTGGCTTATCAGGTGTGCTGCTGTCATCAACTAAGATTCCGCTAGCAACTGGTCTTACACAGGGCTGCTCACCAATCGGTCCGATCCACGTGGTTACTGAATCGGAAAAAAATATTCTACTCACTCTCGATGGCAGGTCAGCGCTGGAGGTGTTTTGTGAAGATATAGGAGATGAGTTGGCGCAAGATCTCCAACGCTGTAACGGTGTTATCTTTGCTGCTATTTTAGTGGAAGGGTCGGATACGGGAGACTATCTTGTAAGAAATCTACTCGGTATAGATATACAAAGCGGAGCTGTTGCTATCGGTGAGCTGTTAGGAGCTGATCAACGGATCATGTTCTGTCGTCGTGATCAGGTTAACGCAGAGGCAGACTTGAGACGTATGGTGCGTAATTTAAAAAAACGCGCTCTTGGTTTGATAAAAGGCGGCCTCTATTTTTCCTGTGTTGCGCGCGGACCGAACCAGTTTGGTCCGGGTAGCCGTGAACTCGGCATAATTACCGAAGAACTCGGCATCTTCCCGCTAGCGGGATTTTTTGCCAATGGAGAAATTAGCCATAATAGGTTATATGGTTATTCTGGAGTTCTAACCTTGTTTTTCTAAATTATTGCAGAGCTTAGTTATGGTTGATATGGCAAAAAGGCAGCTTGGACGCACAGATGTAATGGTGAGCGAGTTGTGTCTTGGCACGATGACATTTGGGCATCAAACAGACGAGACGTTGGCACACCGAATAATGGATCATGCCGTTGCAAGCGGTATAAATTTTGTTGATACCGCTGAGCGATATCCTACGCCCATGTCTGAGAAAACCTACGGCCGTACAGAGGAAATTATTGGAACGTGGTTAAAAGCACGAGGTCGACGCGATGATGTGGTCCTTGCAACGAAAGTTACCGGCCGAGGTTCACAGTCGTACATCAGACCTGAACTGCAAGTTGATGGTGAAATTCGCATAGATAAACGTAATGTAGAGGCTGCCATAGATGCGTCGCTAAAGCGCTTGAAAACAGATTATGTGGATTTATATCAACTACATTCGCCTGACCGGATGATACAAGCTTGGGGGCGCACAACATATAGTGATCCGGGTGACTCGGAAGAAACCCCAATCGTTGAACAATTGGAAATTCTTAATGGACTAGTCAAGGCAGGGAAGGTTCGTCACATTGGGCTTTCAAACGAGAGTGGGTGGGGCGCGATGACATTTTTAAATGTAGCGGAACAGAACAGCCTACCACGTGTGGTTTCGATCCAAAATTCATACAGCTTACTTGATAGGCTTCTAGAGACAGACGTAGCCGAAGTCGCGCGACGGGAGGATTGTGGAATACTTGCCTATTCACCATTACGCCATGGGTTGCTTACTGCAAAATATATGGGCGGTGCACGGCCTGAAGGTAGCAGATTTAAGCTGTTTGAGCAGTACTTTGGGCGCCTTTTGACGCCGAATGGTACTGCCGCCACGGAGCGCTATACAGCACTTGCTAAACAAAATGGTATAGAACCGGCGGTAATGGCGATCGCCTATGCGCGGCAGCGACCGTTTGTAACTTCAGTCATAATAGGTGTTCGCACTATGGACCAACTTGAAATAGATCTTCAAAGTGCCTACCTGGATCTATCGGATGATATCCTAGATTGTATCGACGCTATTCATAAAGATATTCCTAACCCTTGTCCTTGATGGCGTCCGATGTCCGCTGTGTGTTCGGAGGGAATTCTGTTCTATGGTTCGATTGTTCGTTGCGCTTGATCCACCAGATCCTGTTAGGGAACAGTTATCGAGTATTTGCGCCGGACTTCAAGGAGCGAGGTGGGTGCCAAAACACAACCTTCATCTCACATTGCGATTTGTTGGTGAGGTTGATAATGCGGATTCTACGGATATAGATGATGCGCTGTCTCGTCTCTCCGGGACAGCATTAGAGGTTAGCCTAGAAGGGCTCGGTTTTTTCGGCAAAGGTAGGAAACTTCGTTCTTTATGGATAAGAGCAGCCCGTTCGCCAGAATTGGTTAGCCTCCGAGCCGCAGTTGAGTCAGTTTTAGTGCGTTCAGGTTGCGCTCCGGAGACACGAAATTTTTTCCCACATATAACGCTTGCATACCTTAAAGGAGCGCATGCTGAGTCAGTCGAGAATTTCGTCGCTGATCATTCAATGTTCAGGATAAAGGCGTTTCCCGTAACCATACTAACACTGTATTCTAGTTTTCTAAGCCGATCAGGCGCAATTTATACTCCTGAGTCTCAATATTCTCTCGAAGCTGCTTGACAAGATATTTCTTATTCGGATGGTCATCAGATGTCGAACTTAACAGCACATTGTTGAGAGCAACAATACTTGCAGACCGTCAGCATTTGGCTCAATCTGGTTTTAGCTTTAAAAAAATAGGAGTTGTTGATGGCGGAGAAGTTAAATCCCGTGGCGCGCTCTGAGGCTATGGCGCAGCTTCAAGGTTGGCGCGAGGTTGAAGAACGCGATGCAATAACAAAAACATTCACGTTCAAATCGTTCAATGAAGCCTGGTCGTTCATGTCTCGTATAGCGCTCAAATCGGAACAAATGAACCATCATCCAGAGTGGTTCAACGTATACGCACGCGTTGATGTGACCTTGTCTACGCACGATTGTGGTGGTTTAAGCGAGCTTGATGTACGGATGGCCCTTTTCATGGATTCGATTATATAACCGGGCTAAATTGCCTATTGCTGTAAAAAGAGTTTGGTACATTTGTTTTCGAAGTAGAAATTCGATTATAAGAGGGTTGTCTAAGTAATACGTTTGTTCACAGATGTCTCGCGGTGCGCGATATAAATAGCAGAGGCTGCTATGACCACCCCACCGATCCAAGTCCAAAGATCTGGTAATTCTGAAAACATAATAAATCCTATCAGTGCTGCAATAGGTAAACGCGCGTAGTCGAGCGGGACGACAGCCGATGCGTCCGCTTTTGCGAAGGCGCGAACCATACAGATGTGACCTAATGTGCCCAGTGCGCCCATTGCGATACATTTGATAAATACAATCCAACTTGGTTCCTGCCACACGAATAAGGCCGGAAATAGGGTAAATATTGTCAGAAATAAACCCATATACGCAACTACGGTACCTGGTTTCTCGGTCGCGCTGAGACGTTTTATCATTAGCATTGATGCGGCGATGCACACGGCTGTTGTAACTGCGAGTAGCGCACCAGGCTGCAATGCGGAGAATCCCGGCCGTAACATTATTAACATGCCAAAGAAACCAAACGTGACAGCTATCCAGCGACGTGTTCTCACGACCTCTCGCAGGATCACCGCACTACCAAAGGTCGCAAACAGTGGTGCTGTGAAGCTAAATGCCACGACTTCAGCGACAGGGATTAGCGACAATGCGCTGGTCCACATGAGTAAACCGACGAAAGCCACAATTCCTCGCGTTAAATGCAATGGAAACCGTGTTGTTCGAAGAACAGTAATGCCGGCGCTGAATAACCAGGGTACCATGAATAAGAACCCGAACAAGCTTCTGAAAAACGCTACCTGAAATGGGTGCAGGCTGAATGCTATGTCACGCATGAGCGCACTCATCATGGTCAGCATGACTCCTGATGAAATCATCCACAACGCTCCCTGGATGGGTGCGGGTATAAGAGGTTGAGGCTCTAAAGGTCCATTTATTTCATCTGTCATGAATTAGACTCTACGCTGGCTGATGTACATTTGCCAATGTGAAGTCTCATGCATCGTTCTGGTGGGTAGGGTTAGGTTGTGCTATCCAAGATAGGTATTATTTGTCTACTCTTTGGTGAAACCAACTGTGAATAGGCCACTTTGGGAACCTTCCTCAGCGCGCGTGGATACTGCCAATCTGACAGCTTTTCAGCGCTTACTTGAGAAGCAGTGGGCCGTATCCCTGCCGGATTATCACGATGTGCACAGGTTTTCAGTCGAAGAAGCTGAGAGGTTTTGGACCAGTCTTTGGGCCTTCACAGGAGTTATCGGCGATAGACAAACCGACCGCGTGATCGTCGACAGTGATAAGATGCCGGGCGCCCGGTTTTTCCCTGATGCTAGGCTTAATTTCGCGAAAAACTTGTTGCGTGGCGAAGGTTCCACACCAGCGATCATTTTTCGAGGTGAAAATCGTGTGAGGCGCGTTGTGTCTTGGGATGAACTGCAACAGCAAGTATCGCGTCTCTCACAATATCTGCGGGCTGTGGGTATCAAAAAAGGTGATCGATGCGCTGGTTTTGTGCCAAATATTCCAGAGGCAGTTGTTGCAATGCTTGCATGTGCCGCTATTGGCGCCACATGGACATCTTGTTCGCCTGATTTTGGTATCCAAGGTGTGGTTGACAGGTTCGGCCAGGTTGGACCTCGGATATTATTTGCTGCTGATGGATACTACTATAATGGTAAATTACAAGACTCACTTACCATTATTTCCGAATGTCTTAGCCGACTGCCGAGCGTAGAAAAAATTTTAATATTGCCGTATGTGAGTGACGCTCCTGAGCTCTCGGTTATTAAGGGTTCTTGCGATGTAACGTGCTTAGAGGAGGCTCTAGCTCCATATTCCAGTGGCCCTATTGAATTCGAAGAACTGCCCTTTAATCATCCGCTTTACATCATGTATTCATCAGGTACGACCGGCCGACCCAAATGTCTTGTCCATGGTGCTGGTGGTACATTATTGCAGCATTTGAAGGAGCATCGTCTGCACTGCGATATAAAAGGTGGCGATAGGGTTTTTTATTTTACTACATGCGGTTGGATGATGTGGAATTGGCTAGTATCTGCGCTGGCATCCGAGGCAACTTTATTACTCTACGATGGCGCCCCTACATATCCAACAATGACTACTCTCTTTGATTTTGCCGATGAAGCCAATATGACGTTGTTTGGAACTTCGGCAAAATTTATCGACGCTATTTCTAAGGCGGGTATCAAGCCAAAGGAGACACATGATCTTGGGTCACTTCGTTCAATGACATCCACCGGGTCACCGCTAGTTGCCGAAGGGTTCGACTACATTTACAGCGACGTTAAGACTGATATTTGCTTGTCTTCTATATCTGGTGGCACAGATATTTTGGCTTGTTTTGTTTGTGGCAACCCGATTGGACCAGTTTGGCGCGGCGAAATTCAAGTTCCGGCTCTTGGGATGGCAATTGATGTGTTTGATGAGGTGGGTCGCTCACTCTTTGGTAAAAAGGGTGAGCTCGTGTGTAAGAAGCCATTTCCTTCCATGCCACTAGGGTTCTGGAATGATAAATCAGGCATGCGTTATAACGCAGCTTATTTCGAACGATTTCCCAATGTGTGGTATCACGGCGATTTCATAGAGCTAACTGAACATAGCGGATATATAATTTATGGTCGATCGGATGCAACTCTAAATCCTGGTGGTGTTCGTATTGGCACTGCGGAAATTTATCGCCAAGTCGAGAGAATTGATGAAGTTTTGGAGGCTGTTGCTATTGGCCAAGAGTGGAATGGTGACACGCGAATAGTATTGTTCGTCGTACTTCGTCCGGGTGTTGAGCTTGATGACAGTTTACGCGATCGGATTTGTCAGAGAATTCGTGATAATTGTTCTCCTCGCCATGTTCCGGCAAAGGTACTAGGTGTTGTTGATATACCTCGAACAAAATCGGGCAAAATCACTGAACTCGCAGTTCGCGAAGTAATAAGTGGTCGGACAGTGGAGAATGTCGAAGCACTTGCTAATCCAGAAGCGCTTGAATTTTATGTTAACTTACCGGAACTTACAAAGGCGTGAGATAATGAATTGTCTTCATCCAACGTACTAACACCAAGTAGGCCAGTTGCCATGTGTCATGCAATAATTTAGCGTGAAGCTCAACCTTAAACAAATAGTAAAACCTAACCTAGGCCTCAAGTATGGTATCATCGAAAACAAAAACAAAAAATCCGAATCGAGCACAGCCTCATTTGAGGGAAAAGTTGCTGAATATTCAGCCACAAAAGATAGTGCAGATTGCTAGGATGGCGCTCTCGGATAATGAGGTAATTCCGTTGCATTTCGGTGAGTCTGATGTGCCGACCGCGGAGTTTATTAATAAGGCTGCTTACAATGCGCTCCAAAATGGGCACACATTTTATACACACCGCAGAGGGATACCAGAATTGAGGGATAGTTTATCCCGCTATATGACCCGACTCTATGGTAGGCAGATTGATACAAGTCGGATAACCGTTACTCCGTCGGCGATGCAGGCACTGATGTTGGCCATGATGGGTGTGCTTGAAGAAAACGATAATGTAGTGATTATAGGCCCAATCTGGCCCAACGCTGAGGCTTCCGTACCGCTGGCGGGTGGCGTGCCCCGCATTGTGAATCTGCGCAGTGGAAACGATGGTTGGACACTTGATGTTGAAGAGTTATTCGATGCATGTGATGAGCGTACACGTGCGATTTTTATCAATTCGCCTGCCAACCCGACAGGCTGGACAATTGGCAGTGAACAACAACAGATAATTCTCGAATATGCTCGGGCGAAGAATCTGTGGATTATAGCGGATGAGATCTATGCGCGGATCGTCTACGACATGCCTGTTGCGCCATCATTTTTACAAATCTGTGAGCCTGAGGATCCAGTAATCGTCATAAACAGTTTCTCTAAGTCATGGGCTATGACCGGATGGCGCCTTGGCTGGCTAACGATGCCGCCATCATTGGGTGATTTTTTTGAGAATCTTATCGAATACAGCTCTAGCGGAACTGCTACATTTGTACAGCATGCGGGCGTAACGGCTGTCGAAGAAGGTGAGGCGTTTGTTCAGAGTATGGTTGACCGATGCCGTATTGGCCGCGACATCGTTGGGAGTTATCTGCCCACTTTGCCTCGTGTACGCTACCGGTCACCAGAGGCTTCATTTTATGCGTTTTTCTCAATAGAGGGCATGGACGATAGTGTTGCGTTTGCAAAGGACTTGGTCCATAACGCAAAAGTCAGCGTGGCGCCCGGCGCGGCATTCGGTCCAGCTGGTGAGGGTTGGTTGAGGGTTTGTTTCGCGCGTAGCGCCGAGTCCTTAGAGATGGCGATGACTCGAATTGCAAAAGTACTCCAATAGAAATAAGCCAACCTCTGAAACTTATTAAAACTGTTTAAATCACGTTGGTGACTTTCAGCGTTTTTTGAGTGCTAAATTACTATTAGGTCATGTCGCTGCATAACGGATCATCATCTTGTTGTGCTGGTTGAGGACGTTAAATAGTTCGTTGAACTGTTGGTAAAACGTGATCCAGTCGAGGGTACCGTTCAATCTCCGGTGAATTTCTTGGAGCGACGTTTTGCCGTCAATCTGTTGCAGGATTGATGCGGTATGTGGTGGTAAATTGTGTTTGATAAATCTACCTGATAACGCGATCTTAAGTACACGATCCTGCCTAATAATGTGTGAGAGATCCGAAGCGTGGAAGTCATGAAATACTGGGATGGCGTTAGCTGAATCAGGTTTAGCGATGGTATCAGCCTGGTTGTCCGCTTGTACGCAATAAAATATGTGTTTCATCAGGTCGCCAGATAGCGTTTCAGCGAAAGCGCATTGCTCAATCCATGAAAGTTGTTTTAGGCGTTCGCATAAAACAGGATCGTCAATGAAGGTAGTCGGATCATAGCGCACCGGCTCAATGAAGGTAACGAGTCGTAAGCCGGCAGCACTCGCCTCGTCTGCAATTTCAAGTACCTGATAGGCACGGTCGCGACTATTGAGCAAAAGGTCTACCAGCGCCGCATCAGATCTATTGTAGTCCCCGACTTCCTTGTTATTTAGTAACCAATTGGTTGGGGGCAGTTGCCCTATTAGCCGTTTTGCAATGTCGATTCGGTCTTGATAGGTTCCGTCACCTGCAATTGCCCGTAGCATGTCTTGTACGGGATAAACGCCGGTTCGACCAAGGGCTCCATACACCATAATTCCAATGCCACCATCCGATTTAAGTGACTTTCTAAGTGCCTTGAAACCTTCTTGTGGCGCTTCAAGGTGGTGGAGAACACCGCAGCAATCTATGTAATCGAAAGGTCCGTATTGTGATGCATCGAGCAGGGACCCGGAAAAAAAATGTATATTTTCCAAGTGACGTTTGCGTACCCGAGCTTTTGCGATGTTTAGAGATGCATCCGAAATGTCGAGATAAATTATCTCATATGGGCATTTAGCGTCCGTAAGGTTCTGAGCCAGCATTATTAAGCCGTCTCCAGTTCCACCACCGGCGATAAGGGCACGAAACGGCTGAGTGAGGTCTCTTCGTCCGCTATAAATGTAATGATTGATTTCGTTGATATTGCTCGGAGATCCAATGCGAAGTTGTAGCATTTCATCCGCTGGGTCGCGTGGAGGATAAGGGAATGCCTCGTATTGGTCTCGAAGTTTGTCGATCATTGACCACTCATGTAGAAATTTGTGTTACCAAATTTCGCCCTACGTTATTTGCTCACTAGTTTTAATTGATGAAAGTTATTCAAAAAGACAAGGTTGCTGCTGCACGAATTTCGCCGACTGTCGCGCCATTCCTATTCTTTAAAGGAATCCGCAACCTATTTTTTAATTCTTCTATCATAGAATTATCAAACACATTGAGATTAGATAAAATAGCAGTCATCATGATTTCCGAAGCACGAGTCGCTCCATCGTCGCACTTAAGCGCGATGCCAGCTCCGATCTCAGGAACAGCAGCTGCGAATACACCTTCCGCTCCGGTTTTGACAATTAGCCGTCCGCCGGTCAGCTCAATTATCTCGCTACAATATCTATTGCGCCCAGCAATCATGTACGGCTCTGCGGCAATGGCACGACGAATACACGTAACTGCCGCCTCACGTATGCTGGGTAAAGCGTCAGGTGCGGCGATGCGCGCCATTGCGAGGGCGATGTTACCAAGAGGTATAGAAAAAGTTGGAATGGCACAGCCGTCTATGCCTCGTGGGATGTTGTCAAAATTTAGTCCGCACATAGATTCAAGGGTTCCCATTACCCTTTGTTGACAAGGATGTTCTATCCTCACGTAACCTTCTGCTGTTTCTGACATATGGAGTGCGGTTGTTAGCATAGCAGCATGTTTGCCTGAACAGTTGTTATGGAGCGCAGAGGGGCTCTTTCCAAGTTTGATCAGATTACTTGCAGTTTCTTTGTCGAAGGGCCAGTGGGTGCCACACTCAAGATTTTCCTCGCTGAGGCCAATTTTCTGCAACCAGGCGGAAACCACATCAATGTGTTTCTGCTCACCGTTGTGGGAAGCGCAGGCGAGAGCGATTTCCTTATTACCTAATCCAAATGCCTCTGCCGCACCTGTTTCGATGAACGGGATTGCCTGCACGGATTTAATTGCTGAGCGAGGAAACACTGGTGTCTCGAGGCTTCCCCAACTTGCCATCACATGACCATTTTGGTCGACGACTACTGCTGACCCACGGTGCCTACTTTCGACTGCTGTTCCTCTGGTAATTTCGACAACGATAGGGTTCGCGTCGATCGCAGGTGACTCCAAGTGGGTGTGGGTGTGTTGCTCTGTTGCTTTGTTCATAGGGACAATTGTTACTTTCTTGATCAGATCGTTTCATCCACCTTGCCCTCGCGTGTCTAGCCATGCAAGGCTTACGGTTATGCGAGGCTATTTTGGTATAGGAGTTGAAGGAATTTCGAAGCCGATGAATGTTGGCAATCTATTTCGTACTGCCCACGCATTTGGAGCAAGTTTTGTGTTTGCTATTGCACCAGCAGTTAACCTGAGAGATTTGTATCGCTCTGATACCTCACAGACAGCTGAACATGTGCCTCTTCACTTGTATGATGACGTAGCCTCGTTAACTTTACCAAAAGGCTGTGCACTAGTAGGAGTTGAACTCCTAGATGAGGCGGTCGTCCTTCCTAGTTTTAAACACCCACCACGCGCGGCCTATGTGTTTGGGCCTGAACGGGGATCGTTGTCCGCAGAACTTTTAGAACGATGTGATTTAACTACAAAGATCCCAACAAAATTTTCGGTCAACATAGGTGTTGCTGGTGCGATAGTGATGTATGACCGCAATAAAGTCACGGGTAGATATCCACTTCGACCGCAACATGTGGGTGCAATGGCAGAAAGCGCGGTTCTTCATATTCACGGAAAACAAAAAATTCGGCGTCGACGTTCATAGATAATTTCTATTAGGTGGTATTTGGTATTTTTGCCGTCAGCGTGTGTCTTGGCAAGGGTGGGTTAGAGCGTTTATATGTATTGTCCTATGAGAATATCAACATTGAAAAATATCGTTCAGGCATCAATCTGTGTGCTGCCTTTAATGTTTAGTTGCTCGTTTCCATTACTAGCACAGGATAAGGCACTAGGTTCATTTCGCGACTGGTCAGCCCATACATTTCCTGAAGGTGGTAATATCGTCTGCTCGATGTGGAGCCAGCCGACTAAAGCCGAAGGCAAATACAAAAGGCGGGACGAAATATACGTGTTTGTCACTCACCGACCAGCAAACGATAGGCTGAACGAGGTTAGTTTCCATGCAGGTTATTTATATAAATTAGACTCCGAAGTAACGGTTGTTATTGATGATGAGACGTTCTCCTTATTCACCAAAGATAGTACGGCATGGAATAGTGATGGCAAAGGCGATAAGGCAGTTATTCAGGCCATGCGTGCCGGATCACGCATGGTGGTCAAAGGTATTTCAAAATTCGGCACCCTGACGACAGATACGTATTCGCTTCTGGGTTTTACCGCAGCGTATAGGGCGATCAATTCAGCCTGTAAAATCAAGTAGTCACAATTATCAAAGTAGTTTTCTCAGAACTAGCAGCTAGCTTTCTAGTCAAGTTCTAAATCCTTGGGGATGTACTCTTTAGTATGAATAAGGTTGTCGAGAATTGGCAGGTCCGGGAAACTATTAATACGGACAATGAAAATATCCTTTCTGAAATTTTTCAACTGTGATTGCCTTCGATTGCGACATTAAACCATTTCCCTATACTGCCCGACCGTCTTACATTCGTAATCATAGGTTTCTAAACCATGACGGATAACCCTCGAATGCAAGATATTAAAAAGGTCGTACTAGCGTACTCCGGTGGGCTCGATACGTCCGTAATTCTACACTGGTTGCGTGAGACATATGGTTGTGAGGTTGTCACATTCACTGCTGATTTGGGTCAGGGCGAAGACTTGGAACCGGTGCGATCTAAGGCAAAACTACTGGGTGTAAAAGAAATATTTGTTGAGGATCTGCGGGAGAAGTTTGTTTCTGACTATGTTTTCCCGATGTTTCGCGCAAACGCGCTTTATGAGGGTACATATCTGCTCGGCACTTCCATTGCGCGACCACTAATTGCCCGTCGCCAGATAGAGATTGCAAAAGAAACTGGTGCAGATGCTGTTGCACATGGGGCAACCGGCAAGGGTAATGACCAAATACGCTTCGAGCTCGTCTACTATGCTCTTAATCCCGATATCAACGTAATTGCACCTTGGCGGGAATGGAAATTGACTTCGCGCAGTAGCCTAATTGCCTACGCTAAGTCACATCAAATCAGCATCGACACTGACAAGCGTGGTGAGGCACCGTTTTCAGTTGATTCTAACTTGTTGCATATCTCCGCCGAGGGAAAAATTTTAGAAGATCCCTGGGTGGAGCCACCGGAACACGTATATTCACGTACTGTCGCGCCTGCGGATGCACCGAATAAACCTTCCTTTGTTGAGGTGGATTTTGAGCGGGGTGACGCAGTGGCAATTAATGGTGAAGCATTGTCGCCGGCAACATTGTTGACGAGACTCAACACCCTCGGTGGTGAAAATGGCATTGGTCGGCTTGATCTAGTGGAAAACCGGTTCGTTGGAATGAAGTCTCGCGGAGTTTATGAGACGCCTGGTGGTACAATCTTGATTGCTGCTCACCGGGCCATTGAATCTCTGACACTCGACCGCGAGGCAATGCATTTGAAGGAAGAATTGATGCCGCGTTACGCGAAATTAATTTATAATGGCTTTTGGTACTCACCTGAACGTGAAATGCTACAGGCATTGATCGACAAGAGTCAGGAAAATGTTAACGGTACAGTGCGTATGAAGCTTTACAAAGGCACTGTTCAGGTTACTGGCCGTAAGTCTACACAGAGCCTGTATAATGAAGAATACGTTACCTTCGAGGATGATCAAGTTTACGACCAACGCGATGCCGAAGGTTTTATTAAATTAAATGCCCTACGGTTGCGTCTCGCTGCCTGGCGACGCAGGAAATGATGCAATGTCTGCGGCGTAAAGTGGCTTGACTTATGACCCACATCAATGCATGCCTCAGATACTGACGCAATAATTGAAAGGAGGTGATCCGATGTCTAATCGTTTGGTGAGTATGTTTGCCGTTGAGGCGATCAGCGGTCCGGCAGGCGTTGAGAGTTGGGTCACGCTGGCCGGTTGAATTTGAGTCGCAATCAGAGGTGAACACGAACCTAAGCGGAACAATTAAATAATCTGCTGGCTTCACCGAAACGGAACATTACTCGGCGTTGCCTTCTGGGCGGCGCCACTTTTATTTTAATTGACCTCTAAACAAAATATTCTGCGCTGGATGATAGGTGAAGTTTTTCTTAACTCATCAGTGGTGTGATCCCAAATATGTTCTCATGGATTACTACCAGCAGGCAATATAGTGCAAGTCCAGCTCCGACACGTGAAATACCAATCCCAGACCAATCAATTTGTGTGCGTCCCGTAGCGGCGGCGGCAAATGGTACTATGGATGTTCGCAAGGCTATGGGCCCCCATGCAGCATTCGATAGTTGCGCACGGCGATAATCAATATGCACCATCCCACCAAGTGCTAGGACTATGATGCCACCGAATAGTACCACACTTGCCGAATCACCTGTGACAGCTAGGTGCGAAACTGACAAAATTATTGCTGCCCAAAGAAATGGGTGTCGAGTTATAGTCATAATACCTTTCACGGAATTCGGTTCATCGATCAGGTGCTCGCCCCCGATCATTGTCACATTATGGGTAGTCAGACCTGCAACAGCTAAGATACAGGAGAAAGGCATAATAATTAGAGGAATGATGTTCAATTCTAATGATGCTTCCCACCACTCAATATAGGGGGCCATTTTGTAAGCAAGTATGACCCATGTCAGGGTGATAGTTGCGAAAATTGAAAATAATATCCTAAATCCGGACAGCCCTATTCGCTCAATCAATACTTGGCGTACTGGCACACTTGCGAGCACGAAATGCCCTATAACGAATGTGACCATCGCCGACAGCAATGCTCCGAGCGTTCCGATCATTGTGGAAAAAATCCGTAAATGACGGACCCAATCATCAGTTGTCTTATAATAATGGTTAACCGAAAATTATTGGCAAGTAACGTCAAATTGTAGGTTCTGCTAATTTGTTTTGGCGGCATGCCGCGACGATAGTGTTTCGCAGGAGACAAGCGATTGTCATGGGACCCACTCCTCGTGGTACAGGTGTTATTGCACCGGCGACTGCCCCTGCTTCGGCAAAGTTAACGTCACCGACGAGTTTAGTCTTTCCATCCTGACCACTGATTCGGTTGATACCGACATCGATAACTGTGGCACCCGGTTTAATCCAGTCGCCACCAACCATTTCAGCTCGCCCGACCGCAGCTACTAGAATATCTGCCCGACGGCAAACTTGTGGTAAATCCTGTGTACGGGAGTGTGCTAACGTGACAGTACAGTTTTCGTTAAGCAAGAGCATGGCCATCGGTTTCCCGACAATATTTGATCTACCAACGATGACAGCTTCTAGTCCCGTCAAATTGTCTAATGTATCCTTGATTAGCATGAGGCAGCCGAGCGGGGTGCAAGGCACTAAGCCGTCCCCACCGGTCATTAGAAGGCCTGTGTTAACTACATGGAAACCATCCACATCTTTTTCTGGTTCGATAGCAGCAAGGACCGCCTGCGTGTCGATTTGTTCTGGTAGAGGCAGTTGAACCAATATCCCGTTAACGGACTGGTCTTTGTTTAATTTTTTGATCAAAGTCAACAAGTCGTGCTGACTCGTATCTGCACCTAGTTTATGCTCGAAACTATTCATACCTACTTCACCGGTCTGGCGCGCTTTATTGCGGGTATAGACTTGGCTGGCCGGATCTTCTCCAACTAGAACGACAGCGAGGCCAGGCACTAGTTCGTGCTCGTTCTTCAAGTTGATGACTGCGTCCGCTACTTTAAGGCGTACACTCTCAGCAAAACTTTTCCCATCGATGATTTTGGTATCATTCATAAAGTTTACCTATCTTATGGTGTAGTCGAATTTTGAGGCTGCCACCCATACACGCAATGTGCTTTAAGTAAATATTGCTAACCTGCCGTGTCAGAGGCCTCGGTTTCAGAATTCGTCGAGCTGTAACAAAAGGCTTACTAATGCCTCGTCGACTTAACCCTTCTTCTTACCGGCATTAACAGGTACAAGCAATTACACCCTGCCATTTGGGTCATGTCACGGTTCAACAATGGGCCCCCTCACCTTTGAACAGACTTAACCAAATAACTATCCTGAAGTCATCTACCCTTGTCTCAATATCGGCCAATACTCAAAGAGAAGGCTGCGGATGAAAACCAAGCCTAGTATCAAAACAATTGGTGAAATATCAATGCCACCCAAATTAGGCATATAACGCCGAATTCGCTTCAAAAGAGGTTCAGTAATTCGATTTAGTGTGTCGCCAATTAGATAGACTATTCGGTTCTGAGTGTTGACGACGTTGAAGGTTATCAACCAGCTCATGATGGCCGCGATGATAATACACCACACATAAAGATCAATTACGGTGCTGATCAGCCAAAGTAGTGAAGTCATTGAATAATGAAACCGTTTCAACTCTTAACCAATTACTCATGACATTTACGTCATAGGGCAAGGGGTGGCAAGAGCGCAATGTGCGACGCCAGGTATAGATAGATTTTATAACCTTAGCGGTGCTTGACATGACACGGATTCCACTCACATAGTTTCGTCCTTGGGTGATCGTGCGTACGACAGTCAATAAGTGATAGGTCAATAAAGAATTATACTGTGCGGAATAGTTGGGGCCGTAGCTCAGTTGGGAGAGCGTCGCGTTCGCAATGCGAAGGTCAGGGGTTCAAATCCCCTCGGCTCCACCAAAGTTTCACGGGATTATGCTATACAACACAGGTAGGCTGATAACTTGATTAGGTAATTCAGTCCTTTAGTCGCTCACCATCCGAATCGAAAAAAACCGGATTGGTTACAGTCACTTTTACAGTCTTGTCCGCCATTGGTGCATACAGGGTCTCCCCTATTCTGCCACGGCCTCCACGGATCATGGCCATTGCTATAGAGCGGCCAATGTTTGGGCTGTAATAACTCGATGTCACATGGCCGATCATCTCCATTGGTGGCTTCTTCTTCATTGTTGACACGATTTGTGCTCCTTCATCGAGGATGTATTCTGGGTCAGCTGTCAGTAAGCCCACCAACTGCTTGCGGTCGTCACGTATCGTATCTGAGCGGCTTAAGGAGCGCCGACCTATGAAATCTCCCTTTGTCCAACTAACAATCCATTCCATTCCCAAATCAATTGGCGTTACAGTCCCGTCCGTTTCCTGGCCAGAGATGAAGTAACCCTTTTCTGCCCGCAGCACGTGCATCGCTTCTGTACCGTACGGAGTGATGCCTTGCGACTCACCTGCTCTAATCAACGATTGCCAAAGGGTTAAACCAAATCGTGCAGGCACGTTGATCTCAAAACTGACCTCACCGGTGAAGCTAACTCTCAATATACGCGCGTTAATCCCAGCCACATTGCCTTCCTTCATAGACATATGCTCAAAATTATGTGGATCAAGCTCCATATCTGGCGCTAGTCCGGATAGAAGGCCGCGCGCTTTGGGTCCGCACAGGCTGATCGTCGCATATTGTTCGGTAACAGAAGTGCAATAGACCCTCAGATCGGGCCATTCAGTCTGTAGCCATTCTTCCAGCCATGACAGTACGTTTCCAGCATTTCCGGTTGTAGTAGTCATTAAGTAATGGTTCTCTGCTAATCGCGTTGTAATGCCGTCATCCATTACCATCCCGTCGTCACGTAGCATTACTCCATAGCGGCAACGACCCGTTGCCAATTCTTTCCAGTTATTTGTGTATACCCGGTTGAGAAACTCTGCTGCGTCGGGCCCCCGGATATCAATCTTCCCTAGAGTCGAATAATCGAGGATACCGATCCCGTCGCGTGCTGTTTTGACTTCTCGGTCAACTGCCTGGCGCATGGTTTCGTTTTCAAGTGGGTAATACCAGGCGCGTTTCCATTGACCAACATCCTCAAACGTAGCCCCGTGTGCAACATGCCAGTCATGCATCGGAGTCCGGCGTATAGGATCAAAAAGGCTACCGACATAATTGCCGGCAATCGCTCCAAAGGTTACCGGTGTGTAAGGTGCTCTGAACGTTGTGGTACCAATAGCGGGAATTTTTGCACCTAGTCGGTCTGCTACGATTGCCAGCGCATTTATGTTACCGGTCTTTCCCTGATCGGTGCCCATGCCGGCGGTAGTGTAGCGCTTTACGTGTTCGATCGAGCTATATCCCTCACGCACTGCAAGATCGAGATCCTTCGTGGTTACATCGTTTTGAAAATCAACAAACATGCGTGCAGTCTTCCTATCGGATGGCACTCGCCAAACACGACTCCTAGGTTCCAATGACGGTTCAGAACACTTGGGCAATTCCGCTACATTTGAATCAAACCCGGAATCGTTGGCCGCAGCAGAACCGGCATTGGTCCCTTCGAATATACACTGTGAGTACGAGTGCGCGCCATTGCATGCGCCCACGGCCCGTTGGGCCTGTACCGCCTTATCTGGCAAAAAATTACCATCTACTTCACTAAATTTAAGACTGCCGCGGGATTGCGAGAACAGGTGTACCGCAGGGTTCCAACCACCAGACATCAAGACGCAGTCACACTTTAATCGTTTGATTTTGCCCTCTACATCGTTCCCACCATCATTCAAACTCATCACTGACACGCCGGACACCCGGTAACGCCCCTTTGTACCTGTAACAGCGCAGCCCTGCATCACGGGGATACCTGCTTTGTGAATCAGGCGCAGCCACCCACCCTCAATCTGGTCGCGCAGGTCGATGATAGCTCTAACATCAATCCCCGCTTTCACTAAATCCAAGGCAGTGGCGTAGGCACTGTCATTGTTGGTAAAAACAACTACCTGTGAACCTGGAGTAACACCATATCGGTTGACATATGTGCGTGCCGCACTCGCGAGCATTATCCCCGGCCTATCATTTTCGGCAAATACCAGCGGCCTCTCAATAGCACCCGTTGCCAGTATTATTTGCTTGGCACGAACTTTCCACAACCGTTGCCTAGGCCCACACGTTGAATTAGGTAGGTGGTCGCCTACCCGCTCTAATAGTCCGACAAAATTGTCGGAGTAGTATCCAAATGCTGTCGTGCGCAACAGGACCGTGACCTCGTCCATTCCGGCGAGCGACTCTGCAGCTGCTGCCAACCAAAAGTTCGGTGACTTGTTACCAATTCGAATTTCACATTCTGACTCTGAAAGTAAGGCTCCCCCGACTTCCATCTGCTCATCGGTGAGAATTACCCGAGCACCAGTCGAACCAGCTGCCATTGCGGCGGCTATGCCCGCAGGGCCGGCACCAATCACCAACACATCGCAATGGATGTTTTTCTGCTGATAGCTATCAGGGTCACGTTCCGTCGGTGCGCGACCCAGGCCTGCCGCTCTTCGGATGTACTTTTCATAGAACATCCAGTGGCGCGCTGGTTGCATAAAGGTTTTGTAGTAGAATCCAGCCGGAAGTAGTGGGGAAAGAAGATCGTTTATAGAACCTATATCGAAGCGAAGCGCTGGCCATGAATTCTGGCTAGTCGCCTGCAGTCCATCAAACAGCTCAACTACTGTTGCCAGCATGTTGGGGTCAGTTCGTGCACCACTACCCAGTTGGACCAGTGCGTTTGGTTCCTCCGTTCCGCTGCCAAGGATGCCGCGCGGTCTGTGATACTTGAAGCTGCGCCCAACGAGATGGACGCCGTTTGCAAGCAACGCAGAGGCGAGTGTATCACCCTTGTATCCAAAATAACGGCGGTTGTTGAAGCTGAATGATAGTTCTGATGTGCGGTCAATTCGACCTCCATCAGGCAAACGAAAACGTTGCCCACTCACGATGAATATTCCGAGGCTTCTGGTGGGGATTCGCTGATCGGGTAAACAGCAAGCACCTGATCGCTGATTGTATCTCTCACAAGATGAAACCATTTGCGGCAACCATATGCATGACTCCAGCGTTCGTAGTGTAGTCCTTTTGGATTTTGCCGCATGAACAAATAGTCAGCCCAGACAGTATCATCGATGGTACTAGCATTTGACGGACGCGTGACATGTGCTTCACCACCGCAATGGAACTCAGATACGTCGCGCTCACCGCACCAAGGGCAGGGTATTAGTAACATGGTAGGATCACTAATGGGCCACCGCTGCGGCCCCGTGTTCATCAATCAGGGCACCGGTTGAAAAGCGATCAAGGGAGAAAGAGGCATTAAGTGAATGGGGTTCCTCCCTCGCGATTGTATGAGCAAAAACATTTCCCGAACCTGGTGTCGCCTTGAATCCGCCAGTGCCCCAACCACAGTTGAAATATAACCCATCAATAGGCGACTTGCTTATGATAGGGCTGGCATCTGGAGAGATGTCAACAACACCTCCCCACTGTCGCAGCATGCGCATACGGCTGAACATCGGAAATAACTCAACAATTGCGTGCAATGTGCCCTCAACAACATCAAAACCGCCATGCTGTGAATAAGATACATAACCATCAATACCGGCACCGATAACCAACTCACCCTTGTCGGATTGGCTGATGTAGGCATGTACGGTGTTAGACATTACAACGCAGTCGAGCACAGGTTTGATTGGTTCCGAGACCAGCGCTTGTAGTGGGTGGCTTTCTATGGGTAGGCGGAAGCCCGCCATATCTGCCAGTACGCTACAGTGTCCGGCAACGACTACGCCCACTTTTTTTGCCCTAATGGACCCGCGGGTTGTGTCCAAACCTTGAACCTGGCTTCCATCTCTCTGTATCCCCCGGACCTCGCAGTTTTGGATTATATCGACACCAAGCCCATCGGCGGCACGCGCAAAACCCCAAGCCATTGCGTCATGTCGGGCTACTCCGCCACGCCTTTGCAAAGAAGCTCCTAATACCGGATACCGCAGGGTAGGTGACGTATCAATTAATGGACAGAATTTTTTTACTTCTTCTGAAGTAAGGAATTCTGAGTCGATACAGTTTAGGCGGTTTGCATTTACACGGCGGGAAAGTTCCCGCAAATCATGCAGATTATGTGCCAGGTTTAATACCCCACGTTGGCTGAACATCACGTTGAAGTTGAGCTCTTGAGACAGTCCTTCCCACAATTTTAAAGAATGTTCATAAAGTTTTGCACTTTCGTCCCACAAATAATTGGAGCGGATGATTGTTGTATTGCGACCAGTATTGCCGCCTCCTAGCCACCCCTTTTCGATTACTGCGATATTTGTAATATTGTGTTCTTTTGCCAGATAGTAGGCTGTCGCAAGCCCGTGGCCACCGCCACCGACAATAACTACATCATATTCAGGTTTTGGATCTGGACTGCGCCAAGCCTCAAACCAGTTATTGTGACCCGTAAACGCGTTTCGCGCGAGTGAGAATATTGAGTACTTCTGCAAGGTGTTTTACCTCCCTTTCGGGACGGTTGTACCGTAGGCGCGAAGGTTAGCAAATTGGTGAAATTAGTCCACGCAAACCTGTGAACAACTGATCTGATGATTGCAAAACTCTCTAAGGCATATTAGCAAAACTACAGCAATTGAGGTGTATAGATTTCAGGTACCAAAGAAATACGGGAATATTACCAAAGATTTCTTATCTCCTTGTACCATCGCACATCGGAGTTTGCTGCCACATACACATTAATAACTCGTTTTTATTATGAATTGTTGCTAACAATAATGCGCTGAGAACTCAAGGGTTTTGGCCGGGTTGCAACATAATGGAGAAGGATCGGAGGTAATATACACTAGTCTCCAGGAATATTTCGTAGTTCAGTCTCGTTAGTATTTAATTTCATCATATATCTGGGTTTGTTTAGATGTATGATTAACTATTGAAAAACTTGTAGTGAGGACAGTGAGTGCCAAATTTTTTTATGCCGGACCTTGCGCTAAAACCTGATGACCCGTTTGCACGGGATGAAAATGATAAGTTGGTGCGACGAGATTATTGGCTATCGATGAGTGATCAGTCTCTAATTCTAACCATGACTGGTGGAATCGGTGCAAATATCCCTAATGACCAAAAGCGAGCGCACCTAGAAGACATCGGACGTGGTCATATGATTGATCAGGTATGTGTTCAAGAGGTACTGCCACCAGAGTAATCACCGGTCTGTAATTTAGTAATTCGTGTGAAATAATGTGTAACAATCTTAGTAAGGAAAAATATGACTGATGGAAAAACGTCGGATATAGGTTTAGCCATTGTCGGTTGCGGCACCATTGGGCGTATTAGAGCTAAATTTGCTCGCGACTATCCGGGAATTGGTTGGCTTGGGCTCTGTGACACTGACGAACCACTTGGTCGCAAGTTAGCGAAGGAGGTTAGTGCGGATTTTTTTACGACTGATTACGAGGAATTGCTAGCTCGTCCTGAAGTCCAAGCAACAATGATCGTCACAGACGAAAATAGTCATACTGAGCCGACCCTTAGGGCTGTCGAACAGGGACACAAGTTGTTTATAGAGAAACCTTTGGCCACGAATGCCAGGGAATCGGAGGCAATTCTTAAGGCAATTGAAGGAAACAACATTGACGCGGTGGTAGGTTACACACAGCGCTTTCGTCGACGATTCTTGGCTATTAAGGAAAGACTGTTGACTGGCCAAATTGGTGAAGTGACCGGTGTGGTAACACGGGCCTTCATGAATCGCATGGTGCCACTTGCTACGATCCGCAAAACTAATGAGCGGGAACACCTGACACCGATGGTAGTTTCAGGGACCCACAGTCTGGATATGTCTATGTGGTTGATGGAAGGGAAGACGCCGGTCTCTGTCTATGCGAGGTCTAATGACAAGGTGTTGTCCCAGCTTGGCACCAAGGATTCTACCTTTGGTATATTCACCATGGATGATGGCACACTTTTTAGTATGAACATTAGCTGGGCATTACCCACTGTTTGGCCTGGTTCAGTTTACGGACTAGAGATAGGAATAGTCGGTACAAACGGAGTTATCGATGTCGAGGACACCCACCGGGATGTCGTAATGGCCTCTGAAATACCCCAAGGAGCCGGTTATGCTCCAGAAGGTTTTGAGCCCGAGTTCCAGCGTCATGTGGATTTTCTGACCAGTTACCCGCCAGGAGACCTGTTCCTTGACCAGTTGTGGGGACCGATGCGCGAAGAGACTAATTCGTGGTTTGCTCGTATTCATTCAGGTCTTGATACGCCGCACGCAACTGCGGCTGAAGGTCACCGTAACTTGATGTTGACTATGGCGATGGATTTATCGGCGTTGCGAGGAGAGGTGGTTAGGCTTCCACTCACTCCGAAAGACCTATAATTTTAGAATTTACTTCTCGATCGGGAAGCCGACAATGCTGCCCCACTCGGTCCATGAACCGTCATATATTTTTGCACCCTTATAGCCGAGAATGTGGGTTATGGCCGTCCACGCCAGGCTCGCGCGGTGACTCAACCGGCAATAACAAACAATTTCTTTAAAATGGCTTAACTCTGCGCCTGTTGACTTAAAGGCAGCAAGCACTTCATCGGAATTCTTAAAGCTATCGTCGTCATTGAATAGTTCACCGAAAAACAGGTGAGCCGCACCCGGAATTCGTCCGCTTCTCTCCGCACCGTGGTCAAACTGGCCATAAGAAATAACACGCTCACCGCTGTATTCTTCCGGGCTCCGGACATCCAAAACGAGACGCGTCGGTTTGCCAAGATTTTCACGGACGTTGTCGCGTCCCACACGCATGCTTGTGTCACCTTCGTGCGGTACATAGTTAGTCGGATCATTGGTAAAAATACTTGTAACCATAGGTCGGTTTTCTGCGGCCCACTTCGTACGGCTGCCATCGAGTAGTCTGAGATCGGGGTGACCCGCCATGGTCAGGGCCCAAAAACCATAAGTTCCGTATTGTACTGGGTCACCGTAAAGAACAAGCGTGTCATTATCACTGATGCCAACGCTACCGAGCCTTTCAGCAAGAGTTATGGGCGATACCATCTGACGATCAGTGGAATGCCAGCACAAATCCTTCCAGAAAAACAGGATTGCGCCCGGAATATGACTTCTATGATATTCCGCGTCTTCTTTTCTTGCTGAGACTTCGATGATCTTGACGCTCGGGTCATCCAGGCGCTCAGCCAGCCAATCTGTAGAGACAATCGGTGACATTATGGGTATTTCCTATTAGGTCGTCCTAATTAAAACAAATGGCACTATTCATCGTCTGTCTTTCGATATCATTCTTACGCATCAATCGGAAATGGCAGGATTTTAAAAACAAAGTAGACCTCAACCTATTCACTGTCTAATGCTTCGATCGCACCTTTAACCTGTCTGTATTCAGTGGAGTTCACCGGTAGTTTGGATAGTGCTCGCGCTAGTAGTATTTTCGCTTTAGCGCTGTCACCTGCTTGTAACTCAGCCTGTGCGACAAACCATAAGGCCTCAATGTTGTTTGGCTCGATTGACAAAATTTTACGCATGATCGAAACAGAGGTATCGGATTGTTTTCCGCCGTTTTCTGCACGAAGGGCTCGGGCGTAAAAAATCAAAATTTCGACGTTATCTGGATTAAAATTTGCTGCGCGTGCAAGGGTATTTCGCAAATCTACTGGTCGTTTGAGCACATCATATGAGCGAGCTAGCTTGATCCAACCCGTGGTATCATGGGGTTCATCCTCGAGACGCTCGGCTAACGACCCCACCATGCCCTCGATCATTGCTGCACGCTCCTCCGCAGAAAGGTCCTTTGCAGCTTCAACCTCTGCGGCTGTCGGGCCACGAGTACTGGTGTTGTGGGTGGTTACCTTGAGACCAAGTTCACCTCCAAGAGCTAACAATTGCCGATGAGGAAACGGTGCCTTCGCAAATATGTGCAGCGCTTTATCAAGGGCCTCCTGGGCTTTATCCTTTTGATTGTTGTTCAAGGTAAGTGCCCGTATCAATCTCAGCCATCCCTCGAAGTCCAGAGGGTTATCTTCCAGACGAGCGGCTAATCTATTGATCATGCCGGAGATCATCTGTGTTCGCTCCTCCGTCGACATATTAGATGCTGTTGCCAAGTCCTCGGCTGTTAGCTCCCTGTTTGAAATAGGCTTTTTACTCTTCGCGGGCAAAGGGCGAGGCAAGATAGCTTCTGCATTGAGACCAAGGTCGCGGGCAGCCTCTTCAGCTCGGCTACGAATATTGGGTAGCCAGGAAGCATCGGCAGGTGAATCCGCAATCAGAGTTGCCCATTGGTCAAGTGCGTTAGATTTGTTACCACGTTGGTAGTTTCCAAGGCCGCTATAGTACCGGGCCCGCACGTCTTTAGGGTCTATGCGTAACGATTCGTCAAAAGCGCGTTGTGCTGCCTGTGTTACTGTGCCGCCGGCCGCAAATGTAAGTGCTTCACCATAGGCACCATTGAGATCTGCATTACGTGGATCGAGCCCGAGCATTATTTCGAATACTCTTACAGCCTTGGTAAATCGTTTGAGCGTCATGTAGGTGCGGGCGAGCAGGAGCCACCCTTCAGTGTCTTCTGGGGAAGTTTTAAGGCGATCAGCAAGCCGTTCCGCTAAGATATTGAGGTCTTCATTGCCTTCAGTTGTCTGTTTGTCAGACTGTAGGGAATCTCGTGCAGCGAAAGGGGCGCCTGGTAGCCCAGGATTACCGAGCGTTGAATAAATAGTGAACACTATGCTGGGTACAGTGATCATTAGCGTTAATGCGGTGATCCGGAGGGTGTGGCGGTTGTGAGGCCATCCGACAGCATTATCACCATCGACTAATTTCCGCCTGTTGTCCGCTGTTAGCAGGCGCAGTGCTATCTCCGTACGTGCGGCAGCTGCCTCATTATCGTCCAAATATCCCTGCGCGTGCTCTCGATCTAATTCTGTAATCTGGTCTTTGTAGACCTCTACGTCATAGTCATTTGTATTCCCCACCGAACGTTGGGTGCGCAGCATGGGCAGAATGAGAGCTGTTGTTGTCACTACCACCATCGCGCCAGCGGCTATCCAAAACATCATGATGTCTTCTCGTTATTCTCTTTGAGAAGGTCCTCGAGACGTTTTACCTCTTCGGAAGACATCTCATTGGAGCTGATTTCGACTAGGGCAGGACGTCGCCTAAGGAAATAAAAAGCGACCATGATCAGGGCAAGCACGAGCATGCCAAGTGGACCAAACCAAAGTATCAAAGTTTTTGGTTTAACCGGTGGTGTTAGTAGGACGAAGTCCCCGTAACGATCAGACAGATAGTCAAGTACTTCCTGATTGCTATCACCTTCGAGCAGACGTTCTCGCACCAGGAGTCGCAGATCGCGTGCTAAGTCCGCATTCGAATCATCGATCGACTGATTTTGACATACGAGACATCTGATTTCGGCTGAAAGGGAACGTGCACGACTTTCCAGTATTGGATCTTTAAGAACTTCCGATGGCTCCACAGCCTGTACCTCAGGCATCAAAACAATCAGAATCATCCAAAGGAAAGTCAACAATTTCATTCTTTAAGATCTGCGATAATGTGCTCTATGGTTTTTAGAGCTTCAGGAAGGATAGGCCCGACGTGTTTGAACCGAATGCGACCATCGGTGTCAATAATATAGGTTTCGGGAACACCATATACCCCTAGTTCGATCCCGGTTTTATTATTCGGGTCTTGACCTATGAGGGTGTAGGGGTTTCCCAATTCGGCAAGTAATGCAGCGGCGTCCTCTGGCCTGTCCTTCCAGGCGATGCCGAAAATTGGAACATCTCCCTTTTCTGAAATTTGCATAAGGAAGGGATGCTCTATTCGGCAAGGCATACACCAGGATGAGAATATATTAACTAAACTTACCTGACCCATGAGGTCTTTACTGGCAAAACCAGGTTTATCAGTGTGTAGAGGAGTGAGGTTGAATTCTGGTACCGGTTGGTCTATCAAGTTAGACGGAATTATACGTGGATCCCTTTGTAGACCGGCCCAAAAATAAACGGCTATCCCCAAAAATGCGAGTAGTGGAAAGGCGAAGATAACTCGCCGCATCATAGTTTAATTGACCTTGTTGAGACACGTACTTGTGGATGTTGCCCCTTACGTGCGGGTGCACCAACGCGAAGCCGTCTATCTGAAAGCGATACCAGTCCGCCGACTACCATAAGAGCGACACCGAACCAAATCCAAGGAACGAGTGGCTTGTGGTACAGGCGCACCGTTATTCCTTGATCCTTAACATGGTCACCAATAACTACATAGAGATCGGCCAACCCGGTACTGTAAATTGCCGCTTCGGTAGTCTGGTTATTTTGTACAAAGTAGGAACGTTTTTCTGGCTCTAAAATCGTTTTGAATTTGCCATTCTGACTTACAGTGAAACTTGCACGTTGCGCTGTATAGTTGGGTCCGCGCACGTCAAGCACCTCTTCTAGGGTCAGCTGGTATTCAGTAATCTGGGCTGTTTCGCCTGGACTCATTATGAGTACGTTCTCACTTTGCCAAAGCGAAGCGCCGGTAATACCTACAATTACGATGGCAAAGCCGAAATGAGTTGAGGTCATGCCCCAGACATTGCGTGGCAGGTGGGTTATGCGCCCTATGCTGTCGGCAATTGACAGGCGTCCCAATCCAATACGTTCGGCAAATGTCACTATCACGGCAGCACCGAGCCACACAGCAAGGGCTATACCCATGACGCCAAACACTGAGCGTCCCCAAGTAACATAAGCGACGATAACGGCAGATGTCATCGTCAATACGAATACAAATTTAAGTCGTCCAAGGACACCGAGCAAGTCACCACGCTTCCAGGCAAGCAACGGCCCTATACCCAAAGCCACGATAAGTGGGATCATCAGCGGAACGAATGTGAAATTAAAATATGGTGGGCCAACAGAAACTTTTCCCCCGCCGATAGCTTCTAGAAATAGAGGATATAGCGTCCCAAGAAAAACGGTGGCGGCAGATATTGTGAGAAGCAAATTGTTAAGAACTAGACTACCCTCCCGGCTGATCGGTGCGAATAGACCTCCGCCTTTAAGCACCGGTGCACGTATTGCGTATAGCGTAAGGCTGCCTCCAATTACGACTATCAGTAGGGCAAGAATAAATATGCCTCGTGCAGGATCGGTTGCAAATGCATGTACCGAAGTGAGGACACCTGAGCGAACTAAAAATGTGCCCACAAGGCTCAGAGAGAAGGTGAGAATTGCGAGCAAAATGGTCCAAGCCTTGAGTGCAGATCGCCGCTCGACAACAAGAGCAGAGTGCAACAATGCGGTTCCCACCAGCCATGGCATAAATGATGCATTCTCGACAGGGTCCCAATACCACCATCCTCCCCAGCCCAATTCGTAGTAAGCCCACCAACTACCTAACGCAATACCAGCGGTAAGAAACGACCAGGCGAGTAAAGTCCAAGGTCTGACCCAACGTGCCCATGCAGCGTCAACCTTGCCTTCAATAAGTGCAGCTATGGCAAATGAGAAGGCTATCGAGAAACCTACATAACCTGCGTAAAGAATTGGAGGATGAAATGCGAGACCCGGATCCTGTAACAAGGGGTTCAACCCATTGCCGTCTGGTGGTGGTGGGTTTAGACGTATGAATGGGTTTGAGGAAAACAACATGAAGGTAAGAAATCCTACTGCGATCATGGCCTGTACACTTAATACTCTGGCTTTCAGGGTCGGAGGGAGGTTGTTTCCAAAACCAGCGACCATTGCACCAAACAAGGCAAGAATTAAAACCCAAAGCACGAGAGAGCCTTCGTGATTTCCCCAAACTCCTGAAATTTTGTATATGAGTGGCTTAAGGGAGTGGGAGTTCTGGGCGACGTTAAGAACCGAGAAATCGCTCGTGACGTAACTTTGCATGAGTGCTGCAAAAGCGATGGTAATCAGTCCCAACTGCAAAATTGCGGCTGGTTGAGCTACTACCATCCAGGCAGTCACGTTCCTAGCTGCGCCAATGATCGGGATGGTTGCTTGAACGAGCGCTGTGACCAGCGCTAAAGCGAGTGCCAACTGTCCAATTTCAGCAATCATGAGACGCTATCTTCCGTATTATGGTTCACGCCATTGACCAGTTTTCTTAAGCGCTTCTGCTACTTCGGCAGGCATGTAATTCTCGTCGTGTTTGGCCAGCACCTCACTTGCCTTGAACAGCCCACCAGTCAAGAGGGAACCTTCAGTTACAACACCTTGTCCTTCACGAAATAGGTCTGGTAGTTGTCCTTCGTAGCTGACATTCACCGTGTTAGCCAGATCCGTTATCGCAAACAGTGTAGTTATACCGTCTTCGGCCTTGCTGACGCTGCCCTTGACTACCAGGCCGCCTAATCTGAAGAGCTCACCGGGATCGATTTTATTCTCGTTTAGATCGCTTGGGCTGTAGAAGAAAATTATACTGTCTTCGAGGGCGCTAAGAACAAGTGCCACAGCAGTTCCAAGCAGTGTTACACCAGTCAGTATGGCAAAGAGCCGTCGTCGGCGTCTTCCCGGTGCCGGATTGATGTTTTTGGGCCTTGTTGGATTTGCACTCACGACTAACGATTCTCCTAGTTGGCTGCAATTACAGTTCAGCCCCTCGCTTGGCATTCGACTCCAGTAACTTAAGAATTTTTCGATTTCTGAAGAGCGTACTTAGTACCAATATGAATAAACTTGCCAATATAATGGTAGTAATCAAATAGGCTGCCCAGATGAACGAGCCGTGTCCGTTCATTGAAATATATTCGACTAAGACTTTCATCCACTGGTAACCCTTTCTAAGCGGTAAAAAAAGTCGCTTCTCCTATTGGTTTGACATATCTGTTTTTTAATCAAATGAAAACTGTGTTTTGTACAAAAAAATGCTTGCTTCTCTGGGTATGCTAATACTGAGATAAATGGTTCAGTTTTCCAGTTGGAGACAAGGTTTGTTAAAGTAAATCAGCGTGCTTGGTTGATACGCATGCTACGAATTCTTGCCCGTATCAGTTCGCTGTTTATACTCAGTATAAGTAACACCGCATAGATTCCCATAAAGGCAGCGGTCATTAGCAATAATGGTGTCAGCATCGAGGAGTGAATTGCCGGCGCGTCAAGTCGCGCTATGCTTGCTGGTTGATGCAGTGTATTCCACCAGTCCACCGAGAATTTTATTATGGGCAGATTGATGGCGCCTACGATAGCCAATACGGCACTTGCTCGCATGGCACGACTCGCATCGTCAAATGCATTAATTAAAACGATGTAACCTATATATAGAAAAAACAAAATCAGAACTGACGTCAGCCGAGCGTCCCACACCCACCAAGTGCCCCACGTAGGCTTGCCCCAGAGCATACCCGTAGCGAGACAGATAAAGGTAAATGCCGCGCCGATTGGCGCGCTCGATCTGGCTGCTAAATGGGCGAGTGGATGTTTCCAGATGAGGGCAACTGCACTGGCGATTGACATATTTGCGTATATGAACATTGCCATCCACGCTGAGGGAACATGGATATACATGATACGCACGGTCTGGCCTTGTTGGTAGTCTGCCGGAGATGAGATGAGTGCAAAATATAAACCAGACATCAGGCAACCTAGGGTGGACCACCCGCACCAAGGTAAGATAGCGTTTGCTACTTTGAGAAAGCGATTCGGATTGGCAAATTGTTGCATGGGTCCCAATTAATGTTATCGTTATTTAGTTCGTAAAGTATAATTGCTACCAAAACTAACGGCAGTGATAGTTATATTTTATCAAGTGTCATGAAAGGGTCTGACGCAGCGCTGCTGCTGTTGCCCACGGCGCAAGAGGTAATGCAGCTAGCAACATTGCACCAAGAATAAGTAGATGAGGGCGGGCAGTGAGGTCAGAGATTGTTGCATCGATTGCTGAAACCCCAAAAATTAAAACGGGTATGTAGAGTGGTAAAACTAGAATAGAGATCAACACGCTGCTGTGGCGTGCCCCGAGAGTCAGGGCAGCCCCAATAGAACCAATCAAACTTAAGGTTGGCGTACCGACTATCATCACAGTAATGAGTATCAAGATGCCATCCAAAGATAGACTTAATGCCACGGCCAGAACAGGCGCAACGAGGATTAATGGGAGGCTGGAAACAAGCCAGTGTGCCGAAATTTTTGCCAATACGATGAGTTCTAGAGGATGCACTGATGTCACTAGAAGATCGAGTGATCCATCCTCAAAATCACCTTGAAACAAGCGTCCCAATGATAACATTGTCGCCAGTAATGCAGTGACCCAAATCACTCCCGCAGCAATGTTTGAAAGGATCGCTGATTCTGGCCCAACGGCGAATGGGAATAATGAAACTGTAATAATAAAAAACATCATAAGAGCCGCAACATCAGACCCTTGTCTTATGGTAAGTCTGAGAGTTTGAAACATGATATGTGTGAATGCACGGATCAAGATTGTAACTGTTCAGATAGTTTCTTATGGGTTGGTGTGTAGGCAGTAAGGTCTAGTTCCATCGGGCTTTCAAGAGCTAAGGTATCATGTAGGGCTAGTGCTACCATGCCACCACTTGATCGGTGATTAGCGATAGTCTTGTGCAACAAATTGATCGCGGTCATATCGAGTGAAGACGTTGGTTCATCCAGTAGCCACAGTGATGCCGGGCTCACAACAAGCCGCGCCAGCGCTACTCGGCGCATTTGACCAGCGGAAAGGAGCCTCACTGGCAAATTCTCGAAATCAATCAGCTCAAATTTTTCTAGAGCCTTGCGATAATCGATTTGCCCCATCTTTAGCGCTGCCGAGAAAGATAAATTTTCAGCAACTGTTAACATTGGCTTAATCGCATTCTGATGTCCCACGTAATGAAGCTTAGTACGATGCAAATGAATGTCTTCCGTCACGTCTAAGCCATCCCAGGTTAAAATGCCCGATTCTGGCGGCAGCAGTCCCGCCATCATACGAAGAAGGCTTGATTTGCCGCTACCGTTGGGCCCACGTAACACTAGTGCACTACCTTCGACCATGGAGAACGATAGATTTTCGAACACAATCCTCTCATTGCGAACACAAACCAGATCTTTGCCGATAAAACGGCTGGACATATTTTAAATCCGTTTGGGCCGAGTATTCGGCAGATGTCACACATATATCACAGGGTTTGCCTAGTGGGGGAGAAACCACTGTGCACCACAATAGAATTTTGGTTTAGCCACAAAAAAGACGGCTGTTTGGAATGGACAGGCAGCCGTCTAAGTTGTGTGATCCACTTTGGGTCACTTTTGGCGGCCGTCAGGTACGGCCTCGCTGAGAAGGGAGAGCTCAGTGCATATTAATTTAGCAACCAACTATGAAAAACTTTTGATGAGAATGGGGTTATTTTATGGCAATGGAATTTGTTAATACCGTCCGGTTTGCCCAATATTTTTTTTACATACTTAGGTCTCTATCGGCATGGACCGGAGCGGCACTTCCCATATAATAACTTATGTGACGAACGGACTAGGGAGGGTAGATGTGATCGGCCAAGATAGCTTGAAGACCCGGCGGACCCTTAATGTTGATGACCGTGAATATGATTATTTCAGCCTTGAGGCGTCATCGGAGGTAATAGGAGATATCTCATCACTGCCCTATACGCTTAAGGTTTTGCTTGAAAATCTTCTGCGTCATGAGGACGGGCGTAGTGTGACGGTCGAGGATATTCAAGCGCTTTCGTGCTGGCTTAAAACAGGTGGTAGTGACAGAGAAATTTCATTTAGGCCCGGTCGTGTCCTCATGCAGGACTTTACGGGTGTCCCGGCGGTGGTTGATCTTGCGGCGATGCGTGATGCAATGGTGGCGATGGGCGGAAATCCAGAGAAGATAAACCCGGTCTCACCTGTTGATCTTGTGATCGACCACTCGGTTATGGTCGATTCATTTGGCAATTCTGATGCCTTTCAAATAAATGTCGAAATGGAGTTTAGTCGTAATCGCGAACGCTATGAGTTTTTGCGCTGGGGGCAGGGGGCGTTCGACAACTTTCGAGTGGTTCCACCAGGCACAGGTATTTGTCATCAGATAAATCTCGAATACTTAGCTCAGACCGTCTGGTCGAGCGAGGAAGATGGACGCACAGTTGCGTATCCCGACACACTTGTAGGAACAGATAGTCATACCACTATGGTGAATGGACTGGCTGTTCTAGGCTGGGGTGTCGGTGGAATTGAAGCTGAGGCAGCCATGCTCGGCCAGCCAATTTCAATGTTAATACCGGAGGTGGTGGGGTTCGAGTTGGTTGGAACGCTCCCCGAGGGAGCGACGGCGACTGACGCAGTGCTTACAGTCACACAAATGCTGAGAACCAAAGGTGTTGTTGGAAAATTTGTTGAATTTTTTGGAGACGGTTTGGATAATTTGTCCCTGGCCGACCAGGCAACAATAGCAAATATGGCGCCTGAATACGGAGCTACATGTGGGTTTTTTCCGGTTGGTCAGGCGACGTTGGACTACTTAAAACTAACCAATAGAGATGTTGCTCGAGTGGCACTAGTAGAGGCTTATGCGAAGACGCAAGGCATGTGGCGAGACGCAACCACTCCCATACCACAATTCAGTGATACGTTACGGCTTGACCTTAGTCTTGTTGAATCATCGCTTGCTGGACCGAAGCGACCACAAGACCGAATTGGTCTGCGTGATGTTGCTATCTCGTTTAACAGAGAATTTGAGGCGCTTTCAGGACATGTTGAACAACGTGAAGTGACAGTCACTGGTACTGACTTCAATCTTGCGGATGGTGCCATTGTCATTGCTTCTGTTACGAGCTGCACTAACACCTCTAACCCGGGTGTTCTAGTCGCGGCGGGTCTTTTAGCCAAGAATGCACGTGAGCGGGGGTTAACTGTAAAACCCTGGGTCAAGACGTCTTTTGCGCCGGGTAGCAAGGTGGTAACAGACTATCTGGTTGCTAGCGGGCTTCAGACTTATCTCGATGAATTGGGCTACAACCTAGTAGGATATGGTTGTACGACTTGTATCGGTAACTCAGGTCCATTGTCGGATCCAATAACCGCTGCGATTGAAGATGGCAATCTCACTGTCGCCGCTGTGTTATCAGGAAATCGAAATTTTGAAGGCCGAATACACCCACTAACCAGTGCAAACTATCTTGCCTCACCACCGTTGGTGTTGGCCTATGCTCTCGTTGGGTCGATTAATGCAGATTTATACACGGATCCACTTGGAACCGATGAGAATGAAAATCTTGTCTATCTCCGGGATATATGGCCATCAAACACTGACGTTCAGGCGATCATTAATCAGACAATTACGCCTGCAATGTACAAGCGGCGTTATAGCGATGTTTTCCAAGGTGATAAAGAATGGCAATCGATTTCTACTTATGAAGGTCGCACGTATAGTTGGAAATTAGGTAGTACTTATGTTCAGAATCCACCTTATTTTGAAGATATGTCCAGAGAAATACAGGCGGTAGAAAACATTATGGGTGCAAGGGTTTTAGCACTTCTTGCTGATTCAGTAACGACCGATCACATTTCGCCTGCGGGCACTATTAATTCAGATACTCCAGCTGGCGAGTATCTTGTATCACATCAAGTTCCGCCACGTGATTACAACTCTTATGGCTCGCGGCGCGGAAATCATCAGGTTATGATGCGAGGCACATTCGCCAATATCCGTATTCGTAACGAGATGGTGCAAGGTAAAGAAGGAGGTGTTACGAAACATTATCCCTCAGGAGAAATTCTTCCCATTTATGATGCCGCGATGCGATACAAATCAGAGGGTATCCCATTAGTTGTAGTTGCTGGCAAAGAGTATGGTACTGGATCATCACGTGACTGGGCGGCGAAGGGTACCCGACTACTTGGAATTAAGGCGGTGATAGTAGAGAGTTTTGAGCGTATTCATCGCTCAAATCTGGTCGGAATGGGTATACTGCCACTGCAGTTCAAGGAAGGGGTTAACAGAGAAAGCCTAAAGCTTGATGGTAGTGAGATCATCAACATTAATAATCTCGACAATGGCATTACACCTAGAATGGAGGTAGAGGCCACTGTTTTACGTAGTGATGGATCTACAGAAAATTTTATAACGACCTGTCGGATTGATACACTCGACGAGGTTGAATATTATCGTCATGGAGGAATTCTCCACTACGTATTGCGGTCAAAGTTAAAGGATGCCTAAAGATTTGGTGACCGCGAATTACGGGCAATTTGTCGCCCGGTGTAGTCGCGGCACTATTAGCATAATTAGTGTTGTAAAATTGAAGTACAGTAATACTAGTTGGTGGCTAAACTTTTGCCCATGACATCTGTCATACGCCTGGAAAATGCGATTGGGTCAGGAATGGGTTCTCCCTCGAGAATACGGGCCTGATCTACCAACAGTAATGCTGCATCATTGAGTCTGTCGGTTGCGCCTGCTTCCTTAGCTTTTGTGGCTAGATCGCGGATCAGTGTGTGGGAAGGGTTGATTTCGAGAATACGCGGTGCAACTGAATCAACCTGTTTATGGGCCTTGAGTAAGCGTGCTAGATGCATATCTAGGTCTCCACTATCGGCAACCAGGCAAACTGGACTATCCGTCAACCGTTCAGATGCGCGCACATCTTTTACCTGGTCCTCTAACGCTTGTTTTAATAGCGCTATTAACAGCGCTATATCTCCTTCCGATGCTTTCTCGCCTTTTTCATCATTATCGGACTCTGTTTCGTTGACCTTGATACCGGCCAGGTCTGTGTCGCCCTGTGTGATTGAAGAAAACGAAGTCCCATCGAATTCGCCTACAGCTGGAACCCAGAACTCGTCGACAGGATCTGTTAATAGTAATACTTCGACGCCCCGTGCCTTGAAGCCTTCAAGATGAGGGCTTTTAGAAATAATTCCCAGCTCTTCACCGACGATATAGTAAATTGTGTCCTGCCCTTCAGACATGCGCTTCTTATAATTTTCAAGGCTTATCAAGTTACCATCAAAGGTAGAATGAAAACGACAAATCTTGAGTAATGCTTCGCGGTCTGGGCCCGACTCGTAAACACCTTCTTTGAGGACAGCACCGAAATTCTCCCAGAACGCAGTGTAGGTCTCTGGTTCTTTCTCCGCCTTCTTAGTGAGATCTTTTATGAGACGTTTGGTTATGCCAGATTTAATCTTGGCAACCACACGATTATTCTGCAGCATTTCGCGACTGATATTCAGGTCAAGATCCTCAGAATCTATGACACCGTGAAGAAAACGTAGCCATACGGGCAACAATCCCTCGCAATTATCAGTTATGAACACTCGCTTTACGTAAAGTTTAACCCGCAGCTTGCGCTCGGGTTCAAACAAATCAAATGGTCGGACGGATGGTATAAAAAGTAGGCTGGTATATGAGATCACGCCTTCGGCGCGCATATGCAGTGTCAGCCACGGATCATCTGCCGCATGTGCAACATGATTATAGAACTCCCTGTACTGTTGTGCCGTGATTTCTTTTCGCGGCCGGGTCCACAAAGCTGATGCTGTGTTCAATGTCTCTTCCGTCTCACTTTTGTCCTTTTCGCCCGAGTCAAGTGTAATAGGAAAAGATATGTGATCGGAGTAGGTCGTTATAATTTGGCGAAGACGTGCCTCTTTTAAAAACTCGTCTTCCCCTTTGCGCAGATGCATAATTACGGTAGTGCCAAATCCATCGCGTTCTGCCTCGGCTATTGTAAACTCGCCCCCGCCGTCTGATCGCCAAAGGTATGCTTTGTCTTCTCCGGCGTATCGAGACGTTACTTCGACATTGTCGGCAACCATAAAGGCAGAATAAAATCCAACGCCGAACTGGCCAATTTGTGAAATATCCTTCTCACTGCCATCTGCTATGTTGCCGAGAAATGCGGCAGTGCCAGACCGTGCTATTGTCCCAAGGTTTTCTATTAGTTCATCACGGGTCATACCAATTCCGTTGTCGGAAACTGAAATTGTGCGGCCCTTGCGATTGAGCACAACCTCAATACGATGTCCTTGTTCGTCTATCACTAATGTTGAATTAGTTAGGGATGCGTAACGCAATCGCTCGCAGGCGTCAGAGGCATTTGAAATAAGTTCTCGAAGAAAGATTTCTTTATCGCTGTAAAGTGAATTTGCTACGATATTGAGCAGTCGGCTGACTTCGGCCTGGAATTGTAAGTTTTCTTCGGACTTTTGTTTTTGCGCCCTGGCCATTATTTAGCTCCACAAATCTAGTTTTGGCATCTGTGATATATGAGAGGTTGTGATGTGCCTTGCAACCCCAATGTGTGATCAATAGGTCTATAACATAATTTTCCAAAGTGTTATTTGAGTTGGATTAATGCCAGAAGACTTCAACGATGTTCGAGATAGGCTAATTACAGAAATAGAAGACGAAATGCGTGATTTAGGTGATGTTTGCGGAAGAACTGTGCTTGACGCATCGGTGATGGCCGCAATTACTAATGTGCCTCGCCACCAGTTTGTGCCGCATGAATTGAAGGAAAGCGCTTACGCGAATCGACCATTGCCAATAGGTTATGGTCAAACCATCTCGCAGCCATTTGTCGTAGCCATCATGACCAATATGTTGTCACTCAATATGAACTCACACGTATTGGAAATTGGTACTGGCTGCGGTTACCAGACTGCTATATTGGCGGCACTGGCAGACGAGGTTTTCAGTGTCGAGGTGGTGCCTGAACTAGCTGATGCAGCTTCAGTACGCCTCAAGCGGTGTGGATACTTTGATGTACATATACGAATCGCTGACGGTTGGGGAGGTTGGCCGGAGTATGCACCTTATGAGGCCATTCTTGTTACGGCAGCCGCTCCAATGATTCCTTCGACTCTTGTTGATCAACTGAGTCCTGGTGGTCGGATGGTAATTCCTATTGGTAAACAGGAGTCCACACAGCATTTGACACTAATAGAAAAAAATTTGAGCGGAAAGACGACTGAGAGTGAATGTCTTCCTGTCTCTTTCGTGCCGTTGGTTAGATCGGGCTAAATACGAAATATAATTTGGAATCTTGTCTAGACGGTCTCTATTGCCTGTCTCTTTGTCTAACGATATTTAAATTCTCTTGCATAGTTGGCAAATTAACCGGTTCTATACTTGGCGATGCAGTTGCGGTTTCAAACATCTATTGTACGGGCTATTCTTGGACCTACAAATACGGGCAAGACGTACCTTGCCATAGACCGAATGCTTGGCCATGCGAGTGGTATGATTGGATTTCCACTCCGTTTACTTGCCCGCGAGAATTACGATCGCATTGTTGCGCTGCGCGGCACGAGTTCAGTCGCTTTGATAACCGGGGAAGAGAAAATTGTTCCGGCTAGCCCACGCTGGTTTGTTTGTACCGTGGAGTCTATGCCTATGGATCTTCAAGTGGAATTTCTGGCTGTTGATGAAATTCAGTTGTGTGGCGATCCAGAACGTGGCCATGTGTTTACCGATCGACTTCTGCACGCTCGTGGCCGCTCAGAAACCTTATTTCTGGGATCGGATATCATTCGTTCGCTCATCAGCAATGTTGTGCCCGGGGTATTATTCGAGAGTAGACCACGTTTTTCAACTCTCAGATATGTGGGGCAGAAGAAAGTGTCACGTCTGCCTAGGCGTAGCGCCGCAATCGTCTTTTCGGGAAATGATCTTTACGCACTAGCAGAACGTTTTCGACGCCAACGTGGAGGAGCAGCAGTGGTTCTTGGGGCCCTGTCCCCACGTGCACGCAATGCACAAGTTGCGATGTACCAGGCAGGAGAAGTAGATCATTTAGTAGCGACAGATGCTATTGGCATGGGCCTAAATATGGATATTGATCATGTAGCTTTTACGTCCGTGTCAAAGTTCGATGGAAGCCACCAGAGACAGATCAGGCCGGCAGAAATTGGCCAAATAGCCGGTCGTGCTGGTCGCCATATGGCGGATGGCACATTTGGGGTTACGGATGGCCTATCAGGGCTTGATCCGACAATTATTGAAGCGGTTGAAGACCACAAATTTAAACCGCTTCGAACAATTTATTGGCGAAACCATACGCTAGATTTTACTTCGTCACCATTTGCACTATTGAAAAGCTTAGAGATGCCAGCTCCCACAAAAAAATTCATTCTCAAACGTAATGCGGATGACTATAGAGCCCTGGCCACACTTGTGAAAGATGAGATGGTGTCCGATTTGGCAGTTAACCCGGCTGCTGTCCGTCTTCTTTGGGAGGTCTGCCAAATTCCTGATTTTAGAAAAGTGATGGTCGAACACCACACTAATCTGTTGCAAGAAATTTTTGTGCGCTTATGTCAAGGTGAGGGCCTTTTACCCGAAGACTGGGTTGCAAGGCACATTGCAAGACTAGATGATCTTAGTGGCGAAATTGATGCTCTGACAACGAGAATTGCCCATATACGCACTTGGACTTATGTGAGCAATCGTGCCGAATGGCTTGCTGATGGAAGGCACTGGCAGGAACGCACGCGTACGATCGAGGATCAACTCTCTGACGCACTGCACGAACGATTGACTCATCGCTTTGTAGATCGTCGCGCAATGTTGCTAGATAGCCGTCAAAAAAGCGGTGGTGAAGTATTGGCAGGAGTCAATAGTGACGGTGATGTCATCGTGGAAGGCGAAATTATAGGTAAACTCAAAGGACTTGATTTTTGTTTTGATTCAACTGTTCAAGCAGATTTTAAGTTGCTGCGCTCGGCAGCACGTAGAGCGGTATGCCGAGAGATTGATAAACGCATTACCCGTATGACTAAAGATCCCGGGGGGGCCTTTCGGATAGATGAGCATGGATATGTAAGTTGGCGCGAATTCGAAATTGCGAAACTGGTAAAAGGCCGTCACATATTGGCGCCAAGTGTTGAACCTCTCGTCAATCACTGGCTAGAAGGGGTCCAACGAGACCAAATTCGTATGCGCGTACAGAAATGGTTGGACAAATATATTCGAAAAAATTTGGCAAAACTCTTTCGCCTACAATCTACTGAGATCGAAGGAGCCGCGCGTGGTCTCGTGTTTCAAGTTGTTGAACAACTCGGCTCCACATCACGCGTTGCCGCCCAGGAACAAGTCGATGCATTGAGGGGGCGTGACCGGCGGTTTCTTTCGAGAATGGGTCTGCGCATTGGAAAGTACTCGGTGTTTGTTGGTAAGCTTGTTCAACCTGAAGTAGTGCGCTTCAGAGCCCTTTTATGCTCCATATTTCTTGATAGAATGGGTGCAAACATTAAGTTTGATGGCTCAGCTGTTGTCCGGTTGGAGCGAGCAGATCTGCGCTGTATTCCGTATGTGGGCTACCACAGATTTGGTGATTTAGGCTTGCGTGTTGATCTTGTCGAAAGACTATCTATTCTTGCTCACCAAAAGGCTAGACAAGGTTCATTTGTTGCTACGGCCGATCTAGTGAACGCGGCCGGATGCGATGGTGATGATCTTATTATGATTATGTCAGGTCTAGGTTATAAAGCAATTGTGGAAGATATTGGGGTTGTATTCTCGGCGGTTCACCGTAAAAGAACACGCCTATCTAAGCGAGGAGTTCGGAAAAATACAAAATTATTGACACAGAAAGCTGATTCACCATTTGCTAAGCTGAGCCGCTTGAATACTGTAAAATGAGTGATGTAAGCGTCAAATTACGAATTGATAAATGGCTGTGGCGGGCAAGATTCTTTAAGAGTCGAACGTTAGCCGCGCAGGCCGTCAATAAGAGAAAAGTGCGAGTTAATCGTCAAATTGTCGACAAATCGCACACCACAATTCAGCTAGGAGATGTGATTACCTTCGTGCTAGGGCAAAATGTGCTTGTAGTTGAGGTATTGGAGTTGGGAGTGCGAAGGGGACCGGCTACCGAGGCACGCTCACTTTATCGAAATCTTGATCTACCTGCAAAAAATTTTCCTTCTGTGTCCACAGGGGCTCGGGAAAAGGGCAGAGGGCGACCAACTAAAAGTGAACGCCGCGCCGTTGACAGACTCACAAAATATTAGGATATGTGTAACGTTAAATTTGAAACACGAGTAAAGTGGAATTCGATAATAGTGGGCGAATTGCAGAGTGTTAGCAACCATACATGATTACACAATTAAAAAAACTACTCGAAGCCAGAAGTGGACCCGGTGAACGACCGACTACTGTAGTCGATCGCGTAGAATTACAGTTTGCTGCCGCGGGATTAATGCTTGAGGCGGCAAGGCTAGATGGTCACATAGATGCCATAGAGCGTTCGCGCATTGCATCTATAATGGTTAGACAATTTTCCTTAGATAAGGATACTGTAAATGATCTGCTTGCTGATGCGGAGAATGAAACGCAAGACGCGCATGACCTGTACCAATTTACCAGTGTGATACGCCAGCACTTTAATCACGAAGAGCGTATCACCATGGTAGGATTGCTTTGGGAAGTTTGTTATGCTGACGGTGAGTTGCATGATTTTGAAGGAAACTTGTTGCGTCGACTTGCCGGCCTATTATATGTGACGGATCAGGAGAGCGGTGCTCAGCGTCAAAGAGCTCTCGCCCGACTTGCGAAAAGTGATGCAAACTAGGTAAATCTTGGCGAACCCCCTATCTAAAGTGTATTGAAAAGGGAGCCTTGTCAGTGTGGTTATAGGGTTTATAGAAGAGAGGTTAGCATGACCTATGTGGTCAACGAGAGTTGTATTAAGTGCAAGTTGATGGATTGTATTGAGGTATGTCCGGTTGATTGCTTCTATGAAGGCGAGAACATGGTGGTTATTCATCCAGGAGAATGCATTGACTGCGGAGTTTGTGAGCCAGAGTGCCCGCTTGAAGCTATCTTGCCGGATAGCGATGCTGTGTCTGAGCCATGGGTCGAATTAAACCGTGAGTATTCGGAGAAGTGGCCCAATATTACACGCATGGGTGAGCCCCCGGCAGACGGAGATGAATTCCGAGAAGTTCCTGGAAAGTTTGAGAAGTATTTTAGTCCAAATCCCGGAAAGAGCTAAGATGGGTTCTTCGGACAGATAACAACACACTCATCAGCCGGTGAAACGTATAGAAAATCAATAATATTACTTATTAATGAATGTTAAGAGTGTAAATTAATGGTGACAAATAGTGAGTACGAAGCTGGCAATTGGGTCGTCTACCCAACGCACGGTGTCGGGCGTGTGACGGGAATTGAGAAGCAGAAAATTGCTGGTTGTGACCTGGAGCTAATAGTTATCGAATTCGATAAGGACCGAATGACCCTGCGTGTACCAATCACTAAGGCTGAGGTTTCGGGGTTGCGTAAATTGTCAACGCCAGAAGAAATGAAATCAGCGCTGAAAACGCTGGTGGGCCGTAGTCGTGTGCGACGAACAATGTGGAGTCGGCGAGCTACCGAATACGAAGCAAAAATTAACTCGGGCGACCCTGTATCAATAGCAGAGGTTGTAAGGGATTTACATCGTAATGCTAGTCAACCCGATCAGTCCTACAGTGAAAGACAAATCTATCAAGCGGCACTGGACAGGTTATCGCGTGAGCTTGCAGCTGTTGAAGACATTGATGAGGCGGCGGCTACACTGCGCTTAGAAGAGATGTTAGCGGCAGCATAAGAGAACCTCATTTTGTAATTAATTTCACTTTCTTTCCCGGTTTAAGAGCAGTTGCTTTGTCAAAATTTTTTAGCCCGTTGAGTATTGCAAATTGCTCACTATGAGCTCTTGAAACTGCCATTCTTTGGACGAGATTTGAGAGTGAGTCGTTGATTTTGATTTCAATGACGCGCAGTCGCCTCGGTTTTAGGAGTGCCACTTCCTCTTCTTTGAGTCGACGAAAACTATAAATTGCATCGTGTAATTGTGCAGCGGATACCTCATTTTGTTCCAAAGGTAATACAGTTAGAAATCTATAGATATTTTCACTGTCAACGCGAATTGCGACGAGTTGGAACTGCAAATGTCCGCGATCGGTTTCCTGGCGTATCCAACCGATCGCTGATTTCATCCCATTGATCTCGATCGAGTGACATTCCCTAAGGGACAGGTCGCGGGCCCAAAGGGTGGTAAGGTAATCAAACATCGTACCGGAAAACTTAACCCTTGAAGCCTCGAAGATAATGGATGAATGGTTTGGTCCTGAAGCCATGACGTGGTCGCGTGTAGCAGTAATAGTAAAACCTTCAGGGGCTACAAATGTTATTTGTTGACGCGGATTGGCGTATCGCTGACCTAATATAAATCCTACCTCGGCCCTATTACCGTAAAGAAGGCCATCTATCGCATTTAGATATGTATCCTTTTCCACATATGTAGGATTAATGCTGCTCTGCTGCGCCAATTCTATCACCTTGTTGAGTCTTTCGGCAGTTAGGGGGTGCGTCGAAGTGTGGTTTGGACGCTGTTCGTCAGATGAGGCAACTGATGTCTCTGAACTCAGACGTCCGTGTGCTAGCAGTATTTCCAGTAAATCTGCCATGGCATTTGGGGGATACCCGGCGCGAATAAGGTACCGGACCGCAAGTTTGTCGGCTTCAAACTCTTGGTCACGCGAAAATCGCTTCAGATGGAACATATCGGTACCAAGTCCGAATCGCTTGAGTAGCGCTTTATTAGGATCACAATGCAACAGCTTACAAAGCTCAGCTTGTGCAACACTAAGTGTTACACGTTGTGCTGTATGACGGGCGTTTATGTGACCCAACTCATGTCCGAGGACGGCAGCTAACTGGGCTTCTTGTATAGGGAGCGCTAACAGGCCACGCGTAACAAAAACGTGACCCCCAGGAGCGGCAAACGCATTAGCGACTGGTGAATCTAGTATAGTGAATGTGTATTCCAAATCAGGTAACTCAGTGTGGTTAGCGAGTCTCTTACCCACCGAGCGAATATAGGCAGCGAGTTTTGGGTCGTCGTATATTCCTCCAAATCCTGCTGTTATTTGTGTATAGGCGCGTTCGCCTATAACTTTTTCCTCAGCCTTAGTGACAAGTATAAAATCGAGTTCACCTGTTGCGGGATTTACCGCACAACTGGCGATAAAAATAAACGGCGCAAGCAAGGTAAGTCGTATCCATAAAATGGGTGCCATATTGAGTATTTTCATTCTTGTGGTAGCTTGATCTAGTGACTCTTTGGTCATGAGCGCAATAGGTTCATTGCTCACCTCGTCACAATCTTGACAAGGTCACCCACAAAAATTGCATCGCTTTTGGATAAGCCATTCAGCACCTCAAACCATTCTCTCTGAAACTTGGAAACCTCCATACGTGTTGCTAACAAATTGACGGTTTCCCCACTTTCAACTCGAATAATATTTACGCGATTTTCCCTGAGTATAGCTGCCTCATCTTCGTCCAATCGTCTAAAACTATAAGTGGTGCGCTTAAGTGCTTCGATAAGAGTGAGTGACGGAGACGGTGGCGTCACGAATACAAATCGAAAGATTATGTGTGGAGAAAACCTGATAGCTACAAAGCGAACTTGAACATTTCCTTTGATTGATTTTTGCCGAATCCAGGTAGTGGCTGCCTCCATGCCATTTATTTTTATGGCTTCGAGTTCATTTACACGAAAATCTGACAACCAATTTTGATCAAGATACACGATCATTTCCCCTGTGAACTTCTCCGGTGCCTGGTCAAAAATGATTGTTGTGGGACCGTTTCCCCGCTGAGCAACAACGCGTCTTGGTTGGTTTGTAAGTGTAAATCCGTCGGGGACCAAAAATTCAAAGCGTAGCTCCCGATGTGCAAAGCGTTGTCCGATAATAAAACCTTCATCGGCAGAACTACCAAAAGTCATGCCGTCGATAACGGTCAAATGTTTGTCTTTTCCAACATGGGGTTTAGTGACAGACACAGATTTGGCGGCCTGGATTGCTCTTTTTGTGCGCTCAAGGGTGCGTGGGTGGGTTGCAGTAATATCGAACTTGTCCACGGTATCGGGTTTACGTCCTGCGAGCTTTGCTTGTAGTCGGGCATGTGCGCGCAGTTTGGATAGAAAATTTGATGCTGCCTGGGGATCATAACCGGCTCGTGCGAGATAGCGGATCCCCAATAGGTCTGCTTCATATTCATGGTCACGCGAAAATGCTTTCAGATAAATACTCGCAAATTTTCCTGCAACATTATTCAAGGTGGGGGTGTTTGCTACTTGACCGAGAATGGAGAGGCCCAATTGTGCAACTGTAGCCTGGCTCATTCGCTGTGCGCTGTGTCGTGCGACTGCGTGCCCCAATTCGTGTCCAATGACCGAAGCTAACTGGGCTTCATTGTCTGCTAGAGTTAGCAATCCGCGAGTAACGTAAACATAACCACCGGGCGTCGCGAAAGCATTGACGATCGGGCTATCGAGTAGGGTGAACGTAAATGGGATATCGGGTCTTTCACTTGCCGCCGCCAACTTACCACCAATTTCAGCAACATAGGCTGATGCGTTCACATCTTCATAAACGCCACCGAATTCTTTTATTATTTTGGGGTGTTCGCTCTGGCCAATAGACCTCTCCCTGTCCTCGGATATGACAATAAGGTCGGAGCGTCCAGTGGCCGGATTGATCGTGCAACCAGTCAACAAAATTTGGGTGCCATATAAATAGGCGATAACAGATAAGCGCAGAACCTTTGAGAGTTTCACTTCTCTAATTTCTTATACTATTCAAATTGGGTAAACTTGGTTATTGCACCCTGCCCCACTGTACTGGCTAAGCAATAAGTATTTTGTGCGTAATAAGTGGATTCTCTATCATAGTTACATAATGTGCCATTAAAATCAGTCATGTCATTATTTTTAGTTCCACATTGAGCTGCTTTACAAGGAAAAGAACAACCGTAATAGATGTTCTAGGGTTCTAATCTCATCTTAATCTTGCAGGGGTATGTCGAGCGAACCATGAGTGCCAGCAATCTTTTTCCATCGATAGACCCATACGAGACTGGTCGACTGGCGGTCGACGCTCTTCATGAAATCTATTGGGAAAAATCGGGTAATCCGAATGGCATACCAGTTCTATTTCTTCATGGTGGACCCGGTGCTGGTGCAACAAAACAACATCGACGGTTTTTCGATCCTGAAAGCTATTTAATAATCATTTTTGATCAGCGCGGTGCAGGTCGATCTACCCCACTGGGAGAGATTACTGATAACACAACCCCTCACCTTATTGCAGACATGGAGTTGCTTCGGCAACACCTGACAATTGATAGTTGGATACTCTTCGGCGGTTCGTGGGGTTCAAGCTTAGCGATTGCATATGCTGAACAGTATCCGGAACGGTGCAAGAGTCTTGTTCTGCGCGGAATATTTCTGTGTAGGCGCCACGAGATCAAATGGTTTCTTTGGGGAATGAAAATTTTTTTCCCAGAAGCATGGGATGCATTCGTTGGTCATTTGCCAACAAAGGAAAGAATCGATCTGCTTGGTAACTATTATCGTCGGCTAACTGACCCAGATCCTGACATTCATATGCCTGCGGCGCAGGCCTGGACTCTATACGAAGGATCATGTTCGACGCTTCTTCCTGATCCCGAAGCATTGGTAACTCTGACTGAACCGAATGCGGCGCTGGGTCTCGCTCGAATAGAAGCTCACTATTTTACGCACAATATGTTTATTGAAGAAGGAGCCTTGCTTGCTCATGCGCGAAAGCTTGAGACAATACCAGGTGTGATTGTTCAAGGACGCTATGACATGGTTTGCCCGATAGCATCAGCAGCTGAACTGTCGAGTGCTTGGCCAGAAGCGGTATTTAAAATTATTGATGATGCTGGCCATTCGGCCATGGAACCCGGTATTCGTAGGGCGTTGGTAAAGGCGATGGAAAGTATTAAGGTGCGGAACTAGTTACAACCGAATTTATTGCCTTGGTTGCTTGATTGCCTATGATGTGTTGCCTGTATTGCACAAAGTAAGAAAATGGGAGCTTAAAACAGTGTTTGTTCGCAAGCTAGTTGCGCATAGCCAGTGCGAATTCGTGTTGATGGTTGCCATCCTCACGACTGTTCTTTTCGGTCTACTTTCAGAACCGGCCCGTGCTGATGATCCGGCATTTCTTGCCTTTGGTGCCGGTTATTTTGATATCAACGATGATCAGGACGCTGCGGAGTTTGTCGTAGAATATCGTAGCGGTAACAGGTATTGGATATTTAAACCAATTGCTGGAGGTATGGCGACAAGCGATGCTGCGCTGTATGGCTACGCCGGTGTTAATGTTGACTTATTTTTTGGCAGAAGATTTGTTTTAACACCTAACTTTGCGGCCGGTTATTACCACGATGGAAATGGCAAGGATCTTGGTCATTCGCTGGAATTCCGTTCTGGAGTAGAGTTTGCTTACAGATTGGACGATCGAGCACGCCTTGGCCTCTCATTACATCACATTTCCAACGCTAGTCTGGACGACAATAACCCAGGTACAGAAATTCTGGCGCTTGTTTATTCCGTGCCTCTCGGAGATTGATCTTCTCGGCATTATGCTTCGGATCGAGTATATGAAATTTCTGCGGTTGAGCTTCATAGTTTCAATCTTGTGGACGTGCATGCCACTGTCAGCATCTGCTGAGATGTTCAAAGACCTCAAGGCCAAGCTATTTGGTCCATCCAGTTACGATGAGTGCATCCTACAATCTATGCGCAATGTTACCAACGAAGCAGCAGCAAACGCGGTGCAGAAGAGCTGTGCGCGACTGTTCTCGGCAAGCGCGCCTGTATCGTTATCGGGCTCAGTTTATATACTCAAAAAATCAGGACGAGCAGTCCATGGCTCGGGTGCGAAGGTACTGCTGCTATCGCATGACGTGTGGAAGGCAGGAGAGACAATTCTCGCCGATATGAATAGGCGCTTGGATGGCCTCGCCGCAGACACATTGAGTAGCCTCCGCGTCCGACGTTTGGAGGAGTTACGTATTAAGTCAAAACGGCTCTCGGTCGAAATTATATCCACTGAGACCGCGCTTTCCAAAGCGAATGAATTATTCTCTCAGCTTGAAATCAAAGTAGGGGTAGACTCGGAAAAAACCGTCAAAATCAAGGCCGCAACTAAACAAAAGCTCTCAAAATTGGTGACGGATGAGGTAACAGCGCGCGAACGGGTTAAACGAGAGCGTGAAGCTCTGGACACAGCGTATGCCGCCGCACGTTTGCGATACGAGGAGAAAAAGGGAGAGCTAGAAAAAACCCTTGATCAGGTGCGCAAGCGAATCGCTGTGGCCGCGACGAAACAAGATGCCACGATGAAGCACATTACCGGTGAACAGGATCGCCAAGTTGCTTCGGCATTAGATGCGCTATCGAAAGCTAAGGTGACCTATGCTCTGGCGGAGAGAGGGCTGAAAAAGAGAGAAAATAAATTTCTTGCTAAGCAGAAATATGAGTACATTCATAAAAACATTATTACCGACAATTCAATCAAATTGCCTTCCTACGGAATAGGCGATCCAAAAATTTGCGGTGAAGTTCATAATGCCGGTAGGCTAGCCGTTACTAAACTTCTGATTGGTGTCTACTATTCGGGACAATTGCTCGCGCCTGGCCAATTTAAGCATCATCAATTGCTTGGTGATGTATTGTGGGATTTCGATAATCAAGTCAATGATGATGGTAAGGTTAAGCTAGTTCATACCAATCGTTACAAGGAAAAAGTGCCGGGTATTCTGCCAGGACAAAAATGGCTACTTAACGATGCGTATGATGGATGCATGAAAATTAACAAACGTGCAGTCGAATCTGGAAACGCGCTCAGGACTCTTGAAAAGATCTCAGGAAGTTCTGGAGTAAACTGGAACGAATGGGATATTCGCGTCTTTGATGTGGAACTTGCGGATGTAAAGAGTCTTACCTCGAGTAACTCTGGATCAAGTAAGAACTGGTCCTATAACAAGACCAGACTGAATGAAGTATTTGCAAACGAGCTCAGTGTTGCCAAGTCGGAATTTGAAGAGTTTGAAGAGTTGATGCGGACTAAGGACGTCCTCATCGCCGCAGAGTCCGAGCTAAAAAAAAGGAAGGTCCGACGCTTGAACGTTATAAAGAAAGCGGGCGCCGAAAGGACCACGAGTATGGCGCGACTGAAAAAAACGGAGTTGGCCCCTGCCAGGGCAGTGCACGAGCTATCTTTCGTGCCGCCAACATCACCGGGGCTGAAGGAGGCTGAGGAGCAGTTAGCCGTTGTCACAGGAGAAATCAATACGGTCGAGACGGAGCTGCAGAAATTACACCATCGGTCCGAGGTTGTTGCGGACGAGTTAAATTCCGCTCAAGAAGAGCGAGAAAACATTCAGCTCAAACTGACTGAAGCAAAAAATAACCTCCATAAAACCGAATCTATAGTAGAACAAATTGAAGATGGTCTCGGTGCGGAATACCAAGCACTGCGTGACAGAGCGCTGTCACAGATCAGCGCAGTTGATACCGTCGAGATAAAGTCAGCGGCGGGGCATAAGTTGCTGAAGGTCCTAGCCAGTCATGAAGTAGCGAGCGCACGTGCAAACATCGAAGGACGTTTTTCTTTTGCAAATGCACCGCGTGGTAATTTTATTTTATATACCTTGCACGATTTTCCTTTGTTGCAAAAAAGGTTGTGGTTGGTGCACGTGAGTCTAGATAAAACTCGAACTGTTGATCTAGGGCCGTTCAACCACATCGATAATGATGACCTCTGGGAACGACTCGAACAATTTTTTGCGGATAAGGAACATCGAGGTTCTGCAAAATAGTAGGTAACAATTTGTTCCTAGGATGAGCTGTGGTGACTTGCGGTTTCGGAAAATTCCGAATAGGACTAAGACAGGTCCCCGTAGCTCAGTAGGATAGAGCACAGGATTCCTGATGAAATTGGGTGCCTATGTAGGGAAACCGTATGGGTAGAACTGCTCAAAGTCGGGGGAACCTTAACTGGCAATCCCGAGCGAAGCCCGAAAGGGAACGTGTAGAGACTAGACGGGCAGCATCTAAGGCCTCTCAATCGGGGCTAGGATGAAGGGATAGTCCAGCGCACAAATGCCCTCAATGAGGGAGGCAGCGAAAGCTGTAGTGTGACGAATCCTGGGGTCAGAGGTTCGAATCCTCTCGGGGACGCCACTATTTTTTCCTCTAAAATACACAATTATTACAAAGGGTTAGCATATCGCTAATCCCCAATTGTGTGATTTTGTACCCATTTAGTGTGCAAAGAAGGGTGCAGCTAAACAATCACCCGCTGTCCAGGAGGCCGAAAAACTGAGAGATTCGGTTCGTCGCCAAATTCTTAAAAGTGGCGATGAAAAATTGATCTATATCGTCAAGCAATTGCCAGAGGAGAGTTGGGCTTCTTTGAAAAAAATTATGGATGCAGCATAATCTCGGCCAAGCATCATACTGCCGGAAAACTATTTGAAATATGCCTCTTCAACGACCTTAACCTGATTGCAAATTTACTTTACATACTCAGTTAATTCTTCTGTGCTCCGAGTGTCTTTAATGTCTTGCGCTCCAGAATTCCTTCCTAGTAAATCTGCCATGCTGGCAACAAAACAAAAGAGGCGTCGACCAATGTCTATTACGAGCTTGGATATACTGGAGCGAACACCCTATGGAGAAGGGCAGGTCTTTGGATCAGCGGGATGTTACGAGAGGATAGATGCTATCGTCCATTACGCAGTCGATCCTGCTAATACCTTAAATCAAGGTATAGTTGATCTCGCACTCGCTGATCGTGACGATGACGGCTTAGTAACTTTCAGCGGTGATATGACATTATTAAGACCATTAGACACAGGGGCAAGTAACCGTGCCCTGCTGATGCAAGTGCCCAACCGCGGTAGTAGATCACTCGTCAGGCTGCACTTCGCGGAATCTGATGCTACGCCAACAGCAGAAGTAGATCCGGGAGATGGATTCCTCTTTGAGAGTGGTTGGACCATTGTCTGGGCCGGTTGGCAATGGGATGTTCCTCGTACTCCGGAGCGAGAAAGGATTGGAATAATAGCGCCCAACGTATCGCTATCTGCGCGCAACCCAGTGGGCCAGATGCAACTAAGAATTCAACCTAATTCTGAGCAAAATAGTTTTGCCTTAACTGATCACCACGTTGGTGACATGGGCAATCATCAACCCATACGTGTTCTTGACGTAAATGATCCCTCTGCAAAACTACTGGTTCGCGAATCGTTGAATAAATCGCCTAAATTGATTTCACCGACAAAATGGCGGTTTGCCAAGGACGTTGATGGTTGTCCGGTCGAAAATAACGGGTATGTATGGCTTGAATCTGGATTTAGACCTGGTCTAATTTATGATGTGATTTATTCACCGTATGATTGTCCTGTTGCTGGCTCAGGTTTGTTAGCAATGCGGGATCTCACCTCATATCTGCGTTACGACGAGGCGTCGCCACTGACGAATAGCATTGATAATGTGATCGGGGAGGGACAGTCACAATGTGGGAGATTTTTGAGGACATTCTTGCATTTGGGCCTTAATAGTGACGAGGCCGGCCGGCCAGTCTTCGATGGTGTTTTGGCACATGTCGCAGGTGGACGGCGAGGTGAGTTCAACCATCGCTATGCGCAGCCTTCCGTCCAACCAACGCCGTCCTTTGGACATCTATTTCCGTTTGCCGATGAGCCACAGACTGATCCTTACACGGGTATGACGGCGGGCCTTTTGGATACCCAACGCACTCAAGGTTGTGTCCCAAAGATTATTCTTACAGATACATCTTCAGAATACTGGCGAGGGGATGCAAATCTCGTCCACACGGATCTTAGCACTAATGGTGATGCTACGTTGTCAGATGACTTACGACGTTACATGTTTTCCTCGACACAACATGCGGCAGGTGACGTGCCATTTGAAAACAATACAAGTTTCGGCAGCATAGGCGCTAACTATATGAATATCATAGATTACCGTCCACTATACCGAGCCGCTTTAGCCAACCTGTTGGCGTGGGTAGCTGACGGAGTCGAGCCACCAAGTAGCGCCTATCCGAGTGGGTTGGATAACACGCGCCGGACGCGCGCTGAGATGATCAATAAATTGTCTTGTATTCCTGGATTAACAACTCCAAACCCTGATACTCTCGCAGAAATGCATCCGCTCGATCTCGGCCCCAATGTAGCGGATGGCATCGGGAATTTTCCGGCGGAGGCAAGTTCTGATTCGTATCCGGATTGGGTTTCCGACGTTGACGCGGATGGGAATGAAATTTCCGGTATTCCCATGCCGGATGTGAGCGTTCCAGTCGCGACTCATTTAGGCTTCAATCCACGACATCCGAATTCTGGCGGGATAGGTCAACTGCTAGATTACGTAGGATCTACAGTCCCGTTCTCGCGAGACAGCCTGGAGCGGGAGTCGGCAAAAGATCATCGATTGTCACTAGCTGAACGATACTCAGACAGAGAAGACTATTGCCTGCAAGTTCGGCAAGCTGCTGAACAACTGGTCAAGAAGCGTTATCTCCTGGCGAGAGATGTCGATTTGTGCGTCAACCTTGCAGGGAAAAGATACGATGCGACTATCTCGGCTGCTTGAGTATAGTACAGCACACATTTCTGCCGTTTATACTTGAATAAGGATAATCACGCGAAATGAATTCAAAATTATTTTGTCCTAAACCGCATATAGGGTACACATCCGGCATAATTGAGTATATTGGTTTAGAAACTAATGCTAGGCGTTCAATATGAACATGACACAAATGGAGTCGTGATGGCGGAAGACTTTCAAAACAAATATGTAGGATTAGTGGCAATTGTTATTGCGTGTGTCGTTTTCTCGGCCGCATTAGTTGGAATGATAATTAATTTTTAGTAGTAGCATCGAGTTATCACTTTTGCGCAGGAAGTGATGCGGGTGGACCTGTTTTGTGCCAGTTCCTATTGCGTTACTAGCTCGACAGGGTCTGTTTCTAGCAGAGTTGTACGATACAGGAGTCGAGTTTCCCTGTTTATGTTATATGCTGTACCCGCGTGCAGTACCCGACGGTTGTCCCAAATTATTGTGTCACCAGGGTGCCACTTGTGACGATATTGAAAGGCAAGGTCGCAGGCGTGCTTAGTTAACCTCTTAATGAAGTTTCGACTCTTCTCTTCGCTCCAGCCAACGATACCAATGCTCACTTGATTACCAAAATAGAGGGCCTTGCGTCTTGTGCGTGGGTGAGTGCGCACCAATGGGTGTATCACACTACTTTCCGACATAGAGATATTTTCACTTGATTTGGAAACATGCCCCTGTGCCTCAAGCCAAGCCTGCACGCCTACCACAGAATTTACCACCTTCAATCTGTCATATTTCTTTTTCTGGTAGTTACTAAGTCTATCGTAGGCTGAATACATACAAGCAAAGAGGGTGTCACCACCTTTCCTTGGAACTATGGATGCGTGGAGAATTGAGGCACGTGCTGGAACTGGTCTATGCATACTGTCGCTATGCCATTCTAGCTCCCCTTCTTCTTTCGCTGGCGAAAATGTAACCGGTGTCTTACCAGTGTTGCCGACCACTAAAATTTCCTCCGGTACCTTGCTCCGACCATCTGAAATTTGTGGATTAGTTAGGGGACCGAACGATTTCGAGAACGCTACCTGTTGTTCCGGCGTGATAACCTGATTACGGAATATCAGTACTCCATATTTCTCAAGGGCCGTCTCAATGGCTGCGATTGTGCCTTTATTTGGTATATCCTTCAGTGAGACTCCTCCAACTCCAGCACCAATTACTGAATCACACGGATTAATACTGATAGTCATTCTGGTTTGCCCAAGAGTCTTTGAGGTTTTTTGATTCTTGCTTCAAAATCATATCAGCATAGCCATTTTGTCGTCCATAAAATCAGGACTACACATATGTGTCCATGTGTCCACAAATTGGGACTTGTATGACATCCGAAGAAAAAATTCTACTAACATAGCTTGGGAGGGTGTAGTTAAAGGCAAAATTTGTTTGCAGAACAGTCGATTAAGTTCGTAGCAAAAGTATGACTTTTTTCGAGTTTAAATCATCACCAGTCGAATGTACTTATACGTTGGCAGTTTATATTTTTTCCTGACATTCGAGTTGTGAAATTATGTAATGGCATAACACCACGATGACCTCGCTGGATTTACGCACCTTGCTGGCAACAGAATTTGCGTTTCCAATTTAGTTATTGACGGCAATTATTTTTCTCGGAGAAAAAGAAAATAATGAATTCTCATTTAATGCGAAGTTCAGAGGAGATTCGGGCGAGTCTCAGCCATCCCGTTGTCGATACTGATGGCCACATGATGGAGCATCTACCGGTCTTCTTGGACTACCTGAAGGTAACCGCGGGTTCAGATATGGTGAACCGTTTTGTTGCCCGATCTAACGAAACAAGGGAAAACAGTTGGCACGTGCTAACGCCTGAAGAGCGTCGTGATCAGCGTGTAGCCCGTCCACCGTTTTGGCAGAGTCCAGCGCGCAATTCCGTTGATCGCGCGACTGCCATGCTACCACGCATGATTCGGGAGCGACTGGATGAATTCGGCTTTGACTATGCAATTATCTATCCAACCCTTGGCTTCTATATGGTCGACGAGCCCGACGAAGAAATCCGACGTGCTTCGTGCAGAGCACATAATACTATGGCAGCAGATTTGTTTGGTGACCATGCCGACCGATTGACCTCTCCTGCATGCATTCCGATGTTTACGCCGACAGAAGCAATTGAAGAACTAGAATTTGCTGTAAATAAGCTGGGACTAAAGGCTGCCATGATAGCGAATTTGGTTCACCGTCCGATCGAAGCGGTGGCACGTTCTGCGCCTAATTTTTCGAGTTATGCGACATGGACCGATTGCCTTGGTCTAGATAGTGAATATGATTATGATCCGTTTTGGGCTAAATGCGTGGAACTTGGCGTTGCGCCCACAGCACACTCACGAGCACAGGGCCGCAATTCGCGTCGCTCCGTTACAAACTTCATGTATAATCAAATTGGACATTTTGCCGAATCTGGGGATGCATTTGCTCGCGCACTATTCTTTGGTGGTGTGACGCGGCGATTCCCTGAGCTTAAATTTGGGTTTCTAGAAGGTGGTGTGGGCTGGGCATGTAGCGTATACGCTAAACTGGTTGGTGCCTGGGAAAAGCGTAATGCAAATGTTATTGATGACCTCAATCCGGCAAACATAGATTTGGATGAATTGGCGAAATATTTCGATATGTATGGAGGCAAACAATTCAAGGGAAAACTGTTACGAAGAGAAGAAGGGCCTAAAGGGGGTGCAGGGGATATGGGCCATGCAGTTACGCGCGTTGACGGTACCTGGAGCGATAAGGACATTACTTTGAAGGATGATTTTTCTGCTTGCGAAATTGAAAGTGCAGAAGACATCATAGACCTGTTCATCAAGCCATTCTACTTTGGTTGTGAAGCAGATGATCCCATGAACGCCACAGCCTTCGGTAGCGTAAAACTACCATTTCAAGCTAAGCCGAAAGCGATGTTTGGTTCAGATATTGGCCATTGGGATGTACCTCATATGAACGGGGTCCTGGAGGAAGCTTATGAGTTGGTGGAGCATGGTATGCTTGAGCAACAGGATTTCCAGGATTTCACATTCACAAATCCAGTGATGCTCCACGCTAGCATGAATCAGGATTTTTTTAAGGACACAGTGATAGAAGATGATGTCAACAAGTTGCTTGATTCTCAATCACTTCAATCAGAGGGTAAATAACCGTATGTACCAGTCCGACTATAGTGGTAGACACCTCACATAGAATACTATCCAGTGTTGGGAGATATATGAGTTACGATTCAGTGATAAAAAAAATGGTAACCTAGATACCGTCGTGAAAGGTAAAACAGTTCTAAAGGAACATTCACATACAGGAGTATTCTCTGGCAGAATATTGCGTGGTCCACTTGCGCGCCCTTGGGGGAGCTATTCGCCGTTAAGGAGAATACAGGTCCCTTTTTTAGTCATAACGAATCTGGGTTTAAATCTGATGAGACTTTTACTTATTGGCAGACTTGGCCCAATCCTCTAACCGCGTTGGTTTTCCGATTTCTCGATTAAAAATTGTGGCGCCCGTCCGCCGGGTGATGCGCCAGCCCTCTTTTGTGCATAGCCAATCGTCCTGGATGTCGTGAGTGCGATTTGGTCCCTCGAATGGGATAGCACTGTCCATTGTCTCAAACTCCGTGTCTTGGTTGTAGTACACAGTGGTATAGAAGTTACACTTGGCATTTTGGTAGTTGATTACATCTATCACAAGATTGGTCACAACATGCCGGATGGTACCTTTACCCAGCGCGGGCTTGAGTGCTTCTAGAATTTCGGTGCGACCCCTCATTTGGATCCCCATGGCTATTAGTTCCGCATCTTCGGTGTAAACCTCTACTGCCTTCTCGAATTCACGGTGATCGATATGCCAGTAGAGTCTGGCTATGCGTTGTTCGATTTCCTTCTCGACTTCTAACTCCTGTTTACGATCCATATTATTACCCTTCTAAACGCAACACCGACTGACTTCGTGGAGGCAATAGAATTACTGACATGTTGTCCAATTGATACAAAATGGTATCTGGCGCCCGCTCGTAATAGCATGAGGTTAAATGAGAAAGGTATTGTTGTTAACTGGGGTCAGTGTTTACACTCAATTCCTAATTGACAGTCTAGGAGAAGGTCATAAACAAGTAGTGCGGAGGTGATGTCACGGGAAGAGACTACACTCAGTTAGTAGTAGCTACCTGATGTCTGGAAGTTGATTTCAGGAAATAATTTAAAACCGGCTCCACATAAAACCGCACACAATAATGGTTGTTGAGTCTAGTTAGATGTGTTTTTGTAGTAGCGCTCGAAAACTAATAATTCTGAGCGTGTGCACAATGGGAGGAATGAATGACCAAAGACAGTAAGGTTAGAAGTACTATCACATCGCTTAGTGACAAAAAGGATGTCACGAGGCGCGAGTTCATGGACCAAGCGGCTACCTTGGGCGTGAGTACGGCAGTTATAGCGGGCGCAGGTGCAAGCCTGTTACCGTCGGAAGCGAAGGCTTCAACTCCAAAAGTTGGGGGACATCTTCGTGCCGGTATCGCGAGCGGGAATTCATCTGATTCTTTTGATCCACACTTGAAGTCAGGTGAGTTCACGAACTTGGCTCGTCAGGCATTCAGAAGTTGTCTTGGCGAAGTTGACCATACCGGACAACTCAAGCCTGAGCTGTGTGAATCCTGGGAAGCGGCTGGTAGCGCATCCCGCTGGAAATTTAATCTTCGAAAAGACGTCACATTTCACGATGGTAAAACGGTTGACCTTGATGATGTAATTCATACGATCAATTATCACAGAAGGAAGGGGTCTAAATCATCGAGGGCGAAATTTGCCAGGTTGATTACCAATATGGTTAAGGACGGTAGTCACAGTCTCATTATGGAGTTGGAAGGTCCAAACGCTAACTTCCCATTTATTGGCGGCACTTTTGAAATTATGTCGTTTAATAAGGCTGGAGAAGCTTACGACTTTAATAATGGTACTGGGGCTTACTTCATGAAGGAGTTTAAGCCGGGTCAACGGTGTAGACTGGAGCGTAATCCTAATCACTGGAGAGACGGTGTGGGATGGTTCGAGTCTATCGAAATGACACCTATTCTGGATATTGCGGCTAGACAAAATGCCCTTCTTACTAATGAAGTTGATGTCATAAGTCGGCCTAGCCCCAAAACGTTTCCAAGACTGAAACGTGCGAAGGGCGTAGAGGTGGCATCCGTAACTGGAAAGTTGCACCGCACCTGGCCAATGCAAATCGATCAACCTCCGTTCACTAACCATGACGTACGTCAGGCATTAAGGCATGCCGTAAATCGCCAGGAAATTCTCGATAAAGTTCTGAACGGTGGTGGTTCGTTAGGTAATGATATTCCGATTGCTCGATCAGACGTGTATTACAATCCGAATATACCACAAAGGCCTTACGACCCAGAGAAGTCAAAGTTCCTTTTGAAAAAGGCAGGTATGAGTGATCTGAAGGTTACCCTGCACACATCAGAAGCACTTTGGGCGGGCGCACTTGATGCAGCGCTGCTTTACAGTGAGCATGCAAAAGCGGCGGGTATTGAACTCACAGTCAAAAAGGTGCCCAGTGACGGTTACTGGAGCCATACTTGGCGTAAGGTGCCTTGGTCTGCTTCTTACTGGAACGCCGGGCCAACGGCGGATCATATCCTGACTCGTGCGTACGGAGCCGATGCCCCATGGAATGAGACTAAATGGAGGCATCCACGGTTCAACGAGTTGTTGGAAGCGGCGCGTGGTGAGCTTGATTTTGACAAGGCTCGTGAGATGTATTGGGAGATGCAGCAAATCATTCATGATGAAGGTTCGACTGTGATTCCAGTCTTCGCAAACGAGCTATATGCATACTCTGACAAGCTTGCCCATGGTACGATTGCGTCGGATTGGGAAATGGACGGTTATCACTTGCTAGAACGCTGGTGGTATAAATAATAATTAGAAGTGTTACTTCTGTCTGAAGCTCGTGCTCTCAAAGTAGAGGGCACGAGCGACAGAAGCCTGCCTTGCAGGCAAGGGTCTGAGTGTTAAAAATTACATAACCTTAGACCGGTGATTTGTCTGAAATCAGGAGCGCAGACATCACCTAGTTTTTGTGCCAAACGTGCGCCTGCTCGAATGCCTGTGCTGCCCTATAGATAGTAGCCTCCTTATAGTCCTTTGCTACGAGCATAAATCCAATCGGAAACCCGTCGCTTGTGCCGCATGGCACACTCATGGCTGGGTGGCCTGTTAAGTTTGCGGCCCAAGTATTACCTGACCCTGATTTGGCTCGGGCTGGCTCAGATGCAGTGGTATTTGACGGATACGGCGGCGGTTTTCTTGGAACCGTTGGCATAACCAGTAAATCACATTCAGCTAATGAATTTTCGTAATCCTCCCTTACTTTGCGTCGGAGGTTTTGAGCTTTTCCATATAGTTGTCCAGCATGGTATTCGCGGAGGTAAATTCCGAGAAGCATATCTACTTTGACACCAACATCGAGGGTGTTTGCTCTTTTCGGCCAATCCGCTAAATGCGAAAGCAGACTTGGAACATAAAGGTTCTTTAGTCCTGTGGTGGCACCTTTATTAACGATCATATCGACCGCAAATGCTTCCGGCCCAATACCCCCCCAAATTGCTCCACATTGCTCATGAATGGGGATTGAAATATCAAATGTAACTGCTCCGAGTTTTTCCAATACTTTGATGGCCTTGCGTACCACTGTATCTACGTCAGGGTCGCTACCCTCGGTTCCAAAGCCCTCCTTAACCACACCAATTTTCATTCCCTCGACGCCCTCGTCAAGTGCATCCAAGTAGTCGTCGTGATCACGACTATCCTGTCGCATGTCGATGCCATCTGGTCCAGCAATCACATCAAGCATAAGGGCGTTATCACGAACAGTGGAAGACATAGGGCCAATGTGATCTAATGTTGGCTCATATTGCATAATCCCTGTGAACGGGACCAAACCGAAGGTAGGTTTCATTCCATATACACCGCAAAAAGAGGCGGGCGCACGAATTGAACCCCCCTGATCACCTCCGATGGCAATATCAACCTCGTCTCCTGCGACTAAAGCAGCACACCCGGAAGAAGAACCTCCGGTCGCATAGCCTGGTTTACGCGGATTCACTACTTCTCCGTGGGTACTTGTCGCACCACCTCCGTGACTCAAACACTCTGTCTCAGCCTTACCAAGTATTTCTCCACCAGAATCTAAGATCCGTGTGACTATAGTTGCGTCGATTTCGGGTACATAACCTTCCAGGAGGCTGGAACCATGCAGCATTGGCACATTGGCCAACATAATATTGTCCTTAAGCGCGATCCGTTTGCCTTTTAACTTTCCTGTTGGAGCCCCTTTGATAAAAACCTTTCGACACCAAGCGTTATTTGGATTATCGGCAGGAGTTGGTCTAAATCCAGTATCACGCGGATATAGCACCTCTGGTAGGTTGTCGGGTAGCGCAACAAGGTTCTGTAAATGCTTGATACGCGGCTTCATTAGTTCACGGATGTGGTCAAGTTCAGCTGGAGTCAGTTCGAACCCACATTTTTGTGCCAGTTTCGTCAACTCGACTGTATTGGGGAGATTTACTGTCATTTCAATGGTAAAATCCGCAGTTGTGTCATGCCATAGGTGTTTTAGGCTAATTAACTAGTTGTTTGCTAGGGTTATTATTATGCTGGAAATTAGGTAACGTATTCGGGTACAAATTCGACCTTGACAACGAAATGAGAGAGTAAACATGAAGAGAATACTAATTCTCGTGGCCCAAAGATTAGCATTAGGGTTGCTCTCGTTGTTTGTTGTTACCCTTTTTATTGCTTCGGGGGTAGAGTTGTTGCCTGGGGATTTGGCAGAGACTCTCCTCGGGATGGATGCGATGCCTGATACCGTTGCGGCGTTCCGAAAAGAAATAGGCTTGGACCTTCCCCTGCATCTCCGCTACATCGATTGGTTAGGTAGTGTGTTACAGGGAGATTTAGGTCACTCCCTTGCGAATAGGCATGTTGTTGTCGCAGAATTGATCGAATTTCGCTTAAAGAACACAATTTTTCTTGCAGTGTTTGCGGCCTGTATGGCAGTCCCCACTGCTCTAACGCTTGGTGTCCTCGCTGCTCTTTATCGCAATTCAATTTTTGATCGCGTTATAAATGTTGTAAATCTCACCTGGGTATCATTTCCGGATTATTTTATTGGCTACACTTTAATTTTATTCGTTGCGATATATCTTGGACTATTTCCAAGCATTTCAAACATTACTCCGGAAATGGCATTTGGCGATCGAGTATTTCGTACTCTACTTCCTGCTGTAACTATGTGCCTGGCAAGTACTGCTCACATTATGAGGATGACACGTGCAGCGATCATTAATTTACTTGCAAGCCCATACATCGAAATGGCCAGGCTCAAAGGTCTCAGTCCGTCCCGAATTATAGTCAAACATGCACTCCCCAACGCGATAGCCCCGATTGCTAATGTAGTGGTTATCAATCTTGCCTATCTCGTTGTAGGTGTCGTGATTACAGAGGTTGTGTTTGTCTATCCTGGCCTTGGTCAACTTCTTATAGATTCTGTTACCACTAGAGACATACCAGTTGTGCAAGCCGCGGCTATGGTGTTTGCAGTGACCTATATTCTTCTGAATTTATTGGCTGACATTATCTCCATTGTTAGTAACCCTCTCGTGCTTCATCCGAAAGAATAGCAGCTCCATGCAAGATTCACCCAGATTACATAGAACTAACGAGAGCTTCATGAAGCGAGCTATTAAGATGTTCCGCCAAGCGCCGCTGGCATCCCAAGTTGGGTTTTTAATTATTTGCGCATACATAATTGTCGCCCTATTTGCTCCTTTAATTGCACCTTACGGCGAAAGAGAGGTCGTGGGTGACCATTACGAGCCCTGGAGCAGTGATTTTCTTTTAGGCACGGACGCTATTGGTCGCGATATGTTTAGTCGAATGGTATACGCTGCGCGAAATACAATTGGCATTGCCTTCATTGCCACAATGTTAGGGTTTTTACTTGGGGGCGGGACTGGCATGTTGGCGGCTATGCTAGGAGGTTGGACCGACCAGATATTTTCTCGAATTAATGATATTTTAATGGCAATCCCAGGCCTCATATTCATCCTGCTTGTACTTTCATTTCTCGGGACAGCACTGCCCGTATTGGTTTCGATAATTGGATTGTTTGAGGCAACACGAGTATTTCGTGTAACACGCGCGGTCGCTACCAATGTCAACGTTATGGAATTTGTTGAGGTAGCCAAGTTGCGGGGTGAAAGCCTTTGGTGGCTAATACGTCGCGAAATTCTGCCAAATGTGACAGCGCCATTGGTTGCAGAATTCGGGATTCGCTTTACATTCACATTTATGTTTATTGCTGGCCTAAGTTTTCTTGGGCTAGGAATTCAACCGCCAACGGCGGATTGGGGAAGTATGGTTCGGGAAAACGCTGAGCTCGTTTCATTTGCTGATTTCACACCCCTACTCCCCGCGATGGCAATTGCGGGGTTGACTATAAGCGTTAACTTTGTGATTGACTGGTTCTTGCATAAATCCAGTGGATTGAAAGAATAAGCATGGGTGAAGTGAGATGAAAATGACCGCTAAAGATATCCTGGGCCAAGAGGCGATTGAGGCGCTTTTTCGACCGATAAAAGAGGCGCGAGGTCTGCCTACAAAAGCTTATACAAGCCAGGAGTTTTTTGATCTTGAACAACAGGTATTGTTTCCGCGGACTTGGGTGGGTGTAGCATTTGATACTGATGTATCCAAAACTGGAGACGCAATACCGATCATCGCTTCAGGATTGCCGCTCATCATAGTGCGTGACAGCAAGGGTAAGGTGCGGGCTTTTCATAATGTCTGCCGCCATAGGGCAACAATTATCTTGCAGAAACCCGAAACGGGGCTGTCAAACCTCCAATGCCCCTACCACGCATGGACATGGGACCTTGAAGGGAATCTGAAGGCGACGCCATATTTTGATGGAACACCAAATTCGGAGAATTTCCAGGTTGATCCGGAGAAGAACGGTCTGGTTCCGGTGAGATGTGGTGTTTGGAATCACGTAGTGTTCATCAACATAGACGGCAACGCACTACCATTAGAGCAATATGTGGCACCGGCCGCAAAGCAATATTCATGCTTCGATCTTGAATCCATGAAACTAGGACATCGGATAGAGTGGGAATATGAAGCAAATTGGAAATTGGTGAATGATAATTGGGAGAACTATCACAACACATGGATACATGCCGGCATTTTCGACAAGATGTCAGACGAAGTGAATGTGGACACGGGCGAACTCTACACTGATCAGATCGGAGTGAAATCCGTGATTACGCTCGCTGGTAACGATAAACGGCCCCCCGATGCTAGAAAAATAAAAAACACTGGCAGCGACGGTTCCGCGTTGAAAAATCCGTTACCTGTTCCATTATTGCCGGGCTTTAAACGTGGGGGAGGTAGTAACGCGATACTTCCAAACACAACTGTATCATGGGGCGGTCCGACCTATGCGCCAGTAGTTTATACGCCGATCGCGCCGAATCGGACACGCGCGCGGATGGCTTTTTACTTCGCTGGTGATGCAGCGACGAGTGATAAGTATGCCGAGGCGCGAGAGCAAGCGTTAGACCGCTGGCTAGGGCATACACAGAACCTCAATGACTTGTCAGGAATCCGCCCGCAAGACCATCATTGTATGGAGTTGCAACAGAGGGCCCGAATGTCACCAGCGGCAAATCGGGTTCAGTTTTCGCCAGTCTGGGAAAATAATATTCATTATTTTCAGAAGTGGGTGATTGAGCATTTGGCCTGAGTGTAAACGTTAAATTCTATCTGAATTTGAACTGAAAGGGATTAACCTGCATGAGAGTGGGTTACCTTTTTCAACCCGATTATACCAAACTGCCGTAATCTATCGGTTTGCCGAGATCAATGGACTGATCAGAAATTGGCATGGGATATTTGAGGCCGCTTCCACAGTTAAAAAGAACCGCAGTGTCGCCTATTTTTATTAGACCTTGCTCAAGAGCTTTTCCATATGCTGCAAAAGTAGCAGCACCTTCTGGCCCCATAAGGAAGCCATCCTTGGCTGCCACGGTGGTTTGTGCTTCCATAATTTCGTCATCGTCTACGGCAATCGCAAATCCACCACTTTGCCGCACTGCGCTTAGGATAAGGAAGTCACCGATCGCAGCGGGTACGCGGATTCCGCTGGCAATAGTGTGAGCGTCTTGCCAGGGCTCAGCATGATTTTCTCCGTTCTCAAATGCCTTCACGATTGGTGCGCAACCAGCGGCTTGTACTGCAATCATCCGTGGTCTATTCCCATTTATCCAGCCAATTGCCTCTAACTCCTCGAATGCCTTCCACATACCAATGAGACCGGTTCCCCCACCGGTTGGATAAAAAATTGTGTCAGGTAGCTTCCAGTCCAATTGTTCGGCTAATTCTAAACCCATTGTCTTCTTTCCCTCGATCCGATATGGCTCTTTTAGTGTTGAGACATCGAACCAGTCCATTTGTGTTAAGCCCTCTCCTACAATACGACCGCAATCATTGATTAATCCGTTGACGCGCCAGACCTTTGCTCCTTGGAGAGCTATTTCGCGGACGTTGACCTCTGGTGTGTCTTCCGGACAAAACACAAATGCTTCAATTCCGGCCCGACTGCTGTATGCAGCTAGTGCCGCTCCGGCGTTGCCGTTTGTGGGAATTGCCATACGTTTTATACCCAGTTCTTTAGCCATACTAACCGCTAAAGAAAGTCCTCGCGCTTTAAACGAACCTGTTGGCAAGCGCCCCTCATCCTTTACCAGGACACGCTCTTCTCCGGCTGATCGGAGGCTCTTTCTCAATGGGATGAGTGGTGTCATTATCTCGCCAAGAGAAACAATATTTGTATTGCTCCTTACCGGTAAAAACTCCCTGTATCGCCAAAGGTCGTATTCCCGTGACTTTAGCATCTGTTTGGTCAGAGCTATTGACAGAGCGGCCATGTCGTAACGGACAAGCAGTGGTTTGCCTGTTTCTGAAAGGCCGTGGAGTTGGTCTGCTGGGTAATGCTTGCACGTTTGACTGCACTCTAAATGTGAGGTGAAGGTGGGGCGTTGGACGATAGTATTGGATTCCAGCATGGAAACTTCCTACACATTCGTAATGGGTGTCGTATTCCCTCGGTATTCCTGTATTTTTCAATACGCAAAATTATCTATTCAAGAAACCAATTCCGTAGCAAAAGTTTGGTGCTTAGTGTGTCACGTTACACCGCTTATGTTTCATTTAGTGTTCCGGAATGCAAAAATTGTTACGTGCTATGGCGTGATAGTTATTTGGTCGCGGATTTGTAAGACACAGAATATCGTCAAATTATTTATTTCTACTACCTCTTAATGAGTTTTTACTATGTTTCGACAATTATCAATTTTACTTTTCACCACGCTTATTTTGCCACCTGAAATTGCGATTGCGCAGACAGAAAAGAAGGATGATAACGCAAGTACCATCGAACTTATAAAATGGTCAAGGTCCAAAGATACACTTGAATCGTCAATCATGTTGGAGCCGGTTGGGCAACTTAACGTAGTTGCGCGGGGTGGTGAAAAATCATTTATGGTGGGGTTGGGCGAGTTGGTATTCCGCTCTCCTCTGACGTTGGGTGGAAACGCGCGACGTCTCGGACTTTCCTGTAATTCTTGCCATACGAATGGCGTCGTCAATACTGCATTCTTTATTCCGGTATTGTCTGATCAACCCGGTAATATTGACGTGAGTCACCATTTATGGAATTCGCTAGGCGATGATAATCTCGATAACCCCATTAACATCCCATCGCTGCGCGGTATTCGTTGGACCGCACCTTATGGAAGGGATGGTCGAACACCGAGCCTACTAGAATTTTCGCGAAACGTCATAGTAGGCGAGTTTGGAGGACGAGCGTTGCACCCACTGCTACTCGACGCGCTCATTGCATACCAACGTGAGTTTGTTTTTCTGCCAAACAATATCTTTGACCGCGCTGGCAAACTAACCACAAGCGCATCAGTTGAGAAAAAGCGCGGCGAAATTCTATTTCAACGGGATTGTATCAATTGTCATATTCCAACTTCAGCATACACGGACGGCCGCAGCCACGATGTAGGAACCAATGGCTATTTTGATACACCAACTCTTCTCGGATTGTCAGAAACAAGCCCTTATTTTCACGATGGGCGTAGTCCTGACCTTTTATCTGTTGTTAAGCACTTTGAGCGAGTACTCGACCTTAACTATGGCCCGAACCAGCGGGCGGATTTAACATCGTTTCTCGAGGCGCTCGGTGCAGTAAATATTTTGCCAATGCCTATTAATTTAGCCCGTGATATGACCCAAATCACTGAGTTCGCGGCTTTGCTTGAAATACCGATTTCGGATGAAAATTTCCTGCTTGTTGAGCGCATCTCTGACATGCTCCGTTTTGAACTAAAGCGTATTTACGAACGTTTTCCCAAAACTATACACAAAGCTCAACGCGCTATCCTTACCACTCTATCGATTGATTTACAGCATATAGTTGATGATGCCAGGGTTGGTAAATATGGAAGAGCATCGCAGCGACTTGTATCATGGCGACAAAGAAGTGTGGCAGCAGTCGAGATACTTGAGGCAGCGGTCTCAACTTCCCTTTATGATCCTAATATGACGAAAGCTATAAATTCAGGGACGAATTAGGATTTTTAAAATGGTGTTCAAGCCAGCATGAATTTGTGATCTGTGACCATAGCGAGCTTAACCTGTTAAGTGTAAGAGAATTAGTTGATTTCCTGTGATGGATACTTACTTGGGTAAATTGCATTTGCGATACCCAGGGCTAGAATCAGCATTACCATGCGGAGGCCGTGACCATCATGCAGAATGAGTGGCACCGAGAGATAAATTAGAAACATAAGGCGAAGTCCGGCCGGCCAACTCATTGCGGATTTAAGGATTAGGCCAATCACACCGAAAACAAGTATTAACCCTAGAATCCCAAACTCTGCAAACCATGTGAGAGCGGTGCTGTGCGCGACCTCATGCTCTTCGATAATCATTGTTGGACAGTCTAAGGTTAGAACTGCACTCGACAATCTACCAGGTTGGCAAGCTTCGCTGACGGAGACTGAAAATTGTCCACCTCCAATCCCCCAGGGAAAACTTACACTTCCCACTTCTATTGCATGTTTCCAGAGAATTCCTCGAATTGAAATTGACCGCAAAATTGTATCGGTCGAAGCAGGTAAAAGCTCAAATTGTTGTAATCCTACGACGATGACGGTTCCAATAACGGCGATGTAACCGAGTACGGCTAAAAGTCGCCAACCTTGGATGTATTTCTCAAGTCGGCCATCATTCCAAGCAAATATGATAACAACGAGAAACCCAATCCCAACCAGAGTGAAGCCCTTGCTTTGCAGTAATATTGAAATCGTAGTTGCAAGGAGTGCAGCAGCCCCGGCGAACAGTCGTCGAGTATTCTGGGGATGGTGGTATGCGTTGAGAACAAGAAGGAATATCATTCCAAACAATGCCGACAACAAACTTGTCAAAGGGACAAAATTAGTGTTTGAGAAAGCTATAATTCCGCTAAGAATAACCAAGTAAATGCTAGTGGCAATGAATACTGCAATAATGGACGGAAATGGAGGGGAGCGCAGTTCCTCTGTCCTAAAAAGGACAACAAGCAATGCAGTTAAGGTGATGGATGCAGTGAGTTTTACAAAACCTTTAGCGAGTAGTACTGGTGATGGATCAAAATTATAGTAGAGGACCATCGTATGTGCGGTAAATAATACCAGTAATGCTGTTGTTGCCATCCAGACCGATCTAAGTGGCCGCTTAACTTTTTTGGTTGTCAGGCAAATACCAAAAATTACAAGCACAATCACGTCAAATGGCGACAGATTTATACCAAATTTTGTCTCTTCAATCCGAGCCAAGAAATATATGACGGTGCTACTAGTGAGTAGAAACCATATTAATACGACATTAAAGTTTGATAGAGATGTTCCTGGTTGTGACATCGAATTTGCAGCTGGCTGGTTCATGTGACCGGATGATGTAATTAGAAGCCGGTTTCAGGAATGTGCAGTGGATTGCCGTTAGTTAACCTCAAACAGACCAGCAGCCCCCATACCGCCACCGATGCACATTGTAACAATAACGTATCTAGCACCTCGTCGGCGACCTTCTATCAATGCGTGCGCAACGAGTCTCGCACCAGTCATACCAAATGGGTGGCCGATTGCGATTGAACCGCCATTCACGTTTAGGATATCCATTGGTATTCCCAACTGGTCTCGACAATATAATACCTGTACGGCAAATGCCTCGTTTAGTTCCCATAGGTCTATATCGTTGACGCCAAGACCTTGTCGCTCTAGTAACCGCGGTACGGCAAAAACGGGTCCAATACCCATTTCGTCGGGTTCACATCCAGCAACTGCGAATCCTCGGAACACACCCAGTGGCTCAATGCCGCGCTTCTCAGCAAGTGTTGCGTCCATTACAATACAAGCTGATGCGCCATCCGAGAGTTGGGAGGCGTTTCCGGCGGTGATATATTTATCCTCACCCATTACAGGCTTGAGTGCCGCAAGACCTTCAAGCGCTGTTTCGGGTCTGTTCCCCTCATCTGTTACAAGTGTAACTTCTTCCTCGTATGTTTCCTTAGTTTCACGGTTAGTAATAATTTTGTTAGATGTAAGGGGTACTATTTCTTCGTCGAAATGCCCAGCGTCCTGGGCAGCAGCAGTGCGCATCTGGCTTTCCAACGCATATTCATCCTGTTTTTCTCTCGTCACTTGGTAGCGCTTGGCAACTGTATCTGCTGTATCAATCATAGACATCCAGAGTGAGGGATTATGCTTAATTAACCACTCTTCTTCCGCATGATTGTTATTGAGTGTAGGTTGGACCAGACTTACGGATTCAACACCACCAGCCACAGACACTGGTACTTTGTCGACAATTACCCGCTGTGCGGCGATAGCGATAGCCTGCAACCCGGAACTGCAGAAACGGTTGATTGTTGTGGCTGCGGTGGAGAACGGCAACCCGGCTCGGACAGACGCTAGCCTCGCAATATTTCTTCCTGTTGCTCCTTCAGGATATCCGCAGCCAAGGATGACATCTTCAACTTCGGCCGGCTCTATGCCTGCGCGTTCAACAGCATGCTTTATTACATGGCTACCCATGACAGCACCATGGGTATTGTTAAAAGCTCCACGAAAAGCTTTTCCAATAGGTGTGCGAGCGGTAGAAACGATAACTGCTTCGTTCAATTGTCTATCCTCTGTTTTGTCAAAAGTACTGTGGCATTGGGTGTCAGTCGGTCAATGATGTATTGAACTCGCCTCCTTCCTGGACAAGCCGTTGGATAAGGTTTGCCGGTTTCAGCAACTCATCTTTCTCCATCTCCAGTCGTTTAAGTCCTTTATAGATAGAGTCAAGACCGATTTTGTCAGCATAATACATTGGTCCGCCTCGAAAAATGGGAAACCCGAAGCCGTATACCCATGTCAGGTCTATATCGCTTGCGCGCAATGCTATTTCTTCCTCAAGTACCCGTGCACCTTCGTTGATGAGTGACAGCATGCAACGTTCGAGGATTTCATCATCACTGAATTCGCGACGCTTAATACCAAGTTCATCTGATACACCTTTAATTAGCTCCTCAATCTTTGGGTCAGGGATGGGGAGCCGGCTCCCTTCCTCGTAACTATACCAGCCTGCGCCTGTTTTCTGACCGAAACGTCCTAGCTCACAAATACGATCAGCAATTGGCGAGTATCGCTCTTCTAAACTTCGGTGTTTGGCACGATGTTTACGTATAGCCCAGCCAACGTCGAGACCTGCTAGGTCGCCCATAGCAAACGGACCCATTGGAAATCCGAAATTGTAGATCACACGGTCGACCTGTTGTGGCAATGCGCCTTCTTCCAGAAGAAAGTTTGCTTGTCGTGTATAAGCATGGAGCATGCGGTTACCAATGAAACCATCACATACTCTCGCCAAAACAGGTACCTTTCCGATCTTTCGTGCAAGCGACATAACAGTAGCGATGACTTCAGGCGCGGTTTTTGTACCGCGAATATTCTCCATCAGTCTCATGATGTTAGCCGGGCTAAAAAAATGAGTTCCTATAACCGCTTCTGGTCGGTTTGTCACGGATGCTATTTTATCAATATCGAGCGTAGAGGTGTTTGTTGCTAAAATTGCATCTCCTTTGCAAATTTCGTCCATCAACCTAAACACCTGCTTCTTTAATTCTAGGTCCTCGAAAACCGCTTCAATTACGATATCTGCGTTCGCAGCATCTTTGATTTCTGTACTTCCTGTGATTAGTGATAAGGAATTATCCATGTCGTTCTGGCTCAGACGACCTTGAGCGACCCTACTTGCGTAGTTTTTTCTTACAACACCCAGTCCACGCTCAAGTGCTTCCTCTTTTACTTCAATGACGTGAACTGGAATTCTGGCGTTAGCGAAGTTCATAGCAATGCCACCACCCATGGTACCAGCCCCGATTACTGCCACCGTTTTAATGGTTCTTAATACAGAGTCTCTTGGTATACTTGGGATTCTCAATGCTGCGCGTTCGGCAAAGAATACGTGACGCTGAGCTCTCGATTGCTCCGACATTTCACATTTTACGAAAAGCTTGCGCTCTCTTTCCATTCCCTCGTTAAAGGGTAACTTGAAGGCGTTCTCAACGGCGTCAATACAATAATTAGGTGCGATTAATCCACGTGCTGACAGCTCGATTTTATTTCGGGCGCTGTCAAAAATTTCGGTAACATCTTTTTCTAGAGTTGCCTCCATGTTGCGTATTATCGGCAACGAACCACCATTAACGATTACTTTTTTTGCAAATGATACAGCGCCTTCCAGTAAGTCACTATCGATAGTTTTATCTAATAAACCCATGGCTAGACATGCTTCCGCTGCGAAAAAATCCCCACTCAGTATAATATCAAGTGATGCTTTTGCTCCCACAAGGCGCGGTAAACGCTGTGTAGCACCGCCACCGGGAATAAGTCCGAGCTTTATTTCTGGTGAACCCATTTTAGTCGAGGTTGAACCAATTCTGTAATGACAGCCGAGCGCCAATTCAAGTCCGCCGCCAACAGCCGTTTCATGTATTGCCGCTATCACTGGTTTCTTACTGGATTCAAGGCATTCGATAACATGGTTTAAGGAGGGATTGCTTGGTGGCTTACCGAACTCGCGGATATCAGCGCCACCAGAAAAACACCTTCCATGACCGATGAGGATAACAGCACCAATTTTCTCGTCCTCTTGCGCACGAGTTAATGCCTTGAGGATACCAAGGCGCAATGATACCCCTAGAGCATTAACCGGGGGATTGGTAAATGTGATAACTGCGACAGTCCCTTGGGTGTTATAATTTATTGATTCAATCATGTTCCTTTTCGCTTTAACAGCTGTACTTCCACGGGGCGGCACTCTATGAGTTCCCCAACGTTACCAGGTTAAACTCAGACACCGAACCTGTTGCAAAATTCGGTTTAGATTTGAATTGTGATGGTGGAATATTATGGACCAAATAGTAGTGTAACGTTGAATTTTTTATTCGAATTTGACACCATTTTCTGTTGCCATTATCAGTTAACATTTTAGAACCATTCGTCGACACATACTTTGCTAATCGGAAACTTATTGATGTTCAAGACATTGGACGATATTGAGATCAAAGGTCGCCGCGTCATAGTGCGCGGAGATTTGAACGTCCCCGTTAGTGGGGGGGCAGTTACCGATATTACACGGATCGAGCGGCTGGCACACACACTTCGGGAGTTATCTGATAAAGGTGCACGTGTTGTCATTATATCGCATTTCGGCAGACCTAAGGGAAAAGTTGTGCCTGAAATGTCTCTGCAAGCAGTTGTGGAACCACTTTCGAGGGTCTTGCAACGAGACCCAGTGTCTTTTGTAAAGGACTGTGTGGGTGAGACAGTACAACGGTACGTCGCGGAACTCGAGCCCAGTAGAATTGTTTTGCTCGAGAATCTAAGATTCCACTCCGGAGAAGAAACCAACGATAATGCTTTTGCAGCTCAACTTGCCAGCTTAGGCGATTTTTATGTTAACGACGCATTTTCAGTTTGCCATAGGGCTCATGCTTCCACTGAGGCAATTACCCACTTTCTTCCATCGGTAGCAGGGCGAAGCTTGGAGGCAGAATGGGCGTCTCTTGAAAGTGTACTTGATGTACCTGTTAGACCTGTAATGGCCCTCATCGGAGGAGCCAAGGTTTCAACAAAACTAAAAATCTTGGGTAATCTTATGTCACGTGTCGACCACATCGTAATTGGTGGTGCGATGGCAAACACATTTCTTGTGGCAAAAGGCTATTCTGTTGGCACAAGTATTGTAGAATCGGCACTTGTTGATACGGCGAGTTCAATTTTGAATCACGCACGCGACGCGAATTGTACCATTGATTTACCGTCAGACGCGGTTGTTGCGCTTAAACCAGAAAATAAGACTGAGGTGCATGAAGTGAATATCGCGAACGTGCCAAACGATTTAATGATCCTTGATATAGGATCAAAATCTATATCTCGATATTCCGCACTTATGGAAAAATGCTCCACAATCCTGTGGAATGGGCCACTGGGTGTCTTTGAGTCACCGCCATTTGATCGCGGAACCGTGGAGCTTGCATGCCGTGTGGGCGAATTATCATGCTCTGGTAGTTTAATTTCTGTCGCAGGTGGCGGTGATACGATCGCGGCTCTCAGCCATGCGGGAGTTCTAAAAAAATTCTCATACGTGTCGACGGCGGGAGGTGCTTTCTTGGAATGGCTGGAAGGAAGCGCACTGCCAGGCATAGTAGCTCTCGAAGTAAATCGAGAGATGTAGGTGGCTGATAACCAATTAATGAAACTTTACCTAACTACTTTCATATTGGTCGTCTTCTCTGGCTATGCTGCTGCACTGCCCGTGAAACAAGTGCCAGGAACCCAGCACCATTTGCGGCCAGTAGATTTGCCAGCCCCATTTGCGTCACCGAGCTCTACTAATCCGTCGCGATCAGTATTGCTTAAGCCGGGCAAAACGCCAGTTGTTATGGAAGGTTACAGAATTAATCTCTTTTCTGATCGTCCAAGTCATGCCAGATGGATGGCGGTAGCGCCGTCAGGTGAAGTGTTTCTCGCTGAATCGAGGATTGGTCGAGTGTCGTTGCTTGCAGACGAGGACAATGATGGCATCGCTGAACGATATTCGGTTTTTTCTAGAAATCACAGCTGGCCGCATGGGCTTGCAGTTGTCGGCGAGTATCTCTACGTGGCGGATACAAAGCGTGTGTGGCGTTACACGTGGCGTCCGGGACAACTTCGCGCGAATAATTTACCTGAGGCTGTAACCAAGTTGGGCGATCTGGGAAGTGGGTTAGGTCATTCGACAAGAACGTTAGTGTTCGATAGTGACGCTTCCCAATTTTTTGTGGCAATCGGGAGTATAGCAAACATTGCCCGGGAGAAAGAGCCACGAGCTACGGTAATGCGCTTTAAAGCAAACGGTACTGGTAGAGAAGTGTATGCATCCGGATTACGCAACCCCGTTGGACTTGCTATCCATCCAATAACAGGTTCATTGGTCACGGTCGTAAATGAGCGAGATGGAATGGGTGATGAGCTGGTACCGGATTACTTGGCAGTTCTACGAAAAGGTGGCTTCTATGGCTGGCCTTACGCCTACATAGGTCCCAATCCGATGCCTGGCTTCTCAACGAGTCGGCCCGACTTGGTCAAGCGCACAATTGTGCCCGATGTTCTGTTTCGTTCACACTCGGCGCCACTCGGACTGGTGTTTGCTCATGGTGGCAGATTTCCTGAAAGCTGGCAAGACGATGCCTTTGTTGCGCTACATGGATCCTGGAATGCAGCTACTCCGCGTGGATACAAAGTGGTGAGAGTGCCATTCGAGAACGGTAAACCACTAGGTTGGTATGAGGATTTTGTAGTTGGATTCTGGGTCGGTCAGGGTGGAGGTGGAATATTTGATAGGGGAGCTAAGGTCATTGGCCGCCCAGCCGGTCTTGCGATTGCTAGCGATGGAAGTTTATTGATTGCAGACGATGTAGCAAATGTGATCTGGAGAGTTAGTCGACAGTAATGTGCTGAAAATTAATTTTAACTGCAAGGTGTGTCAGACCTAGTGCTATCATTCTTCCAGCGGGAGTTGGTGGCGCTTTATGAGTGGTAGTTGAAAAATCGTGAATGCTATTGTTAGTCCGATTGATCCGAACACTTTGTAGGATACCCAGAACTCTGTCGATTGTGTTCGCCAGACCAATTCGTTTAACAGGGCCATGACGATAAAAAATAGTACAAATCGTCGAGTGAGTCGTGTCCAACCAACATCATCCATCTGCCAGGCGCTTCCAAAGAGGGGTTTCAGAAGAGGGCGGCGCAATGCGAGTCCTCCGAATAATACCACAGCAAACAGGCTCTGAACGATAGTTGGCTTCATCTTGATGAAGGTTTCGTCCTGTAATGCTACGGTGAGGCCTCCAAATATTAGTACTATGACACCTGTTATTAGTGGCATCATAGCGATGCGTTTCTCGACGACGTAACCGATGATGACCGCAACAATTGTAGCCACCATAAGTGTGCCAGTGGCAACGATTAAACCAAACATCAAATAGGTAACAAAAAAGACGATAAGAGGTCCGTATTCAACGGCTGCTTTGAGTCCTGGATTATGTTTTTTTGTCATGTCCGCTCACATATCAATCGAAGAAGTCGCTTTGCATAGTAGTGGTCTCGATATTTCATGCTGTGATCGGCCCTGGTACAGTGTGAAGTCAGTTGGCAAGTTGTAACAGGCTGCGGGCGAAGTCGCGTGGTGAAAATGTCTGCAAATCTTCGATACCTTCCCCAATTCCGACCGCATGAATAGGCAGTCTAAACCGGTCGGCGAGGGCTACTAATACGCCGCCACGAGCGGCGCCATCGAGTTTGGTAACAATTAGGCCCGTCACTGAAACCATGTCTCGGAATGTCTCGACTTGCGAGTGAGCGTTTTGTCCAGTGGTTGCGTCTAGGACGAGGATACAATCATGGGGTGCGCTTGGGTATTGTTTGCCTAAGACACGTATTACTTTCTGTAATTCTGCCATTAAACCCTGTTTATTCTGCAGGCGGCCAGCGGTATCAATCAATAGTATATCGGTCTGCTTTTCCCGTGCCTCCTTAAGTGCATTATATGCCAGACCGGCCGGATCAGCACCTTGACCGGCAGTTATAACGGGAACCTTCGCTCGTTCGCCCCAGATACACAGCTGTTCAACAGCCGCCGCACGGAAAGTATCACAGGCGGCGAGCATTACTGAATGACCTTGACTGGTAAATTGTTTGGCAAGTTTACCAATTGTCGTAGTTTTCCCGGTACCGTTAACACCTGCTATCACTATCACTTGGGGGTTGCATTCCGGCCGAGATATGAGGGGAGTTGTGATTGGTTTGAGAATTTTCTCTATGTCATCGGCCAGTGCTTCTAATACTTCAATCTTTATATCATCTCCAGCAAACCTTTGCCTACGAAGACCATCAACCAAACGCGTCGCCATGGCAGTACCCATATCCGCAGTGATTAATAAGTCTTCAATTTCATCAAGTGCTGTATCATCGAGACCTCGACTGCTGAGAATACCCGTTATGCCATCGGCAATCTTTGATGAAGATTTGGATAGTCCGGTGCGTAGGCGTTCTAACCAGCTAACTTTGGTCATGGTGTTATTTGATCTATTGACTTGGCTTTTAGCGTTCGTCCCTCGATGCCCACTATATGTGCTACTTCTACTCTGCTGACAGGGCCTGTGGATTGCTTACCTTCTAGCTGATCGAGACGCGCAAGAGCAAAATGTTCTGTCCTACCCGCTCCATTTTGTTCGATTAAAATATTGGCAGTATTGCCAACGCAGCTTTGAAGAAATCGGTCTTCTGCGTCCTCTCCCATTTTGCGCAGCAGTGCCGCACGTTCGCGTCGAACAGCTACCGGGACTTTGGGCATAAGTGCTGCTGGTGTTCCCGGACGTTCGGAGTAAGGAAAGACGTGAAGCCAGGTGAGATCACATTGATCGATTAGATCTAGGGTTTGCAAAAACATATCCTCGTTCTCAGTAGGAAACCCAGCGATCAAATCAGCACCGAACACTACGTCGGGGCGTACAGAACGGACCAGGCGACAAATCTGGATAACGTCTCGTCTGTTGTGACGGCGTTTCATTCTCTTGAGAACAAGATCATTACCTGCCTGCACCGAAAGGTGTAGGTGTGGCATCAGACGTTCTTCCGAACCAATAAGACGGATTAATTCAGCGTCTATTTCAACGCAATCAAGTGATGAAAGCCGTAGACGCTTGAGCTCGGGAACAAGGGAGAGAAGACGGCGTACCAATTGTCCAAGGCTTGGTTGACCCGGTAAACCTTTACCATAATCCGTAATATCAACACCTGTTAGAACAACTTCTATGTGACCATTTTTGACCAGTTCACGAACCTGTTCAACGATGACTCCGATTGGGATCGAGCGGCTTGGTCCTCGTCCGAAAGGGATTGTACAAAAAGTACAGCGGTGATCGCAGCCCTGTTGGACTTGGACAAAGGCACGGGCTCGTCCGTTAAACCCGGCGATTAGGTGACCCGTCGCGTTGTCAGCAGACATGATATCACTGACTTGAATACGCTGTGCTTTGGGGTTGCTAAAACTTTCCGGGTTTAGTTTATCTAAGTTGCCCAGGACGCGTGTTACCTCTGGCATCGCACCATAGCCGATAGGATCAATTTGAGAAGCACACCCAGTAACTATAATTGGTGTGTCGGGATGTGTCCGACGTACTCGGCGGATAACCTGTCGCGCTTGACGTTCAGCCTCTGCAGTGACGGCGCAGGTGTTGATAATGACAGCATCGTTGAGACCGGCATTTCGTGCATGATCGCGTATCACCTCAGATTCGTAGGCGTTGAGACGACAACCGAATGTGATGATTTCTGGTCCCGTACGTTGACTTTCTGAATTTTTCAATCGATCACCATCCCGTTCCAGGTTCCAGAAAAACTGACTGAAACCGGGCCCGTCATTAATATATCACCTGATTCGAGCCACTCTATAGTCAGGTCACCGCCATCAAGAATCACTGTTACTTTGCGATTTACCAGATTGCGTCTATGTGCGGCGACCAGCGTTGCGCAGGCTCCAGAACCGCAGGCAGGAGTGATGCCAACGCCTCGCTCCCAAACCCGCATACGAATATTTCGTTCGTCGAGTACTGAAGCCACCTCGACATTTGTACGCTCTGGAAATAGGGTGGCGTGTTCGATTTTCGGACCAAGTTTGGCAAGATCCACGGCATGTACATCCTCGACAAAAAACACGCAATGGGGATTGCCGACGTTGACTGCGACCGGATCGATGAGGGAGCCTGCTTCGATACTTAGGTGCAGTGTATCGCACTCTTTCGCTAATGGGATTGCTTTCCAATCATACCTCACCTCACCCATGTTGACTGTAAACTGCCCGTCATCGGTTTCTGTAACTCTTAACAAACCAGCTGTTGTCTCTACCACTACTTCAGATTTCCCGGTTTCTTCCATAAGCATCGCCGCAACACATCGGGTGCCATTGCCACAAGCTTCAGATGCACTACCGTCGGCGTTAAGAATTCTTAGATAGGCAAGTGCACCTTCAGTTTTCGATGGCTCAATTAGGATGATCTGATCGCAGCCAACGCCTAACCGACGATCAGCCATCAATCGGGCCTCAGCAGGATCGAGTAACAGATTACTTGTTCGAACATCCAGCACGACAAAATCGTTGCTTAGCCCGTGCATTTTAGTAAATGGGATAATCATTCGCGCCTACCTGAGCGGGTTATATGACCTGTACTGCAACCAAGTCTACCTGATTTGCCACTAAGACGCCTAAACTGTCTGAATAAAGATAATTCGCGATACTTGACTTTGGCCATACCAAGAGAGTAAAAGCCGCATAATTCGTCAGTTTTATGTGCTATGGCCCCAAGGGGCCCCACCAGTCTGCGAGGGTTCGTGCACTGGTGCATAACGTTTTGAGATTCGAGTATTATGTTTGAAAATCTTTCTGGTCATCTGGGTGAAATTTTTGAGAAGTTGCGCCGCCGAGGGTCTCTGAACGTAGCCGATGTTTCAGAGGCATTGCGTGAGGTTCGTGTGGTACTCCTCGAGGCCGATGTCTCCCTTTCTGTCGTCAAAAAATTCATTGAAGATATTCATGGGCAGGCTGTTGGTAGTGAGGTGTTGCGCTCGGTAACACCAGGCCAGATGGTGATAAAGATTGTTCACGACAGACTAGTCGAAATGCTGGGCGAAGTTTCTGAGGGGATAAACCTTATTGCTCAACCGCCGGTCCCCCTCTTGATGGTTGGCCTACAAGGCTCCGGTAAGACAACTACTACCGCAAAACTGGCCTTACGCCTACGCGAGCGAGAAAATAAAAAAGTGATCATGGCTGGACTTGATACTTCCCGTCCGGCTGCACAAGAGCAGTTAAGTATACTGGGTGATCAAGCCGAAGTTCAAACACTACCGTTGGTGGCGGGCCAACAGCCAGTCGAAATTGCCGAACGGGCGATGAATGCGGCGAAGCTGGGGGGGTACGACGTTGTGCTCTTGGATACTGCCGGTCGACAACAGATTGATGAACAGCTTATGGGTGAGGTGCTAAGTATTCGCAATAATGTGCAGCCTGTCGAAACTCTGCTAGTTGCAGACGCTATGACTGGTCAAGACGCAGTTAACATTGCTGAGGTGTTCAACGATCGGATAGGTGTTACGGGAATAGTCCTGACGCGTGTAGACGGAGACGCGCGGGGTGGTGCCGCTCTATCCATGCGGGCGGTGACAGGTTGCCCAATTAAACTTTTGGGTGTAGGCGAAGGACTTGACGAACTTGAAGACTTTCACCCGGATCGAATCGCCAGTCGTATTCTCGGGATGGGCGATGTAGTCAGTTTAGTCGAGAAAGCTTCCGAAAACGTTGAAATAGAGGACGCGGAAAAGCTCGCGCGTAAAATTGAAAAGGGAGAATTTGATCTAAACGATCTGGCTGGTCAGTTAGACCAGATGCGTAAGATGGGTGGACTTTCGGGATTAATGGGTTTGTTACCAGGTGCCGCAAAGATTAAAAATCAAATGGCTAACCAGAATATTGACGACCGTATGCTTGGCCACCAACAGGCAATTATTCAGTCAATGACAGTCGAAGAAAGGCGGCGCCCGAAGCTCATTCAAGCTTCACGTAAGCGGCGTATTGCAGCAGGTTCTGGGACATCTGTACAAAGCGTAAACCGTCTTCTAAAACAATATTTAAGCATGAACAAAATGATGAAGAAGATGGGTAAAATGGGAAAAAAGGGTTTGCAGCGTAGTGGATTTCCCGGCGCCCTTCCGGGCATTGGGACTGGTTAACTTTGAGCCCAAAGAGACCACCACAATGTTTGAGACAATTAATTTGAAAGGAATACCACCGAAATGTCATTGAAGATTCGTCTGGCCCGTGGCGGTACTAAGAAGAGGCCACATTATCGAATTGTCATTGCAGACTCGCGTTCACCACGAGATGGTCGATTTATCGAGCGTGTTGGTACATATGACCCAATGTTACCTAAAGAACATCCTGGAAGAGTTACCATAAAGGAAGATCGAATCCGACAATGGCTTTCGGTGGGAGCGAGGCCATCGGATAGAGTTGGGCGCCTCTTGAGTGCAGTTGAAATCGTTGATAAGGCGGTAATTCCGGAACAGACAAAGAAAAACTTGCCGAAGGCGAAGGCGCTGGAACGTATGAATCAAGCAGCAGCAGCTGATACTCTTGAAACAGGAGTAGAGGACTCTGCCACGGATGGTGCTGAGTCAGATAGTGTTTCGGCGTCAGGTAAACTTGTTTCGGAAGCGCTAGAAGTGGAGGTGTCGGAGGCTGAGAGTACAGCTGAAACTGCGGGTGAAAATACCCAATTAAAAGGTGACAATGTTGAAGATGTTACCCAAACTGAGGCAGAATTGTCAGTAGAAACACAGTCTGATAGTGAAGGACAAACTAGTGTCTCGGATACAGTGCCTGCAGATGAGAAAGTAGACGAAGCCGACACAGCGGATGATGGTAATGAGAAAGAGAATTCTGACGGTAAAAAGGCGCCAGATGACAATGGTTGAACTAATGGTGAAGAGTGTCTGAAGCGATTGCCCGGTCGGTCGATAAAGTATGTGTTGGGGTCATAGTTGGTCCGCACGGCTTGCAGGGGATCGTTCGAATAAAGAGTTTCACGATGGAGCCACATAACGTCGTGGCATATGGGCCGGTAACCGATACGTTTGGAAATCGTCAATTCCATTTGACCTTAGTAGGGGATGCGAAGGGCGTTTTGTTGGCTCGGATCGAAGGCGTAGATGATAGGAACAGTGCGCAGGCACTAGCAGGCACTAAGTTATTCGTAAATCGCCATGTGCTGCCGGTTGTAGAAGATGGGGAATATTATCATGCAGATCTGGTTGGGCTTGCAGCACGACTATTCGATGGAGCCTCATATGGGCATGTGCGCGGCGTTCACAATTTCGGTGCAGGTGATGTTCTGGAGATTGAACGGGTAAACCGAGCTCGAGTTATGCTTCCGTTTAGCCGGGGAATTGTACCGCATATTGATGTCGAGGCCGGGTATATTTCGATTAATCCACCACCGGGTCTGGAAACCGACAAGAAAATTGATGGAAACGAAAAACCATGAGTATATGGAAGGCGCATGTGCTAACATTGTTTCCTCAAATGTTTCCGGGACCTCTGGGATACTCGCTGGCGGGTAAGGCTCTTGAAAAGGGCAAGTGGGCTTTGGAAACTGTGGACATTCGTAATTTTGCGAATGATAAACACCGCACTGTGGACGATGCGCCTTATGGTGGTGGCCCAGGAATGGTTCTGAGACCTGATGTTGTCGATAGGGCAATTAAATCTGTTGATAGAGGCAGTGCACCGGTTGTACATCTGACGCCAAGCGGTGAAGTTCTGACACAGGAAATGGTGCGGAGTTTTTCTGCGGGATCAGGTTTAGTGTTGCTGTGTGGACGATATGAGGGGATTGATCAAAGAGTTATCGATTGGCACAAACCCTGTGAAGTGAGCCTCGGTGATTTTGTGCTTTCTGGAGGTGAACTGGTAGCGATGTCGCTTATCGACGCATGTGTTCGTTTGCTGCCTACGGTTTTAGGTGGTGAGCTGTCACTTGAAGAGGAGAGTTTCGAGGATGGTTTGATTGAGTATCCGCATTATACTAGACCTGCCGAATGGCATGGAATTGGCGTGCCAGAAGTGCTCCTTTCAGGTCACCATAGTCGAATTCGATCGTGGCGGAGGCAACAATCCGAACAACTTACAAAGGACCGTCGTCCTGATTTGTGGTCGCTTCATTCTGGTAAGAACAACTAAAGCCCCAAAGGAACATCGATGCGAAAGTTGGCAATTAATTATCGGATTAATAAAGGGGATATTGTGTGAAGAACATCATGCAGGAAATTGACCGCGAACAGGTTGACAAACTCATCGCTGAACGCAGTGTTCCTGAATTTCAACCAGGTGATACGTTGCGGGTGATGGTTAAGGTCATAGAAGGTGCGCGTGAACGAGTGCAAGCCTTTGAAGGTGTTTGCATCGGCCGCAAGAACGCTGGAACTAATAGCGCTTTTACCGTGCGCAAAATAAGTTATGGTGAGGGGGTGGAACGTGTATTTCCACTTCATAGTCCGCGTATAGAATCGATTGAGATCATTCGTCGCGGTGATGTCCGTCGAGCAAAATTGTATTATCTTCGCGGACGCACTGGAAAACGAGCCCGCATAGCCGAACGAGTGGTGCGTCGTAAAATAGTAAACGACGAGACCGTTCAGTCAGCGGTAGAGGACGTGGTCAAGAAAGCATCGAAGAAGGCACCTGAGAAAAAGGAAGCAGCCAAGAAGAAGGCGCCTGAGAAAAAGGAAGCAGTCAAGAGGAAGGTACCTGAGAAAAAAGAGACAACTAAGGAAGAGAAATGAAATCGCGTAGCGGCGGAGATTAAGAAGGGCATCGCTATGGCAAATTCAAGAACGCTGTTCGATAAGATATGGCGGAGTCACCTCGTGGATCAACAGGAGGATGGAACCTGTCTTATCTATGTAGATCGTCACCTGACACATGAAGTGACAAGTCCGCAAGCGTTCGAGGGATTGCGCATGGAGGGCAGGTCGGTTAGGCGCCCTGATTTAACGCTTGCAGTTGCTGACCACAATGTTCCTACGGCAAACAGGTCTGAAGGCATAGATGATGAGGAAAGCAGAATTCAGGTTGAAACCTTAGAGAAGAATTGTAATGAGTTCGGTATTAAGTTTCTGGGTATGGATGATATCAGGCAAGGGATCGTCCACATTATTGGCCCCGAACAGGGTTTTACTCTGCCAGGCATGACAATAGTTTGTGGTGATAGCCATACCTCGACCCACGGTGCGTTTGGGGCACTTGCCTTCGGGATAGGTACGTCCGAAGTAGAGCACGTTCTAGCAACGCAAACCATAATTCAGCAGCCAGCGGCCAATATGCGAATTACAGTTGAGGGTGACTTGGCTTTAGGAGTAACAGCGAAAGATCTAATCCTTGCGGTGATAGGGCAAATAGGTGCTTCAGGCGGTACAGGTCATGTCATAGAATATTCGGGCAAGGCATTCCAAGACCTGTCGATGGCAGGTCGGATGACAGTTTGCAATATGTCAATTGAAGGCGGTGCTCGTGCCGGACTAATAGCACCCGACGAAACTACTTTTGCTTACCTGAAAGGGCGGCCGATGGCTCCCAAAGGGAAGGCCTGGGATCGAGCTGTTCAGTATTGGAAAACACTGCCGAGTGATATAGATGCAAAGTATGATAGAGAAGTAAACTTGGAAGCAGGCGGCATAGCACCTCAGGTGACTTGGGGAACCAGCCCCGAAAATGTTGTGCCAATAACTGGTTTTGTCCCCGATCCAGAGAACGCACCTAATGAGGCGCAGCGGCAGTCAATGAAACGTTCGCTTGACTATATGGGATTGAGCGCGGGCACGAAAATGACGGACATCCCGGTTGACAAGGTGTTTATCGGTTCATGCACTAATGGCCGCATTGAGGATTTGCGTGCGGTTGCAGAAGTCGTAGGAGGCCGTCACATCGCCGAAAACGTCTACGCAATGATAGTACCTGGCTCCGGCCTAATTAAGGAAAAAGCAGAAATCGAAGGCCTCGACAAAATATTTCGGGAAGCTGGTTTTGATTGGAGGGAACCTGGGTGTTCGATGTGTCTAGCAATGAATGCTGATCGGCTAGAGCCGGGTGAGCGATGCGCATCCACGTCCAACCGGAACTTCGAGGGTCGTCAGGGTCGTGGTGGCCGGACTCACTTGGTTAGTCCCGCGATGGCTGCTGCTGCTGCTGTAAAAGGCCGGTTAGCTGATGTGCGGGAACTTACTTGAACAATTAATTTATTGATCACCAGTTAGCAGAAGATGGGTTAGATGAAAACCGATGGATAAATTTGTCACCTTAACCGGCGTAGCTGCACCCCTCGATATGATTAACGTTGATACGGACAAAATCATTCCAAAACAGTTTCTTAAGACAATTAAGCGAACAGGTTTGGGCAGCAACCTGTTTGATGAGATGAGGTTTTATCCGGACGGCAAGGAAATTAAAGAGTTTGTGCTGAACCAGCCAGCTTACCGAAACGCTAAGGTTTTGATTGCTGGTGCTAATTTCGGATGTGGTTCATCACGTGAACATGCACCATGGGCGCTACTGGATTTTGGAATACGATGCGTGATCGCGCCCTCGTTTGCCGATATTTTTTACAATAATTGTTTCAAGAACGGCATATTACCAATTTCGCTGCCCCAGAATCAGGTAGACGAATTGATGGAAGACGCGAACAATGGAGCTAACGCGACCTTTACAGTTGATCTTGAAGCGCAAGCGATCGTTCGGCCCGACGGGGGTCATATAAGCTTTCAAATTGATGAATTTCGAAAATTTTGCCTGCTTAATGGCCTAGACGACATTGGTTTAACATTAAAAAAAACTGATTCCATTGCAAAATTTGAAGAGAAGCAAAGGACAGAGCAGCCCTGGCTTTAAGCTGATTTCGCGCAGCGAAGAATTAATCGAAATAAAAGTGGATACTAAGATGGCCGCAAACAAGAAGTTGCTTATCCTGCCTGGCGATGGAATTGGACCTGAGGTGATGAACGAAGTAGAACGTGTCATCGATTGGTTTGCAAAGAATAGGTCTGTTGGTTTTGATGTCTCACGTGGTCTAATTGGTGGTGCGGCCTATGATGCCCAAGGTACACCGTTGTCTGATGAAACGTTAGCAGATGCAATGTCTGCAGATGCAGTGTTGTTGGGGGCAGTTGGTGGCCCAAAATATGATTCGGTACAGCGCGAATTACGACCTGAGGCAAGTCTTCTTCGCATCCGTAAAGAGATGGACCTTTTTGCGAACTTGAGACCGGCTAAGGTATTTGATGCCCTTCTAGACGCTTCTACATTGAAGCCCGAGGTTGTGCAAGGTCTTGACATACTGATAGTGCGCGAATTGACGTCTGGTGTCTATTTTGGACAGCCGAGAGGCGTGGAAACTTTAGATAACGGATCGCGGCGTGGCTTCGATACTCAGGTGTACACTGATGCTGAGATCATTCGAGTAGCGGCAGTTGCGTTTGAACTCGCTCGGACGCGCGGTGGAAAGGTCCATTCAGTCGAAAAGGCAAACGTTATGGAAACCGGTGTGTTCTGGCGTGAAGAGGTTACCAAGCTACATCAGAAAGAATACACGGATGTGGGACTGGAGCACATGTATGCAGATAATTGCGCGATGCAACTAGTCCGCAACCCGAAACAATTTGATGTCATAGTCACAGACAATCTTTTCGGAGACCTGCTTTCAGATTGCGCGGCAATGGCCACAGGATCTCTTGGTATGTTGCCTTCAGCATCCCTCGGAGCACCCGATGAGTATGGCCACCGTCCAGCTCTATATGAACCGGTGCACGGTAGCGCACCAGATATAACCGGACAGGGAATTGCTAATCCGTTGGCTAGCATACTGTCATTCTCCATGTTACTTCGTTATTCGTTCGGGCTTGGCGAAGAATCAGAGCTTATCGAGACGGCAATAGAGCGTGTACTTGAAACTGGTTTACGAACGGCAGATATTATGGCTCAGTCCTGCACGCAGATCACCACAGAAGCAATGGGTGATGCAGTGCTGGCCGAGCTCAACAATATGACGAGTTAGTGTCTAAGACTTGTCGCTCACATATGGCTGCGCTATTTTAGTTATTCAATCAGCGATGGACGCTTTTGATGTATAAGTACAACTTTGCTGCTTTGACGGTAGTTGCGGCAGTTGTCTTGGGTTTCAATGCCGAGGCGGGCCCGGATGGGACGGAAGGGCCCAGTTGCAGATGGAATGAGAACAAGCCACAAGTTGTCCAAACGCCGATGCCGACGGCGAGTCAGCTGCTTAAGGTCACAAATCTACCAAAGAAAAAAGATGAGTTTCAGTTGAATAGTTTTTTGAAAAGCCTACCAAAAGAAAATCGCACTGGTAGTTAATTGTTGTGCCAAGGTTGGACAAGTCAGGGGTACTGTTATGGTAACTTCTTTCTTTGAGGATAAATTTCCTGGCGCTATAAAACTTTGATCGGCGTACAATGGAATTTAGGTCATGGGATATAGAGTTGCAGTAATTGGTGCTACCGGAAATGTTGGTCGTGAAATTCTGACGACGCTAGCTGAACGAAACTTTCCAGCTGACGATGTTGCTGCTATTGCATCCGAGCGTTCGGTGGGACAGATGGTATCCTTTGGCGAAGATGATGAACTTAAAGTTGTCAATCTGAGTCAGTTTGACTTCAAGGGCATTGACATTGTGTTGTCTTCTCCAGGGGCCAAGATATCCGCGGTTCATGGACCTCGTGCAGCAAAAGCAGGTGCGGTCGTTATCGACAATACATCACAATTCCGAATGGATTCAGACGTACCGCTGGTTGTACCGGAGGTCAACGGCGATACGATAGCGGACTACAAAAAACGAAATATTATTGCCAATCCCAATTGTTCAACGATCCAGATGGTCGTAGCGCTGAAGCCACTTCACGATCTTGCTACAATCAAACGAATATCGGTTGCGACCTATCAATCGGTTTCAGGTAGCGGCAAGGCTGCGATGGAGGAGTTGTTTAACCAAACGAGGGCTATATTCGTGAATGATAGAATTGACAAGGAGCAGTTTCCACGTCAGATCGCCTTTAATGTTATACCACATATTGATAGTTTTATGGATGACGGTTCGTCGAAGGAAGAGTGGAAGATGGTGGTAGAGACAAAAAAAATATTAGACCCTGGTATTAAAGTGAGCGCAACCTGCGTTAGGGTTCCTGTGTTTATTGGGCACGCTGAAGCAATCAACGTTGAGTTTGAACGTTCTATCGACGTAGCACAGGCCCGTCGGGCGTTAGCGGAGGCTCCGGGAGTATCAATTATAGACCGTGCTGAGCCTGAAACTTACGCTACACCAGTTGAATGTGTGGGAGAGGACGCAGTCTTTGTAAGCCGAGTACGTGTGGATCCGACCGTAAAAAGTGGGCTCAATCTGTGGGTAGTTTCCGACAATTTAAGAAAAGGGGCGGCGTTGAATGCTGTACAGATTGCGGAAGCGGTTGTTGACCGATACTTGGATTGATCCTGATGAGCGCTGTACAGTTGTGTGCCTCTGATGGCGAAAGCAAAGGAACTGCCTATGTCTGCAGAACATAGGCCGCTATCACCACACCTTCAAATCTACAAATGGCAGTGGACGATGCTTCTGTCTATTACACACCGCGTTACGGGTGTGGCGCTTGCTGTTGGTACCTTGTTACTCGTATGGTGGCTGTTGGCCCTTGCTGCCGGTTCTGATGCTTTTGAACTCGTTCAGTCTGTGGTTACTTCTATTGTTGGTAGGTTGGTTTTACTGGGTTGGACCTGGTCGCTGTTTTATCACCTCTTTAACGGAATTAGGCACCTCGCGTGGGACCTGGGTTGGGGCTATGACCTTGCAGTGGCTAAGGGTTCAGGTTGGGTTGTTCTGGCGGTGAGTCTCATAGCCACAATTACGACGTGGTGTTTTGGATACATTGTGATGTCAGGTCATATATCGTGACTTATCACACCCCCTTGGGAACCGCACGTGGGCTAGGTTCTGCAAAAAGTGGTGTTCAGCACTGGTGGATGCAACGGTTAACCGCTGTGGCACTTGTTCCGCTTACGTTGTGGTTCATTTGGTCTCTAATCCAGCTCACTGGTGCGGAACATCAATCGGTCGTAACCTGGCTATCTCAACCGGTTCAATCGATACTCATGTTAACTCTTATTGCTGCTTCTTTTTACCATATGCAGCTCGGGCTACAAGTTGTCATCGAGGATTATATTCAAACCGAAGGCATAAAGATAACAATGATAGTAACGGTTAAACTTGTGAGTGTGCTTTTGGCTGCTAGCGCTGTATTTGCGGTTCTGAAAGTAGTGTTTGGAGACTAGGGGCTGATGTCGAGAGCCTATCAAATTGTTGATCACACCTATGACGTTGTTGTGGTTGGTGCCGGAGGAGCAGGTTTAAGAGCTACATTTGGAATGGCTGAGGCTGGCTTGCGAACGGCTTGTATATCTAAGGTATTCCCTACCCGTAGTCATACTGTTGCAGCACAAGGAGGAATTTCCGCTGCGCTTGGGAATATGGGTGAAGATGACTGGCGCTGGCATGCTTATGATACGGTCAAAGGATCCGACTGGCTCGGGGATCAGGATGCAATTGAGTACATGTGCCGTGAAGCTACAACGGCAATTATTGAGCTAGAACATTACGGTCTTCCATTCAGCCGCACATCGGATGGTAAAATTTATCAGCGTGCCTTTGGTGGTATGACTACGCGTTATGGTGAAGGTATTGCCCAACGGACTTGTGCGGCAGCAGACCGTACCGGTCATGCCATGCTCCATACACTTTACCAGCAGGCACTTAAACACCAGGTGGAATTTTATATAGAGTATGTAGCTATTGATCTGATAATGGATAAAGAAGGTGCTTGTCGTGGCGTTGTTGCATGGAATCTCGATGACGGAACCATACATCGTTTTCGAGCTAAAGAGACGGTTCTTGCAACAGGCGGATATGGACGAGTTTATTTTTCATGCACATCTGCACATACCTGTACTGGTGACGGTGGTGGAATGGCTCTGCGTGCCGGTCTGCCATGTCAGGACATGGAATTCATACAGTTTCACCCAACCGGTATCTATGGGGCGGGTTGTCTAATCACTGAGGGCGTGCGTGGCGAGGGTGGCTATCTGACTAACTCTGAAGGTGAACGCTTTATGGAGAGATATGCACCTTCGGCCAAAGATCTGGCAAGTCGAGATGTAGTGAGTCGGGCAATGACCATAGAAATTAGAGAGGGTCGCGGTATAGGAGTGAAGGAAGATCACATACATTTGCATTTAGAGCATCTTGCTCCGGCAATTGTGAATGAGAGACTACCAGGAATATCCGAGACGGCAAAAATTTTTGCAGGTGTGGATGTAACTCGTGAACCCATACCTGTGTTGCCGACCTGTCACTATAATATGGGTGGCATACCTACGAACTATCACGGGGAAGTGGTCACGTTGGAAAATGGTAGCCCAAACACCGCTGTCGTCAATGGTTTGATGGCTGTGGGGGAAGCGGCGTGTGTATCAGTTCATGGAGCAAATCGTCTTGGATCTAACTCTCTTCTTGACCTTGTAGTTTTTGGTCGTGCTGCCGCGTTGCGTTGCGCTGAGGTAATAGACAAAAATGAGGTGCATAAAGACCTACCAAAAGATGCGGGAGAGCTGGCTCTACAAAGGCTCGACACTGCACGCTACGCTAACGGGAGTATTTCAACCGCGGAACTACGTCTCGAAATGCAAAATATAATGCAGTCTAACTGTGCAGTTTTTCGTACAGGCGAAGTTCTGGAAGAGGGGTTGCAGTTGCTCGAAAATGCATGGGGCAAGCGCTCTGATCTGCGGGTAAGTGACCGGTCACTGATTTGGAATTCTGATCTTGTAGAAACGCTTGAACTTGATAACCTTCTATACCAAGCAAAAGTATCGATGCAAGCCGCAAAGAGGAGAAAAGAATCACGCGGTGCGCATGCGCGCGAGGATTTTCCGGACCGCAATGATGAGGATTGGCTCAACCATTCAATGGCATGGTGTGATGAAGATGGAAAAGTCTTGATAGAAAATCGCCCGGTTAATTTGCAGCCTATGTCCAACGATATAAAATCTTTCCCGCCGAAGGTGCGGGTATACTGAAAGGTGTTCATGGTTTCCTATGGCTGAGTTCACACTGCCCCAGAATTCTATCGTCAAAAAAGGTCAAAACTGGCCAGCTCCACCAGGTTCGGCTCACACTAAGACGTTTTGTATATATCGCTGGAATCCTGATGATGGCGAGAATCCTCGAATGGACACTTATGAGGTGGATTTGGACACTTGTGGCCCAATGGTTCTTGATGCCCTCATTAAAATTAAAGATGAGTTGGATGCGACATTGACATTCCGTCGTTCTTGCCGCGAAGGGGTTTGCGGTTCCTGTTCAATGAACATTGATGGCACCAACACACTCGCTTGCACAAAATTTCTTTCCGAAGTTTCAGGTGATGTTAAGGTCTATCCATTGCCACACCTGAAGGTGGTAAAGGACCTGGTGCCAGAACTTACCAATGCTTACGCGCAGCTGGCGTCAATTGAGCCATGGATTAAAACCCAAACACCACCACCTCCAGATTCTGAACGTCTACAATCTGAACAGGATCGACGCAAACTCGATGGCCTTTATGAGTGTATACTCTGTTTTTGTTGCTCAACGAGCTGCCCTAGCTACTGGTGGAACGAAGGTCGGTATTTGGGGCCTGCAATTTTACTTCAGGCCTACCGTTGGATCATTGATTCTCGTGATGAGTATACAGGAGAGAGATTAGACGCCCTTGAGGACCCGTTCAGGCTTTATCGTTGTCACACGATTATGAACTGTTCACAGACCTGCCCAAAAGGCCTCAACCCAGCCAAAGCGATCGCGGAAATCAAGAAACTGATGATCCGGCGAAAGGTGTAAAAATGAGATTAAATTCCGTCCACATATAGCGCAGTGCGTTTAAGTCATTCTTTGCCCTCAGTGTTCATCCGAATAAAGTGTAGGGGGTTGTCCGCTTAGGCCAGTGCGATTTCACCATCAACGGATGCTTTGAGATTTGTAGCTTCCATCGTGAGCACCATATTAACGCTAAGAGTCTCATTGCCATCGAGCTTTCCTGTTCTTATGGCTTCGCGAACCGCTGATTCGATTTCCCGTTGCGAGTTTACACCTACCTGCTTTAGGAATTTTCGGACCTGCATATTAAAGGTGTTTTCGTCCATTTTGTTTCCTCGGATTTTGTGGTTGACGGATATCTATTATTCCCATCGATTATACCCACGACAATGCTTGTCATGATGATATGCACTCGACTTGAGCTTGTCAGCCATGCATAAACTATTCTAAGTGAATAGTTCGAGTCCTAAATGTTAAGAGGTTATTAATATTCGATGATAATGTGGCGTCGTCTCTGGAAAAATCAGTGCGTATTATCAATCATGTGCGCAATTGCGTTTCTTGTTGAAACGCCAATGACTGCCGCTGGCGAAAGATCCGGGTACTATTTCGCCGCTCGCGGTGTCGGTGCAGTCTCCTCCATGGAAGGGGTCAGCAGTACAGGATTTTCTAATACGATCAGACTCCAGAATGACAGTGATACCGTTGCGGGGCTGGGGGCTGCGATTGGATACAAGTGGAATAATTTGCCCGTGCATAGCGAGATCGAGATGCTTCATCTATTCCGTTTCGACTTTGATGTTCGAGACGATGGACCGGCGGATTCTGACACTGGTTACGAGGTAAATGTCAGCACGACGGTGATGTTGTTTAACCTGCTTTGGGACTTCCGGCTAGACGGTAGTGTTACTCCCTATGCTGGTGGCACGCTTGGCTGGGTACGTAATACAGCGGAAACGGAACGAAGGGTCATAAACACAGGTGTATTGACTTCTCAAGAGGCATCAACTGACAATTTTGCATGGGGCGGCATGGTTGGTGTCGTATGGGATTTCGACAAGAATTGGGCAGCCGACGTAGCATATCGCCATATTAACTTAGGTGAAGTCGATACCGGGCTCTTCCCGGGTGGCGATAGCGTTACTGCTGATGACTACGTTTCGAATGATTTGGTTTTGTCAATTCTCTACCGTTTCTGACCCTCACGAGAGTGTCAAGTTTTGTTCAAAATGATCTATTTGAAATGAATATTGATGACTAACGGTCCGCTATTTGCTTACCGTGATCTCCGTCGTTTAGAAGTTCTCGAGGCAGACTCGGTGCAAGAACTTGCGGTGGAAAAGTTGCAAAGTCTCCACTACACCCTTCAAGGCTATGTGCCGTCTAGTGACATAAGCAGTTGGAAGGCCTGGTTTCGCCTTTCCCGACGACGTGAGGATCCTCCACAGGGCCTGTATATTTACGGCGGAGTCGGTCGCGGTAAGTCGATGCTTATGGATTTATTTTTCGAATCAGCACCAGTGGAAAACAAACGACGGGTACATTTTCATTCATTTATGGCCGAAGTCCATGATGCTATTCATCAATGGCGTAGTGAGGTAAGGGACGGTCGTAACGGTGATCCTATTGTGTCTGTTGCCGTTTCCTTGGCGGAACGTACATGGGTTCTATGTTTTGATGAATTCCATGTTACCGACATTGCTGATGCCATGATCCTCGGTCGCCTTTTCAAGGAACTTTTAGATCGTGGAGTAGTGGTTGTCGTGACGTCAAACTGGCTACCGGAAAACCTCTATAAGGGCGGCCTTCAACGTGATCTGTTTTTGCCATTCATTGAGTTAATCAAGAATCGACTCGACATTCTCGATTTGACTGGAGAGACTGATTACCGATTGGCGCGACTCAAGACCATGCAAGTGTATACATACCCTCTTGGGTTACAAACAACTGCTGCACTTGAATATGATTTCAACCAGCTTACCGAGGGAGCGGTGATCGAATCGGATAAGATTGAAGTTAAGGGCAGGAATATAAATGTTGCTCGGGCATCCCGTGGTGTCGCTTGGATGACTTTTGAAGATCTCTGCGAGCAACCGCTGGGTGCGCAGGACTACCTTGCCCTAGCACGGCGCTACCATACTCTGATTATAGACGGCGTGCCGTCACTAAATTCCGATAAACGCAACGAGGCCAAACGGTTCATGACGCTTATAGACGTTTTATACGAAGCAAAGGTACATTTGATCATTGCGGCTGATGTCGCGCCTTGCCAACTATATTTAAGTGGTAGCCATGCCGTAGAGTTTAAACGTACCACTAGTAGGCTGCTCGAAATGCAATCCCACGGCTATATAGAAACACCGCACCGTTATAGTGAAGTTTGAACTTTTCATGCATCACTTCCTTGCTTCGCTACTGTATTCGCGCTAGGTAGCGAGAAAATATAGGAAATCTAGCGATATATTTTTTAATCGTGAAGAACTTTGGAGGATCGCATGGGACGTAATAAGATTGCGATGGTAGGTGCGGGTAATATAGGTGGCACCTTGGCCTTGCTCGCTGGATTAAAAGAGCTCGGCGACATAGTTATGATTGATGTTGCCAAAGGGGTGCCCCAGGGCAAGGCTCTGGATCTTGCAGAAGCGACGCCGATAGAAAAATTTGATTCTACTTTTGTTGGATCGAATTCGTACACGGCAATGAGAGGCGCTGATGTTGTCATAGTTACTGCCGGAATCCCTCGACGTCCCGGAATGAGTCGTGATGACTTAATTGGGATTAATACCGATGTTATGCGACAGGTTGGGGTAGGTATAAAAAAGCATTGCCCTCGAGCGTTTGTCATATGTATTACCAATCCACTCGATGTAATGGTTAGTGTGTTGCGTGACGCTTCGGGTCTGCCCTATCGCAAGGTAGTTGGCATGGCAGGCATCCTGGATAGTTCGCGATTCCGTTATTTCCTAGCACGGGAGTTCAAGGTTTCGGTGGAAGATGTCACAGCCTTTGTTCTTGGTGGTCATGGAGACAGTATGGTTCCCTTAGTGCGCTACTCAGCGGTGGCGGGAATTCCGGTTCCGGACCTTATCAAGATGGGCTGGACTACCAAGGCACGTATAGACCAAATCGTCCAACGTACCCGAGATGGGGGTGGTGAGATCGTTGGCCTCCTCAAGACAGGTTCCGCTTTCTATGCACCAGCCGCTTCGGCAATTGAGATGGCGGAAGCCTACCTCAAGGACAAGAAGCGAGTACTACCTTGTGCCGCTTACGTGAAGGGAGCATATGGTCTAAAGGGGTTGTACGTTGGTGTGCCTGTGGTCATAGGTGGCGGGGGTGTTGAGAGAATTGTTGAAATTTCACTCAACAAAACAGAGAAGGCGATGTTTATGAAGTCAGTTAAAGCGGTTCGTACTCTCTCGAAAATCGTTGAGAAAGTAAAAAAGGGGAAAATTAGACAGTAGCTCAATACACATAAATCTACTCAATTAAGCATAATGCGTGAAGACAGTATCGTTCCAAACTTAGAATTAGGTTAGAACTATTAGTCAAATTTTAGTCCTTCAGTACAATTGTAAAGAAGAGGCCAATTTGAGGCAGTGTATTGCAAAGCTGTTAGTTTAAAGAAAACAATCATTTGGAATGGCGCTGTATGCACTAGCTGCACCTAAAAGAGAGCGAATGCAGATGAATATTCACGAATATCAGGCCAAAAATCTACTCAAATCGTACGGCGTTGTCGTGCCAAGTGGCGGTGTGGCCTTTAGTATCAACGAAGCAAACAAGATAGCAAAGAATTTAGGCGGACCAGTTTGGGTCGTGAAGAGTCAAATCCATGCAGGAGGACGTGGTGCAGGACACTTCAAGGATGATGCCGGGGGTAAGGGCGGAGTACGTGTTGTTGAATCGTTAGAAAAGGTCGAAGAAGCGGCATCAGAAATGCTTGGGAAGGTTCTGGTAACCAGACAAACGGGCCCTGTGGGCAAGGAAGTGAAACGTATTTACGTGGAAGAAGGCTGCGAAATTCAGCGCGAGCATTATCTCAGCATGCTAGTGGATAGACAAAGCGGTCGTATTACAATTATTGCGTCTACCGAAGGCGGCATGGACATTGAGGAAATAGCAAGCAAGTCACCTGAAAAAATCATCATGGTCGCGATTGACCCTGTGATCGGGATGACACCTTTTTACGCACGGAAAGTGGCTTTTGGTCTAGGACTGGGGGGTAGTGCAATAAGAGAGGTCATCAACCTTCTATCAGGAATTTATAAGTTGTTTAACGAGCTAGACGCGAGCCTCATAGAGATCAATCCGCTTGTCGTCACTAGAGATGGGAAAGTGCTGGCGCTCGATGCAAAAATGAATTTTGATGACAATGCACTGTTCCGACAAAAAGAAATTCTTGAACTACGCGACGAAAATGAAGAGGATCCGACTGAAGCTGAGGCTGCTTCTCACGACCTAAATTACATAACGTTAGATGGAAACATTGGTTGCATGGTGAACGGTGCAGGCCTTGCCATGTCAACCATGGATATTATCAAGCTACACGGGGGAGAGCCGGCTAATTTCTTGGATGTTGGAGGTAGTGCAGATAGGGAGAGAGTTACTAAGGCATTCAAACTTATTCTTTCAGATCCAAGCGTAGAGGGTATTCTGGTAAACATCTTCGGTGGCATCATGAGGTGTGATGTTGTAGCAGAGGGTATAGTTGCTGCTGTGCGAGATATGGCACTTAAAATCCCGTTAGTCGTGCGTCTGGAAGGTACGAACGTTGACCTGGGTAAGGAGATACTAGAGCAGTCAGGGCTCTCAATAACTCCTGCGGAAGATCTCTCTGACGCCGCTAAAAAAATTGTTCAAAATGTGGCGAGCGTAAGCTGATGGCAACGCTAATAAACAAAGACACTAAAGTCATCTGTCAGGGCTTTACTGGCTCACAGGGCACTTTCCACTCTGAACAGGCTATTGCTTATGGTACCAAGATGGTGGGTGGTGTAACACCAGGTAAGGGTGGTTCAGTACATTTGGATCTGCCGGTCTTTGACACGGTGAGTGAGGCGGTCACAGCAACGGGTGCTGATGCATCAGTCATTTATGTGCCGCCGGCTTTTGCCGCAGACGCGATTTTAGAAGCAATTGATTCTAAAGTTGCCCTAATAATTTGCATTACTGAAGGCGTGCCTGTTACTGATATGGTGCAGGTAAAAAGAGGTCTCGAAGGTTCGTATTCACGGCTCGTTGGTCCTAACTGCCCAGGTGTGATTACTCCTGACGAATGCAAAATTGGCATCATGCCGGGTCATATTCATCAAAGCGGAAAGATTGGCATAGTTTCACGCTCCGGCACGCTTACTTACGAGGCTGTTGCACAGACGACAGCCGCTGGGTTAGGACAGTCTACCTGTATCGGTATTGGGGGCGATCCCGTTAACGGTACAAATTTTGTCGATTGTCTAGAACTATTCCTGGCTGACCCTGAGACTGACGGCATAATTATGATTGGGGAAATTGGCGGTAGCGCGGAGGAGGACGCCGCCGATTTTATTAAACGCTCGAAGATCAAAAAACCGGTTGCGAGTTTCATCGCCGGTATAACGGCTCCTCCTGGTAGGCGAATGGGACATGCGGGTGCCATAATTTCTGGTGGTAAAGGTAGTGCAGGAGACAAAATTGAAGCCCTTAAGAGCGCTGGCATACATGTTGCAGAAAGTCCTGCCGCCCTGGGAGTAACTATGGCCGCTGCCTTGAACGCTTGAAACTTGATAGTAAAGTGATTGGATGCATGAATAATATCGTAATGCGCCTTGTTTAGGAGGGTTAGCTAATGGCGTCAGTTCTTGAACAGACTTCGTTTCTTCATGGTGTAAACGAGGTCTATCTGACTGAACTCTACTCTCGATTCCTTGAAAACCCGACGTCGGTAGATGAAAGCTGGGCCAGTTTTTTTGGGAAACTGGATGACGATGCAAGAGATGTTCTTGATGAATTGAGCGGTGCGAGCTGGGCACCTAGAACCTGCAAAGTTGTAGGTAATGGTGGCGGTTTGTCTATTTCAGATTCAATAGCAGGGAAAACACCTCCTATTCCTCAGATACATAGTTTGAATGCGTCCGAGGATGAAGTCCTTCAGGCCGCGCGTGATTCTATTAATGCCTTGATGCTGATCCGCTCGTATCGAGTGCGTGGCCACCTTGAAGCTGATCTCGATCCACTCAAACTTGATCCGTACGAACCTCATCCGGAGCTTAATCCGGTAACCTATGGGTTTTGCGCAGATGATATGAATCGTCCAATTTTTATAAATGGAGTTTTGGGCCTTGAATGGGCGACCTTAAATGATATTTACGAAATTCTGCGTGCTACATATTGTGGGACAATAGGCGTAGAGTTTATGCATATCCAAGAACCTGATCAGAAAACCTGGATACAGGCAAGAATTGAGGGTATTCAAAATCAAACCGAATTTACACATCGTGGCAAACGAGCAATTCTCAGTAGGCTGATTCATGCGGAGCTTTTCGAAAAATTTTTAGATAAACGATATACCGGAACCAAGCGCTTCGGACTCGATGGTGGTGAATCACTAATCCCTGCACTTGAGCAGATTATGAAGCGTGGTGGTCAGATGGGATTGCGTGAGCTTGTGATCGGTATGCCGCACCGTGGACGACTCAATGTGCTTGCTAACATGATGGGCAAGCAATATCAGGCGATTTTTTCGGAATTCCAAGGAAACTCGGCAAATCCAGAGGAAGTACAAGGGTCCGGTGATGTCAAATACCATCTTGGTACTTCCTCAGATAGAGAATTTGACGGTAATAAAATACATCTGTCTTTAACAGCTAATCCATCCCATCTCGAGGCAGTCAACACGGTCGTACTAGGTAAAGTACGTGCGAAGCAGACCCAACTTGCTAATGAGACACGTGATCAGGTGATGGGCATCCTAATGCATGGTGATGCGGCCTTTGCCGGACAGGGGCTTGTGGCGGAAACACTCGATCTATCGCAATTGCGAGGTTATCGTACTGGCGGCACTATTCATTTTATAGTTAACAATCAGATTGGCTTTACAACAATGCCAGCCTATCACCGTTCTGGACCCTATTGTTCGGAGTGGGGAAAGATCATCCAGGCCCCGATTTTTCACGTTAATGGGGATGATCCGGAAGCAGTAGTTCACACTGCGAGGATCGCCATGGAATTCAGGCAAACATTCAAAAAAGATGTGATAATTGACATGTTTTGTTATCGGCGCCACGGTCATAATGAGGGCGATGAGCCAATGTTTACTCAGCCTCTCATGTATAAGAAGATCGCTGAGCACCCTACTACACGTGAAATTTATGCGGACAAGTTGGTTTCCGAATCTGTTGTATCAAAGGAAGACGTGAACAAAATGTTGCGTGAATTTGAAGTGATGCTCGAGCAAGAGTTTGAAGCGGCTGCAAGTTACAAGCCAAACCGAGCAGACTGGCTTGAAGGTGCCTGGACTGGGATAGAGAGTGCCCGCGGCGAGGCGCGTCGTGGTAAGACTGGCGTCGAGCGGAAGTTACTTCAGGATGTGGGTAGACGCCTCACTGATATTCCTAAAGATTTTAATGCAAACAGCAAGGTATCTAGGCAATTTCGCGCACGTCGAGAACGTATTGAATCGGGAGAGGGAATTGATTGGGCTACGGCGGAGGCCCTCGCATTCGGAACGCTTTTGGTAGAGGGAACCCCAGTAAGATTGAGTGGCCAGGATTGTGGTAGAGGTACGTTTTCTCAACGTCACGCAATGCTTGTCGACCAGGATTCAGAGAAAAAATACGTGCCATTTGATTTTCTTAATGATGAGCAGGCAAAATTCGAGATCATGGATAGCCCACTGAGTGAGGCTGGTGTTCTAGGATTCGAGTATGGTTACACGTTGGCAGAGCCAAATGTTCTAGTGCTTTGGGAGGCACAGTTTGGCGATTTTGCCAACGGGGCACAGATGATCATTGACCAGTTTGTGGTATCGGGTGAATCAAAGTGGCTGCGTTTGTCTGGCCTCGTTATGTTACTTCCCCATGGATTTGAGGGGCAGGGCCCTGAGCATTCGTCAGCACGACTTGAGCGATTTCTCCAGCTTTGTGCTGAGGACAATATCCAAGTAGCCAACTGTACAACTCCAGCGAACTACTTCCATATTCTGCGTCGCCAGCTACGCCGCGATTTTCGAAAGCCACTCATACTGATGACTCCAAAATCATTATTAAGACACAAGTCTTGTGTCTCTTCCCTCAAGGCTTTCGAGGCCGATTCGAGCTTTCACCGCGTCCTATGGGATCGTGGTGATATTGCCAAGGATTCAGAAATTAAGCGAGTCGTGTTGTGTTCAGGTAAGGTTTATTATGATCTATTTGAGGAACGACTCAAACGAAATGAAAAACATGTGTACCTGATGCGTGTTGAGCAACTTTACCCGTTTGCCTACGAGGCGCTGAGGAAAGAACTAAACCGATTCAAAGGTGCAGAAATCATTTGGTGTCAGGAAGAACCAAAGAATATGGGTGCCTGGAGTTTGATGGAACCTTGTCTGGAAGATGTATTGGTGAAGATTGGAGCTCGGCAGAAGAGACCTATCTATATTGGTCGCACGGCTGCTGCATCTCCGGCGACGGGGCTTTTGCGGCGCCATTTAAAAGAGCAGAATTCTTTTATTAACGAGGCGTTAAGTATCAAATAACGAGTATAGTTGAAGTTCTGCATTACGAGTGGGGAATAAGATGTTTACGGAAATCGTAGTACCTCAACTTGGCGAGTCAGTTACGGAGGCGACGGTCGCGCAGTGGTTGAAATCAATAGGTGATAGCATAGAGGTGGATGATCCGCTGGTGGAGCTTGAAACTGATAAAGTCACGCTTGAAATCAATGCTTCGGCAGCTGGCGTGTTGAAGGAAATAATTATGGATGCCGGGTCAGAAGTAAAAGTGGGTGAGTTGCTCGGTCGGATCGAGGATGGTGCGGCCACTGCTGAGCCGGCAGCAGGGTCTAATAGGAAGGAGACAACTTCAATACCATCTCCACAGGAACTAGCTACAGATACCATCGAAAATTCCACAACTATGTCGACGTTGTCACCAGCCGTTCGCAAGCTTGTCGAGGAGCACAAACTCGACCCTTCGAAAATTACTGGCACGGGAAAAGACGGTCGTATAATTAAAGGGGATGTACTTGCGTGGATTGAGTCCAGTATTTCTGTTGAACAAGCTCCATCTGCTACGACGCCTCTCTCTATCACTGAGACGGAACCGAAAAATATGACTCCCCGAGAGGAACGTGTGCGTATGACGCGCTTGCGCCAACGCATAGCAGAACGTCTCAAAGTTGCACAAAATACAGCGGCTATGCTTTCCACCTTCAATGAAGTTGATATGACTGAGATTCTTGCACTTCGTAATAAATACCGCGAGATATTCGAGAAAAAACACAATGTGCGACTGGGTTTTATGTCGATATTTGCTAAAGCCTGTATAGTTGCGCTGAAGGAGGTGCCTGCGGTTAACGCGGAGATCGACGGTGACGAAATAGTTTACAAAAATTACTACGATATAGGCGTCGCGGTTGGTACACAACAAGGCCTTGTGGTACCGGTTATCCGAGATGTGGATCTCTTGTCGTACGCCCAGATAGAGAAAACGATTGCTGAATTGGCTGTTAAGGCGCGCGATGGTAAGCTCTCCATGGAAGAGTTGACAGGCGGCACATTTACTATAACGAATGGAGGCGTTTACGGTTCACTATTGTCCACACCTATCTTAAATCCTCCACAGTCCGGCATTCTTGGCATGCACAAGACGCAGCGGCGTCCTGTCGCGATAGGTGATAAGGTTGAAATTAGGCCAATGATGTATCTAGCATTGAGCTACGATCATCGGATTATAGATGGCCGAGAGGCAGTAACTTTCCTAGTGCGCGTGAAGGAATGTTTGGAAGACCCCGAACGCATACTGATAGACGCGTGATGGTACCTATATTAGGTCGCCGTCAGGTATAGTTATTCCAAAGGGGGTCTTACAGTCATGACGGATACGCAATATGACCTCATCGTCATCGGTGGTGGGCCTGGCGGTTATGTGGCAGCAATTCGTGCGTCTCAACTTGGTATGAAGGTGGCATGTATTGAAAAACGTGGTGCCCTAGGCGGTACCTGTCTTAACGTTGGGTGTATCCCATCGAAGGCCTTGTTACAATCATCAGAAAAATTTGCGGAGGCTAAGCACGGCCTTACCTGTCACGGTGTCAATGTGGGTGAGGTAGGTTTTGATATTGAAACTATGATGGCACGCAAGGACAAAATTGTTAGCGACCTAACCAGTGGCATCGAGTTTCTATTTAAGAAAAACAAGATAGACTACCATAAGGGCGTTGGCCGCATAAAGTCACCCACTGAAGTTATGGTTAATAATAAGGTGTTGGTTAAGGGAGCCCGTATACTGATAGCGACCGGCTCCGAATCGACACCGCTATCTGGTGTAGAAGTTGATGAAAAACAGATAGTAACGTCGACAGGCGCGTTAGCTCTCAAAAGGGTGCCGAAGCAACTAACTGTTATTGGTGCCGGTGTCATAGGCCTTGAACTCGGGTCAGTTTGGTCGCGGCTTGGTGCCAAAGTCACTATCATAGAATTTCTAGACCGAATACTGCCGGGCATGGACGGAGAGATTGCAAAACAGGCGCAACGTGTCCTTAACAAGCAAGGACTTACTTTCAAATTGTCGTCCAAAGTAACAAAGGCTACGAAATCGAACGCAACGGTTCCGCTTGTAGTTGAGCCGGCAGAGGGAGGCAAAGAAGAGAAGGTTGAGGGTGAAGTTGTTTTACTTGCAGTTGGTCGTCGTCCGTATACAGAGGAGCTAGGTCTTGAAGAGGTAGGCGTCCAAGTTGACAAACGGGGCATCATTAAGATCGACAACTCGTTTCAGACGAGCATCAAGGGTATTTATGCCATTGGCGACTCTGTGCCGGGCCCGATGTTGGCACATAAGGCAGAGGACGAGGGTGTTATCTGTGTCGAAATGATGGCTGGCCAGGCGGGACCAATGAATCACGATCTTGTCCCGGGTGTTGTCTATACGTGGCCAGAAATCGCCGGTGTTGGAAAAACAGAAGAGGACCTTAAAGAAGCCGCAGTTGACTTCAGTGTTGGCAAATTTCCTTTTGTGGCCAACAGCCGTGCGCGTATCAATGGGGATACTGATGGGCTGGTGAAGATTTTGGCTGATTCAAGAACAGATCGCGTACTCGGCGTGCACATTTTGGGACCGTTGGCAGGTGACCTAATTGCTGAAGCTGTTTTGGCCATGGAGTTTGGCGCATCGACGGAGGATATAGCGCGCACATGCCACGCCCATCCGGGAATGGGTGAGGCGGTAAAGGAAGCGGCACTTGCGGTCCATAATAGGCCCTTGCATATCTGATCTGGGATGTTTGGTGGGAGAGCGTCTTGCGATATTCAGGCCATGGCTGAATTTACGAGGTGATTACTTTAATTTACAAAAAGGTTATCTAAGATTTTGCACGCGGATGCGCGCGTTTGTATTCTGTTAATAACTTTGTATTGTCAACTGCTGTATAACGCTGAGTTGTCGATAGTGAAGCATGCCCTAATAATTCCTGAATGGCTCGTAAATCACCGCCACCGGCAAGCAGATGTGTAGCAAAGCTATGCCTTAAGGAATGAGGCGTGGCGGTATCTGGTAAATTCAACTCAAGACGGAGGATGCGCATGCGGCGCTGTACGACGCCCGCCGTTAGTCGGCCGCCTCGAGCACCATGAAATAATGGTGTATCCGGGTCCCCCCGGAACGGGCAACGATCGAGGTACTGTCCAATCGCGTCCCATATTGTTGGAAGTACTGGTATCATACGCTGCTTGTTGCCTTTTCCAGAAACAACTAAGTAGTCAGCTGGTTGCCCATCCTTCCGGTTAAGACTTAATGCCTCAGAAATTCGAAGTCCACATCCATAAAGTAGTGTAAAAAGAGCCTTATCCCTCAGAGAAATCCACTGCACACTTGACGTGGTTCCCATAGCTTCGACTACCTTAAGTGCATTTTCTGAACTGAGTGGTCTGGGCAAAGTTTTTTGCTGCTTTGGCGTCCTAATTGTTTGGATAGCAGCGTTGGTGAAGATACCGTTCATTGCAGCCCACCGGAAAAACCCTCTAACTACAGACAATGCACGTGCTGTAGAGCTACGGGCAGCGCCAATTCCAGCACGATGAGCAAGCCAAGCGCGAAAATCTGTATTGCGCAATCTTGATAGATCGGTAAGATTCGGTGAACCACCTAAATGTTCAGCATGGAAGGCAAAAAACGCTGCCAGGTCACGTTCGTATGCTTTAGAGGTATTTGGGGAAGTTCTTTTTTCATGAACTAACCAATCTCTCCACGCCTGAATGGTACCCGAGAGCGTCCGCGTGTCGGTGGTTTTCTCGTTTATATAATTTAGTCCGGTAGTTCCAACCATAAGCGGATAATATTTTGGGATACGCGTGCTAAGAAACTCAGGAGATCGCTTGCCTGGCCTGGATGGAATTTATCGAAATGGCGTGAACCAAAGGCCAGTATACCTGGTGGTGCCGAATTCGAGACGTTAATACGCGCGAGTGCTTCCGAGCGCACAAGCGTCGCGCCACCACCAAATATTTCAGGGTTGCCCTCTATATCACTGCGCAATACAACCTGACGATTAGCACCAACTAGCGCATCGGTCGTACCGGGCTGTAAGATTTGTAACCCACGAGTTCGAATTGATGCCTCGCCCGCACCGTTCGATTCGATACAAAGCGCAATGATATCGATGTCTAGTAGAATGGCAAAATCAGTCGTAATAGTTTGTATCAATTGCTCAAATGACTTGACTTCAAGAAGCGCCAGGACACACTCGTGGATTCGAGCCTGTGTATTGAGATTTTTGCGCCCTGTCTTAATTAATTCGCCTTGCCGGGCTTTTACATTTGCAATTTCTTCCTTGAATTTCTCCAGCATTGCCAACTGAAAATCCTCAACACCACTGCCAAGATCTCGGCCTGGTGGGTCAAGTTGCGACAATAGCGACATGTGCTGGTTGAGAAAACCTGGATTTTCAAGAAGATATTGAGCGACTCGCACGTCATCGAGATCAGATGTTTGATTTTCTTTGGTCAATTCGCGTGTCATAGCGGTATCTACCTAACTATAGCGTTTTAAACTTTTTACAGCGTCAATCTTTTAATATCGACTGTCCGGATTTTTCCCAATCAGCTAAGAACGCTGCTAGACCCTTGTCCGTCAAAGGATGCTTAAACATTTGGCGTAGAACACTGGGCGGAATGGTGACAACGTCGGCACCTAGTCTAGCCGCCTCAACTACATGCATAGGGTGTCGTACGGACGCGACGAGAACCTCCGTTTTAAATTTACTGTAAGCCGAATAAATCTCACAGATTTCAGCGATAAGATTCATCCCATCTGAACCTACATCGTCTAAACGACCGATGAAGGGAGAAACGAAGGTAGCACCAGCCTTTGCAGCAAGGATAGCCTGGGCGGCCGAGAAACACAGTGTCACATTTACTTTGGTGCCGTCCTGGCTCAAAGTCCTGCATGTTTTAAGACCGTCTGGCGTCAGGGGCACCTTAACGGCAACATTTTTGGCCAGTGATGCGAGTTTTCGACCTTCGTCTACCATTTTATTGAAATTAGTGGCAGTAACCTCAGCGCTGATCGGTCCATCAACAAATTTGCATATTTCCTGTACTACCTCAAAAAAATCGCGACCTGACTTTGCTACTAACGATGGGTTCGTCGTTACGCCATCGACAAGGCCAGTTTCTGCAAGGTCACGGATTTCGTCGACGTCTGCTGTATCTAAGAAAAACTTCATTCGTTTAATCCATTTACCGTTTTGCCAGTAACCATAACGAGAATAGTGTCCTAAGATGTGGGTTAGCTATAGAGTCTAATCGAAGCGAATCCACAACACCAGTTCTTCGATGGTAAAAACTGAGAGTTTACACCGGGTGAAAGTGCTGCTGCCGTTGCCGTTGGCAGCTGCCTATGACTATCGTGTACCCGAGGGAATGGTTCTTGCTCATGGTGATTTTGTCACTGTACCGCTTGGAAAGCGGAAAGTGACAGGTGTTGTTTGGGACAAATCAATTCCCGGCCGAATAGTAGAAAATAAGCTGAAAGATGTCGAGGCGCGCCTAGACTTACCTTCATTAAATGAAGATTGTCGTAAATTTGTGGATTGGGTTGCGGCGTATACACTCTCGCCACCCGGTGCGGTGCTACGTATGATTATGAGCGTTCCCTCCGCACTCGTTCAGCCAAAGCCAACAATCGCCTATAAGAAGAAAAAAATTTACGGTGATCTGCGGATGACTAGCTCACGTCGCCGCGTGTTAGCGCTTGTCGAAGGGAGGCCACCGATGAGTGCCATTGATATAATGAAACGAGCCGACGTTGGAATGTCTGTGATACGTGGTCTCACTGATGCCGGGATTCTAGCAACTGTCAATTTGCCCACGGCCGTCGATATTGAAATGCCCGACCCCAAACGGCCTGGCCCTGTTTTGTCAGAAATCCAATATAACGCCTCGTTATCGCTTCGAGAAAAAATTCGTCAAGGCGGCTACTCCGTAAGTTTGCTGGACGGTGTAACTGGAGCTGGGAAGACGGAGGTTTACTTAGAGGCAATTGCCGAGAATATCGAGTCGGGACAACAGACACTCGTTTTGCTACCCGAAATTGCGCTAAGCGTCGAATGGCTTGACCGGTTCCTGGATCGTTTTGGTGCGGCGCCGTTGGTATGGCATTCTGATTTGACTCATGCGCAGCGTCGAAAATCATGGCGTGTTATTGTGGAAGGCCGGGCGCCAGTTGTCGTTGGGGCGCGTTCCGCACTGTTTCTGCCATTCCCGGATTTGGGCTTGATCATAGTTGATGAAGAGCATGACGGCGCTTTCAAACAGGAGGAAGGTGTCATCTATCACGCGCGTGATATGGCGGTTGTTCGCGCTAACTTGAGCGAGATACCGATTGTACTTGTATCCGCAACGCCATCGTTAGAGACAGTCATTAATGCAAATAAAGGTCGTTACCATAGACTTTTGCTATCATCCCGTTTCGGAAAGGCAGAATTCCCGAAGGTACATACTGTCGATCTACGGCACGAACCATTAGTGCCGAAGCAATGGTTGTCCACCATTTTGCGAGATGCCCTTGGTCAGGTGCTTGAGGCTGGTCAACAGGCAATGCTTTTTTTGAATCGTCGTGGGTATGCGCCTCTCACATTATGCCGTGCTTGTGGTCATCGCATGGAATGCCCCAACTGCACTGCCTGGTTGGTCGAACATCGCCTCGTGGGGCGGCTACAATGTCACCATTGCGGCTACGCAACACGAATACTCGATGAGTGCCCCACATGCGCAGTACAGGGAATGATGGTCGCGTGCGGACCAGGTGTTGAGCGATTGTCAGAAGAGGTGGCCACTTTGTTTCCAAAGGCGCGAATCGCCTCGATGACTAGTGATACGGTGCACAGCACATCTGCTGCCCAAGAGCTAATACGCCAAATTAGCGAGCAAAAAATTGATCTGGTAATAGGTACACAGATGATAGCTAAGGGGCACAATTTTCCGATGCTCACACTAGTTGGCGTTGTAGACGCAGATCTCGGCCTTTCGGGTGGTGATTTGCGTGCCGTTGAACGCACGTACCAACTCTTGCACCAAGTTTCTGGTCGTGCTGGTCGTGCTGCATTACCCGGTACTGTCTACCTTCAGACCCACCATCCGGATCACCCAGTGATAACTGCCCTAACATCTGGCGACAGGGATCGATTCTTAGCAGAAGAAATAACTTTGAGGAGGGATGGCTTGTGGCCACCGTTCGGACGCCTGGCAGCTTTAATACTGTCGAGTCGCGATGAATTACTCGTGGATAGGTACTCGGCAATACTTAGCCGCTCAGCACCCAATAGGGATGACGTCCGTGTATTGGGACCTGCTCCGGCGCCGATGGCAATCCTGAGGGGACGCCACCGGCGCCGTTTCCTTATAAAGGCGACCCGGGCCGTCAATCTCCAATTGCTGATCCGGAGATGGCTTAGGGATATAAAATTACCAGGTACGGTAAGGCTTCAGGTTGATGTTGATCCATACAGTTTTCTATGAAACTTTAACTGTTGTCTGATTTGGCATATTAAGATTTAAGTTACTGAATTCACTTTATTTTAATCAATTCTCCCAATGTGGTACAAAGATTGTACGACCTTGCGAGAGATTAAGGTTAAAGGTTGAGGGAAATTGAAGGTAGGCTTGGTGTTGCCACCCCTCATGCCATATGTTAAATACCGCTCGCTTCTCGAGTAGGCTAATTTAGTCCACAAACCAAACTGCAGGGGGGTCATTCCGGCTTCGTCGGTGATTTCCCAATTCAAGTTCAGGAGTCCTTAAGGTGGCAACGACGTCAGGCGTATCGGAACTTGCCGGTCGCTATGCTGCGGCTCTGTTCAACTTAGCTGACGAAAGCAAGCAACTCGACGATGTGGCGGCAGATTTTCGCCAACTTGAAGAAATGCTTGTGGGGAATGCCGATTTAAGTAGGCTGACAAGTAGCCCTGTCATCAGCCGTAACGAGCAGATGAACGCAATGTCGGCTCTGCTCACAAAGGTTGGTGTGTCTTCTTTGACGATGAGGTTTATCGGAGTTTTAAGTCAAAATCGTAGACTATTTTCCTTGCCGCAGATTATTACAGCCTTTAATTCCCAATTATCCCAACATCGAGGCGAGGTGACAGTTGAAATAACGTCTGCGAGGGAACTGAGCGGCCCCCAGCGTTCAGCGGTTGAAGAGGCTATTAGATCGGCAATTGGTGGAAAGGTAGCAATGCAGGAGAGGATAGATCCAGGTTTGATTGGTGGACTCGTAGTTAAGGTAGGTAGTCGCATGGTTGACTCTTCGCTACGAACAAAGTTGCAGAGATTGAATTTGGCTATGAAAGGTGTCAACTGATGGAAATTCGTGCAGCGGAAATTTCCGCGATTCTTAAGGAACAGATTGCCAATTTTGGAACCGAGGCAGACGTGGCCGAAGTTGGTCAGGTCATCTCGGTTGGGGATGGTGTGGCGCGCGTCTACGGACTGGATAATGTCCAGGCTGGCGAGATGCTTGAATTCCCAAACGGAATTACTGGCATGGCCCTAAATCTTGAGATCGATAACGTAGGGGTGGTGATTTTTGGTGACGATCGTGACATTAAAGAAGGTGACATTGTTAAGCGCACGCAGACCATTGTTGATGTTCCCGTAGGAAAAGGCCTGCTTGGCCGCGTGGTGGATGCACTTGGGAACCCTATCGACGGTAAGGGGCCCATCGAGGGAACTGAGAGGCGGAGGGTAGAGCTCAAGGCGCCGGGTATTATTCCTCGACGAAGCGTTCACGAACCAATGCAGACAGGATTGAAGGCTCTTGACGCGCTTGTACCCGTGGGTCGTGGTCAACGTGAATTGATCATAGGCGACCGACAGACAGGGAAAACAGCAATCGCTGTGGACACAATTCTTAACCAAAAATTTGTAAACGAATCTGATGATGCAACAAAAAAACTTTATTGCATTTATGTAGCAATAGGCCAGAAACGTTCAAGTGTGGCGCAGTTTGTTAAAACCCTACAGGACGCCGGCGCTCTCGACTATTCCATAGTCGTTGCAGCCAGTGCATCTGAACCAGCGCCGCTACAATTCTTGGCACCTTATGCCGGTTGCGCGATGGGAGAGTTTTTTCGCGATAATGGCATGCATGCAGTCATATTTTACGACGATCTGTCAAAACAGGCGGTGGCTTATCGCCAAATGTCACTGCTCCTTCGTCGGCCGCCTGGACGTGAGGCTTATCCAGGCGATGTGTTTTATTTGCATAGTCGACTCCTTGAGCGCGCTGCTAAAATGGATGAAGAACATGGTTCTGGTTCTCTGACTGCATTGCCTATTATCGAAACACAAGCGTCCGATGTCTCCGCTTATATCCCGACCAATGTAATATCGATCACAGATGGGCAGATTTTTCTTGAGACTGAACTATTTTATAAAGGTGTTCGTCCTGCAATTAATGTTGGAATTTCAGTGAGTCGTGTCGGCTCAGCAGCACAAGTGAAGGCAATGAAACAGGTTGCGGGACGAATTAAACTAGAGCTAGCTCAGTTCCGCGAGATGGAGGCGTTTTCCCAGTTTGCCTCCGACCTTGATCCCGTCACTCAACGACTCCTTGCACGCGGTGCACGTCTGACCGAACTTCTTAAGCAGGATCAGTTTTCTCCGCTACCGATAGAAGAGCAGGTTGTTGTGATTTTTGCCGGTGTTAGGGGTCATTTAGACGGTGTGGAGGAGAGTGCTATTACACGCTTTGAGAGGGCTATGTTGGAAGAAATGCGCGCAAATAACAGCGATTTACTTTCGGAAATTAGAACATCGGGTGAAATCTCGTCTGAAATTGAAACGAAGCTCGATGAGATTGTTACCGCCTTTACCACTACTTTTGTTTAAACACCGTAGTTAGAAAATATTATGGCTAACCTCAAAGATCTGAGGAATCGAATTGCTAGCGTTAAATCGACGCAAAAAATCACTTCTGCGATGAAGATGGTGGCGGCAGCAAAGCTCAGACGTGCTCAGGAAATGGCAGAAACTGCGCGACCATACGCCGAACGAATGGAGGGGGTGTTGAGCCATTTGGTTGAGGGGGTGGGTGAGGACGGCTCAGCACCAGCGATGCTCACCGGAACAGGTTCGGACAAGGTTCAATTAATTATTGTTGTGACGGCGGATCGGGGACTGTGTGGTGGCTTTAACTCGAACATTGTTCGACAAACACGACTTCGTATTCGCGAACTCGAAGTCGCCGGTAAGTCCATAAAACTTTTATGTGTGGGACGTAAAGGCTCGTCGGTGTTACAGATCGATCACGGTGGAAAGATTTTGGATACAATAGAAGGGGTAGCAAAGCCCGTACCGGTATTCTCTGGAGCAGCTGATATCGGACAACGCCTAACGCAACTCTTTGACGATGGAGAGTTTGACACCTGCTCAATTGTGTATAACACGTTTCTCTCGGCGCTCACACAAACGGTCACGTGGCAGCAACTTATCCCTCTTCCCCTGTCTGGAGATGCATCCTCCGAAGAGCGTGGTGGAGAAATTCTTTACGAGTATGAACCAACAGAGGAGGAAATACTCGATTCGCTTCTACCACGTAACCTGGCAATACAAATTTACCGGGCTCTTTTGGAATCTAATGCTTCTGAACATGGAGCGCGCATGACCGCTATGGACAATGCAACACGAAATGCTGGGGATATGATTGATGATCTCACACTTAACTATAATAGAACGCGCCAGGCTGTAATAACAAAAGAGCTGATAGAGATAATTTCTGGCGCAGAAGCTGTCTAGGTGCCATGGTTATCGGTTGTTTTGAATTTGGAGTAATTGGACGAACGAGAGTTCTAATGGGAGTTTTTAATGGCAAGAAATGTTAGTGGAAGCATAACTCAAGTGATGGGTGCCGTTGTGGATGTGGAGTTTGAAGGCGATCTGCCGCCAATCATGAATGCTTTGAACACCAAGAATGATGATCAGACGTTGGTCCTCGAGGTAGCTCAGCATTTGGGTGAGAATCGGGTGCGTACGATTGCTATGGACTCAACTGAGGGGCTTGTACGAGGACAGAACGTAGATGATACGGGTCAACCCATTACCGTGCCGGTAGGTCCTGGAACCCTAGGGCGGATCATCAATGTGATTGGTGACCCAATTGACGAACGTGGACCGATAGATGCTAAACAAAGGTGGCCCATTCATCGTCCAGCACCTCTTTACGTGGATCAATCGACTGAGTCCGAACAACTTATTACCGGAATAAAGGTTGTTGATATGCTGACGCCTTATGCGAAAGGTGGAAAAATCGGATTATTCGGCGGTGCGGGCGTTGGCAAAACCGTGTTGATACAAGAACTCATAAATAATGTGGCAAAGGCGCACGGTGGGTATTCGGTGTTTGCTGGTGTTGGTGAGCGTACTCGGGAAGGCAACGATCTTTACCACGAGATGGTTGAGTCAGGTGTTATTGAACTAGAAGGTGAAGGTTCGAAATGTGCGCTTGTTTTCGGCCAAATGAATGAGCCACCAGGTGCGCGCGCGCGTGTCGGATTATCGGGTTTGACCGTCGCAGAGTATTTCCGTGATGAAGAAGGGCAAGATGTACTCTTTTTTGTAGATAATATTTTCCGTTTTACCCAAGCTGGATCAGAAGTGTCAGCGTTGCTTGGACGTATACCTTCAGCTGTTGGTTATCAGCCAACATTAGGGACAGAGCTCGGCACGTTGCAAGAACGAATTACCTCAACCAAGAAGGGGTCGATTACTTCGGTTCAAGCGATATATGTTCCGGCTGACGATTTGACGGATCCGGCACCAGCAACTACATTTTCTCACCTCGATGCTACCACGGTATTATCGCGGCAAATTTCAGAGCTAGGAATTTACCCAGCTGTTGACCCGCTTGACTCGACGAGTCGAATTATGGATCCGCGCATTGTTGGAGAAGAGCATTATCTCGTTGCTAGAGAGGTTCAACGTGTTTTACAGACCTACAAATCCTTGCAAGATATTATAGCAATTTTGGGTATGGACGAACTCAGCGAAGAGGATAAGCAAGTCGTAGCCCGTGCTCGCAAGATCCAACGTTTCTTGTCGCAACCATTTCACGTTGCAGAGGTGTTTACAGGCACGGAGGGAAAATTTGTTGAACTTGAGGACACTATTCGGGGTTTCAAGGGGATCATTGACGGTGAGTATGACGACCTACCTGAAGCCGCATTCTATATGGTCGGTACTATCGAAGAAGCCGTGAACAAAGCGACGGAAATGGCTACCGAGGCAGCGGCTGGCCTCGGCAGTGGCGACGATGGCTAAGGAAGAGCTAACTCAGTGGCGGAAATGATAGAGTTCGAACTTGTGACGCCGGGAGGCCTGATGATTTCGGGCTCTTTCAGTATGGTAGTTGTGTCAGGTGCGGAGGGTGATTTTGGGGTGCTGCCTGATCATTCACCAGTCATTACGACGTTGCGACCAGGTACAATTGTGATTTTCGAGGATGGGCGTATCACAAATAGAATATTTGTTGCAGCAGGATTTGCCGAAGTAACGCAGGATCGCCTTACTATCGTGGCTGAAGAGGCCGCGTTCATCGAGGAGTTAGACAGCGCAGAGTTGGAACAGTCAATCAGCGATTTACATGCCATTATTGGGGCTGCTCCTGACGAATCGGAGCGGATAACTTCCGAGGCGGAATTGTTTGTAGCCGAAGCTAAACTTCAGGCCATTGAACAGCCTGTTTACTGACGCGGGTCTAGTAATCAAGTGCTATATAAACTTCATACATCAGTGCTTCGCGAAAGCCGAGAATTCATCTACCAGCATGCTATACATGCTGCGTTTAAAGGGTACAATGATAGTTGGTAATGTGTCGAAATTTACCCATCGCCATGCGCTGAACTCTGGCACATGTGAATCAAGGCATATATCCTCATCCCTTCCGGTAAACCGTAGGGCAAACCAGCGAAGAGTCTGACCGCAGTACCTGCCATTCCAGACGCTGCGTGATATTGTAGGTGGCAAGAGGTAGCTGTACCTGTCACGACTTTCGGCCACGATCCGTACCTTGTCGGTACCGACCTCTTCCTTCAATTCACGTATTGCCGCCTCTCGCGGTGTTTCAGTCGGACCTATGCCGCCTTGTGGCATCTGCCAATTTTCTCCCGGATGATCAATCCTTTTACCCACGAACACTTGACCTTGATGATTAAACATTATTAGCCCTACACCTAGTCGGTAGGGCCGCTGATCTGTTGTATTAGTTGACGGCCTTAAGCGTTCCCGTGTCATCCAGCTTTGCCAAAGTTCGAAAATAACTTTTTCTTGAAAGATAAAATCAATTAACGATCCGTTTTCCCGTAAAGCGCGATACCTTGCAGAAGATCAACCGCTCTATCAAGTTGGTAATCTAACTTATTTTCAATATTTTCAGAGCTTTTAGGGTCCCTCTTATTTTGGTTCACATTTCCGTCGTCGTCGCTTTTATTTTTTAACGCACCGCGCAAATCCTCTTCGTGATGTTCGAGGTTACGGTTATTAAAGGGTTCCAGCCTAGCTTGCTCTACTACTATATCGGGGTCAATTCCTTTGGCTTGGATCGAGCGGCCGGACGGTGTAAAATATCGTTGTGTTGTCAACTTAATTGCACCTTTCCTACCTAACGGCATGATTGTTTGAACCGATCCTTTGCCGAAGCTTCGTGTCCCTAAAAGAATAGCGCGCCGGTGATCTTGAAGGGCGCCCGCCACAATTTCCGATGCTGAGGCGGATCCCGAGTTAATCAAGATCACAATTGGGCGACCATTAATGATATCGCCGGGAGTTGCATTAAATCGCTGTGCATTATCGGCCGTACGCCCACGTGTAGATACAATTTCTCCTTGTTCTAAAAAAGCGTCTGAAACCTCTATTGCCTGGTCAAGAAGTCCTCCCGGATTATTACGGAGGTCCAAAATAAAACCCGTGAGTTCATCATCAAGCTCCTCATTCAGTTTATTAACTGCTCTCAACAACCCACTCTTTGTCTGTTCGTTGAAACTGGTGATACGGATATAACCTGCCCGTCCTTCTACTCGAGAGCGGACAGAATCAATGCGGATCTTGTCCCGTGTTATGGTTACGTCAAAGATGTCACTCTCACTCCTTCGAATTGTAAGGGTGATATCATGCCCAACCTTGCCACGCATTTTTTCTACGGCTTTATTGAGGGTTAGCCCTCTTACTGGCTTGCCGTCGAGATGAGTAATAAGATCTCCCGCTTGAATACCTGCCCGATATGCTGGAGTATCGTCTATTGGTGACACAACTTTCACAAGGCCTTCTTCCATTGTAATCTCGATGCCTAGGCCCCCAAATTCGCCTCTGGTGTGCACCTGCATTTCATTAAATAATTTGGCGTTGAGGAAGCTGGAATGCGGATCAAGACTCGCTAGCATTCCTTGGATGGCCGCCTCAATTAAGGCCTCGTCACTTACGTTTTCCACATAGTCGACACGAACCCTTTCAAATACGTCACCAAAAAGTTCAAGTAACCGATATGTCTCGGATTTATCTTGTTGTGCGGGACCCAAAAGTGGAAATGCCAACAAGACAACCAAAGTTACTACTATCCCAAAGAGGGTTCCTCGCACGTGTTTCATCATCTCCGCACTTTCTATCTGTCAGCCATCATCCAGCGTAGAGGGTTGATCGGCTGACCATTTCGGCGCAACTCGACGTAAAGAGCTGTTTGTTCAATTACTGAGCCGCCCATAGAGCCTACTGGCTCACCAGCAAGTAGCCACTGACCTACCACACAGTCGATCTGAGCTAATCCGGCGAGTACAGTATGATATCCTCCACCGTGCTCGATTATCAAGATTTGACCGTATCGACGAAAGGAACCTGCAAAGACGATTTTACCATCATGTGGTGAAATTATCTGTGCCTGTTTGCGGGTAGAGATCGTAATGCCTCGAGACGCGTTGCCTATTCCATCACCTTCCCCGTAATATCGTTCAATACGTCCTTGCGCGGGCAATACTATAGATCCATTTTTGGGGAAGGGTCTAATACCCTCTGGTTGTATTAATAGGACATTAGCTGACGGAGTAGTCGAACGTTTGGCTTTGTCAGGTAACTGCGAAGATTCACGTTCTGTGGTGCCCAGGCTGGCCATAAGGTCACGCAAAGATTGAGCTTGGCCGGCCAATATTTCAATCTTTCTTGCGATTAGGCGGCCTTCAATTTCCGTTTGTTTTTGTAATGCAGCTTTACGTTGCATCACAGGGATTAATAATGTGCGCTCTGCCAATAATGCGTCTGAAATCAGCGCTAACTTTGCTGTTTGTTTCCGCATGTCACTTTTGACGCGTTCCAACGAAGCTATTTCATTATGTAGTGTTTCGGCATCGGATAAGAGTTGTGGCAGGGCTGAACGCAGAAGGATGGCACTTCTAATTATGACTATCGGTTTCTCGGGCCCAACTAATAGTAAACGGGGAGGGTTCAGCGAAAGCCGTTCGAGAGCTCCGAGAGTACCACTTAATTGTCTCCGCCGAAGATTCAACAGAGACTCGCGGCGAATGACATCTTCCCTAAGTTCAACCAGTTTTTTCTCCAACTGAGATAACAGCCCCTCACTTTCTTGGGTACGTTGGGCAATAGCTATCGATTGGCGACGTAAATCCGTCAATTCTGCAACCAAGTTTGCGGATCGCTTTTCAAGTTCTGTTGCTCGACCCTGGTCAGAATTGAGTTGCTGTTCGATGGTTTCCAGCTGTTTTTGCGTTTGGGCTAGCGTCGAGAGGGATGAACTGTATGCTAATAACACTAGCGTAATCGGGCAGCACCAACGCGCTAACTTAATCGTTCGCAAGGTGGTCACCGCTATGAGATATTAGAGAGTGCCCTGTCATCTCTGCGGGTTGGCTGATGCCCATCAAGTTAAGCAGTGTTGGCGCCACATCGGAGAGTGTACCATTTTCAATCGCCGTAAATTTAGTATGGTCACCTACCAGCACGATTGGAACTTGGTTGCATGTGTGGGCCGTATGCGCTTGTTCACTACTCGGATCCTGCATGGTCTCGGCGTTGCCATGATCGGCTGTTATTAGCAATGTACCTTCAATCATTTTTACAGCCTTGATAAGTCGCCCCAGGCATTTATCAACTGTTTCAACCGCACGAATTGCTGCGTTCAGGTTTCCAGTATGTCCAACCATATCGGTGTTGGCATAATTTACTACTATCAAATCAAATTTTCTTTTTGTCACGGAATCAACAAGATGGTCAGTAATCTCTTTAGCAGACATTTCCGGCTTGAGATCATACGTAGCGACCTTGGGTGAAGGAACGAGAATTCTTTCTTCACCCAAAAATCTTTTTTCTTCACCGCCGTTAAAGAAAAATGTGACATGGGCATATTTTTCTGTTTCCGCAATCCTCAGCTGTTTTAATCCTGATTTTGAGACAATACTCCCCAGTGTATTTGTTAGGGATTGGGGTGAGAATAACGTCTGAAGACAACAATTGAGCTCATGAGAATATGTAACCATACCGACTGCTGTCGAAAATTGTACTACACGTTTTCTGGGGAACGCCCCGTATTTGGGCAAACATAAAGCGGACAGAATTTGTCGCACACGATCTGCGCGAAAATTAGCCATCAGGAGGCCATCACCATCACTCATTCCGTCATAGTTTCCAAGGATTGTAGGGCAAACAAACTCATCGGATTTATCCTCGGCATAAGACGCTGTGACAGCTGTTTCTGCATCTACCGCACGTTTACCTTCACCATTAACCAATGCCTCATATGCGCTTGACGTTCGCTCAAATCTCGTATCTCGATCCATAGCGTAATATCGTCCTGTAACAGTGGCAATATTCGCGCGTGGTGTCATTGCGCAGAATTCAGAAATGTAGTTCAAAGAACTTTTGGGTGGTGTGTCTCGGCCGTCTAAAAATGCATGGATGGCGACCGCTACTCCTGCATCAGTGATTAGATTTGCAAGAGCTGAAATATGAAATTGATGGGAGTGGACGCCACCTGGAGACATTAATCCAACAAGGTGTGCAGTACCGCCAGTTGATTTGAGTTTTGTAATAAAATTTCTGAGTATCACATTTGAAGCCAACGAACCATTTTCAATTGCCGTGTCAATGCGGGGCAAATCCTGAAGTACGGTGCGTCCAGAACCCAGGGTCATATGTCCGACTTCAGAATTACCCATTTGCCCTTCTGGAAGTCCAACATGATGCTCAGATGCATCAAGTTTTGCGTTTGGATATAGCGCAAGTAAGCCATCCCAAACCGGAGTGCTAGCCTTGGCAATAGCATTATCTGCTCGCTTATTACTTATACCCCAGCCGTCCAGAATGCAAAGAACAGTAGGGGGTTGTCCGCTTTCTTTAGCCATCGTGTCTATATAGGTCATTACCCTTAAAGAGGATAGTCCGTGATGATGATCGTACCAAGGCGTGTTCAATTACTCGCGGTGATAAGGATGTCCAACCAGAATTTGTTGTGCGCGGTAAAGTTGTTCTGCTAATAGGGCACGCGCAAGCAAGTGTGGCCAGGTAACTCGGCCAAAAGACACTGAGAAATCTGCTGTGTCTTGGAACTTGGTGTCTAACCCGTTTGCACCACCAATGATAAATGCTAGATCGGAAACGCCTTCGTCGCGCCATTGTTGGAAATATCCAGCAAATTGCTTGCTGGTCAAATTGTTACCTTGTTCATCTAAAGTAATTATTTTAGCACCTAATGGTATGGCACGCGAAATTTTCTCTGCGGATTTATTTAGATTTTCAACAGTTGGTACCGTGCGATTCTCGGAAATTTCCGTTAAACTCAACGGCAAGTGGATGCGCTTGACGTAATGTTCGTAGAGCGCTCGCTCAGGTCCTTGGCGTGCACGTCCTACTGCCACAATGGAGATACGCAAACCGTAAGCCTCAACCGTATACCGTTGAATCGGCGTTTTCTCTAGAATCGAATTTCCACATCTTCTCGAGATTATAAAATTTACGAACCTCTGGCTTGAACAGATGCACGATTATATCGCCAGCGTCGATCAGAACCCAGTCAGATTGTGCCCGGCCTTCGACAGATAGTTTGGATAGCTTTGCTGACTTCAGTTTTTTTATGAGGTGGTCAGCCATAGCTTTTATTTGGCGTTGCGACGCGCCTGAAGCTATAACCATAAAGTCGGCGATAGACGACTTGCCGGCCATATTGATCACCTTTGCATCGATTGCCTTGTCATCGTCAAGTGATGATATAATCAATGCCAATGCAACATCCGGCTGGCCTAATTTATTCGAATTCTTGGCTATAGCTGACCTCTTGTGGTTTGAGTAGCGCGCGGTATTTGTCACTCACACACTGAATTTTCCGTACTACTCACGTTTGCGCCGAATTCGCGACGCTGACGCAGGGTGTGGAACTGTGTGAAGAAACACCCATGCCGGCGGTACGCGATCGGCTAGTTCAGTGGCGACATTCTCGTTAATGCGATATTGGGCAAATTTTTTTGCAGCTGTCCCAGCCAGCGCCTTCTGAGAATATGAGGATCGGTTAAAAACTGCAACTGGGATGCCATTGAATAGCGATTCCCATTCTCGCCATTTTGGCATTTGTAACAGGTTATCGGCACCTATAAGCCAGACAAAACGCTTGTTAAAGAAGTCTTTCTTAAGCATTGCCAAGGTGTCAACTGTGAAGCGCGTATTGAGCCTGGCCTCGATATCAGTAACCCTTATCTTCGACGAACGCGAGACGCGTTTTGCCTCCTTCAACCGCATCTCGAGTGGCGCCATGTCATCTATACCTTTGAGTGGGTTTTGCGGTGAAACAAGCCACCAAATCTCATCGAGCTGTAGGTACTTGAGGGCTTCGAGGCTGATATGACGGTGTCCATCATGCGCAGGATTAAATGAGCCACCTAACAAACCCACCCGATGTCCCTCGTTATGAGGAAGTTTTATACACTGTTTAGATTTTTTTTTAGCAGCCATCTCTAATTAATAATATCACGTTCTGCACTGTCCGTTACCTCGGACGATGTATTTATAGCTGGTAAGTTGCTTAGCGCCGACTGGGCCTCGAGCGTGCAGCTTGCTGGTCGAAATTCCAATTTCTGCTCCCATTCCAAATTCACCACCGTCAGCAAACTGTGTTGAGGCATTGTGGAGTACTATTCCGCTGTCAACTCGGGAGAGAAACACCTGAGCCGCCGTCTTGTCTTCGGTTATAATAGACTCTGTGTGGTGAGACCCATTTTTCTCGATAAAGGATATGGCTTCTTCCAGTCCATTGACAACTTTTATGGCAATAACCGCATCGAGATACTCCGTCGTCCAGTCTAGATCGCTTGCAGGGATGATTCGTTGGTCAATCTCCATAACTTCACTGTCACCGCGAATTTCGCAGCCCGATTCGATCAGAAGATTGATAATACCAGGCAATTGAGTAGTGGCTATGCTTCGGTCGATAATCAGATTTTCTGCCGCACCACAAATTCCCGTTCGCCGCATTTTTGAATTGAACACAATTTTCTGAGCCATCATGGCATCAGCCGCATTATGAATATAAACAGTACAAACGCCTTCAAGATGAGCGAGCACTGGTATTTTCGTCTCTGTGGTTACACGCTCTATCAGCGTCCGTCCTCCACGTGGGACGATAACGTCGATCAGGTCGTCAAGTTTCAGCATTACCCCAACAGCTGTGCGATCTCTCGTTGGAATCATTTGCACTCCGTCTTTAGGTAGTCCCACAGAGGTTAGGCCCTTATGTAAACAGGTAGTCAGCAAAGTAGAGGAATTGAAGCTCTCGGACCCTCCACGCAAGATAGCAGCGTTACCGGATTTCAGACAGAGTCCCCCAGCGTCGACTGTCACATTAGGACGTGACTCGTATATGATGCCAATCACCCCGAGAGGAACAGTCACTCGGGTTATTTCTAACCCGTTAGGTCTCTTCCACTCCTGTTGCAGTTGGCCCACAGGATCACTTAGCAAGGCCACTTCTTCTAGGCTAGTTGCCATCACTTCGATACGATCTGGAGTTAGCCATAGCCTATCAAGCAATGCCGCATCCAAGCCCTTTTCCTTTGCGTAGGCTATATCGTCTGCATTAGCATTCGCAATTGACATAGTTTCTTTTCGAATTATAGCAGCAGCAGCGTTGAGTGCACTGTTTTTGGTTGCCGCGTCTGCACTCGCTAAATGGCGACACGCTGCTCGCGACGCCTCGCCAATTTGTCGTATTTCGGACTCTATAGAATTATTTTTTAGTGATGCTGCTGTGGTCATAACATTCTTCTTTCTGACTTAACTGAGCACGAGGTCATCACGGTGGATGATCTCGTCTCGTCCACGATAACCAAGTATTTTTTCAATTTCGCCGCTCTTGTGTCCGATAATAAGGGCTGCATCATCATTAGCGTAAGCCGAAAGACCACGTGCTATTTCGTGCCCATCACAGGTAAAAACAGCTACGAGGTCGCCTCTTTCAAAAGTTCCTTTAACTTCTGTAACTCCTGCTGGGAGAAGGCTTGTGCCGCGTCTTAGGGCTTTTTCAGCACCTTCATCAACCACCATTTTTCCCATTGTCTGAAGTGATCCCGCTATCCAACGTTTGCGAGCGGTCAGCGGGTTGGCTTTCGGCAGAAACCACGTGCATCTTGCGCCGTCTTCGATCCTGCGAAGCGGGTGGAAATTGGTACCTAGCCCGATCGCCATCCGGCAACCAGCAGCTACCGCAATTTTTGCGGCCTGCAACTTAGTTGTCATGCCACCAGAAGAATAACCGGAGGTTTGTGTACCAGCCATAGCTTCGATCTCGCTCGTGATCGTATGCACCTCTGGAATGTGCTGTGCTGTTTTGTCCTGGCTTGGATCTGCATCATATAAACCATCTACGTCTGACAGTAGTACTAAAGTGTCCGCGCTTATCATCGCGGCAACCCTAGCCGCGAGTCGATCGTTGTCACCAAAACGGATTTCTTGGGTAGCGACTGTGTCATTCTCGTTTATTACAGGAATTGCTCCAAGTTGAAGCAACTGGGTTAATGTACTACGCGCGTTGAGATGCCGTCGACGTTCTTCGGTATCAGCGGGTGTTAAGAGAATTTGTGCGATAGTAAGGTTATGACGAGCTAGTGTCGCTTGGTAAGCGTGTGCGAGTCTTATTTGTCCAGTAGCAGCTGCCGCTTGTTTTTCTTCGAGTCGCAGTGAACCCTCGTTGAGCGCTAGGTGATGCCTGCCTACGGCAATAGCCCCTGAGGACACAACCAGAACATCCTGCCCGCGACCTCGGCATTCGGCAATGTCGTCGGCCAAAGCGTCAAGCCAGTCATGCTGTATCTCCCCACTTTCATCATTGACTAGCAAGGCTGAGCCAATTTTGATTATTAGGCGTCGGGAGTCCCTTATCATCTGTTTATTATTTTGGCTATCCTGCGCCACACTTTTATCCTTAGTCATATTCTCGTTCTTCGGATAATTTTGTAGAGTCAGTTTTGCGTGCGTCCAATATTACTTCAAGAAGCTTTGCCAACATGTCTTCGATGCCTATTCCACATGCTCCGGAGAGTGTCATTATTTGCCTGCCTGTTGCATTTTCTAATTTAGTAGATTTCTTTAGTATTTCTTCTTCACTTAACAGGTCACATTTGTTTAGGCCTATAATTTCGGGTTTTTTTTCCAACCCCGCACCATAACTAACCAATTCCTGGCGGATAATTTTATATCCTTCGACTACGTCTTCAAGTGTACTATCCACTAGGTGCAGTAACACTCCACATCGCTCAATATGACCAAGAAACCTATCTCCGAGTCCATGGCCCTCATGGGCACCTTCGATTAAGCCTGGGATGTCGGCAAGTATAAATTCCTCATAATTAGCTGCGACAACGCCGAGTTGTGGGTGAAGCGTGGTAAATGGATAGCTTGCTATTTTGGGATGTGCTCCCGATACGGCAGTAAGAAATGTTGACTTTCCCGCATTGGGTAGGCCGATTAGACCTGCATCAGCAATAAGTTTCAGGCGTAACCAAACCCACATCTCCTGTCCAGAAAGTCCAGGGTCTGCTCGACGAGGCGCGCGGTTAGTTGATGATTTATAATGTGCATTTCCAAACCCTCCGCGTCCGCCTTCAACAATTGTGACTTCCTCGCCGGGTTCGACCAAATCGGCCAGGAGTGTAGAGTTATCTTCAGCAAAAATTTGTGTACCTATCGGTAGCATCAGAGTCGCAGATTTTCCCGCGGCGCCAGACCGATCCTTCCCCATTCCGCCTTGGCCCTTACTCGCCTTAAAATGCTGTCGAAATCGGAAGTCGATTAACGTATTAAGGCCGCTTACCGCACGCACTATAACGTCGCCACCCCTTCCGCCATTGCCGCCATCTGGGCCACCAAACTCGATAAACTTTTCCCGGCGAAAACTCAGGCAGCCATTACCGCCGTCACCGCTTTTGAGAAACACTTTGGCCTGGTCGAGAAACTTCATTTTCGTTCTCCACGTTTACAATCCCCGAACAAAAAAGGGGAATGTTAAACCATTCCCCCGGTAAACGCAGATGAGCGCCGGGCAACTCTAGGCCGCCGGCTCCACCGATACGGTCGTCCGTTTGCGTAGCTTATGAAATTTAACTCTTCCTCCGCTCATGGCAAACAGTGTGTGGTCTTTGCCCATACCAACATAGTCGCCCGGAGGCACTTTGGTGCCTCGTTGGCGAATTATTATATTGCCGGGGATAACCGTCTCACCGCCAAATTTTTTCACACCAAGTCGTCTGCCCGCTGTATCCCGACCATTACGCGAGCTACCACCCGCTTTTTTATGTGCCATTTTCTGTCACTCCTTGAGCTTTTTCTCTTTTTTACCCGCTGCCGCAGCACTTGGCTTTTTAGCAGTCGATTTAGCAACCGGTTTGGTTTTTGGCTTTGCGGGGGCCGCTTTCTTTATTTTTTTCTTCTCTGCTACTTTCTTGACCTCGGACTTATTAGAGGTGGACTTTTTCGGTGAATCGCCTTTAATAGTTTTAGCTTCCTCATCCGCCAATTTTTCAGCCTTCGCGGGTTTTTTACCTTTCTCCAGAATTTCAGTGATTTTAAGGACCGTCAAATCTTGACGGTGCCCTGCCGTGCGCTGGTAGTTCTTACGACGATTTTTTTTAAAGACAGTGATCTTCTTACTTCGAGGTTGGTCTAAAATGGTAGCTGCAACCGCCGCTCCAGACACGTACGGCATTCCAACTGTCTGCGACCCACCATCGCCTACCATCAATACTTCATCGAGTAATACCGGTTCGCCAGTGTCACCAGGTAGTCGCTCTACGAGGATAATATCGTTCTTCGCGACTCTATATTGCTTACCACCGGTTTTTATAACTGCGTGCATCGGAAATCTCTGTTGGGCTTCGTTTGATACTTGTACAATTTTGCCAAAAATCTGTCAGAGCGAGCCAAACGAAAAAGTGAGCCTCACAAGGGCCTGCGAACTATACGGCGCATCGTCTACAAGTCAACGCCTTTACCAAACTGTCCGTATTGCACGAGTAGTGATGTTGTGTCGAGTGGGTCTAAATCTCAGGGTCTATAAATCATCTAAAAATAGGAACTCAGAAAAGAGGTAGCGAAACTGAATCTTGGTTAGGTGCTTCAACCCATCAAGTAAAAGAATTGCATTATGACGAGGAGACGGAGAAAGTTTTAAACATCGGGACTGTTAAAAACGTTCTTTGGGAAACGGATTCAAAATTCTGGTAGTGAGTTTAATTTCCCTTCAAATGTGTTCGTAAGAAATAAAAAGGATGTTGAGTAGAACTCCATTCAGACTCGTTATCATCTAATATTTGTGGCAGACTTTCCGTATGAGAAACCTAACCGCCACCATTTGCCTGACGATTGCAGTGCTGTTCACCATTGGATCCGCGAACGCTGGAGAACGAATATCCAACGAAATTGTGCTGAAACACGTGATCGGGATAATTTGGTTGGGGACCAGAAAAGCAACCGGCACCGATTATGAAGTCAAATACAAAGAAAACGGGGAACTAGACATATACCTCCCCAACAACGGTATATCGCTGAAAGGCAGTTGGAAATTGGATGAGAAGGGCACCTTTTGCTCTGAATACCGGTTTCGCGGGGCGCTAGAATCCGACTGTGGGCATTTCGAATATTACAATAAAACTCCGGGACTGGTCCTAATACTCAGGAAAACAGGAAAATGGGAAGTCTATCAGTCCAAAGGCAAAAGTAGTATTTTCGAGCAACCAGGATTCCATGCAAAATTACTGTCCGCTACTGATTTAAATCAATCAGTACGAAAAATTCCAATTTGGGCAAATTATGAAACCAAAATCATTGATAAATATAGAAATACGCTCAACATAAGATATTCAAAAGACGGAAAACAATATTTTGTTGTGTGGGAATATTATCTACAATCAGGAAAAGGTAATTGTAGTGGTGGGGTTGATCAGTCAGGAAATTTGGAAACTGTTTTCTGCACGCCCAATGGAAGAAACCGTCCCCGGAGCATCGGTGGCACCGTATTCGAAATAAAATTATTGAAATATTCGGGTAGTGCTCTGGCAGGTCCTTGGAACGACATCACCCTCAGGCAAAAAGTAGAGACCGCTCGGATAAAAGCAGAAGTCGAACGCCAACAGAAGGTTGAGTTGGCGCGCGCACAGAAAGCAGAAGTCGAACGTCAACAAAAGATTCAATTGGCGCGCGCTAAGGCAGAGGTAGCGCGCCTAAAAGCAGAGGCAGAGGCAGAGGCAGCGCGCCTAAAAGCAGAGATTTCAGCACTGAAAGAATCACAACGTGACCACCTCGGTGAGGCATTCGGTAAACGTAGTCAGGCAGATCGCCGGGCGATCCAACAACGGTTATTCGAGCGTGGAATATATAAAAGTACGTTAGATGGCGCATTCGGCACTGGCACAAGGTCTGCGATAGAAGAGTATGCGCGCGCTAACAATCAGATTGACCTTAAAAGTAGCGAGGGTGCTGCAAAAGTCATTGCAGAAATAATTGCTCTGCAACCCTTGACGACGGGCGCTGTAGTCTCAGCAGGCGAGGGACGCGTGCCACTTGATCTCCGTAAACAGGCGAACGCTAAGGTTTACCTCGACGACGTCCGTGAGTTCGTATCGCTCAACCCAAAAGAACTCGATCCGCTTTTATTGGGAGAGACTTACGCGCCCGCGTTGCAGGAGGTCCGCGACCAGTCATTCAACAATAAAGGGTCTAGTTTCCTTCGACTTGTTGCGTATACGCGAAGTTCTGCTCCGTTCAGAGAATTTCTCGAAACAAAACTTGAAAAGCGCTTTGAGGCGGAAGAGAGAGAGCGTATCGCGATTGCTAAAGTGATTGCTGAACAGGTTGGTGCATTGAAGACGCGCCTTTCTGCCAACCCATTAGCACCCGATGCATTCCAACTGTCGCAACTGATTAAGAAGTATCAGAAGGTGCCGAAAGGAAAGAGCGCCGATGCATTGAGGGAGTTACGTTCCTCGCTTGAAGGCGAGTTGAAAAAATTAGGCGTATCTGTCGCGAACGCCCCTGCATCGAAGAGCGGCAATACAGGTTCTCTCAAATCTTCGGTGATGGACCTTAAAGCGTTGTCCGATGTCGAGGCGAAGGACATTGTGGTACTTGTAAACCTTACCAAGAGTGCGCCGCATGCTCACCGTAATCTCTCTGGAGGGATTGCCTTTGAGAATAGGGCGGTAAAAGTTTGCGCACCGTCACAACAATCGTTGAAGGCACAATATCGCGCCTTCTTCAAAGTGGCGATGAGCAAGGTGTTGACTGACCATACGTTCGATACTGATCAACGGTGCCGCGATGGATTGAATGGTTACGACGCACTGATCGTGACGGGCAAAGACTTGGCAAGGTCACAAGATATTCCGCCTGCGGACGCACTTGCTGCTACTCTAAACAAGAAGACACTGGCGCGTTTGATAACCGTTAAGCACAGCGACTTCACTCGTGAACTTGCCAAGCGAGAGATACTGTCCGACCAATATAAAAATGATATCCAAGAGGGAGCACGGGTCGGTTTTGGCGCTCTGGCATTCTCGTCAAATGCGAAGATCGGTTGCACCGTCGTGAAGGAGAACCTTGCTGGGCACGATCAATCGATAGATGCGGTGCTGTTGGCACTTCAGTTCTTGAATGGCGCCGCAATCAAAAAGACGACGAACGTGTCGGTAGACGTCGCGTTCCGTCGGACCCAAAAAGGTCAGTGCGCGTTCATATACGGTTCAGGTAAAACGCTAAAAACAATCCTTGATGCTTCTGTAGGCGCGGGTCTTACACCGTCGGTTTTGCCGGTATGGACGACAGCATCAGTCGTCGCTAAACGCGTAAAAGAACTGCAGTCAAAGCAGGCGAACAAGGCGCAATCGGAGGCAGAACGCTTAGTCCGATTGAAGCAACGTCAAGCGGAAGAAGAATCTAAACAAAAGGCACTGGCAGCGCAGTTGGAAGAGCGTCAAAAGAACTACCGACTTGAGAACGGTGCAAAGGTCGCATCTTTGGTCGCCGCTATCGACGCTGCCCTGAAAGGCGTGCGCGATAGAGTGGATAATGCTCTTAGTAAACAACTCAATCTCAAGTCAGCGATTGCGAATGCGCAATTCTGGGGCAACTACCCTGCCTGGTATGCTGATAAGCGCATGAAGGGTTGGGAGTTCGACAGTACGGTACCGATGCCGAAGGATTATGGTATAGCGAAGTGGAACGGGCGCGCTATCGAAGCAGTTACCGCTCAAATTCGAGTACTGATGAAAAATCGCAATCTAGGGAAGTACAGCGACGATTGCTGGAATGTCGGGTACTTGGTCGATAAAGAGTTTTCAATGAAGCGCGAACCGTTCACCCAACGGTGCGAGGACACTGAAGCGCTCCGCGCCTGGCAGGTGGACAACAGTTTCAAAACTCGCTGGGACTTGGGAATAAAGTAGCGCTTCCCGATATCCAGTATCCTTTTACAACCTGTAACTAGACATCAGCAGAGGGTGTGCACCTTCGGGGTGTTTGCCTCCACTTCAGACCTCACAAACCCCCTGCTGAGGGGTGTTTTTGCTTTGTTCAGAAATTTATGTTCGTCTGATTAACTTCGGAAACCACCCCTTGCGTGGGTGGTTACGGACTTCCTTATGCGAGTAGGATTGTCACGCGGACATGGATGCGGGGAAGACCCTGTTTACCCCCAAGTTTGCAGGGTCTTTTTTTATTTGCGGACAAACCTTTTTAATACCTAAAAAAGGTATCTGCGTGTTCTGTCGAGTGGGTCTAATTCTGCAATGAATCGATGAAAAACATCGGAATTCTGCGGTTTTTTGACCAAGGTTCCTTGACAAAACCCTCAATTTAAGTATCCTGACTATGATGGTGTTTCAGAGAAAACAAGTTCTCTAGACTCCCTTCGAACCCACTACATTGAGGTGACTCATGACTCGCAAAGTCGAGGGTGGTGCAAGGGACTCAACTATCCCGTCTTGAGCATTGGAGTTTTTTCGAATAAACCAAGACACAGGAGAGGTGTCTGAGTGGTTTAAGGTGCTGCTCTCGAAAAGCAGTGTATGTTAATAGCGTACCGTGGGTTCGAATCCCACCCTCTCCGCCAAATTTATAGTTAAATGATTAGTTTATAACCCACTACACAATCAACAACTGTATCTACAACCGTAAAGCCTCGTGTGCCACTAATTTGGGTGCCGTCTGTTAATATCTCAATAACAAAAGGTGTACAGTAGAATTCCACCCAGACTCCTCATTATCCTATATTTGTGGCAGACTTTGATTCTGCGTAAAATATTTTCAGATTCTACCTACACACAGATTATGATTACAATCAAAGCAATATCAGTTCCAAAGTGAACTGACCCTGTAGCATGCTCAACCGGTAATCTCAGCCAACGTTATTAAAAACAATGGGGTGGTGATATGTTCAAGGCAGTCGGTGCTCTTATGACTCTGTTCGTGGGTATTACTGTGTACGGTGTGCCTTTTCCATCCCAGGCTATAAACCAGACTTTTTCCGAACCCACCCAGGTCATCCGAGATAATTCGAATATCTTGATGCTTACGCAAAGAAAAACAGGAAATAAGAAAAAGGGCGGACAGAACAATACGGGAAAACGTGTAGCTAAGTGGCCCTATAGCTTTTACGAGGCTAAGGGCCTGTTCGCTACCGGCCTCAAGCCTGTGTTTCCTGACGGTGTGGACTGTCCTCCCATTTCGTCGCCCTATGGATCGAAGACCCGCTACGACGGTAGCCAACGCAACAACTCGCACCACAATTACCATAACGGCATGGACATTTCGCTAAAACCAGGAACGCCACTGTTGGCTGTGGCAGATGGAACGGTGATTCACAAGGGAACTGGCGGCCAACTAGTGGGTGATTTTATTTGGCTTCACCTGCCGCCTGGTTCGACGGGTTTATCCATGCATATTTTCGCCCGTTATCAACATTTAGATGAGCCTTCAGCCATGAAAGTCGGGGATACGGTGAAAGCCGGAGATATCGTGGCACTAGGAGGGGCGACAGGCACGACAGGTGGACATTTTGGCAGCTCTGGATATTCCCATCTCCACCTGACGTTCACCACTGGTCCGTCAGGAGAGTTTGAGGTCGAACCGAATATACCAAGGGTCAAACATGCGGTGATGAACTATTTCGATCCGATGGGCCTTTACCTAAACAAAACAATAGAGGCGCTTACCAACCACGCGCTGCGCGATTTGCCATCTGAGAAGAAGCAGGTACCGGTTCCCGTGATATTGACAGGCGGCGAAATCATCCCGAATGAATCTAAAATAGTTTGGCCCCTAGCTTGTGACTAAACCGAGAAATGGGCATTGCGGATAAAGACTCTGCTTTGTTTAACAAAAAATTCAAGAAATAGAAGCCAGCAAAATCGACTAACTGTTCTTCCCACCATCAATAAGCATATCTTCAAGCTTCCTAAAATACGCACTTGGGGTTTCGCCAAGATGCTCACGACGCTTTATCCAGATTTCTTGATCCTTCCAATTGTTATCGTCAAACACATGTTCTGGCCATCCAGAAACCACCAGCCAAAGCCGCAATAAATAGCGCCGTTGGTCCAGTTCGATTCCATCTGTGTAATCAGTGCGACTATGCAGAATCAGGTTGTTATTCAAAAATTGCATATCTCCTTCTTTGAAGGACATATCGAGATGAAATTCAGGTAGAAGCGCTAAGTTATCTAAAGCGTCAACAGCTTCTAATTCGACCCCCCCTTCAGATACGTCACCCGATTCAATGGCTCGGCGAAGGAAATGGCTAATGAAACGACATGCGAGCTCACCATTGTGCCTCACAAAAACCGGTATTTTAGTATCAGAGAGGTTCTGGCCAGATCCATATTTTGCGTCTTTCTCTGTACTACGCTGCAAAAATCCTTCGTAGAGTACCGACACTAGATCGGGGCGTGTCTTTAATAGCTCGTTGTGAAGTGCTGCTGCACTCGCTATTCGGCTCTTTCCACCATTAGCTGGTGCCTTTAAACACATTAGGGCGGCTATCCCGCCAGCATCCGTGTGCATCGATAAAGCACCGCCTTTTTGATAACCTCGATCACTCTGCTCGATATCAGAGACGTTCATGACATGTCCGAGCAGTTCCCCTCGGTAAGATTGGGGCATCGGAGTGCCAAGATGGGTTCCTATACCATAGAAAATTATGCCTAAATCATCCTGAGTATATCTATCCACTGGAAAGTTGCGGAACCTGAGGAAACCCAGCCCCGTTCGGAGTTCTTCACGACATGTAATTAACGTCTCACGAAAACTTCCAAGCGGAAATGTAACTGGATTGATTTCCGGAAAATCAAGATCTCCAAGTTTTTTTAAATGATTAAGCGCGTCATCAATCTCACAGATTTCCTCGTCCGAGAAGAAACGTGTAGCATCACTTTTATAATTAACTTCTGACCCTTTCCAAACGAAACGTCCATCAACTGGTTTGATGTCCTTGGAATCCACCTCGTGCTGGTTGTTCATTGGCTTTCTCCAAGAAATACCTGAAATATACGCTAATATATTATATTTCTTTAGATGATACGACTACTGTCGGCAGCGGGCAATAACTCAACTGGCTACCAAGTACTACGACGAGTAGCTGTTAGTTCACTTACTTCCACACCTTCTTAGCGACCCGCATGATGCTTTCCCCCAATTAGATAGGGCGAGTCTGAACTTTAGTTTGAAGTACACGCATATTTATCACAATGATTGCGAAGCAACAAATAATCGACGGGTGAAATACGACTCAGTTCAAAAAGGAGAGGACAATGGCAATAGGTAGCGAGTCTAACGAAAAAGGAAAATCATCGGGAACCCAGTTGCGACAAGTTATGAGTGCGACAGCAAAAAAAGGACTTAAAATTCGTCGACAGTTAGTAGGGACTCATGAAGTGGATCGCAAAATGAAGGAGATAGAAAATAATGATTTTTTACAAAAGTTTCACAACTACACAAACGAAACGTGTTTTGCTGGGGTATGGGGACGCCCTGGTCTCGATATTCGCACTCGAAACATGTTGACCTTGGCAATCATGGCAGCACTTGGTCAGGCGTCAGGGATGGAGGCGATTATCCGTCGTGCGCTCCGAGGCGGTGTCACCCGTGATGAGATTGCAGAAGTATTTCTCCACGTCTATTCGTATGCCGGCATGCATGCATCCTGGAGTGCATTTGGAAAGGCCAACGAGACATTTAGGATGATTGATGAAGATGATGTAGAGGTTTAAGAACACTTGCCATGCGACAATTTACTATTGATTCTATTTTATCGAACATGATCGGACTTCAGAACTGACAGATCGGAGCAAAAAGTTCTAAATTTACCCGATCATATGCATGATTAATGGTTCATTACTATCGCAGCTGCTGAAATCAGTAGAATGTCAGAGTTCATGAATAAACTAATCTCAAATACGCTTAGGTATTAATCATTTTAAAAGAATAAATAATGCTAACGTGCAACACGACTCATAGAGAGTTTTTTGTACATCTCGGGTCCGGCAGTCACCGGCGGGTATCGGGGTGGGTTGTCCGGTGACGTGCAGGTAGCGAGACAACGCACCTCGGCGTCATAATTAGGATGCAGGAAATAGCCAATCGACTGGCGTCGGGCGATATCAGAACCCATAGGCGGCGCAGTAACGCGGTGTAGGGTCGATGTCCAGCGATCGTTGGTCCAACGGGCCATCATATCTCCGATGTTGACTATGAATTCGTCGGGGTTTGCTGTTACATTTTCCCAGTTTCCGCTCGGTGTTCGAATTTGTAGATTTCCTGTTGGACGTTTAGTCGACCGGTTGCTTCCCGTGACACAGTGTTCACCGGTTTTTTCCATGGCCAACAGCGTAAGGCTACCGAAATCGGTGTGGGCCCCGCAGCCAATCTGGTCTGGATGAGGAGAATTTTCTATCGCTGGGTAATGAAAAGATCCTAGTGGACTGAAGTGACGATCAATCTTGTCGGCGAAATACTCTTCGGGAAGTCTCAGCGAGAAGGCAAAAATTCGCATCAGACGTTCCGCAAGTGCTTCCATTTCCTGATAGAGTCGCAGATGTGTTGCCGAAAAGTCGCTGGGGCGTCGTGGCCATCGGTTGGGCGCATAAAGGTCGTCGACACCCGGAAATCCGGCAAAATCGTTTGCGAATTTATTGCCTACCCCCACGGTATATATTTCGCGCAAATCAGGTGGTCGTTCCGCGCCTAGCGTTGCTGCCAGGTTGCTTGTTGATAGTTCCTTATAACCCAGAAAAGAGAGTTCGCCATTCGACATTGAAAGGCGCTTCTCGGCATTGGGTAGATCGAAAAAACTGCGACTGGTTGCCAAAGCATCATCAACGTCTTGCCGAGGAACACCATGGCCAGTCACAACAAGGAACCCGATTGACTGGCAGGCTTTATCAACTTGTTCGGCTATGGCTCGCCTTTCTTCTGATGAGCCGTGGTCGAATTGGGTTATGTCTATTGTTGACACTAATCTCTCTGGCATTTTCAGCCCCTCTTCTCCTCAACGTTGAAGCTAATTCAACTAGACAAGTATTATAATCTACCTCTCAGTGTTGCCGTTACCTTGCAAGTTGATATCACCATTCAATGCCTCCTTTTTCCACCGCTGATATTTCTCTATGCTAATCTCTATTCCCGACAGCGTTTAAAGGCTATACGAAATAACACCGATACTCCCAATTTTTAGCAATAACTGTCACACTTAAATTATGAGATATGTAACTGTTAGCGTTTGTATGATTTTCGCCGTACTTCTAGGAAGTTCTAGATTTAGTTTTGCACTTCCACCCTGTCCAGGCACATACAATGAAAAAATTTGGACCGATTGCACGGGAACTTATACTCATGCAAATGGCGACACATATGTTGGTGAATTTAGTAAAAATAAAATCCACGGGAAAGGCACTTATAGATACACCAATGGGGATGTATACGTAGGTGGACACAAGGAAAACAAGAAGCATGGCAATGGTGTTTATAGCTACGCTAATGGGGACAAATACGTCGGAGAATTCAAAGATGATAAAGCTAATGGGAAGGGCATCTATACTTACGCAAATGGCGACAGATATGTAGGTGTATACAAGGATGGTAAAGCCTACGGTCGTGGTACCTATACTCTGCCAAATGGAGATAAATACGTAGGTGAACACAAGGATGGAAAGGCCGATGGGCGAGGTACTTATACTTATGCTAATGGGAACAAATACGTCGGCGAATGGAAAAATGATAAACTTCATGGGCATGGAACATTCAGCTATGCCAACGGGGATAAGTACGTAGGTGAATGGAAGGATGACAAATTCCACGGGTGGGGCTCGTCCATCCATGGTCCATTAAGTAAATCTGCTGGAGATACGTATGAAGGTGAATTTAGGAACAATGAACGTAATGGGCAGGGTACCTATATCTATGCGAGCGGAAGTAAATACGTAGGTGAACACAGGCATAACAAGAAGCATGGGAAAGGTACTTATAGCTATGCCAATGGTGACGAATACGTAGGTGAATGGAAGGATGACAAAGCCAACGGGCACGGAATTTATACCTATGCCGACGGTAGGGTGCAGGGAGGCATTTGGACCAATGGTAAATTCCGATACGCACGCAGAGCCGCGCCGACCACCGTCAGCAAAAAGTCTCCGCTGTTAAAACGTGAGTCGGCAACTAACTCCAGTACAGTTATATCCGCTTCATCAGGAAGTGGATTTGCAGTTTCATCTCTGGGACATATTATTACCAACAACCATGTTGTCGATGGTTGTGAGAAAGTCAAAATACACCATAAAGGGAAGTCTTTTGCGGCGACTGTGGTGGCGAATGACTTAAAAAATGATATTGCACTGCTAAAAGGCGACTTCAACCCCTCAACGGTTCTTAGATTGAGCCAGAGTAGACCAGAGCTGCTTCAAGATGTGTATGTTGCAGGCTATCCTTTTGGACAAAAAGTTAGTGCGTCGGTTAAGGTGACGAAGGGTATAATCAGTTCTCTTACTGGTATAGGAAACAATTTCTCCAGCTTCCAGATCGATGCCGCTCTTCAACCCGGTAACAGCGGTGGCCCTATACTGGACGATAAAGGTAATGTTGTTGGTGTTGCCGATGCGAAACTGGATATAACGAGGACCTTAGAGAACTTCGGTGTGATTCCGGAAGACACAAATTTTGGAATAAAGACGAAGGTGGTGAGGGACATTTTGGATAGCAGTAGCATCACACTCCCTAGTCCAAATGACTCATTAATTTCCAGATCCGAATTAGGGGAGACAATTTCTAATGGTACGTACTATTTATCCTGCTGGATGACCACGGCTCAGATTGAGAAAATGAAATCAAAAAAGGTTATGTTCCACAACCAGCCAATAGTGGATGACAACTAAATTGTACTGGTTTGTGCAGTCAGTCCTTTGAAATTTTCGCACTGTGTATCTTGAGTTCATAGCAAGAGTGTGGGTAGCTTTGAGTGAGAAAATTTTATGTTTCACGATTATGGACGGCTTTGAGAGGTTTCAATAGAAATCTTCGAGGCATGGCACTTATGTTCGTTGCGATGATTGGTCATTCTGTGTCCCTTGGCATGGTGCGACATGTTTCCAACGAGTTACACACGTTTGAAATTATCCACATAACGACAATCATGGGTATGCTTGTTCTTATGCCTTGGTTTATGCGCCAGGGCCTAGCAACATTTCGTACGAGACGCCTTGGCTTACATATCGTGCGAGCCGTGATAGCAGTGATGGGGCTAACCGCATGGTTCCACTCAATCGCAATTACGCCACTTGCAACCGCAGCGGCCTTGAGCTTTTCAGCCCCGATTTTCGCTACGGTGTTGGCAGTATTGGTATTGGGTGAGAAGGTTGGAATTGCCCGCTGGTTTGCTGTCCTTCTTGGTGTTGCAGGCATGTTAATAATCCTCCGACCTGGTCTTGTCGCCCTTGAACTAGGACCTTTCTTGGCCGTGATGTCTGCACTCGCCTACGCTGTCGTATTATCGATCATCAAAATGCTGAGTCGCACCGATTCGAGCGTCACAATTCTTGCTTATGTGCAGGTTTTATTGGTGCCCTTAACGTTTGTTCAGGCACTGTTCGTCTGGCAGTGGCCAACCGCAGAAGCCTACATGTGGTTATTGGCAATAGGTGTCATTGGTACAACCTCACAACTCATCCTTACACAAGCTCTGAAAGAAGCAGAGACAAGCGTTGTCATGCCATTATTCTTTTTCCAGCTGATTTGGTTGTCTGTAATAGGCTTTATTTTCTTCAGTGAAACTCCTTCTCTGTTCGCCTGGATCGGTGGCGCCATGATCCTCACCAGCGGGACATTTATCGCCTACCGAGAAAGCAAAGTAAAAGAGTAGGTGCTAATAGTGGCAAGGGGTCGTGATTGGGAGCTTGTCTGGCTCGCCTGATCTGAATTTTCCAAATTATTATAAAGCCAACCGGTCAATTATTCTGTTATGGCCAGACAATGTTCGACCTGTCCTTTGCATGTAAAGGGCAATACGCTAGTGAATAATGGGAATGGGAATTCACATTCAGTATATCGAAGTCGTATTGCTATGAAATTTTAGTCTGGCATTTTGCCCATAAAATCTGGTTTGCCGAGCTCGAGTCCTGCACCGCGCAGAATATCGTAGGCTGTTGCAGCATGAAAAAATAGCTGTGGTATCGTGAAATGTAGGAGAAAAATTTGACCGGTAAAGTTTAGCGTATAACTGATTAGTTTTACTTCTATCTGTCGGTTCTCGCTGCCATCAATCTGTTCAGGTTTGATTCCCTGGACCAGTTCAAGTGCATCTGCGGTTTGTTCCTTGAGAACGGCGAAGCTCGATTCGTCTGCACCGAAGTAGTCACGTACTTCAAGGTTGGCTAATCGTGCAGCAGCCCCGCCTGAATGAAAGAGTGCGGTCTTGGTTTGAAGCGCCATATGAAACATGTCAGGAAAGATACGTCCCTGAAGAAGTACTGATTCATCTATATTGTTTGCAGCGCAATGTGCTTCAGCCTTGTCGAGAATGTTTGTAAGTCCGCTCAAGAGCTGGGCAAATATAGGAACTGAGGCCTGAAACATCGAAATTGTCATGTGCATTTCATCCGTTTGAATAGTCGAGACTGTCTGGTGATCTATCACTTATAAAATGAAGTTGGAAGCGCACCTTTTCGATAGATTAAAATATAGGGATTGGCTACGGACTTTTGGCGGTATAACACTTAGCCATGAACGAAATTTGTAATGGCGAGATTAACCATGAAACTTCTTGTATTTCAGCACATTGATTGTGAACATCCAGGTTCGCTAAGACAGTTTCTGGCGGAAGACGGAATTTGTTGGGACGCTGTCCAGCTGGATCAGGGAGAATCCATTCCACCCCTAGAAAACTACGATGCATTGTGGGTGATGGGTGGTCCCATGGATGTCTGGGATGTCGATGATCATCCTTGGCTTATTTCAGAAAAGGCTGCTATCAGGAAATGGGTTGGTCACCTAAAGAAGCCATATCTTGGTTTATGTCTCGGGCATCAGTTGTTAGCTGACGCATTAGGCGGTACCTGTGGCCCACAAAATCCGCCTGAAATAGGGGTTCAAAATGTGAAACTGACAGAGGATGGGAAGATGGATTCCCTGTTTCATGATACGCCAGATACGCAAAAATGCCTTCAATGGCACTCAGTTCGCGTCGCTCAGCCACCCGAGAACGCAACTATCCTCGCAAGCTCCGACCTTTGCAGTGTTCAAGCTATGCGAGTCGGCATCAATGCGTGGTCGATGCAGTATCATGTCGAGGTCGAACCCGATACAATTTCTAACTGGGCCAATGTGCCTGAATATCACAAGGTGCTCATGGATACCCTGGGTGAGACGGGATATGCCACAATGTCGAAAGATGCTGGTGAAAGCATGGGTGAATTCTTAAACTGCGCTGAAACACTGTATCGAAATTTTATTTCTTTGGCTGAATAAGCTAAGGGTTGCCGACAAAACCAATGACAACGGTATTAACGTAAGATTGAATCAAGTCACAACAATAAGGCCGTAAACCTTCTTCAACTGGAGTATGTCGGATTTGGCTAAAGCTAGTCTCAGCTCCTCTATGACAGTGACAAGAGAAATTTGCCAGTTGAATTAGTTGATTATCTATGAATTCTTCTGCTCGCAAAGGGAAGGCCTGCCCTATTTAGCTCAGCCCTGTGGTGTTAACTCTCCGCCTTCACCGACAATTGTAAAGGGCGCCCAAAATAGTGGGTGCGCATAGGAGAAATATGGCACTTTGGATTTCGAATCTAAGTAGCCTGCCCGATCGATAAGTTCCAGCATTGACCGCCTAAGCGCATCAGTACGGCTGAGGTTTGGGTTTTGAACCTGCTCTTTAAACAAAGCGGTGGTCAGTGCCCTCGCAGAGGTAGTTTCAACTGGCCAGTTACTCACAAGAATTGCGCGCGTGCCGGCGAAGAAGAAGGCGCGTCCTAACCCAGATATGGCTTTGGCGCCCTCGCCTTCGCCGCTAGCCGTATTGCACGCTGACAATACCACCCAGTCTGCATTTAATTTGAGGGTTAACACTTCACCCATCGTAAGTAGGCCATCGTTAATTTTATCATCGGTGAACGACGGATCTGAAAAGGCTAGAGCCGGTTGGGTGAGGCCATTCAGATCACCAGGAATTAAACCATGGGTAGCGAATGCAAGAACCCTATAATCACTCAAGTCTGTGTTCTTCACTATAATTTCACTTGCCTTCTTCCTCAGAAATATATCCTCGGCTGGGTTGGCACCTAAGGTTGCAGCGATGGATCTAATTTCATCTGCGGTATCGGGAATTCGCGGCAACGAGGAAAGGTTTGCACTTTCTAAATTTTTTGTTTTTGAAGGAGCGCGCAATTTAATCGGTATCCCACGACTTTTTAGGCTATGTGAAGCAACCGTGATGTTTTTCTTTAAGTCATCGGCTACCGCTTCTGTGGCCTGTTCTTTGCTGAATAATGGATCACCAAATCCAACAAAAGGCTTTTGTGCCATAGTCCTTACAGCCGAACCACGTAACGTGTTTAGTGAGGTTACTGATGGCAAGTTGGTTATAGCATGACTGCGTACCAACCATGGAATGTCTCTATAGTTGCTAAACAGTAAACCGTTGTTGGACGGGAGTTCGACATCGTTAGTAGTCAAAACTGAAAACGGGAGGTAGCTGAGTGGTCCGTCCGCAACGACAAGAAGTCTTTTGGCATTTTTCCAACCATTCTTGACTGGTTCCAAGAGTTGTTCGAAAATTTTGTAAGAGGCAACTACATCGAATTCCGGAATTTTTCCAAGTGTTTCAGCATCAGTATCCAAAGCTAAACGCAGAGTGTTTACCCTACTGGTAAGTGCTTCCTCGCCAATGTTGGCAATCGTGAACGCTACGTCACCTTCGAAAGGAATAGCCCATATGTAGGTTTGATCTTTGGCGACATGGGTAGCAATCAAAGCTTCCCCTGCACGCAATACTCGGCGAAGTTTAGAAAAATTCAGAGAACTCGGCGCCACCACATTTTTATATTTTGGAAACTTATTGCTAATTTGCTGTTGGGTTGACACAATTTCTTGCTCTCTCTCGACTACAAACGCTTGCAGACTCGCTATCAGGTAGTTGTTACGTTCATCAATAGGCAGGCTGAAATTGTAACTAATAGCTTTGAGAACAGCCTCTCGTTTGACCTGCAAATCCTGCAGTGTTCTAATTAGGCGCCCTAAATTGGTATTTTTTCCTATTGATCGGGCGCTTGAGGCAGCCAGAGCCTTGTCGGTTGCCGAACCGCTTAAAGCTTGAGCAACGAGGAACGACTCTTCGATTCTGGAAATTTTCCCAAGTTGATCCTGGTCGATTCTTTGAAGTAAGCGCAGATAACTCTCGCTTATCATTCTCCATCCTTTTGCTTCAGCGCGATTCTCAAATCCAGCTAAATTCAGCTTTGAACCTGTACCTGTCAAAATGTGTCTGATGGCAAGAAATTTAATAAGAGCCTCGTTATCACGCCCCATATCTTCAAGAATAGTGGCTTGAATACCAACCGTCATGAGAGTGTGGAGGTGATTTGGTCCTATTTTTTTTGTAAAATTAACCAATGTTTTGTCGGCTTTAGCTAATGCTTCTTCATATTTTTTTTCTTTAAAGGATAACAAAACCAGAAACAACGCCGCCCCAGGTTCGGCCCTTAACAAGGGAGAATCGATCGATCCAAAATGCTTATTAATGATATTTGCTTGTTCTATGGCCGCTGGCCATCTGTCTTCCATAATGGCAGATGTCATGAGGATATAGCGCAAGGATATTACAGGTAAGGTTCTGTCATCTAATGGGGCAGCTTCTGAAAAAATTTTCAAAGCCGCTTCAGCTAGGCTTATCGCCTCTTCGGTTCTACCAGTCGATATTAGAACGAGACCTAGGTTATAGATAAAATAGGCTGTACTTGGATAACTACTTCCACCGTATTCGAGGATCTCCCCGAGCGCTTTTCTTGCGTGAGCCTCAGCCTCTGCCATTTTTCCTTGAAAATACAGTACCTCACTCAGGTGACGTCGATAAAATGCGATATCATCAAGGCGGTCGTATTCCTCAGCGAGGGTAATCGCTTTTATAAATAACTGCTCAGCTTTTTTGTATTCACCTCTTGATTGTGCTAATCGGCCTTCGGTTTTTAGAATTAATCCCTCTTCCGATTTTAACCACCTCAATTCCCTATAAGTTTGACCCTCGTGTATTGACCAGGCATGCTTTGCCTTTTGGATATATAATTCTGATTCACTATAGTTGCCCATCCAACCGGCAAAATATGCGTACGCTGAATACCGGTATAGCTCGTGACTCCATGCCGCAGAGGTAGACCTTGAACTGGGTACTGCTTCGAGTGCTTTGAGAAAAGTTTTACCAGCTTTTTCAAACTCGCCAAATCCCTCGTATGACCAACCCAATCTAAACAATAATTCGGTAAGGCTAACGGACTTTCTTTCAGTACCCAGATACTTCAAAAGATGTTTAAGGGCCAATTCATAATCAGCAATTTTTTGACCAATTCGACCCATAATTCCAGCAGCTTCGCCACGGCTTACATAAAACCTATAAAGAGTTTCATCAAAACTTATTGCTGTATCAGGACTCTCGTCGGAATCTTGGGAAACTTCCGATTCGTTATCTAAGATAGGCGGATTTTCGTCAGCGCGGCGTTTAACATATTTTGTTTTTAGTGGCGACTTTGATTTGTAAAGGAGGCGGATTATGTCATCAGATTTTCGTGGGGGTGGGGTGAATTTTCCACTCTCATAAGACAACGCAATTGAAGTTTCAATGTCCCTGATATTTCTTTGAGCTGAATCCGGTGTAACTGGCGTGGTTTGACACGCGGACACAAGGATTGCCGTGGACAATAAGCCGACGGTAAAAATTATTTTCGAACGGTTTAAAGGCATAGGGCTCACCAACATGGCCTTATAGAATTAATTGCAAATTGTTCCTAGTCAATGATGGCGACTGCATTGATTTCAACGAGGCACCGAGGGTCAGTCGCAGGCTGGACCACTTGTGCCGTGGTTGTTGTTGGTTTGTTATCGCCCAAATTTTCAGCCCAGACTCGGTCCAACGAATCTTGGTCGCTCAGGTCAGTGACGAATCGATTCGCGGTGACAATGTCTGCAAAGGTTGTGCCTACCGAGTTCAGTCCTATTTCCATTTGCTCTAGTGCAGCACGGGTTTGTCCCTCCATGTTTGTTGGCGTTTGATCAAACTCTTCGGGACGATGGTGATGGTGATGGTACAATGGGGCCGCGGTGACACCTGATAGGTATACCGTTGTTCCGCCGGTTACCCTGATCGCTGGTGCATATGGCATCCACATATCTGGCGAATTCGGCCAATGAATATGTTCTTCAATTTTTGTCATTACGGCCCCTAAGTTTATAAGTTATGTAAATTTGTATACTGCCCGTATCTCAATTATATCGGGCTGTAACATTACGTTCTATTACATACGCTGTTGCATGATGCGCATGAGTTTTGCTATTTGACAGGTATATATTCCCGTTTTGTCGCTATTAGGCGATTCTATATTTAGCGTGGAGAGTTTTGATGGCTAATTTTGGTATGGTTGGCGTTGATTGGCAGCAACGCATTAATTGGGATCGCTTACGCACCTATCGGTTGGAGCGCGCGCGCGAGAAGATGAAGGAACATGGGCTTGGCGCAATGCTTTGCATGTATGACGAGAATGTTCGCTACATTACGAGTACCCTTACGCCAGGCTGGAACCGGCTCAAACCAGGTCTTCGTTATGCGCTCCTGTGTGGTGATGGGGCACCGGTTTTGTTTGAACAGGGTGACATTGGGTTTCAGATTCAGCGCCACGCACCGTGGATTCCGGAGGAGAATGTCCGTTACTCATACGCATGGATCAAAGGTGCTGCCGGCGGCGCTTCCCAGCAGCAGGTTAAAAAATTTACTAATGCGATAGTAGAAGAGATGAAGCGTTTTGGCGTGGCTGGCGAGAAGTTGGGCATCGACTTTGTCGACATTAACATGCTCCAGGCTTTCGAGGCCGCCGGAATTACGTGGTCGGACGGTATGACACCGATGATGGAGGCGCGGGCAATCAAGAATGTTGATGAGCAGGAATGTATGCGCATCATCGGCGCTATCGGCGATGCCGCGCATTGGGAAACCATGAAGTTCCTAAAGCCCGGCATTACCGAGAATCAGGTTACCGCCCACATTATGGAGTTTTTGTATTCGATCCCTGGCATGGAAGATGTCGAAGACGTAATCGTCTCTTCGGGTCCAAACACTTGGCCCAACTGGCGTAATTTTTCAGACCGTATTATCAAACCAGGCGAGATCGTATTTATGGATTTAGCTGCCCTTACCTGGAATGGCTATAAATCTTGTTATTATCGAACCTATTGTGTCGGCAAGGAACCGACACAGGAAATGAAGGACTATTACGCGACGGCACTCGAATGGCTTTACGACTCTATCAACGCTGTAAAGGTTGGCGCAACTACCCGCGATATTGCCTCTAAGTGGCCTTCGGCCAAGGAGGCGTGGGGGTACGAGGAAGAGGACCAGGCCGCGGCGAACCTGTGGGGTCACGGTCTTGGCCTAGCACAGTATGACCCACCGGTAATTTCACGTATCTGGTCACTTGACCATCCGGTCGAAATTCATCCTGGAATGGTGTTTGCGCTTGAGACACAGCATGGCAAACGTTTTGAATGGGGCGTACGTATAGAAGAAATGCTAATTGTCCATGACAATGAAGTGGAGATTATATCGAACTTCCCGGTTGAGAAGATAACTGTCGTTGATCCAATTTGATTTGGGTTTCAATGCGGATATTAGGTGTTGCAGTTATAGATAAATAAAGGAGGAAGTTTTTGACACGGCTCACCGTCCCTCTCAGTGATCTTTTGGCGGCAGATGCGGCACAGTTTGGGCCGAAGGCTGCGAATCAGGCGTCTCTAGGTCACGCGGGTTTGCCAATACCTGACGGATTTTGTCTCGGTGCTGAGGCCTACCGGCTCCAACTGTCAGCACTTGGCCTGAAAGAAACCGCGCAGGAGGCGAAGTCGGCTGAAACGTCTACTGCCAGGCGTCTTGTCGCTGAGGTTCGCCTCGCATTGTTCGAAAAACCTATTGTGGCATGTGTGCGTGAACCACTTTTGGAAGCGTGGAGAAATCTCACCGCTAATTCTGGTATGTTAACTGTCGTGCGATCTTCTGCCCTTATTGAAGATGGAGAAAACTCTAGCTTTGCTGGCCAGTTTGAGAGTTTTCTTGGTCTGGAAGGCGAAGCTGATTTTCTTACTGCCGTGAGCGCCTGCTGGGGTGCTTTATGGTCGACCAGGGCGCTCCGATATATGGAGAGCCATGGTGCTCATCCGGCCGACACGGCAATGGGAGTACTGGTCCAACCATTGGTGGATGCGACAGCGTCGGGCGGAGGACTGAGCCTCACAGCTGATGGCGGGATGGTCGTTAGTGCAACCTGGGGTCTAGGTACTGCTCTCGCACAGGGTGAGGTGGTTCCAGACCGGTTTGAACTGACACGAGATGGCCAGATAAAGGAAATTCATACGGGCCGCAAGGATCACCGTGTTGGCTGCGTACATATTGGCGAAGAGCCGACTACGGAGGCAGTTAGAAAAGAGTTGGTCTCAAAGCGTTGCCTCGACGACGAGAAGTTAACCGAACTTGGCACAATGCTTAGGGAGTCGGAAACTTTGTTGGGACAGCCCGTTGAAATTGAGTGGGCCCTGGATGATTCCGGTATCAAGCTTCTCCAGGCACGACCGTTGCATATGGAGCCCGCGACTGTACCAGATGAAATCTGGCTGCGTCATCCTGGCCTCAAAGGTCATCCGGCCGGGGTCGGTTGGGGTGCCGGGCCAGCCTGTGTTATTAATTGCGAATGCCAACTCAACAGCGTGGCACCGGGCGACGTTTTGGTGACAACGGTAGCTGGGCCAGCCTTGAGCCAGGTACTGCCGCGTGTAGCGGGCGTAGTAGCTGAACTTGGAGGTAGCACGTCACACCTTGCCTCACTTGCACGCGAACGCGGAATACCTATGGTTTTAGGTGTGCTCGACGCGACAAATAAAATTCCGGATGGCCGTCAAGTGGCTGTTGACGGCGTCTCAGGTGTTGTGCGCTGGTTGCGTTGATCCGCAGTTATACGTGGGATTCGCTATTGGAGTTGGTGCTAAGTTGAAGTAGCCTCAACGGGATCCGCGTAAAAGTTAATCTCACCTGTTGATGCTTTCTCAAGGCGTGTCACAACCCGCCAGGTCTCGTCGTCAACTTCAGGGAAGTCCAGTCTATAATGCGCTCCTCGGCTTTCTTTGCGGTATAAAGCAACAGTCGCAAGTAGGGTACCAAGTAGGGCCAGATTTCGGACTGATAGCGCACTTTCTATCTCTAGACTTCGGGTCCTTGCAGAAGTTTGTGCTTCTGAAGCGATGCGCATGTGTGGAACGTCCTCTATTGCAATACGTTTGTATTCGCTAAGTGCGCTGTTGCTTCGATCTGCGTTTCTAATTGCACCTAGATTTTCATGAGCTACTTTGTGGCAATGCTTTCGAATGTCAGCCTGGAACAGACCGCTGTCTCGAAGGAGTAACCCTCGCAACCAGTCGCGTTCCTCACTCGGAATTGCGATCTGAATGTTTTGATTTGTTGAGGGGAATTCTTTTGCTACCGCAGCGGCAGACCGGCCTGCGCGGCGCCCGAAAACAAGTGCCGCCGACAATGCGGATCCACCAATCCGATTCCCACCATGGATACCTCCGGCTGTCTCTCCCGCAGCCCATAGGCCTGGGACGGGAGTGCGACCGTCTGTATCAATTTTCAATCCACCGAGCCAGGTGTGGCTGCCTGGAGCTACCTCTAGCGGTGTTGACCTAATGTCAATACCACGATGTAGGCACGTTTTGAAGACGTGGGGAATTTGTTCCTGAATAACGTCTTCCGGGACGTTAGTCGCGTCCATAAAAATTCCCCCGGTAGCACTTGCCCGTCCTGCATGAATTTCCTTTGCCATGGCAAGGATGACTTCACTTCTTGTGCTTTTTTCGGCCGTTTTTGGAAAGTATCGTTTGAGAAATTCTTCACCTTCCTGATTACGGAACACGGCACCGGCATTGATAAACCCAGTTGGATGGGGTGCAAAACCAAAGAGTTCCTTTGGTGAACAGCACATAGCCTGAAAATCAATCATCTCCAGGCCAATTACCGGAACTCCAGCTCTGTAACCGAGTACGTAGCCGTCTCCGGTTATTTGTGAGGGGTTATCGTTAACGTAAAAGAGACCACTTCCGCCGCCGGAACACAGAATCACGTGTCGTGCCGCATAACTGACTAGGTTATTACCTGCATAGTCGATGCCCCAGGCTCCTGAGACCTCCCCCTCATGAATAACAAGATCAATAATCGAGGTCATGGAATGTCTCAATATGTGATCGTTTGAACGTAACTTTCGGGAAAGTGTCTTGGTGAGCGCGTTGCCAGTAGTGTCATAGTGATGGACCGCGCGCGGATAGCTATGGTTCGGAAACTGTTTGAGGTCTAGCAGGCCTTTGTCGTTGGTAACGAATTCAGCACCCCATTCGCGCAGGTCCGTGACCACATCTATGATGTCGTGGACCCAGACACTGGCTAGTACTGGGTCGATAAGCTCTCCCCCATGCTCTAATATTTCCTTGAGGTGACTTTCTGGGCTATCGCCTTCCCCTAAGGCTGCGGCGAACCCACCCCTAGCTACCGTCGTCGTGCCGCTTGTGGCTTTCCCTTTAGTTACTTGAATTACGCCCACGCCCGCCGCCGCACACTCAAAGGCCGCCATAGTGCCTGCCGCGCCGCCACCAATTATTAAGACATCGGTTTGGAAGTGGCGTTCGGGTACTTCATGTTTCATTGTTCTGTAAGACCTGTTGTTTTCATCAACTCAAGTAAATTTGTCACACAGGCATCCGCAAAATCATTGTCGTTGATATGGAGGTTTAATTCCTCTATCCGACCTTCTCTCAAATGTTTATGGAGCGTATTAGTAAAAGCCCGATCGGCGTCCGGCTGCGCCCAGGGTCTAAGCTCGCAGCCCTCTATGGAGTGTGTCATATGTTTAGTATTTTCACTGAAGCCCTTTGTCGGAATTAGAACCACGAACGGATATTTCGACTCGTTAAGTCGTTCAGCTACTAACAGACCGAGTGCGGCGAGTTCGTCCACGTTAGTTCTCATCAAAATGTTTTGTGCATTGAACTGGAGAAATTCTCGCTCGGAAAACTGATCGGGCACCATACCTGCCCAGAAGTTAACAAAGTCTATAGCGCCTGGAACAATAACTCGGGGTACAGCGGGATTGCTAGTAGCCCTTAACCGGCCGTCACCAGCGCTGTATACACCACCAACAAGAAAATCTGCTAATTCATGTGTCGTCACGTCAACAACCCCTGCTAGCGCGCCTCTGGAAACCAGTGATTCGAGTGCTTTTCCTCCGGGGCCGGAGGCGTGAAATTGAATTGCTTCAAACCCTTCTGCTGTGAGAGACCTTGTTACTCCCTCGACGCATGGCTCGGTTACACCGAAAGTCGAGATGCCCACTAAAGATGAATGGGCTTCTAATGTATCATCATTTTTGACCCATTTTTTTGCCATAGCAGCGACTGCTTCTGTCGCGTTTGTCAACACTGTTTTCGTTATACGATTCATGGATATGTCACCAATAGAGGAGAACATAGCGATATCACTTTCCGCGACATACCATTGCACAGCTGCGGTTGCTGCGACTGGGCTAACCATTACCTTTGGAAGGGATAGCGGTAACGCTCGCATGATTGTGCAGGCTATCGATGTACCATTCGCTCCGCCAAGGCCAATTGCACCAGAAAGCTCGCTGCGTGCAACGGCACTCAACAGAATTTTTTGGCCACCGACAATCACATGTTTGGCAGCGTGAGTACGGTCATGAAGGGCCAGTGCAGACCACGTTGTATCAGCTGAAGCTGCAATCTGGTGGCCGCTAACATCGTGATTAACGAGATCATGTGGACGCAAAGATATGTCCACCACCCAGGGAATGACTCCTGCCTGCGAAAGTTTGTCGCGAACGAACTGGACTTCCTTGTGTTTGGTATTGAGTGTCGCCAGTATGGCGATGATGACATCAGCCATGGTTAGACATTGTTAGAGTTGGCACGTTTTTCTCCTCGACGTGATGGTTTCTTGATTACGTCTCATTAATAACCGATAAATGTGCAAATTGGATGTTCCAAAATTGGTTCGTTAGCGGGGCATCGCGTTTGTATTAAACCAGAAAACTAAGGTGAGTCGGATGAGTGGTTTGATTGTTGCCGTTACAGACACGGTTTTTCCTAACCTCGACCCGGTTAAACAGGCGTTGTCAACCATTGGTGCCGAACTCAAGCTGGCCGAGCAGCCGACACCCGAGGCTATCCTTGATGTAGCTAGAGATGCGGACGGGCTTTTTGTTACATATGGACAGATCACTGCCGAGGTAATCAGTGGACTCAGAAATTGTAAAGTTATTGGCAGGTTTGGTATTGGTACAGATAATATTGACATTCCGACCGCTTCAAGGCGTGGGATCATAGTGACATATGCGCCAGTATATTGCCTCGATGAAGTCTCTGAACATACCATGGCTTTGCTGATGGCGTTGGCCCGTAAAATACCATTTTCGAGTAAACTGGTTCAGGCCGGGCAGTGGGATATGCCTGCCGTGGTTCCAATCAATCGACTTAGAGGTCGAACACTGGGCCTAGTTGGTTTCGGGAATATTCCACAAAGCTTGGCGCCGAAGGCACAAGCTTTCGGGTTGACAGTTATAGCAACCGACCCGTTTGTCAAAGCGGAATCAGCCAAATCGTTGAAAGTCGAGGTTGTTTCGTTAGATACGCTCCTTGAACGTTCAGATTTTGTTTCTGTGCATGCTCCTCTTACGAAGGAGACAGAGAATTTATTTGATGCAGATGCTTTCAAAAAGATGAAGCCAGAGGCAATGTTGATAAATACCGCTCGCGGGCCACTTGTTGACGTAGCAGCTTTGGCGCAGGCACTGGACGACGGCGAGATTGCTGGTGCCGCACTGGATGTACTACCGATTGAACCACCGCCGGAAAACTTTGTGTTACTTGGTCGTGATAACGTCATCCTCACACCCCACACGGCATTTTACTCCGAAGAGGCACTCCTTAATCTGCAAACCACAGTGGCTAAGGATGTAGTGGCGGTTCTCAGTGGTGGGACGGCCGCCTACCCGATCAACGCAGCAGATATTGGTAAAGGCTGATGAGAGCCCTCGTTCTTAATGCTGCTAGCGACATTGGCCTGGAGGATGTGAAGCGTCCTGATCCGGAACAAGGAGAAACACTAATTCGTGTCTCGCACTCAGGGATTTGTGGTACGGATTTAAAAATTTTCCAAGGCGGTATTGCCGTTGATTATCCGCGTATCATGGGACATGAATCGGTAGGTGAAATTGTCGAGGGCCCTAACTCCGGTACACCAGTAATTGTCGATCCTGTTTACAGCTGTGGTACCTGTTATGTATGTCAGGCTGGCCAACCTAATCTTTGTCCAAATGGTGGACTAATCGGGCGTGATATTGATGGAGGTTTTGCGGATTACTTAACCGCTCCGACCCGCAACGTTTATGCTCTTCCAGCGGAAATTGATCCGGCAGAAGCACCACTTCTGCAGCCGTTGACTACTTGCCTGCATGCTCTCCGGCTGGCTAAGATTTTTCCAGGTGAGGCTGTAATTGTCATGGGACTTGGTGTGACTGGGTTACTCCATATTCAACTTGCCAAGGCCTATGGTGCCCATCCAATAATTGGGATTACGCGCAGTCAACGGAAGCTTGATCTGGCCAAAAACCTGGGTGCTGATTTTACCTTCAAACCCAATGAGCACACAAAGGAACGCGTTTTGGGAGTCACCGAGGGACGAGGTGCCGACTTAGTCATAGAGTCGGTCGGCAAGCTGCCCATCCTCGCACAGGCCATAGATCATGCGCGTATTGGAGGAAGGATTCTTGCCTTTGGTATATACACAGAGAAAGAAGGCGCACTGCCCTTTTATGACTTCTATTTCAAGGAGCTCAACCTCATCAACGCACGTGCCGCAAAGGCACAAGATTTTGAGGCCTGTATTGATCTTGTGCGTCGTGGCGCAGTCAAACTGAAACCAGTAATTAGCCATACACTTCCGCTCGACGAGATGGGCGAGGCGCTGACTCTCCTCGATGGAGCGGGTTCAAAACGCCTGAAGATTATATTAAATAATGCAAACTGAAGTGGCGGCGGATGCTGGCGTTAAATTGCTCTATTGCATTACAAAATATTTACGTTGAGCGGCTTGTAGCTTCTGAAATTAATTGGCAAGCGTTTCCTCGGCAAGTTTTCGGAATTCATCGTCGGTCATCAGACGCTTGTGGATTAGGCCCCAGTCCTTGACTGCCATTAGCACTTCCATAGCCTTCTCCTCACTAGCCTGAAGTTGGAATTTAGCGAGCCAGTCTTTGACCGAATCAATTCCTGACCCTTTACCCATTACGACTTCTGGTTCAGCTTGGCCGACCATGCGTGGACGAAATGGCACCACTTCTGTTTGATGTGCCTCACCACAGTTGAGGAGCCAGGTTGCGATTATCCCGGATTCTACTTTGAAAAGATCGTCTCCAACGATGGGTCTATTGTTTGGGACAATCGCTCCAGATATTTCACGAACCAGGTCGGCGAGTGGCTTCAGTTGCTCTGTTTTAATACCGATATCAATATTATAAAGAGTCAGAAGTGCCATTACGGTTTCTTCCATGGGTACATTCCCAGCTCGCTCCCCTAGCCCCAGTACAGTTGACTGGATAACTTCTACACCTTCCGAAACCGCCATTAGGGTGTTGGCTATGCCTAACCCAAAATCCATGTGAAAATGTGCTTCAAGCGGCTTGTCAATCCGGGCCTTGATCGCACGAACAAAATACCGCATGGCGTGAATCGAAGTTGCCCCCATTGTATCCACCAACGCCAGCCCATCCATGTGCCCTTCATTTCCAACCCGCTCGATAAGATCGATGACCCATTTAAGGTCAGATCTAGTAAAATCTATCGGGAAAAAGACGACTTCCAGTCCGTTATCGTGTGCAAACTTAGTGGATTCGATCGAGAGGTCGATAGCACGATCGAGTTCCCAACGGTACCCAAGTTCGATAAGATGTGGACTAGCTGGGACTTCCATAATTACGCCCTGTACGCCGGCATCGACAGCACGCTTTACATCTTCGACCATACAGCGGGAAAAAGCGTAAATTTTTGGTCCAAAGTTGCGTTTGGCGAGTTCTTGCACCACCCTCGCGTCGTCCTTGGAAACGACAGGCATCCCAGCCTCAATGCGATGAACTCCGGCCTCGGCTAATGCTTCGGCAATCCTTATTTTATCGTCGAAATCAAATGCAAGTCCTGCCTGTTGTTCGCCGTCTCGCAACGTGACGTCGTGGATTTTGATTTGTTCGGGAAAATTCCACTCGGCTGTAACTTCGGGCGCAAAGTTCCAGGGGCTAGTGTACCAATTCTCGTTTTTCCACGGCGTGTCCGTCATTCGACTCTACTCCCATGCGTGATCACGATTTGTGATCGTTGTATCTGCATCCCACCACAATTGATCTGCATTTTTGTGGAGAGCAGTATGCCAATGTATCTACTCGGACCAATGGTGGGCAATGTAAATATCTTGCAATAACATGTGAATTTTGTTTCGTGCGTATTGCACATAATATGTATTGTATATAATATGTAATGCGTACTAAAAGGGCTTTCGATGATTGAAAAACGAGATCCGGACGACAACTTGGGACTCCTAGTGCACGATGTTGCTCGGCTAATGCGCGCTAATTTTCATCGTCGTGTCCAGCCACTTGGGCTCACTCAAGCTCAATGGCGGGCCCTTTTTCATTTGTCGCGGAATGAGGGCATAAATCAAGCAGGGCTAGCAGAAATTTTGGAGATCCAGCCTATAACGATGGCCCGACTGATCGATCGCCTTGAGATGGCTGGGTGGGCGGAACGGCGACCTGATCCTGCTGATCGACGGGCTATCCGGTTATACACCACCGCAGAAGCGCTACCGACACTCCAAAAAATAAGTGTATTGGCAGCAGAGACTCGAGAAGAGGCAATGAAGGGGCTCAGCCGTCAAGCTCGTGCGCAGTTGGTAGATTTGTTGAAATCAACAAAGAACAATCTACTGGCAACACATGTCATGGAATCAACATCAAGAGAAATCTCCGATCCAGGGGCTGGAACCTAAGTTTAACAATATAAACTGGATACTCAAAATTGTCTGAAGTTGAAACAGAAAAGAATACTTTTGCCGAGACGAAATCAGGCGGGTTGCCGGATGAAGTTACTACGTCATCTACTATGTTTACCCGTCCACGACTTCGCACCTTATTCTTTGTGCTCGGCCCGGTCATTACTTTGTTGGTTGGTGGGTACCTCTACCTCACGGGTGGAAAATACGTTAGCACTGAAGATGCCTATGTAAAGGCAAACAAGGTGGCTATAGGGGCACAAGTTGTTGGACGGGTTGCGGAGATATTAGTTAATGAGAACCAGCGTGTTGAGAAGGGAGAAATCCTATTTGCGATTGAATCCGATCCATATAAAATTTTACTCGCGCAGACTGATGCGGCTCTACGTCAAGTTCTTATGGACGTGGAGGAGCTTAAGGCCAGCTTTCAGGAACAGCATGCTAAACTCCAGTTGGCGAAGGTCAACTTGGCCTATGCCGAAAGTGAGTTCAAACGAAAGGCAACACTGGTCCAAAAGAAAATTATTTCCAAGTCACGATACGAAGAAGCTCAGCACGAGCGTGCAGTAGCACACGAAGAAATTTCTGTATTACGCCAGGACCTGAGCCGCATCCTCGTTAAACTTGGGGGTGGAGTTAGTGTGCCGGTGGAGCAGTTGCCGCGCTACCAGGTGGCAAAGGCGCGGCGAGATAGGGTAAAACTTGACATAGAATACACGGTCGTGCGTGCACCATTTGCTGGAGTAGCTAGTAATAGACCGCAGATTGGTCGGTACGTAAAGCCGGGTGATCAAGTAATGAGTATTGTTTCCGACGTTGATATGTGGATCGAAGCAAATCTCAAAGAAACGCAGCTGACGCATGTCAGAGTCGGTCAGTCGGTACGCGTACTCGTCGACGCATATCCTAGTCACATTTGGAATGGAAAAGTCGAGAGTATTAGCCCGGCAACCGGCGCAGAATTTTCAGTGTTGCCACCTCAGAATGCGACCGGAAATTGGGTAAAGGTCGTACAGCGTGTTCCGGTAAAAATCCTGGTTGATTCTAAAGATAGTGGGCCGCTGCTACGCGCCGGAATGAGTACGGAGGTGAGGGTTGAAATAAACCAAAATCTACGAGCTCAACAATTAATACAAACCCTCTTTGATTGGCTGCACAAATTTTAGGTAGTGCAGGACGGACGTGGAGGGTCAGTTTTTGAGTAGTAAAAATCCCATCGAAAGTCCTTTGCGTCCTTGGTTGATTACTGTTTCCATCATGTTGGCGACGATTATGCAGGTCTTAGACATGACAATTGCGACCATCGCCTTACCCCACATACAAGGTAGCTTATCAACAAACCAAGAACAGATATCGTGGGTGATGACGTCCTACATTATTTCCGTAGCGATCATGACGCCACCGCTTGGATACCTTGCGGGCCGCTTTGGTCGCCGTCAGATGTTTATTGTTTCAGTAGTCGGATTTACCCTAACATCTATGTTGTGCGGCGCATCCACGTCGCTGCCTCAGATCATTTTTTTTCGTATTCTACAAGGTGCATTTGGCGCAGGTTTAGTCCCTTATTCACAGGCCCTATTACTCGATACGTTTCCGCGTGAAAAACACGGAGAAGCGATGGCGTTTTGGGGGATGGGCGTGATGGTTGCACCGATTCTTGGGCCCACTCTCGGAGGATATCTTACTGATTTGTATAGCTGGCGGTGGATTTTCTATATCAATTTACCCGTCGGCATTCTTGCGCTTCTGGGTATTATAGCTTTCGTACCAGAGACCAAAAAGGAAGAAATAAACCGATTTGACTGGTTAGGTTTTATACTACTTAGTATTTCAATTGGTACGCTACAATTGGCGCTTGATCGCGGACATTTACTTGATTGGTTTTCGTCCCCAGAGATTATCTTAGAAATAACCATTTCAGTTCTCTGCTTCTACTTGTTCCTTGTACAGATGTTCACTAGCTCTAAACCGTTTTTCAATCCGTCTATTTTTAAAGACTCCTATTTTGTTGGCGGCTTAAGTTACATGTTTGTGGTTTCACTCGTTCTGATTGCAAGTATGTTGCTGCTACCTCCATTTCTGCAAAATTTGAAAGGCTATCCAGTCGTAACGACAGGTCTCGTACTAGCGCCGCGTGGCATTGGTACCATGGTTGCGATGTTGATTGTTGCGCGTTTGGTTAACCAAATAGATCCCCGTTTTCTAATACAGGCGGGATTACTTATTATATCATTTTCGTTTTGGTTAATGTCAAAATTTTCCATCGAAGTTGGAATTTGGGAAGTTGTCAACGCAGGTATAGTACAAGGGGTTGGGCTTGGGTTGTATTTTGTACCACTAAGTGTGATGACATTTACCACATTGGATTCAAAGTATAGGAACGAAGCTAGCGCGCTATATAGTTTGGCACGTAACATTGGGAGCGGTATAGGTATTTCCTTTGCGGTAACGCTATTGGTGCGTCACACACAAATCAATCGTTCGACGCTGGTTGAGCACGTTACACCATTCAATACGCTTTTTAGCCTACCCGGCGCTAACGGGTTTTGGAATTTGGGCGATACGTCCGGTTTGCTAACCTTAAATCAAGAAATTACGCGCCAAGCGGAAGCTATTGCGTACTCTAACGACTTTCTGCTTATGATGTATGTGATGCTTGCAGCTATTCCAATAGTATTTTTTCTTAAGAAGCCGGCGCACATGTCAGCATCTCAGTCAATTTGATGATGCGAGTTTTAGTGCAGGTACTGCGAATACTATTTGGAATGTTAGGCGTCGTACTTGTGATCGTTGCCGCCGGGATTTTTTTCTCCAATAGTCCGACAGCTTCCACCGGGCGACTATGGCTTTACGGAACACCTGTACTTACTTGCGGTTTTTGTGCGCTGTTGTTAATGCGAGCTCGATTTCCTCTGTTGTTACTTGCACTGATCAATGGACTTGCTGTTGCCACAGCATTAGCCGGGGTTGAATTATATTTACTTACTACTCAAACAGTGCCTTTGAGAGCAGACAATTTAACATTTTCACTAAAGACAATGACAAATGCTCTGAGGAATTCTGGTGTACGAGCGTTTCCACATGTTTGCCCATCCATGCTGACAGATGAATCGCTATTAGGGGTAGATGGTAAACCACTATTACCGCTGGCTGGCCTATCAAATAATCTCCTAGTCATGCTTGATGGAGGTGAGATGGTAACCAGATATTCTGATGAGCACGGCTTCAACAACCCAAAAGGCCAGTGGAGTGCCAATAATAATCTTGTAATGGCAGTCGGTGACTCATTTACGTTTGGTGCGGATGTACCGTTCGGTTATTCGTTCATTGACCTCGTTCGAAAACAAATTGGATCAGTAGTGAACCTTGGCTGTGGAGGAAATGGACCCTTAAGCGAGCTCGCAGCACTTACGGAATATGGTCCTGTGTTGAAGCCAAAGACGATCATATGGGCTTTTTTTGAAGGGAACGATTTGACTAAGGATTTGAAGAGAGAATTAACTTCTCCAATCCTAAAGCGTTATCTGAAAACAGGTTATTCACAGCGCCTCGCCAACAGACAGGTTGAAATAGATACCTCCTTAATATCATTCCTTGATCCTTTAATTAAGAAGGATGAACAGTCAGATAAACGAAAATTTTCACATAGTGCTAAGGGCTTAGGAGAATTATTATTACTTAATCGCCTACGTAGTAAAATAGGCTTAACTTGCGGATTTGATCGCAGGCGTTTTCGATTAGCTTGTGACTTTAGCGATGATACCATCAAACAATTCGCCCGTATCCTGGAATTGGCCGCAGAGCGCGTGGCAAAATGGGATGCACGCCTAATATTTGTTTATCTCCCTTCGGCTAAACGCTATTCTAGCTGGGTAGCTAATATTGATGCCGACGCCGCACGTACCGCGGTGCTTAGTGTCGTTGATGGCCTAGAAATAGATCGTATCGACATGCACGCGATTTTTTTTCAACATTCTGATCCAAAGACATTATTTGATGGCCACTACAGTGAAGAAGGCTATGCGCTGGTTGCAGAAAAAATTTTGGAACGCCTGCAATAGGCGTAAGCTTCTCACGTGGTTGGAATAGAAGAGTACGGTTGAAATTTTAGGGAGTACAATTAGGTATTCTTAAATTGTTCTTATCGTCGTCTCAGGCGTGTACTAATATCGACCAATGCGATTGCGCACAACAAAATCATAATCGGTTCAATAGGCAATCGGTATTTCGGTGCAGCTACTGGTCCCATGATGAGGAGAAAGTACAGGAACATACTGACGCAATAAATTGCGGGCCAGGGCGCAAACCGGGAGAGTCGCAATAATCCCCAAAGCTGCAACACAAGTGTGATAGCAGAGCCAATAAAACCAAGGACCATTACTGTTATCCATAAAGGTGGTGAGGAATTCAACCATGCCAGTGTTCGTTCATATAATCCGCCTTCCGAACCAAGGAAGCTTAATTGTCTCTGACTGCGCATTCGAGACTCAACCGCTACCGCTGGGGCGGCAAGATTAATCATCATGCCTTTTGTCCACGCACCGATTACCGGGCCGATCGGTTGCGATGAAAGTTGATGACGTGCAAAACTCGCGCGCCTGCTATCCTCTTGGAAAGCGTTCAGATGTTGTGGTGGATTGTCCCTCACCATTTTTGAATAATGCAATTGGATATCCGCTGACGCATCGTCGAAAGCTATTCCTTCGCCAAAAACGCTGATCATTGGAACAACCCAATTTAGTAAATGATTACCACCTTGAGCTGTAAGGGAGACGGCCGAAAATTGGGTAATATTACGATAAAGAATTGGAGCCGCTGGTAACGCAGCGGCAATACAGAAGATCGATCCACACAATACCGCCTTTCGTAATCCCAACCCCCGTTGCCAGGCCACTACGATGATTACCGTTGCAAAAATTGGCGGTAAAAACTGGATGATCGCGCGAGTCATCATTGCTAATCCGAACAGAAGGCCGATAACAAGTGCCAGTTTAGTATTTGGTCGTCTGAGATAACGTGTACAGAATAACAATGTGGCGGTAAGAAAAAATACAAATAGTGTATCAGTTAGCAGCATCACACTGTGTATTACTAGATTTGGCCAAATTGCTGCTAACAGACCTGATAGTAGAGCTACTATGCGGCCCATGGGGATGGCAATAAGTGTGATGAGAATAACAGTAGCCGAATCAATTATCGATTGTACTACTGCAACAAATACGGGTGAGCTTCCTAAAGTTGTTCTCACGAGAGCAACAAATATCGGGTATAGCGGCACTCTCTCCGTTTCAGGGGAGAGGGTACCCGGTTCTCCTGCTACGAACTGACCTGTGACTAATAGGTTTTGAGCAAGCTGAACAAAATAGGCAGAGTCTTCAGCTAACATAAGTGTTGTATCTTCAGACAACCAGAAGACATAGGTAATTCGGATGGAAAGTGCTAGGAGAAATAAGAGAACTAATTCAGTTTTGGAAAGATCCGTTCTAGGGTCCATACTTTCGTTATTTGTCATGGCGTCGCGCCGATTCGAGTAGGTGTGCAAACAGTGTAAAAGTTGCGCGTTAACCGCGTAAACTACAATGCTGACGGTGGGAATACATCTCTAATGAATAATTTAAGAAGCAATTTATATATTTGAAGATGAATATTAAGATTTTTCCGGACATAAATCCGTGGGACTCAATTTTTATCTGGAGGCGAGCTAATTGTCTTAAAATCTTAATTTTGTGATGCGGAGGAATACAGCTTTGGCCTGTTTAATGATGTGTAGGTTAAGCTTTATACTTGTTGTCCTGGTTTTCCGTAAGCTCACGATGGGGTGTGAGCTAAATGTTTTGGTCGAAATTTATTAGGTAACCCTTGCTTTTTTATTAATGAACAAGCCTACTGCGTTACGAGCAAATGAAATTGGTAGCCGCTTGTATTGTATGAATTTTGTCCGATACGGTTGGTATCTGCTTAAACTGGGATTAACGAATGGGCGAGTTTGCCTCTACGTTTCTTTATCCACCGTTTTCATTAGTGTGTTTGTTGACAGCCGGTCTGCTGGTTCGCAAATTTACGAGGTTCGGTCGAGCGGGACGAAAAATTGAGTTATTTGCAATTGGTGCGTTGTTACTTACTGTCGTTCCACTCACCGGAAAATTGGCTCTTTTTCCCTTGTTGCACTCCGTACCTAGATGGCAAGAAGGCATTCAGGTGGGGGCCGTCGTCGTTCCAACTGCCGGGGCCTATACAGATATAGGGGGTCGGTGGCATCCGAGCTTTACATCGATTCAGAGGGTTACTTTAGCAGTTGAAATACAGTCAAGACTGCGAATTCCTCTGCTCATCAGTGGAGGTAAACTAGGTAAAGGCGGAGTTTCAGAAGCAGGGGTAGTAGCCCAAAATATTGGACTCCTGCCCGATCAAGTATGGTTAGACGAAACTGCCCGGAATTCCCATGAAAATGCTCTGGTTATAGCCGATCAACTTCTGGAACTTAAAGTAAACAGAGTTCTACTTGTAACCTCGTTAACTCATTTACCGCGGATGGCAGCATGTTTGCGTGCAGAAGGAGTTGAGGTTTATTCTGCCCCTGTACCGGTACCAGAGATCGAGAGATTTGGCTGGCAAGACCTTATACCAAGCAACCGAGGCTTAGGATTATCCGTAGATGCAAGCAAGGTTTATGCTGGCCTATTTCTTTACTTTTTTCGCGGATGGATCACACCAGCCGATTTGGTAGGCTAAGGAAGAGACAAATATTGTTGTTACTTTTTTCCTATCTTGAGACGTGAAAGCGTACACAAAGATAATGTTGAATTTGAAGGTGTACGATAAAACAAATATTAGAATGTCATAAAATTAAGCTTGACCTTTGTGTTCGTGCCGTGAACATTAGGGCTTGTTGAGACTTCAAACCCGTGGACATAGTTTTACCTCGGGTGCGGTAGCCGTTTTCAAACATTCACCGAAATAATTTAACTAATTTCCTTAGTGGCCGGGGGCTGCTTTGTCTTCAATCGATATGAAAACTGTTTCAAATTATTCAACACAAAATGTTGAACAAACTGAAACACAGCCGATGGAATCCCGGTTGATATTGTTCTTTGTTTCGCCGCGGATAATTGACTTCGACACATACCTACCGACTGCGATGGCGCTCAAAGCCGCTCATCCAGAATGGGACATTCGTTTTGTCACGTTTTCCAAAGAGAATTACGACTACATCCGGCTCTGTTCTATGCATCTCGCCGGCTTAAAGAAAAGCGGAATGTTATTTAATTTGGGTTCAGAGAAAGCAACAGGAATATTGGCAAAATTGGTTCATCGTGTTCACGTATTCGTCAAACTTTGTGGATGGATTTTGCGCAAACCAAAACCCGTTTTATTTCTCGGTGTTCCCTTCAGCACGATGCCATATGTGTTCTGGTATGCGCTGGCGCGATTAAGGAAGGGAAACGGATATATGTTGTGGAAGATAAGAAGTCCCGATAAATGTCATCACAGGGTACGGCAAGTTCGGCGCGAGCCACCTGCTGTACGTCGTCCGTCTGTTTTGACTCATTTTTTAGGTAGGCATTGTGATGGGCTAATTCACTATCACGATGATCAGGAAGAAAATATTGCATGGGCTAAAAGTTATGGAATGTTCTTCGATGTACCAAAAATCAAAATTGGAATGCCTCACTATTTACCCCAATGGAGTGCTTTATTGGAATTAGAAGTGGAGCGGGAAAGGGCAAGGCTGCAAGATAAGGGTATTGGTCCCGAAGTAGAGATCTATTCAATGTTCCCTGCTAAACCGCTCAGTTCAGAGACGTTGCGTGAAACGGGTTCAATAGAGATGCCGTTTGTGAGAACTATTACTACGATTTCTCGTTTGCGACCTAAAGCAGTGATTCTGGTTCGTCCCCACCCCCTCGCAATGAGCGAGTCATACGTTCACGATATAATGGCTCAAGTTGGACCAGAGCGTGTGCAGTTGTGTTTTGCCCATCCAGAAGTGATGATAGCGCTGTCTCACCGTGCAATTTTTAACAACCCGACCAACATCTTGTTCAGCTGCTATTCGGGAAGGTTGATCGACGTAAGTGATTACCATGAGGATCATTTCTGTGAATTCGGTAATGTGTCCCTAGCTCATGGATATGGTGTCGTCTACGTAAACCCGCGTGGTGATGATTTCGGGTCTCGGCTAGCTGCCGTGCTCGATAGTGATGAGGTATTCTGCGAGCGAGGGATTGCAGTCGAACGTGAAAAGTTGTTGAGAAATAGTCCAGCTGACCCATTACCTTTGATGTCGTGGCTATTGCCGAACGTAAGGTACGGTATCAATGACAAGGTTCTCAGTGAGTCGGTGCGACGATGAATATTTCCTCCTATTTAAGCAATAAATAAACGACAATATCGTAGGTAAAGAATGTCTTCAAATCTTCAATGTCCTGTCTGCGAGTCCCGTAATTTAGTGCTGCGGCCAGAGCACTTGCGTGATTCGAAATCGATTCGCGTCTTGTCATGTACGGATTGCAGTCATGTTTTCCTGGATAGCTTTGACCATTTGGATGAAGCGTATTTCGTGAACGATGAATTTCTTCTCTCTAAGCCATTTCTTCAGGGCCTTGACGAGCGGAAGCGGCATTTCGAGCATGAAAATCAGGAACGATTGGCACGAATTGGTCCTCTGGTCGTAAACAGGCGGGTTTTAGAGTTTGGATGCGGCGCTGGTAGCTTGATGGCAAAAATTAAACCCCTCGCACTTGAAGTCGAGGGAGTTGAACGAACTACCGCATTCCGCGACAAGTTGTTGAAGATGGGATATATCATTCACAAGTCAATTGAAGAAGTAAGTGGCAAGTATAAAGTTATTTTGATGTTTCACGTGCTCGAACATCTTTCTGATCCGGTCGATACTATCCGCAAGTGCATTAGTCGACTCGATCCGGATGGAGTACTTTACATTGAAGTGCCGAACGTCAATGACGCGTTGCTAACGCTTTATGATGTTGAAGCCTATCACGATTTCCATTTCTTTAGGGACCACCTGCATTACTTTTCGCGATCAAGTTTGGAAAAAACCATTCGTTTAGCTGGTGCTCAGGCGGTTACAATATCGGGTCATAACCGTTTTGGACTGGCTAATCACCTATACTGGTTGAAGACAGGCAAACCCGGGGGACACAAGGTTTGGAATTTTTTGGAGACTCCTAGCCTATTTCGCGAATATACGCGGGCGTTAGCGGCAGCGGATCTTTCGGATAGCTTGATTGCACAAATAAGGACTGCCTGAAGCTATGAGTTGTTTAAAAGTTCAAGCTGCTAATGTGGACCGTGACCGATTTCGCCGTGATGGTTATCTTCATCTTAAAGCAATCTTCAGTCCTGCTGAGATATCTGAGTTTAGAGATAAGTTGATATATAAAGAGTCATTTGCAACGTTCGAGCAACCCACGGGCGACCTACTGAGCAACCCGATTACTGCTGAATTCATCCAAGATGGTAGACTGATTGAAGTGACACGAAAGCTGCTTGGTGCACAACCCGTGTATTTCGGCGACAGCTCTTACGTGGTCTACGATGAAAATCACGCTGTTTGTTCGTTTCACAAAGATAACGCGGATAGACATGATCCGAATGGGCCGGATTGGTGCGGTGAGTATCCAATATTGCGATTTGGGCTATATCTTCAGGATCATAGCCGGTGTGGTGGTGGCCTTGTGGTGCGCGCCGGTTCGCATAGATCTTTGCAAAAAAACCGTAAACTTGAAGTACTAAACGAAGAAGTGCTTGGCTGGCTTAACGGGCGTACGCGTTACGTACCTACAGAAATTGGTGATGTAGTGGTATGGAACTTGCGAACGACTCACGCAGGTATGGGGAGGTACATACGTGGACCCCTAAAACGACCAATTTCGGAACGAATGCAGAAATTTTTTCCAGAGTATTTACATTCACGTGCTGTTGGCCAACGCATAGCAATGTTTGCTTCTTTTGGATTGGCAGGTACGCACCTAGAGCGTTATCTCAATAATTTGAGGATGCGATCCTATATGGTCAAGGTTTGGCAAAACTCTGTCTATGCTAAACAAAATTTTGAAGCGTTTTCAGGGCACGACGCCACATTACTTGATATGAGGAATGTGATAGAAAGCGAAATCTTAAGTGGCAAAACAATCGGCCAGAATGCGCGTTGGGAGCCATTACCCTATTGAAGTATAGATTTGGTTAGGTGGAACGACAAACGTAGTACGTAAGATTTGATTAACCAATTTGGCACCCACATTCACTGCTGAATAAACGATACGCTGACTCTAGTAACATGGGGCTAGTGTCGATGGATGCTCGAAACCAAAATTTTCAGCAATCTATCAGTTGAGTGACACATTCTATTAATGATGACGGAGGAGAAAATGACTGCGAAAGTTCCTAATTACAACACTCTTTCATCACTGCTTGACCGCCTTGCGATTGAAAATATTAAGCTGGGTTTCTTTGAAAATGCGATTGAACATGATGCCCTTGATGACGAAACTCAGCGCGAGTATGAGGCAAAGGCAGAAGCGCAAAGGGTTATGATCGACGTACTCAAAGCCGATACCGTAGCTTGCATGAAGGAAGCATTTATCAGCGGTAGTTACGACTATGTAGCAGAAGGGCGAACCTTCCAATGACCAGCAAGGAGCGTGCGCATGTAAGTGAAATGTTTGCTGAACTAGTTGATCTTTATTGCGACTTAATCAAAATCAACCGCCATATCGGTATTTGGGACATGCGACGTCATGGTTTATGTAAGGCGGATGTCTCAGATATTGAACTTTCCTATCTTGTCAAAACAGAAAGACTCGGTCGTATTTCGGTAGAGAAAAGGGCAGCGTGTAAAACGCATATAGATAATTTGTTTACCAAGATCATTGCCCATAGCTCTCAGGTTTCGAGTTATTCAACCACTAAAAGTGAGGGGTAATCTAATGACAGATGAAACGAAAAGACGGCAAGAGACTGGCCCAATCGTGTCTCTGGATACACCCTTTAGTGATTTACGTGGTGAAATTCAGCCTCTAGTAAACGGTGGTTTTGAAAGTGCGCAGCGTATTTCATGTCTGAAGGGTTCGGTTCGTGCGAACCACTATCATAAGAAGGATTGGCATTATTGCTTCATGGTGAAGGGTTCGATGCGTTACTACACTCGTGCGATTGATGCCGACATCGAAGCAACGTGGACCCTGGTGACTGCCGGACAAGTAGTTTTTACACCGGCGATGGAAGTACATGCGATGGAGTTTCTCGAAGATTCGGTGTTCATCAATTTTGCTGGTCGCCCAAGGGATCAGGTAGACTACGAAGACGATCTGGTACGTGTTGAGCTAATTCCTGCTAAGGATGGCTTTTCACCGGCAGTTGATCGCAAGTCGTAGAGGACAGGCGTCGGAATTGCAGAAATGTCGTGAACGGTTGTCCTGCCGGCTTTGTGGAAGTGATGCGCTTGAGCACATCGTTTCACTTGCCTCCACGCCGCCAGCAAATGCGTTTACTAAGTCAAAGCAAGACTCGCTTGCGCAACAGCGTTATCCGCTGCGTCCTTCACTCTGTCGGGCGTGTGGTCACTTGCAACTGGTGGACATTGTTGATCGCGAACTTTTGTTTGCTGATTACGTTTATGTTTCGGGTACCTCCCCTAGTTTTATCACACATTTTAACCGTTATGCTGAAGCTGTATCCCAACGCCTTGATCTCTCTCCCGGAGACCTGGTAGTTGATATAGGTTCAAACGATGGTACGCTTTTAAAAGCGTTTAAAGATCGCGGTTGTCGAGTACTTGGAGTTGATCCCGCAAAAGAGATTGCAACTAAAGCAAATTCCGATGGTATTGAAACATTAGTGGCCTATTTTGATACTCAATTGGCAAGGGAAATTCTCAACGGATATGGTCCTGCCAAGGTGATAACAGCGAACAATGTTTTTGCCCATGTCGATGACATTTCCGATCTAACTTGTGGCGTCAGATCCCTATTGGGGAAAGATGGGAGTTTTGTATTCGAAGTATCCTACCTCGTCGACATATTGCAAAAAACGTTGTTTGACACAATTTATCATGAACATTTGGATTACCATCGTGTTGCTCCGTTGCGTCAGTTTTTTCATCAGTTGGGAATGACGCTTTTTGACGTCGAACGAATTGGAACTCATGGCGGCTCACTGCGTGGCTACGCAGGACTAGGTGACAAGGTTGCCACGGAGAATGTCGATATTTTAACTCGGCTAGAAGAAAGCCTTGAGTTGTCATCACCTAATGGATTCGTAGAATTTAAAAGAAATATTGCTCGGTGCCGTACCGAATTAACCTCCCTTTTGGCAGCTCTCAGGTTGGAAGAGTATTCGATTGTTGGATATGGTGCCCCAGCAAAGGCAACAACGCTTCTACATCAATTTGAACTCGGCTCTTCCGTGATCACGGGAATCGTCGATGATAGCCCATTGAAACAAGGACTGTTTACGCCGGGTACCGGCATTCCGGTTCATCCGGCTGATTGGTTAATGGCGGAGAAACCTCATTATCTATTAATTCTAGCGTGGAATTTTGCTAACAGTATCATTAAAAAAAATGAGGTATATGCGGCCTCGGGTGGGCGCTTTATCACACCATTACCAAATCTTTCAGTTCGGACGGCTTAAAAGTTTGTTTGGTATTTAGGATGCACAAAATAGTTGAACAGGATATCGAACAGATCGTTAACCGCGTGGAACCTGTTGCATGTGAGTTGTCAGGGAAAACCGTTTTACTGATCGGTGGTATGGGGTTTCTCGGACGAAAATTTTGCTCGATCTTCGATCGTTTGAGCGAGAATGTCCTCTCAAGTCCTTGTCGGGTTTTGTCGGTGGACAACATGCTTACGGGTACGAGTGATCAAGATTTGGACGTGAACGATAATCAATTATTTTTTCGACATGACATTCGCAAGCCGCTCCAGCTTGATGAGCGGGTTGACTACATCATCCACTGTGCCGGTGTTGCTAGCCCATATTATTACAGGCGTTTTCCTATTGAGACGATTGAGGTGGCAACTTTGGGAACAAAGAACACGCTTGAAATTGGTCAACGTGACGGTGCCCGTGTCCTGTACTTTAGTTCAAGCGAGATTTATGGTGATCCACCACCCACAGAAGTTCCCACGAACGAACACTATAAGGGCAATGTATCCTGCCTCGGGCCGCGCGCATGTTATGATGAGTCGAAACGCATGGGTGAGACTATGTGTCATATCTATGCAGAGTACTTTGACACGCATACTTCTATCGTCCGGCCATTCAATATTTATGGACCTGGAATGCGGGAATCCGACTACAGGGTGCTTCCTAATTTTGCCAGTGCTATCAAAGCTGGAAAACCATTACCCATCTATGCAGGTGGCCGTCAGACACGGACCTATTGTTATGTAGTGGATGCGATGGTTGGGTTTTTATTGACGTTGCTGAAGGGTCGTAAGGGAGAGCCATACAATATTGGTAATCCCAGCCCTGAAATTTCGGTAAATGAGTTAGCGGATGTTCTTGAAGCTGTTGGAGGAAAACAGATAGAACGGAAAGTTTTGGAGTATCCGGAATCTTATCCTGGCGAAGAGCCTTTGCGACGTTGTCCGGATATTTCGAAGGCAATGGGCGAATTCAACTACTGTCCAGAAATAGATCTGCACACAGGATTGAAGCGTTTTTTACTATGGACAGAAGACACTTACGCGGGTCATCAAGAGATTTGAAGATGAGGTTTTTTATTTCTTTATGAATTTGAGGAATTTGAAGTCGATTTCACATGAATAACGTACGGATCGGATTGATTGGTATGGGCCAGTGGGGACGACGATTTTACACTGCCTTGTTGGAAGCACCCCAAGTAACAGTCCCAGCGGTAGCGAGCACTAATCCAAATACACAGGATTTGGTTACTGATGTCACTGCTGTTTTTGTCGACTGGCAGCAAATGATTGATGAAGTGGCGCTTGATGCGGTGGTGATAGCAACACCACCGGCGTGCCACGTACAAATGGCAGTCCAAGCTTTGTCGCAAGGCCTCGCTGTATTATTGGAAAAACCTATGGCGACGAGCAGTCGTGAGGCAGATTTGATCCGGGAAGCTGTCATCTCTGGAGGGCGGCCGTTCATGGTTGGTCACGTCCATCTTCATAGTGCCGCATTTCAAGAGTTAAAAAAATGCATAGGAAGAGCAGAGCCGATTAGGGAAATAGTAAGTGTTGGAGGTGGCTGGGGACCGTTTCGTAAGAGTTATCGTGGCCTTTGGGACTACGGGCCACATGATATAGCGATGGCAATTACTCTCATGCAAGAACTTCCAAAATCCGTTTCGGCGAAGTTACGGACGATCGGCCCAAGGCCGCTGTCAGAAATAGTTGAAATTGAACTCGAATTTGATGGCTCATTTGCAAAACTGACGGTGGGAAATGCTATGGCTGAGAAGCGACGTTATTTTGCTGCTGAGACGGGCACGTTCAAGTTTGAGTACGATGACCTTGCTGTTGAAAAACTCATATGTATCGATATGGATAACAACTCTGTACCCGTATCGGTTGCTATTGAATCGCCACTCTCCCGCGAAATTGCTGCCTTTCGAGATCTGGTGAATAGTAATATTCTCAGTAGTACTGACCTTGACCTCGGTATCGTTATTACAAAGGTATTGGAAGGGACGGAACTCAGTCTCAAAAGGAGCGAAGCTAAAATACCTTTCAAGTCCTGTCTATCAAACTAATAATTTAGTTCCTTTTTATCAACGAAATGACAAAGTTAACTTTAAGAAATTCGAAATTATGACGATTCCGGGCATCGATTTTGCACGTTCGTTTCTGAGTACCGTGCATTTCAGGTATCGGACGGTTGCAACTGCATTGGCACTAAAAGCAACGACTATCCTTTTTGAAGGCGTCGGTATGGCGATGCTCGTACCAATATTTGAGCTTGCGGCACGTGGCGAGACCACATCTGCAACCATGGGGCAAAGTCGAATCGCTAAGGCAATAGAAACTCTTTTCGAAAAGGTTGGAGTGGAGATGGAATTCCCAACCTTGCTGTGTGCTTTGTTTGCTATGATTGCTCTACGGCAAGTTGCTACGTATGCAAACCGTGTATACCTCGTTCATGCTCAGCAACGCTTAATGGCCGAAATCCGTGTGCAGGGGATGCAAGCCTCGTTAAAGGCAAATATCGGGTATCACGACGAAACTCCGGTTGGCGACATGGTTAACGATTTTGTTACAGAAGTCCAACGTGCCGTCGGTGTATTATTTGCGGTTGTCAGTGCGATAGGTAATTTCATCATGGTTTCGGCCTATCTCGTCCTGTTGTCATTCGCATCTAGTTGGTTAATACCAATTGGCTTGGTCTTCACAGTAATCTTTGGGGTCGCGTTGAAAGGAACTATGCGCACGACAAGAGCGTCGAGCGAACTGCTGGCAATAGCAAACCGTTCACTGTCGAGATTTCTTGTTGAACGTCTGCGTGCTATGCGCCTGATTAAGCTTTCAGGAACCGAGGGGGAGGAAGTTATTAATCTTGTTGACGTGACTGAAGATGTTCGCAGACAGGCAGTTATGTTAACTAAACTACAAGCACGTATCCCACTCATGATAGAGCCTGCCGGAGCTGTATTGCTAATTGGCTTTTTCTTCGTTGGGTTGTCGTACTTGACGCTCAGTTTTGAGGTGTTGCTGGTCGTGATTGCTGTGATGGCCCGTCTGTTGCCAGTCGTTCAGGAACTGGCAAAGGCTGTACAGATTACACTCGCTGGATACGGAAGTCTGAACTTCGTTCATGAACGTCTAATTTCACTTGACAGCGCTTGCGAGCCACAAACCGGCTATGCAGATTTCCCGGCTCTCGTTGACGGCATACATCTTGAACAGGTTTCCTTTAAATATTCGCCGCTCGGCAAGCGAAGGGCTTTGCACGATGTCTCGATAACGGTTCCTGCGGGGAAGATTACTGCCCTCGTTGGTCCTTCGGGTGCTGGTAAATCTACTTTAGTCGATTTGTTGCCTCGACTTCGTCGGCCAAGCGCAGGGCAAATTCGCTTCGGCCACATGCCGATTGAGGAGATCAATACAGTAAGTCTACGAGCGAATATTGCCTTTATTCCTCAGATGCCCATATTTCTTGCTCCAACTATAGCCGAGCATATTTCTTATGGTCTTCCAAACACACCGATGAGTGATATCATAGAGGCTGCGGAACTAGCCGGCGCAGATGAATTTATTTTAGAAAGGCCGGAGGGCTACAACTCTCGTTTGGGGGAGGATGGAGTAACTTATTCGGGTGGCCAACGACAGCGCCTAGACCTCGCTCGTGCCTTGCTCCGCGGAAGTTCTATACTCGTTCTCGATGAACCGGTAAGTGGCCTCGATGCAGGCGCTGAAGAAAAGTTTCGTGAAACTTTGAGACGAATTCGTAATGCGGAGGCAACAACTACTATTATTTTGATTGCACATGGGTTTTCAACAGTTTTGGATGCAGATCTTCTGTTCGTCTTAGAAGAAGGTCGAATTACGGCATCAGGCACGCACGAAACACTTATGAAAGAGGGTGGTTGGTATGCTCGCTCCTTTACCAAACAGAATGCAAGTATGCAAAAATCTTTCATACAGGTGGCTTCGGGTGGAGCGTAGATTCTGAGGAATTGAGTTTTGCGTTCGATACATTTTGCATTTTCATATCTTGGTCTTGCCGTGGCGACATTGCACTGGATCACTGTTTTAATACGTCAACGCCATATGCTGCGTTTTGCAGAGGTAGTCGTAGTTCTAAATACGCCACGCGCTTTTGGTACGTTGTTTATCACCATTGATATGACTCGTCGGCTTTATCAAAAGAAACGCATCGCATTTATTTCGTTAATTGAAAAATATGGTCACAATGAGCTACTCAACTCTGCATTTTCGGACATAGAGATCATCCAACCGTGCCGATGTATTTGGACCGGGACCCTTCTGGGTCGACCAATCAAACTGCCTCCGACTGAGTGGCATGATCCGATGGCATTCGCTCTCACTACTTGGTGGCTTCGCCTGTTTGGCCAGCCCGAAGCTATATGTATTTGCCCATTTGATGTCTGGCATAAGGCACCGTTACCCGAAACGGTTTATAAGATATTTCCAAAGGTTAAAGAGAAACCTCTTGTCCGGCCTGGGCCATTCAAGGTGTATTCTGCTGACCTAACGGCTGTACGACAAGGTGAGCCACATATTGGTAATGAACTACATCTATACGGTGCCTGGAATACATTACGAAACTCACAGATTGCTCCGCCGATGTGTCTTCCAAACGATCAGGTGACTATGATCAAAACGAGGCTCTCGAAAGCCGCGGGTCATGATGTTAAGCGTTGTGGTCTGCATACAAGATTCGGTGGAAAGTCGGATAAGGTTAACCGTGACGCGTCGCCGCTCGAGTTTTATATTCCGGCGATTCGTCATCTCGTTTCTCGTGGATATCAGGTTTTGATTCAGGGCGACCGTTCATTCCATCCCAGATTTCTCGAGAGTTTTGAAGGTATGGTGGTTGATGCGGACAGCCTTCAACTCAGTGATAATGTGTTCCGGCTATTTTGCGGAACAGAGACAGACGCGTTCGTGGGCGACTGGCCGGTTGCTGCGCAGCTCGCCAACGTCAATGGAATTCCAACTCTCGTCGTTAACGCCTGGCCAGTTGGTTGGGGCATCAACGAATCTTGGGTTTACTACAGGGGTATTGTTGATAAGGAAGGTAACCCGTGGCCCTGGGATCGTGTTTTGAGGCATGGTCCATTGTTAAGTTGTAACAGCGTAGTTCATCCATATCCTGAACTTTATGGCCATGATGATGAATTGGCAGCCGAGCTGCGTACTGTCCGTCAGCGACACTTGGATGACGACGAAATTATGGATGCTGTAAAGTGTTTTTTGGACGATGTCGAATATGAACAGAAGGATGATCAATTTTCGAATATCGCTGAACTGCTTCCAATTTGGACGCCATTTTCAATGGCTGAGAACTGCCGATTAAGCCCAGCTTGGGTCCGTCGACAAATTGGAGAAGTATCGGAGTTAAATAGTCAAAAAATTGAGGTAGAAGGTTAATGACTAATAATGATGTATCGCTAGAAGACGTTCTGCTGAGCAAAAAGAGTCCAGATATTCAGAGCGAATATTTTCCATTTTTTGTGTTGGACGAGTTTGTTCCCGCCTGGCTTTACAACAAACTTGAGGCCGAGTTCCCAACACTCGACGCGGTCATTAATCAATACACGCACGGGAAGTTATTTATCAATTCACGGAACATTGAAAACTCTCGTGAAGAATTTTTCTCTGAACGACCGCACTGGCGGATGTTAGTTGAGATTTTAGAGTCGCAGGAATTTATTTCGGATGTCGAGAAAATGTTGAGACCACATCTAATGCGACACAGATATTTTGGCGCGTTGCGAAAATGGCGGGCCCATCCGAATGTCGCAAAACTGCCACCCCTCGATCGAGCTACACAGATCGCCTATGAATGGTCGGCGATGCCTCCAGGTTCTCACTTAACTCCCCATACCGACAAGTGTGCAAAACTAGTCACCTTTGTATGGCATTTCCCGGAAAAGAACTGGAATCAACAATTTAAGGGTGCGACACAGTTTCTGAAGCCAAGAAATCGTAGACATAACGTCAATTGGTCAAACTTCAAACTACCGTTCAATGAAGTTGAAAGAGTGCATGTGAGCGAAGTCAAATCAAATCGTCTAGTGATGTTTGCCAAGACAGGTAATTCATGGCACGCGGTGGCGCCAATCGAGTGCCCTGAAGGGGTTACTCGCCGGGTTTTTGTGTTCAATATTGGCATGCCGTTTAAGGACCGTAGTTCCTTTACGATGCGTGCTTTCGAGTCATTACATCGCCGCACCGAGGGTTGGCGGTTCAAGGAGTTCAAAGAAGTCAATCGTAAGCCAGAAATGTGATCCTGGGCACCGTCGTAGCATTTTATTGCAGAGATAGAAGACAGTGAGAGAAAAGCCCCTTAAGTGGCGTATTTTGGCAAAATTTGGCCAATTAGTGAGCGCATGTATTTGGCTAGTGTTCTGGCCGTTTGGAAAGCGCCGTCAGACAATTGCAGTTTCAACAATCATTGAACAAATTGAACATGTTCACGAAACGAAATTTGCAGATGGCGTGTCACTTAAGTTTTTTTGTCCAGGCTACAAGCCTGGTATCCGAGGAATTACGATTTTAAGTAAGCAACCAGAAGTGCCAAGGTGGATCGACGAGTTTGAGGAAGGCGATGTACTGTGGGACGTTGGTGCAAATGTCGGTGTTTATTCACTTTACGCGGCGCTGAATCCTAGTGTGCGTATACTGGCCTTTGAGCCGGAGGCGTCAAACTATTACGTGCTCACACGGAATGTAGCGCTAAACGGCATGTGGAAACAAATTAAGACATATTGCATAGCACTTTCTGACGATACCAGCATTGGAGAATTAAGCCTCTTCCACACAGTCATCGGTGGATCAAAACACGCCTTCGGCGACCCAGCAGAATCGTGGATCGAAGATGATCCGATTGCCTTCCAGCAGGGGATGGTTGGATTTTCGATCGACGGCTTGATTCAACGTTTTGCATGCCCGTTCCCAAATCATATCAAAATAGACGTGGACGGGATCGAAGATAAAATAATTGCTGGTGCTTCGGACGCGCTGAATGATTCAAGGTTAAAATCCATTCTGGTCGAAATTCAGCCACATAAGCCTGAGGCGACTAAGAATATGAAGACAATGCTAGTAACGGCAGGATTTCAGTTGGTTCTCGACGCTGGGGCTAATCTGATTTACCGGCGCAAAGGTGAAGGGACGCCAGTAGGCGGGGATAAAACAGGTTGAAGACGATTCTTAGATACCCTCTATCTAGTTATGTCTATCACTACGGGCTCCGTTTCGGTTTGCCATACAGTATGCTGAAAGGCATAGCGAATATTTATGATGCAAGCCAAAAGCCGCTCGAATATGTTGAGCGACAAAAACTTGCACGTAATATCCTGCGTAAATCGGAGTGGCGGGGCACTTTATCGCGTGAAACTGGATTTCACCTCTTTGAGTCGGGCGAAATTCCTAACCTAGTGATGATGGCCGAAATTGGCAAAAAAATTTATGAAGAACGTGTCGATGCGGAGGAAGACAGACAGGAACAGCGTTCTAGGCGTGAAACAGAAAAGAGCCCGATCACACATATGTTGCGCGATGTAGACTTTGTCAAACAAAGTGAGTTAATCGAAATTGCAATCAGCAAACCGATTGTTGAAATAATGACTGATTATTTTTGCACTGTGCCACGTCTCGACAATATTGATCTTTGGGTTTCTAGACCAAATCCTAGCAGTATAGGTAGTCAACTACTCCACCTCGATAAACCAGACCGTCGTTACGTCAGCATTTTTCTGAATGTTATGGATGTTACCGAAGAAAACGGCCCTCTTACATTTCTTGCTGCGGACGAGAGTACGCAGGTAAGACGTAAGGCAAGCTACGAAAAGTTGTACTACCACGGTGATGGACGAATAGATGACAAGGATCTTGTTCGCTTTGCTGGTGAAGACAAATTGCTCAAAGTGACTGGACCAATGGGTGCTGGGGGTATTGTTGATACATCTGAATGTTTGCATTTTGGCAGCCGCTGCCATTCAGGCGTGCGTGTTGTGATGATCGTCACGTATATGCTTGCGCACAAACCTGGCCAGGAACGATTTAGGAAGCTGGCTTCGGATATCGCAGATGGAGATAGGCTGAAGTCTCTTCTTTTGGGTGACAATTAACTTATTTAAATCGAGATCGAACGAGTCCGATATGCCTAATCTTCCAAAAAGCGTCGCATTTAGCGCTATTGCTAAAGAAATGCCATTGGTTGCAGGTCTTGCAAAAAAGATGAAAGAATCATTTGGTTCAAGGGTCTACCTTTATGTGGCATCTGACGTTGAAAAGCGGGGAATTGAGGGGCAAAAATCCTTAAATATATTTGATGGGGTGGTTGTTGCTGATTCTGTGTACAAAAATTTATCCCAAACCGTAGATGATGTAGAAGGGAAAGTGGCAGAGGCTCGTGCATGGGAGGAATTGATGGGTGAGACGATCACCCATGCATTACTTGAGGAAAGACAGCTTTCGCGTGGGTTCTTGCCTGGAGGATCAGGTTTTCCCCGCTCTCCGACGTTTTGGAAAGCATCATATATTCAATTCGTCAACGCGGCAGTATCAGCACTCGTTTTTTGGCGTGACGAGATAAAACAAAAGGAAATTGATCTGGTAATAAACGTGCGAAATCCCTGTGTCGCTGTTTGCCGTACTCTTGGTATTTCATATCGCCGGATTTTTCCATCGAAGTTTGGTGGTGAACACTATTGGGCAAGTGACGAGAAGGGTACAAACGTAGAGTTTAAAGCTAATTTCCAACTACTTGACCTAGCCGATTGTCCACAAGTGGAACTTCAAGGTACGCATAACTCACAACTTCAGAAGTTGAGAGATGCTGAACGGTCCTACTCATTATTTGCGCCCATCAGATACTACGCACCACTAATACCGAAGACACTGATAGATAAATTGCGGGGTGATAAAAGGGGGAGCTTGTATTTCTCTGATCTTCTGATGACCGGTATCAGAACTCCCCGTAATACGGCACTTTACAAACGCCTCGTTAATACGTCGCTGAAACAGCTCAAAGATTCTCCATTCATCTATTTCCCACTCCATAAGGAGCCAGAAACTGATATGCTGGCTCGCTGCCCGGAATATACCAACCAACTCACAGCGATTGCTTCACTAGCGCGAGTGGCGCCTGCTGGGGTGCGTATCATTGTGAAAGAACACATTCCAGCCTACCCATATCGAACGCGTCAGTTCTATTATGGTTTACGCGACTTTAAGAACGTTATGTTGATTGATTCTTGGGAGTCATCGATCGATTTGATCAAGAAGTCGAAGGTTATAGCTACTATCACGGGCGGAGCAGGTCTTGAAGGCGCGGTGCTTGGAAAACCTGTAATACAATTTAATAAAAACGCTATTTATCGTTTCCTACCACATGTGATGACTGTCCAAACTGAAACTGATATAGCTGAATTTCTTCATCGGGTGTTGAATGGTGATATAGATGAGGTCCAGGCAAAAAAGGATGGCCGACGATTTCGTGAAGCCTTACACCGTGCCAGCTTTGAAGCACCCGAGTACGCGGTCAATTATCGTGAGCCAATGACTGAGACATCAATTGATGTGGCTTTCTCGGCTCTCATACAAAGCTTGAAGCGTCCTATCCAACAGTCTGACAACATCAAAATTATGGCCGAAACGACGCTATGACACGAAAGATCGCCGTTCTCTACCAGGGAGCTGGAAATATTTTTAGCGTAGTGCGAGGTTTACGATCTATCGGTGCGCAGCCAGAGATCATTTACGATGCTGAAAAGGTGTGCGGGTTTGGCAAACTAGTATTGCCTGGCGTCGGCGCTTTCGGCACAGGAATGGCTGCGCTCAATGAACGTGGACTAGATGAGCTCATCAAGGGACACGTCAAGGCTGGCAATCTACTTCTCGGTATTTGTCTTGGTGCGCAGTTAGTTATGGACACCAGCGAGGAATTCGGGTGCCACGTAGGGCTTGGGTTAATCCCGGGGCATGTAACACGAATTCGCTCAGAGGTGGGTGTAAAGGTACCGCATGTTGGCTGGGCAAAAATTAGATCAACAAGTACTTGGAACGATACTGTTCTTGCAGATGTGACCGATGGTGCGCATGTGTATTTTGCGCATTCGTTTGTTTGTCAGGCAGCATCGGAAGGTAATGTTCTGGCTAGATTTGACTATGGTTCACAGACTTTGGTGGCAGCAGTGAAAAAAGACAACGTGACAGGCGTGCAATTTCATCCTGAACTTTCGGGCGAAGCGGGTCTCGGAATTCTCCGCCGGTTCGCCGAATACTAACTAGAATAAATAGTGAGATTATAGCAATGGCTGAGCAATCCAAAACGGACATGGATGATGGGGGTCTGGATGTTTTACATAGTCTGCCGAAGAATGTTGTCTATTGTAAATCATGTGTGATGTCTAATCAGAGACCAGCTACAACGCCTGAGTTTTCAAAAAAAACAACCACCGACGTCGACTATGCCTCGTTTGGTGATGATGGCATTTGTGACGCTTGTAGGTTCTATGAATATAAGAAAACAATTAATTGGGATGACCGTAAGAAGCAACTTGAGGAATTATGTGAGCGCTTTCGTAGTAAGGATGGTGAATGGGATGTGTTGGTTCCTGGTAGTGGTGGCAAGGACTCCATCTTCGTCAGTCATATTCTGAAATATGAATATGGAATGAACCCACTGACAGTCACGTGGGCACCACACGCATATACTGATATTGGTGCACATAATATGAGGGCATGGCAGAAATCGGGCTTCGACAATATCTTGGTGACACCTGATCCATGTGCTCACGGCAAGCTAACTAAACTTTCCTTCACGAATCTTTTGAATCCGTTTCAGCCATTCATCATTGGCCAAAAGATGTTAGGGCCAAAGGTGGCATTAAAATTTGGAATAAAATTTCTTATGTATGGTGAGAATCAGGGTGAGCGGCACAATAAGTTCAGCGATGCTCTAATTCCGACTATGGACCCATCGCATTTTACACGCCCTGACAATAACACCCCAATTTATCTCGGCGGAGTCAGCCGCGAAGAGCTTGCTAATAAACATGGCCTGTCGTTGAAGGATACCCACATTTACGTACCGCCATTGCGGGAGGAGGTTGAGCAAGCCGGTGTCGAAGTACACCATATGACGACTTATTTGCCTTGGGCGACCCAGGGAAATTACTATTTTGCAAAAGAAAACTCCGATTTTCAGACTAACCCCTATGGACGGAGCGAAGGTACTTTCAGTAAATATGCGAGCCTTGACGACAAGGTTGACGGATTTCACTACTATTCCATGTTTATTAAGTTCGGGCAGGCTCGAGCGGTCGACGACGCGTGTCGCGATATTCGCGACGGGTATCTCAGCCGCGAAGAGGGTGTCGCGTTGGTTCGTAAATTTGATGGCGAGTTTCCAGCGCGCCACTTCGAATTCTTTTTAGAATATATTGATCTCACAGAGGATGAGTTTTGGGAGACCATAGACCGGAACCGTTCTCCACATCTTTGGAAAAAAATCGGTAACGAATGGGCTCTTCGTCATCCCTGTGCATAGGAGTAAATCCATTCTAACAAACTGGCCAGATGTTCTATGACCCGTATAATTCCTCGACTCGATATTAAAGGACCGCACCTTGTTAAGGGTATACACCTTGAGGGATTGAAATTATTGGGTCCGCCGCGCAATTATGCTCGTCATTATTATCAGGCAGGTGCGGACGAATTGTTATATATGGACGCAGTCGCTAGCTTATACGGGCGCAATAATCTGACCGATTTGGTGGAGCATACAGCCAATAGCATCTTTATTCCGCTCATCGTGGGCGGTGGATTGCGAACAATTGAAGACATCCGTAACATGCTACGCACTGGTGCTGATAAGGTAGCTATAAATACCGCGGCGATAGAACGACCCGAATTTATTCGTGAGGCGGCGAAGGAGTTTGGAACCTCAACCATAATTATCTCGATTCAAGCACAACTCCTAGAAGACGGTGAATACTATGCCTTTATCGATAATGGTCGTGAAAACACACACCGTAAGGTATTCGAGTGGGCTGCACAGGCAGTGGAACTTGGAGCTGGCGAACTGCTAGTAACTTCGATAAATCGGGAAGGTACAGGTGATGGTTTTGATCTTGAGTTGGTTAGGCACCTTGCCAACATGGTCCCAATTCCAGTCATAGCATCGGGTGGGGCAGGTAATCTTGACCACGTTCGTGCAGTCGCAGTTGATGGTAAGGCTGATGCGATAGCACTCGCGTCCTGTCTGCATTTCACCTACTCTCGGGAATTGGTAGCACAAGGTTTTAAATTTGGGAGTCATGGTGATTTCGACATCCTGACCGAACATCGTCAGACTTCACGAGTGGATATGTTGAGAATAGGCGACATCAAGAAGGATCTCGTCAAGGTTAATGTTTCTTGCCGCGATGAAGCTGTTGCTTAACGTCCGGCACGTTTTTTTCAAAGCCACTTTATCGGCACTAAATCGTAGTGCCAGTAGATTATCGAGTCGAATTTACGGGTTTTGTTCAATATTTTTTTTTCCTCCTCATAGATAAAAGCTTTAGAATGAGAGTTCTAGCCATAATCACTGCACGAGGAGGCACAAAGGGCCTACCACGTAAAAACTTGCGGCCGATTGCTGGTAAACCACTGATAGCTTGGACGATCGAGCATGCGCTGGAGGTTGCGGACCAACTTCATAGGATAGTGGTGTCAACTGACGATAGCGAAATTGCCGCCATCGCATGCCAAGCTGGTGCTGAGGTGCCATTTATTCGGCCGGCAGACTTGGCAAAGGATGAAACAAAGTCGCTACTAGTCGTGCAGCATGCAACAGAATTTGTTGAGGCTGAGGACCAAATGCGGATGGATTGGATATTATTGCTGCAACCAACATCGCCATTACGTCAGGCAGATGATATTCGCAATGTACTCGCTTTGGCAGCCGAAGATCGATGTGACTCGGTGATAGCAGTTGAACAGGTGGTCAACTCTCATCCGATGTTACTAAAGACAATACAAGGCGACTGGTTAAGGCCATATGGGGAAGTGCCTCAGGAAGGCGTGCGCCGCCAGGATTGTTATCCTGATGTGTACGTAAATAATGGCGCAATATACCTGACCCGACGCGATGTTGTAATGAAACAAGGTCTTTTGATGGGTGTCTTTGCCCTGCCTTATATTATGCCGGCGGAACGTTCGTTAGATATTGATACCGAGCTCGAATTTCGAGTTGCTGAAGCTATGATGTCACAGTGATCTGACTAAGGGTATGAAGAGAAAAATTTGTGTTATTACTGGGAGCCGCGCCGACTACGGGTTCCTGTACTGTCCTATGCGGTTAATCCAAAAAGCTCCCAATCTAGTGCTTCAGATTGTTGTCACCGGTATGCATCTAGATCCGACATTTGGTGAAACTTGGAAAAAAATTGAGGAAGATGGTTTCCAGATTGATGACAAGATTGAATCTCTTATTTATGGAGATAGTATAGAATCAGTAACTAAGTCGATCGGACGAGGAGTTATAGGCTTCGCTGAAGCGCTGAGGGACCTCAACCCTGACTTTCTGATGGTTCTCGGCGATCGCTACGAAATTCTAGCTGCCGTGGAGGCTGCTTTGGTGGCACGTATTCCAGTTGCTCACCTAGTTGGTGGAGACACTAGTGAGGGTGCATTTGACGAATCAATTCGCCACGCTATCACCAAGATGTCGCACCTGCACTTTGTAACCAATGAGTCCTCCGAACGCCGTGTACGCCAGATGGGAGAAAATCCAAAAAACATCTACCAGGTGGGTAGCACGAGTCTCGATTACATCAAACAGATGGAGTTCATGAAGCGAGAGGTATTTTTTGATTCAATCGGTTTTAAACCGTGTGACTACAACATTATTGTAACGTTTCATCCGGTTACACTGGATAAAGTTTCTTCAACTAGTCAAATTATTGAGGTGTTGGCGGCCTTGGAGGCGCTGGGCCCGGATATTGGTATGATCATCACCGGACCAAATGCGGACACAGAAGGACGTGCTCTGACGGCGGCAGCGATGGAATTCGCCGAAGGCTTAAGCACTGCAATATTTTTTGAATCTATGGGCCAGTATCTTTATCTCAACGCGCTTAACCAAGTAGATGCAGTGGTTGGAAATTCTTCAAGTGGCCTCTACGAAGCACCAACTTTTGGTATACCTACAGTCAATATTGGAGATCGCCAGAAAGGTCGCATGCAGGCCGATTCTGTCTTCAATTGCGAGCCAACACGTGACAAAATATTGGTGGCAATTGGAGAAGCTCTTGAATGCGATTGCAGTGGTACGGTTAATCCCTATGGTGATGGTAGGGCCTCACCGAAAATCATTGCGGCATTAGAAAATATCAGTGATCCGCAGGCACTAATACAGAAACAATTTTTTGATGTCTGAAGCGTCACACTGTTGCATTATTGCAGAAGCTGGCGTCAACCATAATGGTTCGCTCGAAACGGCACTTCGTTTGATCGACATTGCGGCTGACGCAGGTGCCAATATTGTCAAATTCCAAACTTTCAAGTCAGATCTTTTGGTAACTAAAAACGCGCCAAAAGCCAACTACCAAGTTAAAAATACCAAGGACAATTCCTCACAACACGCAATGTTAAGAGCTTTGGAACTGGATAGGGAAACACACCACCGCTTGCTCGAACATTGTGTCCATCGTGGAATCGAGTTTCTTTCTACTCCGTTCGATGCAGTTAGTTTGAGTTTCCTCAATGAGGAGCTAGACGTAAAGCGAATCAAACTGGGTTCGGGTGAATTGACCAATGCGCCTCTTCTTATGGCTGCTGGACGTACCGGTAAACCAGTGATTCTCTCGACTGGTATGAGTACAATGCTTGAGGTCGAAGCTGCGCTCGGGCCACTTGCCTTTGGTTATCTCAACCGTGAAGCTGAACCGACTGAACGTGCCTTGGCAGCCACCTTTGCCGATTCAGATGGCAAAGCGATTCTGAAAAAAATGACAACACTTTTACATTGTACAACTGCTTACCCAACACCGCCATGTGATGCAAATTTGCGAGCGATGACAACAATGAGGGATATTCTGGCAGTCCCAGTTGGGTATTCGGACCACACCGAGGGGATCGAAATAGCGATAGCTGCGGCTGCACTCGGCGCGTCGGTGGTAGAAAAACATATAACTCTGGACCGGACCCTACCCGGGCCTGACCATAGAGCGTCAATTGAGCCGGATGAGTTGAAAGCTATGGTGAGTGCAATTCGCACCGTTACCGAGGCATTGGGCGACGGAAAGAAATTGCCTCGGGATAGCGAAGCACCAAACATTGGAGTTGCTAGAAAGAGCCTCGTTGCAGTGGCACAGATAAAGGCTGGGGAGTTATTTACAGTAGATAATCTTGGAATTAAACGGCCGGGGTCTGGTCTTTCTCCCTTTGCTTATTGGGGCAAGTTAGGAACACATGCGGACCGCGACTACGAAGTGGATGATATAATCAGATGAGCAATTTCGAAGATATTCTGCTTGGACCTGATACATCGATCATTGAGGCGCTAGAGAAACTAGTTGCAAGCCAACAACAAATAATTTTGGTTGTTGACGACAAACGAAAACTGCTTGGTACCGTTGTTGATGGTGATGTCCGCCGGGGCATTCTTAACAAAATTCCTCTTGAGAACTCAATATTAGAAATCATGAAAGAAACACCAACGACGATAACTTCGAAAACAGGCCGTAAAGAAATTTTATCAATGATGGAGGAACGAGGTATTCTTCATATTCCTGTGCTTGATTGTGAAGGGCGTGTGATTGGCCTTGAAAGCCTTAACGCACTAATGCGAACTCCACAGCGGGATAATTGGGTTGTATTGATGGCAGGTGGTGAGGGTAGTCGACTAAAACCATTGACTGACGATATCCCTAAACCATTGTTAAATGTTGGTGGACGGCCATTGCTTGAGACAATTGTCAGCTCATTTAACAATCAAGGTTTCAGGCAGTTCTTTTTTGCCGTTAATTACAAGGCGGAGATGTTCTACAACTATTTTGGAGATGGCTCGAAATTTGGTGTATCGATCAAATATTTGCGTGAAGACAAGCCACTCGGTACCGCCGGCGCTTTATCCCTTTTACCAGAAAGGCCAACTGCGCCGATTGTTGTGATGAACGGCGATGTGATGACGTCGGTTAACATAGGTCAATTATTGTCGTTCCACGAGGAACACCGTGCTTCTGCGACGATGTGCGTTCGTGAATACGACTTTGATGTTCCTTACGGCGTTGTAAAATTGGAAGGTGAGGTTTTGAATGGTATTTCGGAGAAACCTACGCAATCATTCTTCGTTAATGCAGGAATCTATTTGCTTAGCCCGGAGACCTTGGATTCCATACCAAAGAACAAAAAATACGACATGACGGCGTTATACCAGGATTTAATTGTGCGAGGAGAAAAGACAATAGCATTTCCGCTGCGCGAATACTGGCTCGACGTGGGGAGATTTTCTGACCTAGAACAAGCACAGCGAGACTTTCCCAAGTTATTCAGTTGAGTTATGCAAAAGGTTTGTATTCAGGGAATGGGATTTGTAGGCGCCGCAATGGCAGTCGCCGTAGCGTCAGCACGTGATAGTAGTGGAGCGCCAGTTTTTTCGGTAAAGGGCGTTGACCTCCCAACGTCGACAGGTCGTGGCCGTATAGAAATGTTGAACTCTGGCAAGTTTCCATTTGTTACCACTGATAACTCGCTCACTGATGCGGTCAAGGTCGCAATCGCGACGGGAAATCTATGGGCCACAGACGATTCTGGTGCTTTTGGAGAAGCAGATATCGTTATTGTCGATGTCAATCTCGACATCGATCAATCAAACGAGGTACCACAAGTCGATTTTGCACATTTTCGCCGTGCGATACGAACGATTGGTGACAATATTCGTCCAGGTGCTCTGATAATTGTCGAAACTACCGTACCACCTGGAACTTGTGATAAGATAGTTTTGCCGGAGTTGCGTGCGGCGCTGAAAGCCCGTGGTCTTGCTGAAGATGATTTTCTTCTGGCACATTCCTATGAGCGGGTGATGCCGGGCGCAAACTATCTTGCCTCGATAACACATATTTGGCGTGTCTATTCGGGCCATACATTTGCAGCGGCAGTTGCCTGTCGAGCGTTTCTTTCCTGTTTGATTGATACAGAAACCTATCCACTTACGTTGCTTGACAGTCTGCTTGCTACGGAAACAGCGAAAGTGATGGAAAATAGTTACCGCGCTACAAACATTGCTTTTGTTGAGGAATGGGGGCGATTTGCGGAGGCCGTAGGAGTCGATATCTTTCAGGTGATTGATGCTATTCGAGTACGTCCTACCCATAGTAATATCCGCCAGCCGGGGTTTGGTGTAGGTGGATATTGTTTGACAAAGGATCCACTATTTCCAGGTGTCTCAGCCCGAGATCTGATTGGCCGTGCGGACCTTACCTTTCCGTTCAGCGAGGCTGCCGTAAAAATTAACGAGGCGATGCCACTAGTATCGCTCGATCGACTGGAAGAATTGCTTGGTGGTAACCTCGAAGCCAAGCGGGTGCTCATTATGGGTGTCACTTACCGCGAGGATGTAGCGGATACTCGGCACTCCCCTACGGAAACCTTCGTTGTCGAGGCTCGAAGAAGAGGTGCCAAAGTAATTTTACATGATCCTCTTGTCGATGAGTGGAGTGAACTTGAGATGATAGTGGAGTCTATCTTGCCACCATCAGAGTCAGTTGATGGGATCGTCTTTGCTGTTCGCCACAAAGTTTATCGCGAACTTGACCTCAGAGTTTGGCTCGCTGAAGGCCAACCAGCAGTATTAGATGCCAATGATGTCTTGAGTGTAGAACAGAGAAAGGTGGTTACTGATTCTGGCTGTACATTTGCATCTATTGGCCGCGGTCAGCTATGAGCATTCTGATAACGGGGGGTGCGGGTTTCATTGGTGGCTGGCTCGCACATAATTTGGCCGAGAGGGGCTGTGATGTGGACATCTTTGACGATTTTTCCCGTGGCGTGAAAGACACATTCATTGAAGGAATGCTTAAAACTAGCGGCATCCGACTGATTGATCGGGATCTTCTGAAGGCTGATGCGTTGAATGACCTTAGTGACAGATATAGTACAATATACCACCTTGCAGCTCGGGTTGGTGTAAAGAATGTCATAGAAGAACCTTACGTCACACTGTGTAACAATGTACTTTTGGTCAAGCAGGCGCTCGAGCTGGCATCCCGACAGGGTGCACTTGACCGTTTTGTTTTTGCTTCAACCAGTGAGGTATACGCTGGGTCACTCGAGCACTTACAGCTCCCGCTGCCGACGCCGGAAGATACGCCAATTGCATTAGTTGATCTCGATAAGCCGCGTAGTTCATATATGATGTCCAAGTTATATGGAGAGGCAATGGTAAGGCATGCTGGCGTGCCCTTCACAATCCTACGTCCGCATAATGTATATGGCCCACGTATGGGTATGGCACATGTTATCCCTGAACTTCTGAAGAAGGCTCATGAGGCGCCCGTGGGGGGGGAGATAGAGGTCTTTTCAACTGATCACACCCGGACGTTCTGTTTTATTGATGACGCAGTCGAGATGTTCATCGCTGCCGCTGAGACTCCAGTTTGTGCCGGTCAGGTTCTTAATGTTGGTAGTCAGGCGCCTGAAATTACAATTGGTGACTTAGCCCAGATTATAATCGGGACGATTGGCAAGAGGCTCTCTGTTAAGTCTGCACTAGCAACCAGCGGATCACCACGGCGACGTTGTCCAGACATGTCACGAATGGTCGATTTGACTGGCCTTGAGACAACTATCGACCTAGAGGAGGGAATTGCCCAAGCCTATGCGTGGTATAGTGCGGAAATTTTAAGGAAGAGGCCAATATGATCCCGCTTGCTGTTCCAAACCTTTCGGGAAATGAGGAACGATACCTGCGCGAATGTGTAGCGACAAACTTCGTGTCCTCAATCGGGCCGTTTGTTGAACGCTTTGAGAAGATGGTGGCCGAAATCTCAGGCGGCCTATACGCTGTCGCTACAACTTCAGGTACAACGGGGCTCCATGTTGCCTTGACAGCCGTAGGGGTTGCTCGTGACGATTTAGTTATCTTGCCTTCTATGACTTTTATCGCCAGTGCAAATGCGATCTCGCAGTGTGGAGCGACGCCATGGCTATTTGATGTAGAACCTGACAGTTGGACCCTTGACCCTAAACAAGTTGCTGCTCGCCTACGTGACCAAACTTTTCGTCATGATGGTAATTTGATCCACAAAATAACGGGTCGACGTGTTGCGGCAATACTTCCAGTCTATACCTTAGGACTTCCGGCTCGAATGCCTGAGCTAACTGCACTATCAAGTGAATATGGTCTGCCGATTGTGGCCGATGCCGCAGCGGCTATTGGTGCAACACTTGAAGGACGCCGGCCAGCTGAGCTCTCCGCAGACCTAAGCGTGTTTTCCTTCAACGGTAACAAGACTGTGACCGCGGGTGGCGGTGGAGCCGTGGTTGGGGACGATGAGGCGCTTTGTAAATTAGTTCGCCACTTAACGGCAACTGCAAGGATAGACGGGAACTACACGCACGACCTTATCGGGTTCAATTATCGAATGACGAACTTGGAAGCGGCTGTCGGATGCGCTCAATTAGAGCAAAGTGATACTTTCATCAAAATAAAGCGCAAGATTTCTACCCGTTACAATAAGGCACTAACTGATCTCGAAGGAGTAAAAGCGTTTCCGGCACCGGATTGGGCCGAAAGTGCTTGCTGGTTCAGTGGCATCACTTTGACTCCGCCTGATGCACCATCAGTTACTGATATTATCCCAAAGCTTATCGACCAGGGGATTGATATTCGCCCGTTCTGGAAACCAGTACATCTGCAGGTGCCATATTCGGATGCGCCGATGGAAGATTGTTCGACTACTGACGAACTATGGCACAGAATACTCACTCTGCCGTGTTCAACAAATCTCTGTATTGGAGATCAGGAGCGAGTTATAGCGGCGGTTCGTAAATGTGTTGACGCGGCGTGATCATACTACTTGGCAGATTTAACAATTTTAATAGGAGAATTATTGTCAATAAATTTAGCACCAGGATAACCAGGATACGCCATCGCACGTTTGCGTCGCTTGATTTCGTCATCCGGCATTTCACGCGTGAGTTTACCAAGACTTTCGAGTTGTTTGCGGGAAAAAGGTTTACGATTCCACTTTAAGGTGGTTGTAGGTGGAATCACACCTTGCGCAATATTCTCCACTTGCTCGTGAAACATGGCAAGCATAACGACCATAGTACGAAATTTAAGAGACTTTACTGTCTCATTTGGGGCAACTGAAAATTGCTTTTCTTCTATGATTGATCCGGTATCTACTTTGGGAGCCATATAATGACAGACAGCTCCAAATATTTTTGCTTCCTCATATAGTGCAAAATTATAACAACCAATTCCTGGATAAGATGTCGAGCCGGGGTGAAAATTTAGAGCCAATTCCGTTCGCTCCAGCACGCTAGCTGGAATTATCCAAGGCGATAGAAAAGAGAGTATGGTCGAATAAGAACGCTCTGATATGGCCGCAGGTATCGGGTCGTCAATTGTACCACGCAAAACGAGGAGAGTTTTCGGAAAATACAGCTTGGCGATTTCAATAGCATAGCTGCTCCATTGATCGGTCTTCGCAAGAATTAATACCGGTTTTTTTCTAACCATATGTGCCGGGCCTCCAATTTTCTCGTACACCACAAGGGATAATCAACCAGATGTCAACTTATCGCACCGCAGTCATAGGGTCGGGCCGAATCGGCATGTTATTGGAAGATGACCCAAAACGGATTAAACCTGCCACTCATGTTGGTATGTGGCTTAGGAATGAGCGCACCCAACTTGTAGCAATTTGCGATAGTGATCCGGAAAAACTCAGAGCTGCTGCCAAGTATGGAAACGAAATTGAAACCTATTTGGACCCTAGGCTGCTGCTCACTGAGACAAACCCCGATATACTCTCTATTGCAACGCCCAATGAGACACATTGCGAGGTTGCTAAATTAGCGATTGAACACCGTGTGCCGGTGGTGATTTGCGAAAAACCAATTTCCGACGATTTGGCACAAGCCAAAGAAGTAGTCGCTCTAGCTAGGGAAAAGGGCGTTAAGTTAATCATCCATCACAGTCGGCGTTTCGATTCAATGTTGTACACTCTGAAAGAGGATATCACCAATGGATTGCTTGGTGAAATGCTGCAAGCGAGTACGTATTACGTATATGGGCTTGTTTCTACGGGAACACATTTGGTGGACACCTTACGGTTTCTGTTCAAGGATGTTGCAGGAGAAATAATTTGGGTCGCGGGATATCCGAGTGACTTAGACAAGTTTGAGCCAGAAGATGACCCTTGTCTCGACGGGATAATTGCCTTTGAAAGTGGATTTAAGGTGACATTACAGTCGCTCAACATGAAAGATTACAACATTTTTGATTTTTATCTCTATGGCCGCAAGGGTAAGGCGGTATACCGTAACGTCAGTCGCGACATAGATATCTATCCGGTAGTCGAGGCGCCAGGACATGCAGGGTTCACCGAACTTTCGCAGGAACCTTTGGAACATCGAGGCGGTGAGGCTCGAGACTTTTTTACTGGATTGGGCGAAAATGCTGTGGACTGTTTGGAGGGCAAGGCGACCCCTTTGAGTACCGGTGAAGACAGTGTTATAGCGCTCGAGGTATTGCTTGCTATCAGGGAGAGTGCGGCGGCTGGTGGCTCGCGAGTGATGCTCAGATAAACTCAGAAACTAAGATAAGGAATGAAGTGTCTAAAAATGGCAGGAACTACGTTCGATTTTATGCTCGGCGTCCGAATTAGCAATACGAACACTAGCGTAACAAGAAATTTGATCAATGTGGATTTATGCAGGTGTCTAAATGATGTTGGTTTCGCAACGATAAGTAGTTTTAACTAGTGCGGGGAATCGTTATAGCAGCGGGCTCCGGGGTGCGAATGGGCTCATATGGCAGGTTTCGGCCAAAATGCCTCCTTCCCATTGCCGATCGTCCTCTCCTAGCATGGACTATAGATCGTTTGCGCGCGGTCGGCTGCGACGAGGTAGTTGTTGTAACGGGTCATCTGGCGGCAATGATAGAGATGACAGGAATAGTTAAGGTTCAGAATGATGATTACCAGAATAATAACATCCTTCATTCCCTCATGTACGCAAGGGAATTTTTAAGAGGTCCAGTGGTTGTTACCTATTCCGATATATGGGTCGAGCCGTCGGTTTATGAAACCCTTATGGATACTCCCGGTGATATTGTCGTCGCCGTTGATAAGGACTGGCAAACTTATTATGAAGGTCGCACTGATCACCCATTCTCTGAAGCGGAAAATGTGGACTTCACGTCGCGAGGTACGGTGGTGCAAATTGGAAAGTCGATTGTAATGGGAAATACAATTGGCGGTGAGTTCCTCGGGTTATGGCGAATGAGCGGAACTGGTGCGGCATTGTTTTCCAAGAATTTTAAAGCACTTGAAATTGCGCTTAATCCGATGGATCCATTTCAACGGGCTCGAGAGTGGCGTAAGGCGTACATCACCGACATGTTGCAGCAGCTCGTGGATGAGGGTGTCCGTATCGATTGTGCGATCGTTGATCGCGGATGGGCTGAGTTGGATACCGTGCAGGACTATGAGAGGTTGCCAAGTGTGGTTGAGCAGCAGAGGCTCGTCACATTGGCTGAAGCAGGAGTGGATAAATGAATAAAAAACCTGAGACGTCGTACAGTAAGGCGCTGGGCGCTCGTATCCTCTCTGAAGCAAACGATCTCAAGCGCACGCCCGAAGCTCTTGCCGCAGAGCTCAACATGCCGCTAAACGTAGTACAGAATGAGATCGCCGGCACAGTCGAAATCGGAACTGCAAGGACCGTGATCGAGGCAATAGTAAAAACCTATCCAATCTCGTTTGCCGACTTATGGATCGAACCCGACGACACCGATGAAGGTATTGTCATAATGCGTGCTGAAGAGAGTCAAGCGACATCGCGGGTTTTTGATCGTAAGGATCGTAGTGGCAAGTTGTACCCATATTATGAATATCGAGATACGGCTATGAGCCGGACCGGTCCATTTAAACCTGAGTGGATTAAGGAACTACGCGTTGTCGATGACGCTGATCCCGATAATCAAGACATTGCCTTTAACAACGGCCATCTCTTGCACCAACAGACATTTGTCGTCGGTGAGGTGAACTTTTATTGGTCCCTAGGTGGAGAAAAGTTTTGTGCCGAAATGAATACAGGAGATTCAAATTACATAACACCCTATGTGCCGCATAGTTTTGCTAGTCGAAATGCCGATGCCCTAGGACTAGTAGTTGCCGTAACCTTTGGTGGTCATGTGCGTCGTGCACTAGCGGATTTTGCACGTGTCGATGAGGCGTCAGTTAATGATCTGTCGGGTGATTTAAGGTCATTCGAATCTGGTTATCGTGCTCGGCTCGCTCGTCATCTTGCCTCTGAGTCAATGACTGTTAGGGAGCTTACGCGTCGATTGGTGAGACTCAGTGTTACCGAGGGTCGAGCGACAGCACTAGCCGGTGGAGCGAGACCTGATATGGGCGAAGTTCAGCTCGTCGCCGCTGCCATGAATGTTAGACCTGCCGATTTGATGGTGAGTACTTTAGAGGCTGATGAAGAGGTCATCGTGCACTCAGCCAGTGACGGTGGCACCCGTCTATTGCCTGAGGTCAATGCTGCTAATTACCGCATCAGAGAGTTAGCCCGTACCAAGCACCAACCAAGTCTCAAAGGCTTCGCCGTAGATGTATTGAGTGATGGAAAAAATGAAGCCGAATTCCGACATAGTCTGTTTGAATACATTTATAACTATGGCGATGAGTCTATTCTTTTGCGTTGGGCTGATGAACGCGAAGCGTTACTTAACCCAGGTGATTCTGCCTGTATTCAGCCAATGATCCCACACAGTTTTGTGCGGCCCAAGGGCGCTAACGAAGGACAGCTGTGCGTGGTTCGTGTGCCGGGTGCACTCGATGAGCGGGTAATTGATGAGTTTGCTTCATTCGCAAGTGAAGGGCGCCAGCGGGTAATTAGAGAAACTAGACAATGGTTTTAACTCACCCTTTTCATTGTCCGGTCCACGTTGTCGAAGGGCACGCTTATGATGAAGCATTGGAAACCTTGCTCGCTACAAGGCCGTGGGCACTGGTAACAAGCCCTAGTTGGATTACTCGTGGTGTTGTTGAAGAACTTAAATCACGTTGTGGGGAGCCGGTAGCAGTAGCTTCCGATGTTATGCCTAATCCAAGATTGAGTAATGTAATAAAATTGGCCGGTGCTCTCGAGAACGCGAGTGTAGTAGTTGCGCTGGGCGGAGGTAGTGTCATTGATGCCACGAAGGGAATGGTGGCCCTTAACTCGGTCAAGGGTGATTTAAATATTTTGTTATCACATCTTCGCGAGGGATTGGCTCTCCCCAAGAATATCACTCCTATTCCAATTATTGCTGTGCCAACGACATCCGGAACTGGCTCAGAGGTGACACGTTGGGGTACAATTTGGGGGGATGATGCGGTCAAACACTCTGTGACTGACCCAAAACTCTACCCCAGTCATGCAGTTATGGATCCGGAATTGTGTCGATCGATGCCGCGTGAACTTACTTTGTCGACCGGTCTTGATGCTTTGAGCCACGCAATGGAAGCTGTATGGAACCGGCGGCACTCAAGCGTAACAGACTGTATGGCTGAAGCGGCGATTCGCATAATTTTTGAAAACCTCCTAAAGGTTATGGATAAACCTAATGATGTTGCCATACGAGCGCGCTTGCAAACTGCATCAATGATTTCGGGTTTAGCGATGGCTACTACACAAACTGCACTAGCGCATTCAATCAGTTATCCCTTTACCGCTCTTTTCAATATGCCCCACGGAATCGCATGCAGTTTTACATTGGCAGAGGTGGCTAGGTTCAATGCTACCGTTGCACCAAAACGTCTCAACCCAATTGCTAGGGGAATAGGTTGTTCGGTTGAAGAACTACCTGATCGCCTAGAGTCCTGGTTTGACGATCTTGGTGTTGGTGTGCAGGTTGCACGCTACGTAGAACCTGCGGTAACAGACGAACTCGGTGACAACTTGATTACCCGCGCCCGTGCCGCAAATAATATTCGTGATGTTGATGGGTCACTGGCTAGGCAGCTGGCGCGAACGGCATTGGATCGGTTATCTAGTGGGCACGTGGATAGCGTTAATTCAAGGCAACGGTCGGCTGGCTGAACTGCGGTAACAAGCACATGGTTATTTGGATCACAGGGCTGTCCGGTGCAGGCAAGACGACACTTTGTACTACATTGTACAACCAATTGAAGCCACTAATACCGGAACTCGTTGTTCTAGACGGAGATGTTATCCGAAGTGCATCTGGAAACGACCTTACACACTCTGAATCAGATCGCATACGTCAGGTTCATCGACTGCGTAATTTAGCAATGACTTTGGCAGAGCAGAAATTAGTAGTGTTGGTAGGTGTGCTTTATGCCAATCCGGATCTCTTAACGTGGAATCGTAATAACTTGCCAGGTTACGTTGAGGTTTACCTTGATGCTTCACTCGAAACGGCCATGACACGTGATAATAAAGGAATTTATGCCGCTGCACAAAGCGGCGAAGTTAAGAATGTGGTCGGTCTGGATATCCCATGGCATGTGCCACGCAACCCTGATATTAGAATTAATATCGATACCGGCGAATCGCCAGATGTTTATGCTGACCAGGTTATTCGGACAATTCCACGTTTTGAGGTAGCTATGCGCAGTGATATTTCCGCATGACCTGTCCCGACGGGCTGCTGATTTTGATAGATGCATTAAGATATGATCTCATGGCTGATAGGTCACTGCGCCACACTTTGATGCCAAATCTTAACCGACTAGTTGCCTCTGGATCACTCCGAAAGATTACCGCACAAGCTTCGAACACCCAATTTGTGATGCCCGCGTTTCTAAGCGGTACCGCACCAATGGATTACGGTGGTTACAATGATGGATGTAAACGCCGACCTGTTTGCTTTACAGAAATTATCCGTGAGGCAGGATACGAAACAGCATTATTCTCGAACTGCGTCTTGTACAATCGAGATCTTGGTTTTGACCGTGGCTTTGATGTCACGTGTGTGCCAATTAATAGTCGTCGTGCACTTATGCAAGATATCGAGTACCGACTGCTAGAACCAATTCGACGATGGCGTAGTGGCGAGTTAGGTGATAGTGAAATTTCGGAATATGTAAGCCGGGAGTTTGGTGAAGTTCTCGAAAATCTGATTAGAAAGGGTAGCGAGACCCTCGCAGGTGATGCAATTCCCCGTGCTCGACGTATTAACCGAAAACTGGCGCGCGATGCTAAAATGGAACTGGAGCTCCTGGGGAAAGACCCGTTACTGGTTGCACAGAAGTTGGCGAACATACCAGAGGCCTATTACTATTCTGTTTTAGGTGCGCAAAAACCAGGAGTTCACTTGCTTGCGGTTCGCATAATCAACAAAATTTACATGGGTTTTGGGCGTTTTATTCAAGCGTTAGGGAAACTGAAATTCTTGCGGTTCGGTCATTTCGACTCGATCGAACCGATGTTCGAGGAACTGATACCTCTAGTTAAAAAATCGATTTGTCGAAGGCAACGGCCTTGGTTCGCGATGCTTCACGTTATGGATGTACATACACATTCGATTTGTATCGATCAACTTTTTCGTTCACCCCTGAAACTCTTTAAACGCCTAGTGCGGTTACCACGTATTCGTCGACTATGCCGCAAATTCGGGTACGAACAACATGTTTTATATTTTTTGGGGCTGTCCGTTGTGGACGACCTCCTTGGCGAATTATTTGGTGAATTCAAAAATGATGAAGGTCGGGAAAATCCAATCGTTATTGTAACCTCGGATCACGGTAACACCTTTGAGAGCCATGACAAGAGGACGGTGCCGGATTTGCCGAACCGGTTTTTTCGTAGTGATCTTGAAATACCGTTGATTGTTTCTACAAATAGTCAAAAGTTTGAACTTGCTTTTGGGCTACACGACAGCCGTGATGTTGGAGCGACGTTGCTCGAATGTCTCGGTCTAGAAGTGCGTGAAGGGTACGATGGGTACTCCCTGGCATCAAAAAAGGGCCGCAAATTCGTAATCAGCGAAAACGCTGGTCGAAACTATTGTGATTTAGGACGCGACGACCTCAATTTTGCGGTTACTGGACCTCATTCTAAGCTCTTCGCTGTCCTCCGTGGGTCCGAGCTCGTGGTGACTAATTATTATGATCTCAAATCCGATCCAGGTGAGATGAAAAACATAGTCGATCGCCCCGAAGCACAGGATTGGATAGTAATGTTACTAGACCACCTTTGGTGCGAGCGGGCCAAGATATTCAGGGAACGTGGTTGCAAACGATTAGCCCCAGTCTCTGCAGGCGTTGCCAACGAATAATACGGTTTTAGTATCCAGATGACGACACATAAGGGGAATAAACCAGAAAAATCAAACGTACGCATCGACATTGTCGAGACGTTTGGTTGGAGGAGGTTCGATACCTGTTACGGAGTACTTTGGCTCAAGGGCACGTTGATCGGGTTAGACACGGACACTCTGGGCCGTAATTTGATTGACGCTGGTTTAGAGGGGGCCAGTGAGTCGATTGCTACGCTCCACGGAAACTTCGCAGTGGTATTTGAGACTGCTGACTGGACACTTGCTGCAACTGACCGAGTTGGCAGTATTCCGCTATCCTTTGCCCATGATGGTGATAATTGGGTGATAGACTCTGAAGCACGTCGTCTTTCGCAGAAATTGGGCCTGACGGAGAGCGAACCAGACGCATTAATTTCTATTGCCATGGCGGGTTACACTATTGGACGTTCAACCTTTTACAGAGATTTGAGCGCACTAGAACCTGGTGAGACAGTAACTTTCTCGCTTGGACGTATGGAGCCCGAACGCAATCGTTATTATGTTTATCGGCCATACTCTGACAGGGGAGTGGCGTCGAGTCAGCAGTTACTCGAGGTTACCCAAAGAATTTTTGAGAAAATGATTAGTACGCTAGATGGCCGCACAGTGATGGTACCACTGTCGGCTGGTCTCGATTCACGCCTCGTGGTAAGTGCGCTATATGAATTTGGCTATAGCAATGTTCGATGTTTTTCCTATGGGCAACTTGGTAATCACGAAGCTGAAGCTGGGCGTCGAATCGCTGAACATCTCGGATATCCATGGACATTTATAGCCAATAGTCCGCGACAGCAGGAGGCCACATTTGCGAGTGTGAGCTGCCAAGCCTTTGTAGCGTTCGCCGATACTCTACAGGCAATTCCCTTTCAACAGGACTTCTATGCTGTTGGTGAGTTGAAGCGAAGCGGGTTTGCGCCGGAAGATGCCATCTTCGTCAATGGCCAGTCGGGTGACTACATTTCTGGAAACCATATTCCACAGATATTAACAAAAACACCTATAAAAGCAGATGTAGAAGTTCGGTGGGGTAATGTTTTTGAGGCTATGGCTTACAAACAGTTTGATCTCTGGGCTAGTCTTAAAACAGAAGAAAATTTGGCACGTCTAGACGGGTTATTGCGTGACGAATTTGCACAAATTGACCAATGGTTTGATGATACAAATGGTGACTATTCGATTTTCGAGATTGCCGAATTCCGCAACCGACAATCAAAATATGTGGTTGCCGGCCAACGCACGTACGAATGGTTTGGATTCGATTGGCGTCTCCCGCTTTGGGATCGGGACTATCTTGATTTTTGGGCTGACGTGCCACTTGCAGATAAGGCGGGTCAGAGACTTTATCGCGAGATGTTGGTGACGGCTGATTGGGGTGGTGTTTGGGGTCATCAATGGAAGTTCAAGCGTCGAATAGTGCCAACTTGGATTAGCTTTCTTCGTTTCATATTTAAGGTATTACATGCTCCGCTCGGTCGTAGTCGTTGGCACCGCTTTGAACGTAGATACATCGAGTGGTGGACGGACGTGATATGTAATTATTCAATTGTACCATATGGACAAGTTCTGCGTGATAGGTGCGGTCACCGTAATGCAATTGCATGGCACGCTCGGCGTTATTTGCAAGACAAAGGTTATGGAATTGATGGTCTACCCATCGAGAGTATTACCTAATGCGGGTGATGGTTGCTACGCGGCTATTTTCAGGCATTGCTGGGGGACTCGCTGAAGGTGTATGGCAACCAAATGGTTCGCCTGCGATTTATCGACTTCTTGAAGGCTTAGCTAAACATCCCGAGGTTGAACTGTTGACTGTGTTCGCCTGTAAGGATCCGTTTGAAGGACGGTTCGCTAAAGGCTCCCGTTTTTCGCTCGATCCCATTGGCACCACTGTGGTTCTACCTTGGGCACCTAGGCCATTGTTACAACGGTTAGGCATTGATGGAAAGTTGCGTGAACTCTCACATACATTACGTTACCTTTGGCTATATTTTCGATTTCGGCCACAGGTAAGTTATTTCACCAATGCGAATTTTGTTGTTGCCAGTGTTTTTGCAAGACTCGGCTTAGGTCGGGTAGTGTTACGATTTTTGGGATTACATCCTGAACAAAAGCGTCTTGCCGACTCTGGAGCCAGCTTGCAACGATGGTTTTATAATGCACCGTTTGATCGCGTAATATGTACTCTCGACGGTTCTGGGGGCAAATACTATCTGCCTCGCCTGCTAACCCATGGTGCCCCGCTAGAAGTTCTATTGAATGGTGTTGATCCGCATCGAGTTGATACTGGTGTTGTTGATAGGCTCAAAACCAAATATGGATTGCGAGGACGCCTAACTGTGGCATTTATTGGCCGATTAGAGATGAACAAGGGATGCCAAGAGTTCGTTTCAGCGGTCATTGAACTATTAAAAGCCTACCCAGAGGCAGTGGACGCAGTATTGATTGGAGATGGGAGCCTAAGATCTGAGCTAGAGGAAAAAACTTTAGCGGAAGGTGCTGCTGATCACATAAAGTTTATAGGTCAGGTACCACACAACCTTGTGCCCGCGTGGCTCGAAATTGCGGGCGTATACGTTTCGCTAAATCACTTTGGTGGTTTGTCAAACGCTAATCTTGAGGCGATCGCAGCTGGTAAGTGCGTCGTCATCCTCGATAAGGATGAGGTGACCCATACGGACGATGATACTGATGAAGTTTTGCCTATGGACTGCGTTGTTAGGATAAGCAGACATAACATTAAAGCGGATCTCGTCAATGTTTTGACAAACTTGGTAGAAAAGCCGGAACAAGTGATGGAATACGCCCGGCGGGCACGGGAAACAGCATCAAGTTTTCAGGACTGGGAACAACGCGTGGCTCGAGAGATAGCACTCTTAGGTGCATAGTTGTTGTTGTATAACCTGCGATGGCAGTATTTTAAATTGTGTGACAACTTCCTGTGGCGTGACAAAATTAATGACAAAAAAATATAAAATCATAAGGATTTGCCAAATTGGTTGTGGCTATTGGGCTAGCAATCTCATGAGAAATGTTGCTGCTAGTTCTAAAACTGAGCTTGTTGCTTTCTGCGATAACAATCCAACTACCTTGAAACGCATGACTAAACGTTATCCAGATGCAAAAGCATTTAATAATCTCGATGATGCTCTTGAGGATACCAGTCTTGATGCCGTTATGATCGCAACGCCATCAAATCTTCACTACACCCATGCGTTGGCGGCGCTCAGAGCAGGAAAACATGTTTTTGTCGAAAAACCACTAGCAGAAAAAGTAGAGGAGGCAATTGAATTGACGCAATTGGCGTCAAAGGTCGGTCGCATTTTAATGGTTGGTCATACGTTTCTCTATAACAATTTAGTACACGATGTAAAAAGTAGGATCGTTTCGGGAGAATTGGGAGAAGTATTTTATGCATATTCTCAAAGGTTGAACTTAGGAAAGTTCAGACCCGATTCTGATGTGATGTGGACGCTTGCTCCTCATGACGTGTCTATCCTGAATTACTGGTTTGATGGAAGGCCTGTGAAGGTCAGTGCACGCGGTCAACAATATGTTGTCAAGAGATCCAAGAGTGCAGAGGTATGTTTTGCTCAACTAGATTATGCAGACGGTCGTAGCGCAAATTTGCACCTCTCGTGGCTTGATCCACAAAAGCGGAGGGATATGGTCGTTGTCGGCTCAAAGAAAATGCTGGTATACGATGATGTTAATGCTGAAGGTCATATTCGTATTTACGATAAATCAGCTGAAACTGAATTTCAAAACGAGACTAGTGATTATACTGATTTCACGACACGTGTGCGGGCGGGTGACTTAGTTGTCCCTAATATAAGATTGGTTGAACCTTTATCGGTCGAAATAGACCATTTTGCATTATGCATCAGTGAGGATAGTAGGCCGCTCACCGACGGAAAACACGGTATAGAGGTTACGGCGGTTCTCCAGGCGCTGGGCTCTTCCATGTTATCAGGTGGGATGACTGTTGAGGTTGAATACCCAAGTTTGACGACCAAAAAGCTCAAAAGCTGATAAATGTGCTGGTCGATTATCGTTGAACACTTTTGCGTGTTGACAAAGGCTTGTCGAGAGGGGCGCCCCTTAGATGATGCTTGGTCAGATTTTGCGGCGTTGTCACGTGCTAGTAGCGAAGATCCACCAATGCATTTACACCGTATCATTAAACTCCTAACTGACATGGAAGTTGACTGGTCTCGCTCTGAAATATCTATCTTGGATCATGGTACAGGAACAGGCGTAAATTTGTTTTACCTGGCGGCACTTGGCTATACTAACATTTGGGGAGCGAACACTCTACCAAAAGCACAAGCGAGCAACCGAATTTTCCATGAGATTTTGGAAATCGGCGAAGATAGAATATTTGTATATGATGGAAAGCGGTTGCCACTTTCCGATCAATCAATTCAACTTGTAATCAGTCAACAGGTTGTCGAGCATGTATCTGATTCGGTGATTGAGGCTTACTATGCTGATGAGGGACGCGTACTCAGTCTAGGAGGATATGCGGTCCATCATGTCCCACATCGGTTTATGCCATACGATTCACATACCAAGACATGGCTTGTTCACTGCCTGCCTAAACTGCTGCAGACTCCCATTTACCAGTTTCTTGGACATGACACAGATTATTTGTCTAATTTTCTTTTTTTGCGTAGCCCATACTTCCACATGCGTTGTGCTCGACTCTACATCGGTGATGTATCTGATGTTACCAGTGACCGCCTGCATATGAAAATTGATATCGACTCTTATGATGGACCTCGAAATTTACGAAATATTGTAGGCGGGATTTGTAGTCTCCCTTACGCAGGTTCGATTCCGAGAAAGTTGTGCCGTCCGTTAATGATGCTTGAAACTGTGAGTCGGAAGTCTTCAAATTGATCTCAATGTACTTATTATGACTGTAAAACCTTCGATTAAGAATATCCCGCTTGTTGACTTGAAAGCGCAATACCATGCTTACAAGAGCGAATTTGATGCCGCCTTAACAGCTTGCTTGGAGCGTACGAGTTTCGTTGGTGGGCCCGATTACACAGAACTACAAAATGGTTTTGCCAAATGGTGTGGTGGTGGTCATGTAGCCCTCGTGGGCAATGGAACAGATGCACTACAATTAGCCTTGTTTGAGTTATTGGGACAAGGTGATGGGACGGGTGAAGTTATCACTGTCAGTCATACTTTTATTGCTACGGCTGAGGCAATTACCGCTGCTGGTTACAAGCCCGTTTTTGTTGATATAGAAGCTGATACTTACCTGATGGACCTAGATAAGGTAGAGACTGCGATCAACCCAAATACTCGAGCGATTATACCAGTTCATATATATGGTCAAATGGTACCGATGGATCGATTGATGACTATTGCTAAGTTGCATAGTCTAGTCGTGTTGGAAGATGCTGCACAGGCCCATGGTGCTAGCTGGAAAGGTAAAAAACCGGGAGAATGGGGTGATGCCGCTTGCTTCAGCTTCTATCCTGGGAAAAATCTTGGTGCATGGGGTGATGCTGGTGCCGTGTTCAGCCGTGATAAAGATTTAATCGAACGAATTCGAATGCGTTCAAACCATGGTCGGGTTAATAAGTATCTGCACGATAAAGAAGGTATGAATTCAAGGCTTGATGGTCTCCAAGCAGCAATTTTGATGGTCAAACTCGGATATATTGATAAATGGAATATGGTTCGACGAAACATTGCAACCTGGTACGATGAGCTGCTAGCAGGCCAAGAAACAATTCAATTGCCGGTCAAACTGGACGAAGCTGAACATGTATTCCACCTTTATGTTGTACAAGTACCTAATCGTGACCGAGTTCAGCATACATTGAAGCAATTTGGTGTGAATACCGGGGTTCACTATCCTGTGCCTCTCCACCAACAACCTGCTTATCGGTATCTTGGGTATAAGTCTGATGATTTGCCACGTACGACAGAGGCTGCCCAACACGTTTTGTCATTGCCTATATATCCCGAACTTAGCCGTGAGCAGGCTGTGAGAGTCGCTAACGGACTAATAGCTGCGGTTGTGCCTGAAGAACGATGACATTGTTTCACCCAACTGCAGAGATTTCGGAGAGCGCAAACATTGGGGTAGGGACGCGTATCTGGCAATATAGCATTATTTTGGCTGGTGCTAACATTGGCGAGGACTGCAAGATTGCGCACAATGTGTTTGTGGAAGGTAATGTGAGAATAGGTGATCGCGTGACCGTTAAGGACAATGTCACCTTATATGACGGAATTGTCCTTGAAGATGAGGTGTTTGTTGGACCAAATGCAGTTTTTACGAATGTGTTGTTGCCGCGCGCGGTAATCAGCCGTAGAGATGAGTTTCAACCCACATTGGTTAAATTCGGCGCTAGTATAGGTGCTAACGTGACTCTTGTTTGCGGCTGTACTATTGGATGTCATTCTTTGGTAGGAGCAGGGTCTGTGGTGACCCGTGATGTTCCGAACTACGCTCTCGTGGTGGGTAATCCTGCGCGACAGATCGGCTGGGTGAGTGCTGCTGGCCGGCGGCTCGAAGACAGTATGATTTGTCCAGAGACAGGTGCACAATATGTGGTGGGACCTGAAGGCCTCCGTCCTACAGAAACAAATGGGTCGAAAGGATCCTCAAAGTGACAATGGCATGACTACAAATTTGCGAAGTTTTGTTGATAGTGATTTAAAACTCGGTGGGTTATCAATACTCGTAACTGGTGGCACCGGCTCGTTTGGTCAGGCATTTGTCCAAACTGTTTTGGAACGATACGACGTGCACCGGATTATAGTGTTCTCCCGTGATGAAGCAAAACAGCATGATATGTCGCTTCACTTGCCAATTTCAAGTCACCCAGCGCTTCGATATTTTATTGGTGACGTGCGAGATGCAGATCGGTTGGAAATGGCGATGCGAGAGGTTGACGTTGTCGTTCATGCCGCTGCCCTAAAACAGGTTCCAGCCGCTGAATACAACCCTTTCGAGTGTATCCGTACCAATGTACATGGGGCTGAAAACGTTGTTAGGTCGGCGATCAAATGCTCTGTGAAACAGGTAATAGCACTCAGTACAGATAAGGCGGCAAACCCGATCAATTTATATGGTGCAAGCAAACTCGCGTCGGACAAGATCTTTGTTGCTGGCAATAATTTGAGCGGAACAGAAGGTACACGGTTCTCTGTTGTGCGATACGGCAATGTCATTGGATCGCGTGCCAGCGTGGTGCCATATTTTCGAAAACTGATTTCGGAAGGAGCGGATAGTCTCCCGATTACCGATATCCGAATGACACGTTTTTGGATAACTTTACAACAGGGAGTTGATTTTGTTCTTTCTAGCCTAGTGAGAATGAGAAGCGGAGAAATTTTTGTCCCTCGTATTCCCAGTATGCGTATAGCTGACCTTGCAGCTGTCATGGCACCTGATCTTCCTCTTCGAACAATTGGAATTAGACCAGGTGAGAAATTACACGAAGTTATGGTGACTGAGGACGATGCGCGATCCACGGTAGAACTACCGGATCGCTACATTATCAAACCATCGCTTCAATTCTGGGATGCTGATACTGCTCCGCCTACCGAAGGCCGTCCAGTAGATGACGGCTTTAGCTATTTGAGCAGTAACAACGACGAATGGTTAGATGTTGAGGCGTGTCGCGCCTTGTTGTCAGAGGAAGTGTTTTGAGCGTAGCGGAACGACCATTTTTGCCATATGCCCGGCAGCATATAGATGAAGACGACATTGCGGCAGTCACCCAGGCTTTGAGCGGTGACTATCTAACCACAGGACCTGCCATCGAGAAATTTGAGTCTGAGTTTGCTGATGCAGTTGGCTCTCAATACGCAGTAGCATGTGCCAGTGGCACGGCCGCCCTGCACCTATCAGTGTCAGCCCTTGGTTTAGGGCCTGGTGACCAAGCTGTGGTACCCTCCGTTACATTTCTTGCAACTGCCAATGTAATTCGCCAATCTGGAGCTGAAGTAATATTTTCCGACGTTGATCCAGAAAGTGGTCTGATGCGGCCCGAAGACCTTTCGGAAATATTATTGAGAGTTGATACCAAATCTATAAAGGTGATCTTACCAGTATGTTACGCTGGACAGAGTCCCGATCGTGAGGCAATTGAGTTGGCGGCAAAAGGTTGTTCCATTGTCTACGATTCTTGTCATGCCTTGGCTACAACGTACGGCGATAAATGCCGAGTTGGTGATTGTGGCCAGGCAACTATGGAAACTTTCTCCTTCCATGCAATTAAGACAATTACGACGGGAGAAGGCGGGGCAATTACGACGAACGATAGTAACCTTTTAGATCGCTTACGCAGATTAAGAAATCATGGGATGACACGCTCTGTTGATGAATTCCAGAACGCTGATCTAGCGTATGATCGGATAGGCGAAGCAAATCCTTGGTATTACGAAATGGTGGATTTAGGTAACAATTATAGGCTGAGTGATATCCAATGCGCTTTGGGTTCGAGCCAGCTTAAAAAGCTTAATTATTTTGCTATGGTTCGGCGACAAATCGCCAGGTTCTATGACGAGGCGCTGGCTTCGTTGTATCCAATTGTTAAGCCACTTGGCCGCCAACCGGGATGTGATCCAGTGTGGCACCTATATGTCGTGCGTATTGATTTTGAGTTGATAGGACTTTCCAGGGCGAACGTAATGACGTTGCTCATGAAGGCTGGGATTGGAACTCAGGTTCATTATCTGCCAGTTCATTTGCAGCCCTATTATCAACAGCGATACGGTAAAATTTTTCTTCCTGGGGCTGAGGCCTTCTATGCTCAGTCTCTTTCGTTGCCGCTTCATACAGGGATGACTGAGGAAGACGTGACGCGAGTTTCCGACGCACTTGCGTTGGCACTAGAAATTAGTAATTGAATACCATTTAATTAGTTGAAGTGACTAAATTGTGATTCGCTATTGTACTCGTTGCGTCATGCCAGAGACGAAACCCGACCTATCATTTGATGAGGACGGCGTTTGCTCTGCTTGTCGGAATTTTGAACGGCGTATCCAAATTGATTGGTCTGAGCGCCACGATGAACTGAAACACATTCTTAATCGTTACCGTAATGAGGCAGAAAATAACTATGACTGTCTAATCCCTGTTAGTGGTGGAAAAGATTCTACATTTCAAGTGGTCAGTATGCTGGAGTTGGGTGCTAATCCGCTTTGTGTAACGGCAATGACTGACGACCTATCCGCTTATGGCCGCAGCAATATCGAAAACATTAAAAAACTGGGTGTTGATTATATTGAAGTATCTACTAACCCTGTAGTTCGCCGCAGAATTAACCATCTCGCGTTAGAACAAATAGGCGATGTATCGTGGCCCGAACATGTTACGATTTTCACCATACCGGTGCGTGTTAGTGTCCAGATGGGTATTCCACTGATCGTTTGGGGAGAAAATTCTCAAGATGAGTATGGAGGTCCGGCGCAGGCAGCTAAAAGTAATGTCCTTACCCGCAAATGGTTGGAGGAATTTGGTGGCCTTTTAGGCTTACGTGTTTCCGATTTGATTGGCCAAGGTGGTATCGACCGGCGACATCTAATTCAATATACCTACCCCACAGATGATGAGTTGTCTCGCGTCGGGGTGACTGGGGTATTCCTTGGTTATTATCTTCCATGGGATGGCTATAATAACGCCAAGGTGGCTAAAAAAAATGGATTCTTAACTTACCCAAAACCTGTAGAGGGTTCACTGGTGGATTATGAGAACCTCGATAATCATCAGACAGGAATTCACGATTATTTCAAATTCCTAAAATATGGATACGGCCGTGTCACGGATCAGGCGTGTCTCCATATTCGCCGTAAGCGGTTAAGCCGTGAAAGGGCATTAGAGATAGTTGCTAAAATCGACGGGAAATTTCCCATTTCATATTTAGGTAAACGGATTGAGGACATACTCGTGGAGTTTGATATGGACTTGGGCAAATTTGTACAAATTTGCGATCGTTTTACAAATAAGAAGTTATTTCTCACCGATGATAATGGCGGACTCGTAAAGGATTCGACCAATAGCTTGACTAAAGTCAATTATGATAACGAAGTTGACTAGATGGTAAGGGTGGGAGTCATTGACTACGGATTGTGTAACTTGGATTCCGTGATGCGTGCCATAGAGGAATGCGGTGGTGAAGCTCGTGTAGCCGCGACTCCGACGGCTGTAGATGACGCAGATAAACTTGTGCTGCCGGGCGTCGGTGCATTTCCGACTGCAATGAAAAATATGCGGGAGCGCGGCTTAGTAGAGGTATTGGTAGAAAGAGTTACTCAAAGGAGCACACCTTTGCTCGGAATCTGCCTTGGAATGCAGCTCCTGGCACGAAAGGGTACCGAGATATCGGATGTAGATGGCCTTGGTTTGATTGACGGGGAAGTTATAATCTTACAGCCGTTGGACCCTGTGGAACGCGTGCCGCACATGGGTTGGAATCAGATTGAACACCATAGAAGTTCTCCTCTATTGAGTGGGATAGATGAGAAAAGAGACTATTATTTTGTTCACAGTTATCACCTCGCGTGTGGTTCGGCGGAGGACGTGATTGCTACAACACCTTATTGCGGCGGGTTTGTTTCGGTCATCCAACATGAAAACATTTATGCAACGCAATTTCATCCCGAAAAGAGTCAACGCGCGGGTTTTGCGATTTTGCAAAATTTTTTGTTGAATTAGACAGTGCTGAAAACTCGCGTTATGCCAACGTTACTCTATAAAGATTTTGGTTTGGTCAAAGGAGTTGGATTTAATAGTGGGAGGAGAGTCGGAGGAGCAATGCAGGCGGTAAAGGTTTACAACATGCGAGAAGTTGACGAGTTGGTATTTCTTGATATAGCTGCGACTTCGGAAAATCGTCAGCCAGACTTTGATTTAATTGATGAATTGGCGGACGAGTGTTTCATGCCACTTACGGTCGGAGGTGGCGTGCGTGATACCGAAGACGTTCGTCAATTACTAATGGTTGGTGCTGATAAAGTTGCCATAAATTCTGCGGTGATAGAAAAACCAGGTTTGGTGGCAGAATGCGCATGTCAATTTGGAAGCCAATGTATTGTAATATCAATAGATGCCCGATGTGATGTTAATGGTCGCTACGAGGTATTTACGCATGCGGGTAAAGTTCCAACGGGATATGATCCACGTGACCTTGCCCTCAAAGCTCAAGAGGCTGGTGCAGGAGAAATTCTCCTAACGTCAATTGATCAGGATGGAAAGATGCAGGGGTACGATTTAGAACTTATCAGCCGAGTTACAGAGGCGGTGCGAATTCCTGTAATAGCATCGGGTGGAGCGGGAACTTATGCTCATATGGCGCGAGCTATAAAAGAAGGGGGAGCATCGGCAATTGCTGCTGCGAGTATTTTCCACTTCACTCAGCAAACGCCTACTGAGGCCAAGGCGTATCTTGTGGCAGAGGGTTTTCAGGTCCGCTGTTGACGGTTTGACAACTTTTTTGAGCATCAAAGAACTAATTAAATTGGTTGATAGATGTAAGGCGATCTAGCTGGTTGTGCTGGACTGGTACATTTGACCAACTAGGCAACGAGCATAGCTACATCGATCTCTACCGTTCACTATGTATCGTGGCTTCTACGATCCGTTGTTAACTACTTGCTGGACTGAGCTTTCATCCCGCAAAGCCCTCGCCTCGGAGCTTAATATTTACAATACAAGCTCTCTTGTAGGGCAAGTTCTGTTTACCCCGTGAGGAATGTTTTAGCTGGTTATGAAGAATGATAGTTCCTAAACCTTTGAGTGGTAGGCCTCGGATAATTGCTACGATTGAGGCTCGTATGACTTCGTCGCGACTTCCCGGGAAAGTATTAATGGAGGTGGCGGGTAAGCCCATCCTACAACACATGATCGAGAGGTTAAAGAGGGTTCCATCATTGGATGGTATTGTAGTAGCAACAACTGACAATAAGGAGGATATACCTATCGTCGCTTTGGCTAAAAGTCTGAAGGTAGGTTACTATCGCGGCAGTGAGGAAGATGTGCTGAGGCGGGTTCTCGATGCAGCTCTCGCACACGAAATTGATGTCATCGTAGAGACAACAGGAGATTGTCCTTTGATCGACCCAGCTTTAGTACACGCATGCATTCAAGGTTACCTAGAGACTGACGTAGACTATCTCTCCAATGTTCTTGAACGAACATACCCACGCGGCATGGATACACAAGTTTTCGCCACTGAAATACTTTTAGACGTTGCGTCGCGTACGGATGATCCTGAAGATCATGAGCACGTAAGTATCTACATATATCGCCATCCAGAAATTTATTCGCTTAAAAACATGCCTGGTCCACCGGAACTCACCAATCCTGAACTTGGACTGACCTTAGACACACTGGAGGATTTTGAGCTTATAAGTTCAATTTTTGGTGCTCTTTACCCAAAAAAACCTGACTTTGATTTGGCTGATATTTTGACTCTACTTAGAGATAATCCAGAGCTTATCAAGTTGAACGCACATGTGAAGCGCAAGCATGCATGAACCTAATGGTAGAGTAATGTCTGTCTTAATTGTTGGGTGTGGCAACATTGCTGGTGGCTATGACGAGATGATCGATAACGATAGAGTCACGCAGACACACGCTGGTGCTTATCGGAATGATGTGCGATTCCGAATAGCGGCCTGCGTTGAACCCAATTCCAAGCGGCGAGCCGAATTTATGGATCGCTGGGACGTGCCAGTCGGATTTGAATGTCTTGAAGACTGCTATTCTGCAGGCGCAGCTTATGATGTAGCCAGCGTATGCGTGCCAACTCACTTACACGGCGATGTGTTGGAAATGCTCTTAACTATGTCAGTTCGTGCGGTTTTGGCAGAGAAGCCGTTGACTGGTACAGTTGTTCGCTCGCGCGCAATTGTTTCTGCTTATGAAGAGGCAGGCAGGCCACTAATGGTTAACTTCCAGCGTCGATTCGATAGCCACATTATTAGTATTCGAAATGAGATTATCCATGGTGACTGGGGGTCAGTGCAAACTGCTTCTGCATATTACGCCAAGGGTTTGGTTAATTGTGGCTCGCATGCAATCGACCTTCTAAGATTTTTACTTGGCCCGCTTCGGCCAATTGCAGTAACCGAGATCATTCACGACTATCGCCGAGAAGATCCAACACTTTCTGCACGGCTAGAAACCTCAGAGGCTAGGCCAGTATATTTGATTGGCTGTGATTCACGTATGCACTTTCCCTTTGAAGTTGACATAATTTTTGAGAAGGGGCGAGTAAATGTAGAAGATCTTGGATATAGACTACGGAGAAGGAGATTGAGACCACATCCGCTATTTCTTCATCAGGTTGTGTTAGATGATGGTATATGGGTAAACACTGAGTTACCGAACGCGCTACCGAATGCCGTTACAGCATTACACGATCATCTCAATGAAGGCACACCATTTGTAAGTGATGGAATGTCGGCTCTAGAAACAGAAGAGATTTGCGGGGCGCTTATGGAATTAGTTCAGATAAAAATCGAAAGAGAATGAGTGTGGACGAATTAGCAATTCTTGGTGGTACTCCTATAAGAGAAAAACTGTTTCCAGCTTATAAGTTTATTGCTGATGAAGAAAAAACAGCTGTTTTAGAGGTTGTTGAGTCGGGGGTATTGTCGCGTTACATCGGTGCTGAGCACCCAGACTTTATGGGAGGCCCTAAAGTTAAATCCTTTGAGCGCGCGTGGGCAGAGACTATTGATGTAGAACATGCAATTGCTATGAATTCCGCTACCAGTGGTTTGTTTGCGGCGGCGGGAGCTTCAGGTATAGGGCCAGGGGACGAGGTTATAGTGTCGCCATATACAATGATGGCCTCGGTCACGGCAGCTGTGATCTTCAATGCTGTACCGGTCTTCGCGGATATTAGCCCTGATACTTTTTGCCTCAGCGCCGAGACGATACAGCCGAAAATAACATCTCGTACAAAGGCAATCATAGTTGTCCATATTTTTGGACAAACCGCTGATATGGATCCAATTATGGCTCTGGCTGAAGAATACGGATTGACCGTGATTGAGGATGCTGCGCAATGTCCGTTTGCTACTTATAAGGGTAGGCCGGCAGGAACATTGGGCCATATGGGGGTTTTCAGCCTGAACTACCACAAACACATCCATACGGGTGAAGGAGGTGTTGTGACCACCAACCGGGGTGACTTTGCAGAGAAATTGCGACTCATTCGCAATCACGCTGAGGCAGTGGTTGGAAACCGCGGAGTAAGCGATTTAGTAAACATGATTGGTTTTAATTTTCGAATGGGTGAGATTGAGGCCGCAATTGGACTTTGCCAGCTCAGTAAGGGGCCTGAATTGATCCGCCGGCGAAAGGCAAATGTAACCTATTTAGAAGACAAACTGTCGGGTATCCAAGGGCTAGCCATGCCAGCAGTCGGCTCTGATAATCAGCATGTCTATTATGTTCACGCGATAAGTTATGAGCCTGAAGTCATGGAGCTACCCCGAGCGGTTTTTGTTGATGCCTTGAGGGCGGAATTACCAGCAACGGAACTCCGAGAAGTGGAGGGGCCGCTGATAGGAGGTGGTTACGTTAAGCCTATTTATCTTGAACCAATGTTTCAGAATCGCACCGCTTATGGAAACCTCGGTTGCCCTTTTGCATGTCCCCATTACAAGGGCGTGTTGAACTACGACAAGGGACTATGCCCAGAAGCTGAGAGAGCGCACTTTGAGACTCTTATTACCCACGAGATGATGCGCCCACCGATGAATAATGGAGACTTAGATGATGTTGCAGCAGCCGTTCACAAGGTTGTGGAAAACATGCCAGCGCTTCGTGATCGAAACAAGAAAATGACATGCTGATCAGGTGAAGAACTTTAGACTATTTGCGCATGATCCTGGTGGTGCGATGATGTTGGCTGCCATCGTACCAGAAGTCCAAAGACGAGGATATGGCCTTGAGTTAGTAGCAGTTGGGCCAGCCGTAGATATTTGGCGGGATGCGGGGCACGCAGTAACGACGGTGAACACGGTAAGAGATGTTTCACTAAACGCAGTTGATGCTGTGATCACTGGAACAGGATTCTCGGACACAGAACGCGAGATGTGGAAATGGGCCCGTTCATCTAATTGCCCTACTATGGCCGTAATAGATGCCTGGACGAACTTGGCATTACGGTTTCAAGGGCACGAGGAGATGGTAGTCCCCGACGTTGTGGGTGTGCTTGATCTCGCCATGGCCCAGGCGTTTGAGGGTTTTTCGTGGTGGCATGGCATAACGCATGTGATAGGCCAAGCGCACTTGCAGGCTCAGACTAATAGGCTTCGGGACAAGCGCAAAGCCCGTGCCGGGGGAGCCAGTCAGGTTGTGTTCTTCTCCGAACCTGTGAAAGAAGATTTTGGTGATAGCCGTGGTTTTGATCAATTTGGAGTGTTTAGCACTCTGATTGAATGCATTGGTAAGCGGTCCGATATTCAGCTTTTGGTAAAGCCTCATCCAAGAGAAAATGCGGTAATGTGGCAAGATATCGTCGATGGTTCGGCACAACTATCTGAATTAAGTGCTGCGGATCTTCTGGTGATGGCTGATGGAGTAATCGGAATGACTACAATGGTTTTAGTCGAAGCTCATCTCCTCGGTATACCCGTGTTATCTCTTCAACCAAACCGATCAGAAATTGTTAACCCAATGATTGAGGATATTAGTCAACCGGTTTTGAACTGGCAAAATTTTTATGACGTGTGGCGTGTGTTTCAAGCAGCGATTGGCTTAAAGCAGCCAGTAGCATCGCGGCTTGAAAGCTTGATTGCTAATGCTGATGAACGTCTAGTCGAAGCGATTAATGACATTTAAGTCGTGTAAATATGGAAAAAAGAGTTACCCAATATATGGACTAAAATGCCCTCGAATCGAAAAAGGGCGAACAGAATCAGGTAAATAAATTTACTAATTGGTGCTTTATATAATCTCTTAACAAGTTTGTTTCTGGTCACGAGAATGTCTTCATCTGACGATATTACTACTTACGACGTAGCAAAGGTTGCCTGCGGGAAGACAAGTAATTTACCTAATATTTCAGTAGTTTACGTTGAGTCCCGCGTCGCATTAAAATTTGCACTGGTGTCTGGTCTTAATGATTTAGCACAGGTTCGCACGACGGCACCGGCCTTATTAGCTGACCCAACTATAGAGGCAGTCCAGGCAGACTCGACATTGACGCCAGACCGTTTGCGCGCTTTAGAGGATGTCTGTATTGCTCTTGGTCGCGCGTGTAAAACTAAATTTTCATATGATCCGGATGTTGGCCTAATAGCTGGTCGCCTAGCGGTTCTCCAGCTACAGCCAATCTTAGCCAAGGCTGCCTTTCTTACCGAGGCAGATTTTCAAGATCCAGTTGCGGTTGTTGAGTTGCGTAGTAAGGATACAGACCTTGACGGGAGTATACGTTCACCCTTAACGAGATTACTGGCAGACAATCCGAATCTGCTAGTGATTCAAGTTCCTATTGACGTCGCACATGGTGATGGAGATCCACGTCCGCCGACACCCGCATTGAGCGTCAGAATTAAATTTTCCCCAATTGAGACTCTCGTATATCGTTTGGTTGGATGGCTATCTGGTGTCACCGGTCTACGTGGGCCACGTGGTACAATACTTATGCTTCGTGAGAACGAACTTTCAAAGGAGACAGCATTTTGGTTGCTCCTTAGGGGCTACCTGACCCAGTCACTAGATTTGGTAAAAAGTGTTAGACCGCCTTCATTATCGATAGATGAGGAACAAAAGATATCAACATGCGCCGTGGAACTAGTGCAACAGCATTTGGCACAGAGTGTTACTAAGTCGGTCGCGTACGCCTTGGGGAAGATTTTCGGTGAGGATATCTCACACCATGTCGCTCGATACCGGGCCAGTTTGCCGATGTGGCGCAGAAAACTCGATGGATTGGCGCGTCTCAAACCAAAGGCGGTGCTCACTAATCATTTAAATGATCCTGAATTGATTAGTTTGCATAAAGTATTACGTGAAAACAAAATACCGCTCGTCAGTTTCCAACATGGCGTGACGATAGAGATTAATGACAGGGTCCGGCAGTATGATGCGCATCTAGAAAGTGCCGCGTCAGATCTCGAGGTTACATTTAATGCTCGCGCTGTTGAGTTGTCAGAGGCCGGCGTATTTTGCCGAGGTCGTGCTATCGATGTTGGGCTGCCAAAGGACTATTACCGGAAAGGTCAGTTGAAGGATGCGGACGCAGTGCCAGAAGTCTGGTACATCTCAACAGCGCTCTATGTGGCAAATCACGGTCAAATTGAGGGTGCCAATGACTTCGACAAATATTGTCGTGAAACTGCCATTGTCGAGAAGGTTCTTGCACGCTTGGGAAGACGAGTTTTGTATAAGCCTTATCCTGGTCGGCGGTATGAGGATATAGACCCCATTGAAGTTGCTGTGGCATCAGCTCCCAACATGATTATTTATCGTGACCGCAATGACCTGCGTTACATCGTTGGGAGTGCGCGATTGCTGATCACCTCGCGCGGGTACAGTACGCCGAGTTGGTGTTTGATGACAGGAAAACCAATGGTCCACATAGATATTCCCGAAGCTACTCCGCTACCATCTGATGCCCGCGAAGCCTTTGCTGCCGGAGTGTTTTTGTTCGATGCTGGTGCCCCTGATTTTTATTATTCGCTGCGTCAGTTTCTTGACCAACCGATTGAACAGATAGAGGCTCTGTGGGAGAAAAAATCTATGGCACGAGAAACATTAATACAACAGTATGTCTCTTCTCACAAAAAAAACGCTGGTCGCCGCGCGGCACGTGAAATTCTACTAGAAATATCTGCAAATTCGTGAGTGTACCCAACAGTAACTACCTTGCAATTTTTCGCGCCGATTTTTCTCCAATAATCGGTGGTGGCCACGTTATGCGGTGTCTCAGTATCGCCCACGCGTTTAAAAAAGTTGGCTGGAATATTGTATTCGCAAGCCGGTCGGAGTCAGCGCGCGACCTAGCAAAGCTTGCAGGATTACGTCCAGATTTTATTTTTCTTGAAGGGCATGATGAGGCCGCGGAATTGATGTCAAATTTTAAATCTGGATGTGCACTGCTAGTGATAGACCATTACAGCTTGGATGTAACATTCGAGCAGGCTTGTCAGTCCTGGGCCAAACGCATTTTGGTCATCAGCGATCAGCCAAATAAGCAACATGATTGCAATTTACTTCTTGACCCTACGCCTGGCCGAGTGACTGCGGAGTATAATTCATTGGTACCAGCGCACTGTGGTGTGCTAGCCGGGGCACGTTATGCACCAATCCGAGCCGAATTTGTTCGACCGTACTCGCGTTTGCCGAGCCAAGGTATTAAAAATGTATTGGTGACAATGGGTGCCACTGATCCGGACAACATCACGGGTTGTGTACTAGATGAGCTAGCAGAACTGGAAATCGAAATCGATGTCGTTTTGACATCCCAAGCTCCCTATTTGAGCGATATCAGAGCCAAAAAAATAGGTAGACTTCACGTTGATGTTGATGCAGCAAAGCTCGCTGATTTAATGCAAGTGGCAGACATTGCAATTGGTGCCTGCGGATCAAGCGCTTGGGAGAGGTGTGCGATGGGCTTGCCGTCATTATTGATAGAGATAGCAGATAACCAAGCGGAGGTAGCAAGGGGCCTTAGATTGGCCCAAGCAGCAAATATTCTCGGCCGTCCAGAAAATATCCTGAATGGCACAATCGCTGATAAAATTCGAACTCTCAGAAATAATGAATTGGATAATATGGCAGTATCAGCCCATAAGCTGTGTGATGGTCGCGGGGTATCTCGGATCATAACTTTGGTAGCAAAACGAGAAGGGGCGATTGGTCGCGCTGTGGCGCTACGTCCTGTGTCGCCGGCTGATTGCCAAACTGTATATAAATGGCAAATCCATCCGGATATTCGTAGATTTGCGCACCGGTCTGCTCCACCTAGTAGAAGCGAGCACGAGTCATGGTTTGCGGACCGGTTGGCTAATCCAGAGGAACAGTATTTTCTGGTAGAGCTAGAAGGTGTGCCTGCAGGTGTTTTGCGACTCGAGCCGTACGCAGGGGACGATGGCGATTGGCTTATTTCGATACTGATAGCTCCAATGAATCAAAGGAAAGGCGTTGGGAGAGCCACGCTAAAACTAGCTCATCAGCTGTGGCCGGAAAGCACGTTTGTTGCAGAGGTGCTGCCAGAGAATATTGCGTCACACAAATTATTTGTGAGCGTAGGTTATAAACAGGACGGGAGTCGCTATATTCTCCGCAGTGTGGGAGGTACATTATGAGCATTCAAAACGTTCAAATTGGCACTCATCACATCGGGCTGGGTGCGGCGCCTTATATTATAGCCGAGCTTTCTGCCAATCATATGGGACGTCTCGAGCAGGCGCTTTATCTAATTGAAGAGGCAAAGGCTGCTGGTGCGGACGCGGTAAAGCTACAAACATATACCGCTGATACAATAACAATTGATCATCATGGCCCAGGATTTGATATAAAGGGTGGCCCATGGGCTGGTCGATCCCTATACGAGTTATATCAAGAAGCCCATACGCCTTGGGATTGGCATGCGGCACTTTTTGATAAAGGACGCGAATTAGGTATAACAGTATTTAGTTCACCGTTCGATATGACAGCAGTTGATTTTCTCGAGCAATTTGACCCGCCTGCATACAAGATAGCGTCCTTCGAGTGCGTTGACCCGACACTCATCCGCCACGCAGCTGCCACTGGTAAACCACTAATAATATCAACGGGAATGGCAAATTTAACTGAGATTTCTGAAGCAGTTGAAACAGCGACTGGTAATGGTGATGGCGGGGTAGTCATATTACACTGTGTCAGTGGTTATCCTACGCCAGCAGAGGAAGCCAATGTGAGAACTATTCCCCACCTGGCTGATACCTTTGGATGGCCGGTTGGGTTGAGCGATCACACGCTCGGAACGGCAGTGCCCGTATCCGCAGTTGCACTCGGCGCGGTAATGATCGAGAAGCACCTGACCGCAGATCGTGGTGAAGGTGGGCCAGACGCTGCGTTTAGCTTAGAACCAAAGGAATTTCGGTCTTTGGTCGAAGATTGTCATACTGCTTGGTCGGCAATGGGTGGCGTCGATTATAAGAGGAAGGCTAGCGAAGAGGCTAATGTACAATTTCGACGCTCGCTTTACGTAGTTGAAGATGTTGCTGTTGGCGAAATTTTAACCGAATCTAATCTAAGATCCATCCGGCCGGGCTTTGGACTCGCACCGCGCTATTTCGACCGTGTTGTGGGTCTGCGTGCTAAGCGGGTTCTTAAACGAGGCACCCCGCTCGACCTTTCGTACATAGAGTGGAGCGAAAATTCAACTAAATGACTGATCGCGTAGTTGCCATTATCCAAGCCCGCATGAATTCTACTAGATTACCAGGTAAGGCCATGTTGCCATTAGCCGGTCTGCCAGTATTAGCGCATGTCATTGCTCGTACACGCCGGATTGAAGGTATTAACGCGATCTGTGTTGCTATTCCGGAGAGTGGTGGCCAACAGACCATTGTGGATTTTGTTGATGGAGAGGCAGACGTAGTGCTGTCCATCGGGCCGGAGAAGGACGTGCTGCGTCGTTATCTTATAGCTGCCGAACACACTCGCGCCGAGATAATTTTGCGGATCACTTCCGATTGTCCACTTTTGGATCCTGGAATTGCTGGTATAGTGCTTGAGGCTGCACGTAGTACCGGTGGCTACGCTCGAACATCGTTTAACACAGGTGTACCGCTCGGCCTTGACGTAGAGGCTGCCACAGTGGATTACTTAGCAAAGGCTGACAAGGAGGCCGTAGAATCCTACCAACGTGAACACGTTTTGCCATTTATATGGCAACAGCCCAACCGATTTTCCGTCATACTTATAGACCGACTGCCAAACCGAAGGTCCTGGCGGCTGACACTTGATGAACCACCAGATTATGAATTGATGAAGCTTCTTTTCGACGTACATGGCGCATGTGATCCGACATTTGATTTGAAGTGTATTGAGCAACTTTTTTCAACCTATCCAGAATTATTACTAACCAACTCGGATGTCGAAGCGACTCCAATTCAAGGTGTCATGGAGAATTCTTCATGAAGGGAATGTAACGCATGGCGCAAAGAGGAAAACATCTCTCAGTTTGGCGTGGATCGTTTGGCGATGACTACGTTGACCGTAATAAGGCGACGGCCGAGAACATAAAGTTGGTAAAGAATGCCTTTACACAAATTCTAAACAAGCTACCGGATGGTCTCCCTTCGTCAATTCTGGAAGTTGGTGCTAACATTGGGATAAATCTTAGAGCGATAAAACGGCTAACAGGTGCGCAACTTTACGCTGCTGAACCCAATGAAAAAGCTAGGAAAATTCTTTTTGAAGATGATGTCGTGCCGAGTAATCATATTTTTGACGCGGCGGTAGCGGATCTGCCGTTTGGAGACAGATCAATTGATTTAGTTTTCACAAGCGGGGTGCTAATTCATGTGCCGCCTGAGGAAATTAATTCTGCGTATGCCGAAATCTATCGTGTGTCATCTCGTTATATACTTTCCCTCGAGTATTTTTCACCAACGCCTGAAGCGAAAACTTATCGTGGAAGAAACGATCTACTTTTTAAACGCGATTATGGTGGCTTGTGGCTCGATAATTATCCTGACTTAATTCTTGTTGCTGATGGTTTTTTTTGGAAACGAACTACAGGGTTAGATAATCTTAATTGGTGGTTATTCCAAAAACCATAACTGACGTGCCATTGCGTGTTCTCCTTTTCCTGCCTGACTTGGATGGAGGCGGTGCACAGCGTACTCTAGTTAATTTAGCAAATGCGCTACCTCGCGACCGAATTGAGCCGATTTTGGTGTCCGCGAGAACTGATGGGTACGGAAAAGATTGGGTTGCTGCCGATGTTCCTCTCTGTGATTTGATGACACGTCGATTGAGAGGCTCGCTTAGACCGCTACGACGTATTATTAGACATTATCAACCTAAGGTTTTGCTTTCTACAATTGCCGATGCAAACGTTATTGCCTACCTGGCTATCCAGGGGTTGACAACTCCACCTAAGTTGATTTTGCGCGAAACTAATAGTCACCGAATGAGAGATGACATTGGGCTCATTCGCCGAAGCCTGATTAAATTTGCTTATCGACGTGCTGATGCGGTAGTTGCGCTTTCGGACGGGGTTCGCAGGGAAATTATAGCTGACCATAAACTAGACCCTCAACGCACATATACCCTATCGAATCCAGTAAATGTAAAAGAAATAGCGAATTCGGTGGAGAAAGTTCGCGGTGAAGAGCCACCGATATCGAAGACCGGCCCATTAATTGTTTCAATCGGAAGACTATCTCGGCAGAAGGGGTTTGATTTGTTATTAGATGCGTTTTCCAGGATAGGTGATAAGGAAGCGCGTTTGGTGATCTTGGGTGAAGGAGAAGAACGCAGCTGTTTAGAATTAATGGCGCGGAATCTTGGCGTCGCAAATCGAGTAATTTTCCCTGGCTTTATAGATAATGTTGCCCTTTGGCTTGCGTATGCTGATTTATTTGTTTTGTCTTCAAGGTGGGAGGGATTCGGCCACGTAATTGTCGAAGCGATGGCCGCTGGGGTGCCAGTTGTAGCCACAGACTGTCCTTATGGTCCACGTGAAATTATCCGAGACGGTAAAACCGGACTACTTGTTCAACCCGATGATGCTTGTATGCTTAGCTCCACTATCGACCGGGTATTATCGGATTCTGCTCTAAGGCAAGCTTTAAGCATTGCGGCAGTTGCTGACTGTGGGAACTACTCAGTTGAAATAGTAGCCGAAAATTATGCAAAACTTTTCCACAAAATTGTAAGTGCAAACGGCTAATATTTTAATGTGTGGCTTTGCAGCAGTTTTTGAACCTGGAAGGAGGTTTGATGAGTCTTTGCTCAGTAATATCGACCAGGACTTACTGCACCGCGGACCAGATTCTGGTGGTTCTCTCCGTGAACTCGGTTGGGCGTATGTCTTCCGCAGGTTAGCTATACTTGATCCGACCGAAATGTCAGATCAACCAATGAGTGACCCCAGTGGGCGCTGCAGCCTCGTCTATAACGGTGAGATATATAATTATATGGCCCTTCGTGCCGAGCTGAAGCATCACAATGTCAACCTTAGAACTAATGGTGATACAGAGGTAATCTTAGAAGGATATCTCCTTTGGGGTGAAGGAATATTGGATCGACTTGAAGGTATGTATTCGTTCACGCTTGTTGACAGGAAGAGAGGTGTAGCTCTTGTTGCAAGGGATCCTCTTGGAATCAAACCCCTTTACATGGCCCATCGCGGAAAGTTTGTTGGGTTTGCGAGTGAAATTCGCCCGCTCCTAAGGTTCATCCCCGCGAGCATAAAAGAGACAGCACTTAGTGAATTAATCACTTTCGGCTGGGCGGCTGGTAACTTTTCAAATTATGAAAACATTGATCGCGTCCCAGGAGGTACTTTAGTTACAGTTCAACTATCTTCAGGTGAAATTCAACAACGACGATTTTGTGATCCGTTGGATACTTTGCATGCGGGGGAGCCAGTAAACCAAAACGAGGCAATAGAGGCAGTTGAGGAGGCATTTACATCCTCACTTTCTGCACACTTAGCGAGTGATGTTGGATACGCGGTACAGTTGTCTGGGGGCGTTGATTCCAGTTTAGTTGGGGCGCTAGCTTCATCCTTTGCTAAAGATCGCCTCTCTTCCTTTTCAATAAGCTTAGGTGATCATGATTATGATGAGGCTGTTTATCAGGACATAGTTGCAAGGCAATATAATCTCGACCATCATCGCTTTGTTGTTGATTCTAAAGCATATACAGAAGCCTTACCTCGTGCCGTTCGGCACATGGAAGGACCAACGCCACATGGTGGATGCGTCTTGCTTATGTTGTTGTGTGACCGAGTTAGCAATCAATCAAAAGTTGTTTTAACGGGCGAGGGAGCTGACGAGATGTTTGGTGGCTACCAGCGCTATCAAAACTGGAGACGGCTAGAATGGCAGGAGCGACTTGGACGCTATTTGCCAACACGGCTATTACCGTCAAGTTGGCCTTTTATTGGAATTCGTCGGTTTACTGATCTGGATGCAGCTTGTTACGCTGGTGTTTATCATGATTTTAGGATGGTACAGAGAATTTTCCCTGGCTTAATCCCAAAACCTGGCGCACGACAGAAAGCAAGTCAGCGGTTTAGAGATTTTCGCGACCGTCTCTTCGCTGTTGATCAATCTGCATATCTTGAGTCTTTGCTGACCAGACAGGATAAAATGAGTATGGCAGCTTCTGTCGAGGCGCGCGTACCATTCGTTCACATGCCATTATTGCGGATCGTAAACCAACTACCACACTCAATCCGAGCTCCAGGAAAAAAAACCAAACCACTGCTTAAGCACATGGCTGAGAAATTTCTGCCGCGAGAAGTAATACATCGGCGTAAGATAGGTCTATGGTTACCTTATCACGAGTGGTTTCAGGATCCCAAAGGAGCCGGATTATATTTGGATGCACTGACTGCCCCTGACTCTCGATTGCGTCAATTCTCTGAAGGTCATCATCTGACGGCGTTTGTAGAGAACTTTCGTAGGGACGCGAATAGGCATGCGGGTTTGATTTTGCAACGACTTGTTGAGTTAGAATTGTGGATGCGGAGTGTACCGCCACAAGCTACCCTCTAAACAAAATTCCCGATAGATATGTTATTTCAGATTAGTTACTGTTATTACCTAAATTAAAAGGAGTGATCACCGCCAATATTACCTTCTCGACTTATGTGCAGCTGATTGCAGAAATATGATGAGCAGTCGGATTGGACGGCATACCAAAGAACCTCACCATTTTGTGGTACATAATTAACTTCTTGCAAAAGCTCCTCTGACACAATGTTTTTGGCCATGCCATTTGTAGTTTTATAGGTTTTCTGCACCAGTGGCCCATGGCGACCATATAGTACTAGGGTAAACTCGGCAGTTTCACGAGATTCACGCGACTTACTCTTATGTGAAACCATTATGACGTTTCGCGCGCCATCTCGTTGTGCTGTCGGCCCCCATAACCAAGAGCGGGACCGCACGCCGTGACTAGTTGCCATTAAGAAAGACGAGCTGATGTTTGTGCCAAATTGTTGACCTATACTGTAATTTAAGCCAAAGGTAACCCGCGTAGGAATTAGTCCTTCCACAGAATTTACGTAAACACAGTAAAGTGTATCATCAGCTTCCACACCACACTGAGAAAGCCACTCTCTAACGTTAATTCTATATACATGTTCTCCGGCGGTATCAAATGTCTCTGGCATTTCAATTATTGCGCGGCTAACGCCTTTTTTGTCAAAGCACTCCATTGAGAACTTAACTAAAGATTTAGCCATAATTGGATATATAACGAGCTCTACCTCTAAATTTTCGAATAGATGAAATGGTGCAAAGCAAGGAATTTCATCAGCAGAAAATTCATCGTCTTTATAATAGTCTTTATGGTTTGTACAATCGAAGTAGCTATGCGTGACAGACATCCATGATCCGTCAGTTTTTTCATTGCCACACGCAAAGCGGCAGAACACATCATCAAACGGCGCGTTTACTTTACAATACCCATTTTCTTGGCCGAGAAAATTATACAAACCATCGATTTCGGTAAGTTCTAGGCGTCTTGCCGCATAGCCCGCCAATTCACCGAGTGAAACTTCATATTCGATCATTTCTCCAACACTATTAAATATTTTTAGCTCAACATTAGCGTCACCAAGTCGTTTCGGACCATTAATGAGAAAAATAAACGGCTTCGTATTCAGATCAAATCGAAGATCAAATCCAGTTTGCCAGGCATTGAACTGATTTCCACTCTCTTGGTCGTCCAAGTTATTGAAGACCCGTTGGTTGGTGTGCACGTATGACAATCCATCCGAGGTTTCATAGAAGACTGAAATTGCAGGAAAAGCGAATTTGAGGTCTTCGCTGGAGTAAATATCTATTTCGAGAGAGCCATGAAACGGGCCTGGATCATCCAACAGTTCTCTTGCATCAATTTGGAATACAGTCTCAACCAACGGGAAATAATGGCGCCCTACTTTTATTCCTTCAGCGTCACGAAGCGTTGCCATCGCACCAACGGAGTGGTTATTGTTTTTTTCACGCCAGTAGTTCATGAAACTGATATGTGTTGTGACCTTTCTGTTTGCGATAACAAAGAACAACCCTGAAGCCCGAAACGTCGGGAGATATGACAGATTTTGGTACGCACCACGCTTTGTGTGCAGCATTGTCTTTATGGTATTTTCGTATGACGTGTTCGAAATTTGAGGCACTATCTAATTACTTTCTTTAATAGCATAGGCCGTCGGTGTATTGGCCCAAGGGATAGATTTTAACTTGATATTCTTGCCAAGAAAAAATTCATCTACTGCGTTTGATTCTCCGTAACCTTCTAGGGCGTATTCGTCAAATGCAATCACACCACCAAGGCTTACCAAGTCATATAAATTCTCCAAGCAAGCCAAAGTGCCCTCATAGTTGTCAACATCTAAGTAAAGCAACGAGAGCCGAGCCCCTAATCGATCTTTAGAAAACTGTTTTGTCGTCTCAATTACGTTGCCGGTGATAAGTTCTAAATTGTTGAAACCCCATTCTGCACAATTCGAACGGATTGTGTCGGGTGAGGCCCATTCGAGTTCATGTTCCTTGAGACAATCTGCATCAACTTGGTGCTTAAACGAGGTTTCACGGTCCGTGCCGAAAAAATCAAAGCCTATTATTCGAAATTCGTTATTGGGTTTGAAGAGACACATTAACTTTGCCCAAGTGTATAGACCTGAACCTTTGAACACGCCGCACTCAACTATGTCGCCAGGTATATCAAGCGTCATTCGAAAGAGCTCACTCCTTGCCAAGATTTTTTGCAGGCGATCTGGCCCAGTATTGGCTAGGAATGTATCGTAGGCAGCAAGGTTTTCGTTCATAAACGTTTCATCAGCTTGGTTTGTGGAACGATTTTTTTCCATAACGTTTCTCACGTGGGTTGTGCCAGTGACCGAATCCGAATGCTTCTGGTGGATAGCACAATCACGGGTCCAGAGCAGGCAAATTCTTCTCTCTGCGCAACTTTCTGAAATGACCCCTAGTGATCTTCAGCCGATCCAAACGTGTCCGTGACATACCTAGCTAACTTTTTCACACAAGTCGAGATGTCATCGATGACTGTGTCAACTACAAAATCGGGCGATTCTGGCACTTCATACGGTGCAGAGATGCCGGTAAAATCAGAAATTTTGCCCAATCTAGCACGTCTATAGAGACCTTTAGGGTCCCGTTTTTCACAGGTTTCAATGTCAGCTTTAATGTACACTTCTCGGAATGTATCCTCAGCCGCACAACGGGCTTGGAACCTATCTGCACGATAAGGAGAAATAAAAGCCGAGATAGCTATTATTCCGGCGTCTGAAAATAACGCAGCGACTTGACCGACCCGTCGAATATTCTCAGTACGATCGGCGTGGTTATACCCAAGGTCGGAGTTCAATCCCATTCGCAGATTGTCGCCGTCCAATACGTAGACACTGTATCCTCTTTCAAAAAGAATACGCTCAAGCTCAATTGCGAGAGTGGATTTTCCTGCACTAGGTAATCCCGTAAACCACAGTACTCCGCCGCAATGGCCTGAGCGTGCCTTGCGATCGGCATCAGCAATGCTGCTCTTAATGGCGTATGTCTTTACTGGGTTCTTTGTCACGGAGCGTAATAGCTAAGTTTGGGTAACAAGGCTGAGTCCATATAGGTGTTAAATAATTCGACGGTTGTAATAACGCGCTGTATAGGGCGCACGTCAAGTCTCTCCAAAAAGTTGTCGTGTTCTCTTCATTTATTTGCAGTTTAAACTCCATAACATCCAGCAGTTTGTGCCCGAAGACGTACAAGAGAAAGCACAGTGTTGATAGCCGGAGTCTCGATTCCAGTCATACTACCAAGCTCTTTTATTACGGTCACTAAGGCATCGATTTCCATCGGACGGCCACGGTCCAGGTCCTGTAACATCGACGTTCGATGAGCCCCCACAGCGGCAGCTGCGTCTATACGTTTATCTACGTCTAATGCGAATCGCGCTCCAACCGCTTCTCCGATCATTTGTGCTTCGACCATCATAGCACGAGCTACTAAACGCGTTCTCGGGTCATTACAAATTTCAACGAGTGTTGATTCTGTCAGAACACTGATAGGATTGAAGCAAATATTACCCCATAGCTTAAGCCATATTTCATCACGAATACGAGGGCGGACCGGGGCCTTAAAGCCAGCAGATATTAGAGCACCCGATAAATATAAGGCGCGATCGCTGCGACTTCCATTGGGCTCACCCAGGGAAAAGCGATTACCCTCGATATGCAAAATACGACCTGGACATTCAACTTCAGCCGCTGGATAAACGACGCAACCAATAACTCTATGAGGACCAATTCCTGTCCATTGTATGTTTGCTGGATCGACACTCTCAAGTTGACGATTGCAGAAAGGCCCTTCTAGATCAAAAAAATACCACCAGGGAATTCCATTGACGGCGGTAACTACCGCCGTATCCTCTCCCAACAATGGCTTCATTGTATCGACGACGCTAGGGATGGCATGAGCTTTTAGTGTTATTATTACATAATCTTGTTCACCAATGTCGGAAGGATCATCTGTCGCTACGGGATGTGCAATACGTACGGAGCCATCGCGAACGAGTTTTAATCCATCACGTTTGATCGCATGTAAATGTGGGCCACGGGCAATTAATGATACATCATGCCCATTCAATGACAATTCTGCTCCAAGTAAGCCACCGATTGCCCCAGCGCCATAAATGCAAATTTTCATTCGTTTTGCGCCTGTACGAGTTTTAGTTTTTTGGCGAGATCGATGCGTTGAATTTTTCCTGTGGGCCCCTTTGGGATCTCGTCAAGGAATACAATTAATCGTGGTACCTTGAAATTAACGAGTCGCCCAGCTGCAAAATCCCGAATATCATTATCTTTCACATTTTTTTCACTTTTAAGGATGATTGCTACGGCAACGTCTTCCCCTAAAGTCGCGTGTGGCACCGCAAAAGTTACAGCTTGGGCAACATCCGGGTGATCCATGATGACTTCGTCTACTTCTAGGGGTGAAATTTTTTCACCGCCTCGGTTGATAAGTTCTTTTAGCCGCCCTGTTATTGTTAGATATCCGTCCGCGTCAAATTTTCCTTGGTCTCCAGTTCTAAACCAACCGTCTGTAAATGCTTCAGCAGTGGCTTGTGGGTTATTTTCATAGGCGTCAAACACGTTCTTGCCTCGGATTACTACCTCACCAATTTGTCCTGTTTCCAAAAGCTGGCCTGATGCATTCATCACCTCAATCTCCAGTCCAGCGGCATGGCCGACACTTCCTGCTTTCCTTGTTTTAGGCGGTAGTGGATTGCTCGCCATCTGATGTGCAGCTTCTGTCATGCCGTAGGCTTCTATTACCGGAGCATCGAAGGTTTCCTCGAGTTGCTTCATTATCTTCGGTGGTAGAGATGCTGAAGAGGAACGGATAAACCGCAATTGCGCATGTGCAATTATTTTCCTATTTCGTTCCGCCCGCGACAAAATTGTCTGGTGCATGGTGGGAACGGCCGTATACCAGGTCGGTTTTGCCTCTCCAAGCCAGGAGAAGAAGCGTAGAGCGTTGAATGTTGGGCAACAGAAGACTGAAGCACCGGCTGCAACGGAAGCTAGTATCGCAGCTATTAAACCGTGGATATGAAATAGCGGCATGATATTGAGACAACAATCTGTTGTTGAAAGGTTGATAGTACGCATGATGTTTTGTGCGGACACGGCCAACTTTACCTGACTGAGCGGTACGATTTTCGGACGTGAGGTAGTGCCAGATGTGTGCAAAACGAGCGCCGTGTCATTTGGTAACGCTCTATGGGAATTATTTTTAAATTTTCCCGATGGAATTAGGTACTTAAACGTTCCTGCCGCATCGTCGTTTTTCCATAAAATTTCGATAATCTGGATACCTTGGGACTTTGCTACTGTCACGGCAGGCGAAGTGCTCGATTTTTCTACAATCAGTGCTTTGATATTAAGATCGCTCATATAAAATTCAAATTCCGCTTCCTGATAGGATGGATTTAAGGGAGCAGCCGTAGCAACAGCAGATATACTTAGAAAAGCACTTGCCATCTCTGGCCCATTTGGTAGAACTATAGCCACACGATCATTGCGTTTGATACCAAGTAAGGTAAACATTGTGGCAGTTATCTCCGCTTGTCGCCTTAAACCTGCGTAGTTAAGTGGGCGGCGATCGGGAGCAGCCAGCGCTGTGTCAGAATCCTTACCAATTTTCAGAAGTTCACTAACTGTTTGCGTTGCCATCGGTTATACTTCCTTTAGCCTATAATAGGCTTGCGGCCTGTATGAGTATAGCGAGGATCTGTGAATCCTGGAGTTGAGGGATGTCCTGAGGGCACTAATTGATCGAGAAACGTTTCATCGTCCGCGGTGAAACAGTGGCCGAGTGCGCCAACGTATTCCTTCCATTGTTTGAACGTTCGGGGGCCGGCGATAATGCTGGTGACAACGGCGTTATTGAGTAACCAAAGAATGGAGTATTGCAAAGACGTCATCCCTCGTCCTTCAGCGTAAGCTTTTATTTTTTGGGCAATAATTATGGAATTTTCTCTGTATTCTGTTTCAATCGTACGTACATCGCCACGATGGGCACGACTGCCCTTAGGAGGTTCTTCTCCAGGCACATATTTTCCCGTAAGAACACCACGGGCGATCGGAGAATAAGGGGCAACTGCGATTTTGTAATAGTCGCAGGCGGGGAGGAGGTCGGTTTCAGGCATGCGGTTGAGGGCATTGTAAAGTGGTTGACATATTATCGGTCGAGGCACATTAAGTTTTTCGGAAATATTGATGATTTCGCCAATTTGCCAGCCTCGATAATTTGAGAAACCCCAATTGTTAGCTTTGCCATCAGCTATCACTTCACCAATGGTGGATATTGACTCTTCTAGGGGTATTGTTTCATCCGGCATATGCATATACCAGATGTCAACATAGTCCGTTCCGAGTCTCTCTAGGCTTTGGTCTATGGCCCGAAGCATCCACCTACGGCTAAGTCCACGCTCATGCTGGGCCTTCCCACCAATGCTTCCGACTTTTGTTGCAAGAACCCACCGATCACGGTCTTGCGCTATAAGACGCCCTACTATGCACTCAGATTCTCCTTTACCATAACTATCTGCGGTATCAATAAAGTTTAAACCTAACTCCCGTGCCGACTCGATAATATATTCGGCCTCACGTTCGCTATCCGCGTCTTGAAACAACATAGTACCGATACAAATTGGCGATACAGTTAGACTACTCAGTCCTACGTTACGGTAGTCCATATTATTTTCTCCTCAAGGCGGTACGCGAATAGCGAGCACAAAACCACAGACATGTTATTCGGCGGAAATCAAGTGCGAAAGCTGTGATAGATAGCTGTATTTGTGATAAGAAAGCACATTTTGATGGTTTTGTGAAAATTGCGGGTAATTACGTGACTGATGACTCTAAACAATTCCCTTTGATAGGCGTCGGCGTAGTAGTTTGGCGAGATAGTAAATTTCTTCTAATAAAGCGAGGGAAGGAACCCCGAAAAGGTCAGTGGAGTCTGCCTGGTGGAAAACAGCAATTTGGCGAAACGTTACGTGAGGCATCATTGCGGGAGGTTGAAGAGGAAACGGGCCTTACCGTGACTTTGACTAATTTGATCGATGTCGTCGACTCGATCACTGCTGGGGAGCATGGTAGTACGCTATTTCATTACACATTGATAATTTTTTGTTCTGAATGGAAATACGGCGAAGCTCACGCAGATGATGATGCAGTAGATGTGTGCTGGTTGGACGTTGATCAATTAGACTCTGTTGATTTGTGGGAAGAGACAAAGCGTGTCATCCGCCTTTCTTCGGCTCAGCGCAATGTAACGAGGTACGAATTATCGGCAAACGAACACGCCTATTAGAGGAACATTCAGCTAATAAAGCACGACATGAAATGTAATTGTGGGTAATACCCAGGTGTATTGGCTCAGGTTGTTACCTTGCTTCTCCCATAGGAAAGTCATCCATAATAATAATCAACTGGATAACAACCTCAATGGCAGAATTTGTGTTAATATAGATCGCATGTGGTCCGATGCTGTCGATTTAAATGATTTCTACTTGTCCAGCCTTGGTCAGACTGCCAGAGATATGATTAGACAGGGTATATGTTCTTTATGGTCTGATGTTGATGGTAGGGTCGTGGTTGGTATGGGATACGCTACGCCATTTCTCAAACCGTTTTGCGGTGAGGCTGAGCGCGTATTTTCTATAATGCCAGCAGGGCAAGGTCTTATGCATTGGCCCAGCCGTGACTCCGGTTTGGTTGCTCTCACCGACGAGGTAGAATTGCCGCTGTCTGATCTTTCTGTGGATCGTCTTCTACTGGTTCATGTCGTAGAGAGCAGCGAACAACTGCGTACGATGATGCGAGAAGCATGGCGTGTTTTAAGTGATAGTGGTCGTCTTCTCATTGTCGTTCCAAACCGTCGCGGAATCTGGGCGCGGATTGATCGCACACCTTTCGGTCACGGGCACCCTTACAGTCGTGGGCAGCTAGCCCGGTTGTTACGCGAATGCATGTTCACTCCGTTGCAGACTGCTCGCGCACTATATATACCGCCAGTCAACTGGAATGTGATGCTTACATCGGCATCAGCAATAGAAAAGATTGGCCGCCGATGGTTCCCAACCTTTGCTGGTGTGCTTTTGGTCGAGGCAGGTAAGGAGGTTTATGCGGCCAGCCCGAGTAAACTAACTACCCGCCGAAGGCGGCGGTTTGTAGTATTGCCGGGCCAGGCACCAGCCGCTCGGGTCGCGCCCGAAAAGAAAATGGAAGGATTGGGTCCAGTATCTTAACTCGAAAATGGCAAGCGCCTTTATGCTATCCCTAATAACGTTTCATCGTTTCTAATTCCTTGGTGTTTTTGGCATCAATTACCTGCTTTGCGATGCCGTAAGAAAACCCACGACGAGCAAGCGTAGCTAGATCTCGTTTGCGATAGACAAGTCTATCTGCGAGTCGCCACGGCCCGAGGCGCCGACGCCGAGCCAATATAGCGGCGGCCATTAAGTCAATATCTACTAATCCATCGCTGAGCGAAGTTATGGCTTTTTCAGTTTCTTCCCTCCCCACACCTTTATTGCTCAGGCTTGCCCGGATAGTCCGCGAAGAGATTCCTCGTCGGTATAGTTTGGTGGCTTGTTTTTCTGCATAAAGAAGATCGTCAAGTAGACCTACCTCACGATAGCGGGTGATGATTTCATTCACTATTTCCATGCCCTCGTCGACATTCGTTCCATGTATTTTTGCAGCTCGTTCAACACGGCGCATTAGTACGCATCTTAAGTTTTCTGCCGAAGTAGCATAACGCTGAAGATAAAATAAAGCGGCGTTTCTCAGTGATTGCTGAGTTACTTTTCTTACATTACGGCTATTTCTTTTTCTCTTTGTTCCAATTTCTTTTTTTTTAACCATCGCCCATATCTATCTTCTATTCTTTCTGGTCGGATCCGATACACAATTGTTTGGCTATCTTCAATAATGTGTCAATTCCATATGCTACTATTGGTTGAATATAAATCATTGCTCTAGCCCAAGTTGACAGCTCTTCAGCAAATGCTGATACTCCGCGACTTCCAGAATTTAATTAGTTAATTATTGCCGCCACGACACATGATGGGGAGTGATCTATGATTCCCTCAGTTATGCCAACCTACAATAGGGCAGAGATTGCCTTCAGTCATGGTGAAAGCGTTTATCTTATCGACGCTACTGAAGGTTTGAGATATTTAGACTTTTGTACAGGTATTGCAGTCAACTCATTAGGTCATGTGCACCCTCACCTCGTTGAGGCACTTACCGAACAAGTCAGAAAACTGTGGCACACGTCAAACCTTTACCAAATTCCCGAACAAGAGCGACTAGCGGATAGGTTAATAGAACATTCGTTTGCTGATGCTGCTTTTTTCTGCAATTCCGGTGCTGAGGCGGTAGAGGCTGGCATTAAGTTGGTTCGACGATACCATAGCGTAGCGGGTAACGCAGAGCGATGGCGTATAATTACATATGGAAATTCTTTTCATGGGCGCACGCTTGCGACTCTGGCAGCTGCCAATAATCCCAACCATCTCGATGGCTTTGGACCCGTAATAGAAGGCTTCGATCAGGTGCAGTTTGACAACTTGTCTGAGTTGAGGTCCGCAATTACGAAGGAGACGGCGGCAATTCTTGTTGAACCCGTGCAGGGGGAAGGTGGCGTGAACACGCCAGATTCTAATTTTCTGCGGGAATTGCGTTCCACGGCTGACGAATTCGGATTACTTCTTTTTCTTGATGAAGTGCAAAGTGGAATGGGTAGAACTGGTAAACTCTGGGCCTATGAGTGGGCTGGTATAGAACCCGATGTCCTGGCGACGGCTAAGGGCATCGGTGGCGGATTCCCCGTAGGGGCTTTACTCGCGACTGAGAAAGCCGCACGCGGTATGACTGCGGGTCTTCACGGCAGTACATTCGGTGGCAATCAATTGGCTATGGTGGCAAGTAATGCAGTACTGGACGTCATGTTGAGTGATGGATTCCTAAACAATGTTGATAATGTAGCGAGAAACCTCCAAGGAAAGTTGGATGATTTGGTTACAAACTATCCAAATATATTTAATTCGTGGCGTGGAATGGGGCTTATGCTAGGTCTTAAATGCGTTGTTCCTAATGGTGAAATGATGACGCGTCTGCGCGAATCAAGACTGCTTACAGTGGTTGCGGCTGATAATGTGTTGCGCCTTCTGCCGCCATTAACGATAGAACACAGGCATGTGGATGAGGCTGTTTCCATCCTAGATCAAGTTGCTAGAACCTGGACTTCACCCAGTGGCTGAACCAAGACATTTCCTGGATATTGACAGGTTTGACGAGGCTGTGCTTCGTGAAATACTTGAGCGTGCCGTGGAGTTCAAGAGTGATCAGGCCGAAAATTCACGTCCACTAGATGGTAAAATGCTGGCAATGGTATTTGAAAAGCCGTCTACCCGTACGCGAGTTAGTTTCCATGTGGGCATGCGTCAACTCGGTGGTGATGCTGTTGACCTCTCGACCGGTGCTACCCAGCTCGGAAGAGGTGAGTCTATTGCCGATACAGCCCGTGTGCTTTCCCGCTATGTAGATGCCATCATGCTCCGAACAAGTGCCTCGGAGAAGCTGGTCGAACTTGCGAGTTACGCGAGTGTGCCAGTAATCAACGGACTAACTGATCAGACGCATCCATGCCAAGTGATGGCCGACGTAATGACATTTGAGGAAAAGCGTGGTTCTATTCGCGACCAGGTTGTTGCTTGGAGCGGTGACGGTAACAATATGGCTACTAGCTGGATACATGCTGCCGTAGTCTTTGGTTTTGAACTTCGTATTGCTTGTCCCAAAGCGCTTGCACCACATTCCAGTGTTTTAAAATGGGCCAAGAATAATGGTGGTAGGGTGAGATTAACCCAGGAGGCGTCGGAAGCTGTGGATAAGGCAGATTGTATTGTCACCGATGCTTGGCTTTCCATGGGCGACGATTCACCTCGAAGTAGATACAAATTGTTGCGGCCCTTCCGAGTCGATGATCGTCTGATGGCGAAGGCTAAACCTGATGCTGTATTCATGCATTGCTTGCCAGCCCATCGTGGTGAAGAAGTGACCGAAAGTGTGATCGATGGACCACAATCCGTAGTATGGGATGAAGCAGAGAACCGTCTGCACGTTCAAAAGGGTATTCTTGCATGGTGTCTTGATTGACAACATTGCTTGGCTCACAATTCACACAACCATGTGGCCTCAATCGTAGTAGCATTGCAGCTCAAGGAAGTCTGAGTATTAATGGTCGAAAGCCAGATCAGAATCATACTTCAGTTCTGTAATTGCCACGGGGAATTTTACAAAATAGAACAGAACGATTTTAAGGGGAATTAACGAGGGAACTTGGGCAGCCTATGAAGGAATGAATGTGGTACAAAATTACTTGGAAAGATGCAGAAAGCTACTAACTTTTTGGTGTCCAATGGTACTATTGTTGGTCATGACGTTATCGGCCTGCTCTACTCCAATCGAGCGCCGCGCTTTTTCAGAGATCACGTTTGCACATTTGGCGCCAATTGATCTTGACGTGGCCACAATAGAGGTTATCTCAGATTATCAGCCACCCTTGATAGCAGCAAATATTGAGAGCGAATTTCCAGTACCGCCTGCCACTGCTATGGCACGATGGGCTGCAGATCGTTTGCGGGCAAAGGGGGCCTCAGGACAGGCCACAGTCACCATTGTGGAGGCGTCGGTTCTTGAAGTCCGTCTAAAGAAAAGTACAGGCCTCAAGGGTTTTTTCACAAATGATCAATCGGAGCGCTATGACGCTACAGTTCGACTAGTGGTTGAGGTGTTTGACCTTAGTCGTCAGATGAAGGCTAGTGCCGAGGCTGAGGCTCGACGCAGTCTCAGCGTTGGCGAAAATATTACACTGGCCGCCCGGGAAAAGGCATGGTTTTCCCTAACTGAAGCGTTGATGGTTGACTTTGACGACGTCATGGAAAAACAGATTCGCAATCACTTGTCGAGTTTTCTCAAAAATTAATGCGGCCTGCTAACGAAGTTTCTGTATCAGTTTCTGGATGAACGTAGTACATGCGTTGATCTGGGCTAACGTAATCCATTCGTTTGGTTGATGAGCTTGGTCGATAGAACCGGGACCGCAAACAATGGCAGCCATGCCGGCTCGCTGGAATAAACCGGCCTCGGTTAAATAAGACACAGTATAACTGCGGTTGGCACCACTCAGCATGCGGGCCATTGTTTCCGCTTCAGAGTTGTCGACAGCCGTCAGGCCTGAAACGCTCGCTGTACTATTAGATGTAATGCCGGCTTCCGGCGCTACCATACGCATTTCAGGCTCTATGCTATCGCGACACAATCGTTCAAAACTCTGAAACAATTCCTCTGGATCATCTTCTGGAAGATTACGGATTTCCCAGTCGAACTCGCAGTGACGGGACACAATATTAAAAGCGGTACCTCCATGCACTGTACCTACATGGATTGTTGAATAGGGTGGATCAAAGTCACTTTTAGGGTTGGCCGTTGCGCGTTTCTCTGCTGCGACATCGCTGAGAAAAGAAATCAGTCGGGCACCTGTCATGACTGCACTTACACCCCGATGTGGCTGGCTCGAGTGGACCTCATGACCAGTTACTTTAGTGGTGAAGCAATGAGCCCCTTTATGAGCATTAACCACGCGCATATCGGTCGGTTCACCTACTATCACAGCGCTCGGTTGCGGCAAGTCCTTGGCCATAGCTGCAACAAGATGTGGAGCACCGCGGCATCCTATCTCTTCGTCGTAAGAAAAGGCAAAATGGATGGGATACGAAAGGGCCTGTTCTTGCATTTCTGGCACTAATGCCATGGCTATGGCGATAAAACTTTTCATGTCTGCGGTACCGCGGCCGTAGAGTTTTCCGTCGCGTTTAATTACTGTGAACGGATTACTATCCCATGGTTGCCCCAGCACTGGCACTACATCGGTGTGACCCGAGAGCACAACGCCACCCTTCACTGACGGACCTATCGTGGCTAGTAGGTTGGCTTTGGTTTTGTCCTCATTATACAGAATACGGGCTGAAACTCCGCGATCCAGTAAATATCCTCTGACAAAGTCGATCATCTCTAAATTTGAGTTAGCTGAGACCGTATCGAATGCAACCAATTTTTCTATTAGTTCAATAGATGTCGTCTGCGCCATTGTCCATTACCTCAAATTAGCGTCGCCAGAAGGCGGGTACCATTAATACAAGTACCGTAAATAACTCCAATCGTCCGAGTAACATCCCAGCTGCAAGTAGCCACTTGGCAGAGTCATTGACTAACGCGAAAGTACTGGCCGGTCCGATAATCGGACCTAAGCCGGGTCCTACATTTGCAATTGCCGATGCGGCCCCAGATGAAGCACTTAGAAAATCCAGACCAGTAAGGCCCAGTGCGACGGCCAAAGCCGTGTAACACACGATGTAAAGGAAGAAAAAACTCATAACAGAATCAACGACGGATTCAGTCACCGGTTTACCATTATAATATGTAATAAATACACCATGCGGTTGTGTAAGTTTTCTGATTTGTGTCACTGCGGTACCGGCCAGAACTTGCAGGCGAAATATTTTGAGACCGCATGTTGTAGATCCGGCACAGCCTCCGACGAACATAACGAAGAACAATAGAACAATTGCAAAGTTGCCCCACTGGCTAAAATCGGCTGTGGTATATCCGGTACCAGTTGTCATTGAAACGACGTTGAAGACGGCATAACGGAAGGCCCCACTAGTTTCTAAACCCAGACTAACAATTAGATAAATTGAAGTGAGTACTACGGTGATAAAAACTAGCAAGGCGAATAACCGAACTTGGCTGTCCGCAAAAAGCGCTCCGCGCTGTCCACGAATAAAACGAAGATAGAGTACGAAGGGTAGGGCGCCAGCTAACATAAATATTGTCGCTATTGTATCAATCATAGGGCTATTAAAATGGCCAATTGACTGATCGTGTGTAGAAAACCCGCCGGTTGCTATCGTCGTCATTGAATGGACCCAAGCATCGAAAGTGCCCATACCCGCGAGCCAGTATGCGAAAGCACAGACGACTGTAAGCACAAGATAGATGACAGCGATCCATGCGGTGATCTGTGCCGCCCGCGGAAGTACTTTCTCTGAAGTATCTGATGATTCCATGTGGAATAGTTGCATGCCTCCAACTCGCAACAAGGGTAGCACCGCAATCGCCATGGCGATTATGCCGATTCCGCCAAGCCATTGAAGAAGCGCACGCCATAAAAGGATGCCTGGAGGTGCATTATCGAGGCCCGTAATGACAGTGGCTCCTGTAGTTGTGACGCCTGACATTGCCTCGAAGAACGCATCGGTATAGCTCAGCTCTAGATTCGCAAAGGAAAATGGAATGGCGGCAAATGCAGGTGTGATTACCCAACAGAGCGTTGTAAGCACGAAAGCCTGACGCAGACCTAATTGTCTAATGGTTGAGCGCATAGTCAGCATTAGTAGTACGCCGATAAACAGTGTTAACGTTGCAGAGCCGGCAAACACTTGCCAGTCAGAATTACCCGACGAAGCGTCCACGATAGCCGGTATGCACATTGCAAGCGCTAACGTTGACATGAGAATGCCAGTAATGAACAAAATGGGACGAAAATCGAACACGGGTTAAGAATTGCCTTCCCGGGGCGCCGTCATGGTACCGGCTTAGCCCTCGATATGTTATTCCCCGCCAATGGCTCTTTGGCTGCCAATCATTCCTAAGAATTCCTGCCGTGTTTTTGAATCTTCGCGAAACGCGCCCAGCATACGGCTCGTTACCATCATTACTCCAGCCTTATGAATGCCGCGTGTCGTCATACATTGATGAGTTGCTTCTACGACGACGGCTACGCCTCGTGGCTGGAGCACTTCGTCAATAGTATTTGCTATTTGCGCTGTCATCTTTTCTTGAATCTGTAAACGTTTAGCATAGACCTCCACGAGTCTTGCCAGTTTGCTTATACCTACAACACGATGGTTTGGAAGATAGGCTATGTGTGCCTTGCCGATTATGGGCAACATGTGATGTTCACAATGAGACTCAAATAAGATGTTGCGCAGTGTCACCATTTCGTCATAGCCGTCGGTCTCTTCAAAGGTGCGCTTAAGTAGGGTGACTGGATCCACTTTGTATCCACTAAAAAATTCTTCGTAGGATCGTGCAACGCGATCCGGTGTATCCTTCAGTCCATCACGGTCCGGATTATCCCCTGCCCATAGAATCAGCGTGCGAACGGCACGCTCAACTTCATTTCGGTCCGGCCGTGAATCTAAATGTCTCGCAGATTTCCGCTCCTTTGTAGTGCTGCCTTGCGCGGTCCTTTTATTCGTATTCACGTCATCCATTCTTCATCCTCAAATTGACTGAATCTAAAATTTTGATTCAATTTCAACAAGTTCTAGCACCTGATGGCACTCCGACAAACTTTTTGCCTCGAGTCAGCCATCTTAACTGCCTGTTGGTTAAGATTTCTTCCCTAGTGGAGTTGTACAGGCTGGTACGGGCTATCAAGCGAAAATGCCGGTATATCGACTTCAAACCTGTCACCATCGGTACATTCCATTTGGTAGTGTCCGACCATTATCCCCGAGGGTGTCGGTAGCGGTGTACCACTAGTGTACTCGAATGTTTCTCCTGGTTGTAACACAGGCTGTTCACCAACAACGCCCGGCCCACGGACTTCCTGAATTCTTCCTAGAGAATCCGTAATGTTCCAATAGCGATCACGCAGTTGTACTGTCTTACCCCCATTATTTTCTATACGCACGTGATAGGCCCAAACAAAATGGTTGTCACTGGGGGAAGACTGGTCCTCTAGGTAAAATGGGTTAACCACGACCTTAATATCTTGAGTGACCGCCTGATAATGATTGCTCTCTGATTCTTGCAACATCACACACAGGTTTCCTTATAACTTTCAGACCAGCTAGTTTAAAACAGCAGTGCAGGTTGTCCAATAGGCTATAGTCAGATTTCAACGATAACTCCATTTGTTGCTTCTGCGTCGGCGGGATCATGCGTTACCAGCAAGGTCGGAATCGCTTGTTTTGCAGCATGCTCGAATACGAATTGACGGAACCGTTCGCGCAGTTTCGCATCAAGTTTTGAGAATGGCTCATCGAGGAGAAGGGCGTGTGGCGCGGCCGCGAGCGTACGCATTAGGGCTACGCGTGCGCGTTGGCCACCTGAAAGGGTTGCTGGATCATATTCCGAGAACGTTAACATATCTGCTTCAGAAAGCGCAGATTTAACACGCTGGTGGCGTTCACTTGCCGAAAGCGACCGTGGTAATCCAAATGAAATATTCTCTCCAACCGATAAATGGGGAAACAATAGATCGTCTTGGAATAAGATGCCTATTCGTCGTTTTTCCGGTGGAAGAGATGTTACGTTGTTACCGTCGAGCAATACGCGTCCATCGGCTACGAATGCTGGATCAAGTGTACCACAGGCGAAGGCCAGTAGCGTCGATTTTCCCGAGCCACTTGATCCCATGACAGTAACAATCTCACCAGGAGAAACCTTAAGAGAAAGAGGTCCTAACAGCCGTTCTCCACGGAGTGAAAAGGTTACGTTCTCAAACTCTAAACCACTCACTATATGAGACTTCGCATTGTTATCCAGATTTCAATCATTGTGCCACCCTAAGTGAACGCCGTTCACGATACAACCAGGCAGGTAGACCCAGCGAGATTGAAAAGGCCAAGAAGGGTAATGCAGCTTGCAGAAATACGTAAACTCCCATTAAACGACGGTCTGCACCACTGGAAAGGCTAACCGCTTCGGTCGTAAGGGTTACATAACGCCCATCCCCCACAAACACCGTCGGCAGATATTGGCCTACGCTAACGGCGAAGCCGACGGCGAACGCGATAAGTACTGGCCGCAATAACATCGGTATTTTTACTTGCCAAAAAGTTCGATTTGAACTCGCACCAAGGCAAAGGGAGCTGCGCACGTAACGTTCATCCAGATTACGAAAGGGATCGCTGAGTGATAAAAAAATATACGGTAATACGAACAAAAGATGACTCCAGACCAACGCAAGCCAGGTTCCCGAAAAGCCTGTCCACGAAAGCAATACCTGACACCCAAACAAAAATGCAATTTGCGGAACGAGAAGGGGCACATACAGTAACCACAACGCGTTACTCGCCGGTCGTAATCCGTACCTCTTTTCGTTCTCAAGACATCCTAGGGAGAGTGAGAGCCCGAGCATAGCGGCAGCGATACCCACCGAAATTGTTGTCCATAGCGGCCAAATTAGAGAATCTGCCTGTTGTATCCAATTGGCGAGAGTCCACTCACTCGGTAATAAATTGGGGTAACGCCAGCGATGAGTGAGCGACCAGATAGCCATGCTAATCAGGCTCATAAATCCGCTGCAGATTACGATAGTTACGACCCCCACTGATGCTTTGTGCCCAATCGAGCCGAAGCAGCCGCGGCTGCCGCTCGTAATCCAAATATGTCCCAGGCGGGACATAATTCGTTCGAGTAGGCACCATAACGCCACAGCAACAATCACTACCACAAGTTGGAGACTGGCACCTGCTGCCGCGAGAAATTGACGGGTGAGATCGGGATCGTTAAACCAGTTTAATATTAATGGGGCTAGGGGTGGTGGTGTGCTTGGAGCAAGAATGAGCGCTACATCGACGTTAGAGGTCGAGAACGCGAGTACAGCTAAGACTGGGAGACGTATTTGGGGATAGACAAGTGGCAAAACTGTTTTAAGCCATGATGTTGCTGGTCCGTAGCCGAGCGAGCGGCTAACAGCTAGGATCTCATTGGCACGAGTCTGACCAAGTGCCGCAAAGGTCATAAGGAAAAGGAAGGGAACTTCTTTTAAGACCAATGCGGCAATATATGAGAGTCCGTAAGGGTCTGGCGAAGTCGCCAGGTCTGGTGGTAGCTGCCATCCTGTCGCCCAAGGTGAAATAGCGCGTACCAGCCAACCCGACGGTGCAATCAGGTAGGCAAATCCGATCGCTACCGATACGTGAGGTACAGATAAAAGAGGTGAAATCGACCGACGCAATAAACTGAATAGGTGTGTGCTGTGACAGGTCGAACAACAGCCTATCACAACACCAAGAGAGATTGCAGTAGCGATAACGCCTGTAGCGAGCGATAGGCTGATGGATGTTTCTATTCCTGGCCATGCAGCGAGTTCGCGCCAAGGGTCTATCGCAAAGTTTGTGCTACCTAATGCCGGCATAAACCCAAGAGATGGAAGAATGGTCCCAATTAGTCCCACGAGGACTGGTACTAAAAAAAGCATTAGGGTAAGGGCAGGGATCCAACGCAGCATTACCCCGCACTCGCCCTGTGTTTCCTAATGACCGTAACGTTGCAGCCAAGTTTTCTCAATGCGTGTCATCCAAGACGGGTGAGGCTCTGGCAGGGTAGCCCCAAGCTTATCCGGTGGGAGAGTTGCAACACCTCTCGGTAAGTTATTAAATTGTTTTCTGTCTTCTGTATCGAGCAGATCCATCGACAGAACAGTGTCATCACCCCAAATATCCGGATTCTGCTTTTGTGCTTGCGCTTCCGGAGATAGCAAGAAGTTTGCGACAACCATTGCACCTTCTCTTGCGCGGGAATTGAAGGGAATAGCCACAAAGTGAGTATTGCCGATGGTACCATTGTCGAGCACAAATGTACGCACTGTCTTTGGTAACAAGCCATTGGCAATCGCTGAAGAAGCTTCTGCCGGATGAAACGAAATAGCGATATCAACCTCACCGTCATCGAGCAACTGGCGTTGAGCGGGACCGCTCTTTGGGAAGTTTTTTCCATAACGCCATTGGTGCACGTGTAGGGCGTCGAGGAATTGCCAAAGTGGCGCTGTAATACTTTCAAAATTGGCTCCAGCTGACTTTTGGAGGATATCGGGCTCAGGTAAGAGTTCGTAGAGCGCCTGCTTCAAAAATGTTGTGCCGATGAAGTCTGGTGGGGCAGGATAGGTGAAGCGGCTGGGGTAGGATTTGGCGAATTCTAAAAATCCTGCGACCGAGCGTGGTGGTTCCTTCAATCTTGCTGAATCGTACATGAATACGAGTTTTGCCATGCCCCACGGTGATTCGTATCCATCGGTGGGAACGGTGAAATCGAGAATAGTAGTTGGTTTATCCTCAATGTCGACAAGCGAAAAGTTCGGTAGACTATTCGCAAAGGGACCAAAAAGTAGATTCTGGTCTTTCATGGCCTTAAAGTTTTCACCATTGATCCAGATAAGGTCAATCGATCCGTCGGTCACGCGGCCAGCGGCTTTTTCAGCCAGTACCTTCCGCACCGCTTCAGCGGTGTCGGCGAGTTTTACATGGCGAAGTGTTATACCGTAGCGTAGATTCATTTGTGCACCAACCCAGGCAATATACGCATTAATTCGCTTGTCACCGCCCCATGCATTCCAAAACACTTCCTGCCCACGTGCGTTTGCGATGACGTCCTTCCATGTTTCGTCGGCTAACGCCGAAATGTTGGCCGTGCTCCAAATGAGTCCCACTACAAAAATTACACCACCCATAGCAGATCGAAGTATCCTCGTTCCTACCATTCGAATTCCCCAGATTAATTTTCACCGACAACGCCCATGAGACGTGATGACGTGGCCGGCGTCAAGGAGACCCATTTAGGTGTAACATTATGTAGGGTGAACACAATTCATCGGAGTCGTTGATTATCCCGCCAGGTGCGTGCATAGATTATCCAAGTGCAGTTTGCCAACAGGAGTCCAGTCATGAGTAAGTTTGATTCAGTGCAGCAAGACGATGGTACTGAGGGTCGATTTAGTAGTGTGTGTTTTGTCGGCCGACTTGGTCCACTTGTCTCTGTCGTCCTCATGAATACGCTACTCAATATTATTACCTTCGGAATATACAGATTCTGGGCCAAAACACGGATACGTAGATATTTCTGGAACCATGTTCGTATTGCTGGTGATCCAGTGGAATATGTTGGGTTGGGGAAGGAACTGTTCATCGGATTTCTGATTGCTCTCGCGGTGCTTGTCCCGCTCATTAGTCTCTACCAAATTATATTGGTTCTTCTCCTTGGGTTGCCAGAGTGGGTGCAATCAATCTGGAGTCTGATTTATGCGGTTTTGATATTCTCGCTTATTCAAGTGGCAATCTTTCGAATGTTTCGTTACCGCCTAACCCGAACAATATGGCGGGGAATCCAGTTTGGCCTCGACGGATCAACAATGCGGTTCGTATTATTGGCACTTGGATGGACCGGGGTTGCAATTATTTCGCTTGGGTTAGCAGTCCCGTGGATGCGCGTTGCACTGATGCGCTATCGGATTAGAAACGCTCGATTTGGCTCGAGCAAATTCGACTTTAATGGTAGTGGAAAAGCATTGATTGGAATTTGGTTAATCAATTACGCGCTCTTGGGCGCTGTACTTGTGAGTTTGCTCACATATCCACCGATAGCGATATTATTTGTAGTGGCAGTACTTTTCACTTTTACAATTTTTCGTGTCCGTGAGTTTAGATATTTTATAAGTGCTACATCGATCACGGGTGTCAAATTCGAGTCGCTCGCCGAAACGGGTAAGGTCTTTAAAATGTTTGTATTAACACAACTCATTATATTGCTTGGTATCGTATTATTAGGTGTTTTGGTGATTGGTATAGGCGCAGCCGTAGTCCAAAATCTAGGTATTCTTGAATCTGTTTCTACCACAAGTAATTGGCTGGATGAATTTGGAGATCTTTCTGATCTTGAGGCAGGAAAAAAAGTTATAGAAGTAATAAGTGCTGGTGGGGGGGTATTGGCGTTAACCTCGATAGTTGGGTTATTGACATTCCTGTTTTTCAAGCGGGTCGTTACGACAGTTGTGTTGCAACATCCACTCATGGTTCATATTTGTTCGACTCTAACAATCATAAATCCATCGAAACTGGATCAGATAGTTAGATCTAATGAGGCTGTTCCGCGTTTTGGTGAGGGATTTGCTGACGCGTTTGATGTGGGTTAGGGCTGATCGGTGGAGTGGTCTGGGATATACTACGATGGGGAACGGGCGAAAAGTTGGCAAGTACGTGTCTCCTTAGATGGGGACATTCTGCAAATTTGCGATGATAACCATACCGCCTTAGCTCAATGGTCGATCGATGAAATCCGTCTTGTTTCTAATGTTGAAAAAGATGGTGTTGTCCACTTACGCCGTGGATTAGGAGAAAACGAGCGATTAAATGTTGCTGACCTCAAAATATTGGCTGTGTTGGAAGCAAAGTGTCCAAACCTCCATCGTACGGCTATTAGTTGGAAGACCAATGTTTGGTCAATCGCAATTTGGATAACAGTTACGATAGTTTCCTTAGGGCTGCTTGTGAAGATTGTAATTCCGTCACTGAGTGGATCTTTAGCTGCAATCATTCCAACTTCTTGGGAGAGGCAGATTGGAGAAAGGACGGCTGACCAAATTATTTTTGCGCTTTCACAATTAGAAGGTGTGTCTTCCAGCGGGAGAACCTGTAAGGACGCGGTGGCGCAGATTGCACTAGAAACTTTTATAGAGCGACTCGAGTTGGGCGATGGGGAGTTGCCGTATATCAATCTGCGCGTAGTCGATCTCAAGTCTGTTAACGCGCTTGCTTTGCCAGGGGGGCAAATCCTCGTATTCAATGGGCTTCTTGAATTTGTGGAGAATGGCGACGAACTTTCAGGGGTGCTGGCCCACGAGATTGCCCATGTAGTCCTGCGCCATCCGCTTGAGGTAGCAATCAAGGGAGCTAGTTTGTCGGTCCTGATTAGTTTGGTTGTTGGTGACATAACGGGTGGGGTGGCGATCACTACGCTGGGTACCACACTAGTACGGGCAGCATATGGTAGGAAAGCTGAGCAGGAGGCCGATGCGCTGGCTATTCGGATGCTTAATTCCACTGGTTTGGAGAGTCTAAAAATGGCGGATTTGTTCGAGAGATTCGGACGCGAGCTGCCAGAATTAGAAGGTGCGTTAACGTATTTGTCAAACCATCCATTATCAGGTGAACGAGCGAAATATATAAGAACCTATGGACGAGTTGGACAACCCGCTTTCGCGCCGGATGTGTGGAAGTTGATCCACTCGATGTGTGGGTAGAGGTTGCTACTGACCGCTTGTGGGTGTGTCCGTCTTTATCCTATATAAATCTTCCGAACGGATTGACGCGGGTGTAGCTCAATGGCAGAGCAAGAGCTTCCCAAGCTTTAGACGGGGGTTCGATTCCCCTCACCCGCTCCAATCCCATGTAATGTGTGAATGACCTAATGTGCAACAAATCTGCAGCAGCAGAATCTGAGGAGAATGTGTTCATGACGGATTATCAAACTTGGTTCGGAAACGAATTTCCACTTGTCGAAACGGACTGGCTGGAAACCAATATCGACGCGCCAGACTTACGCATTCTCGACTGCACGGTACTAATGTCGCCAGATCCTTCTGGTGGTACTATTGCGGTGAGTGGGCAAACCCAATGGGAAGCTGAACATATTCCGGGAAGTGGATTTGCTGATGTACTGGGTGCTCTTTCAGACCAAGAAACAGAGTTACGCTTTACTTTGCCTGGTGCTGATAGATTTGCTGAGGCGATGGGTGTGCTTGGCGTAGATGAAGGTACAAGGGTAGTACTCTACAGTTCGGAAGGTTACGGGTTCGCGGCTCGTGTATGGTGGATGTTGCGAGAGTTTGGGTTCTGTAAAGCAGCAATTCTCAATGGTGGGCTCACAAAATGGAAGAATGAAAATCGTCCCCTGACTGATGACTTATCACCAATTGCACCGACCACGTTTATAGTTCGTGAAAGGTCCGGAGATTTTGTTGATAAAGCGCATATGATTGCAGCGTTAGAGGATAGTGGCGCCTGCATCATTAATGCTCTTACTAACGAGCAACATGCAGGATCGGGTGGGTCAAATTACGGCCGACCGGGGAGAATTCCTGGTACTTGCTGCATCCCATCCGGGGATCTTGTAAATCAAAGTACAGGGACTTATAAGCCGATGGCTGAACTTCGGTGCAAATTTGCAGAGGTTGGGGTATTTGAGGCAGATCGGGTGATAACATATTGCGGCGGAGGAATTGCGGCCAGCAGTGATGCATTTGTTTTAAGCATGCTGGGGGTCAATAATATCTCGATATACGATGGCTCGCTTCGCGAATGGGTTGCGGACCTTGACTTACCCATGGAGACAGATTAACCCAACCACACTCTGTGCGCAGATAGACGCGAACTATGAACAACAATTAGTCATACGCTGCTATATTATTCCTGTTCGCGGGTGCGGTTATTGATAGTGTAATTGTTGGCTCCGCGCTTTAAAGGCTGGATCAGCATCTTATGTAGGTGCAGATCATTTGATTCGCAAAAGGCATTTAGGCCAATGGTCATTGATTCGTGCCCACGGCTAGGCTGATCCCGATAAGTTCCAAAGAGACGATCCCAATAGGGTAAGTTGAATCCAAAGTTGCTGTTTGTTTCCGAGGCAACATCCGAATGGTGAACGCGGTGCATGTCGGGAGTCACAATGATCCAACGCAAAATCCGATCTAGTGGCAATGGTAGTCGAAGGTTGCCATGGTTGAACAATGATGAGCCGTTAAGTAACACCTCAAATATGACCACTGCCACTGCCGGTGGTCCTATAATTAATATAGCAACAAATTTGATTAACGTGGATACGATGATTTCGCCCGGATGAAATCGTGCCCCCGTAGTTACGTCAAAATCGAGATCTGCATGATGCATTCGATGCAATCGCCAAAGAGCTGGTACCGCGTGAAACATGACATGCTGCAGATAGATTATTAGATCGAGAACCACTATTGAGATTAGTATGTCCAGCCAGAAAGGCAGTGTTACGAAATTTAGAGCTCCCCAGCCCCGCAGTTCCGTTGTGACAGCAAGTACGACCGGCGCTATCGGTATAAGAAAGCGAACTACAATCGTGTTGAGTAAAGCGACGCCTATATTGCTATACCATCGTAGCCACCGAGGCTGAGTGAGCGCTCGTCGCGGCGCGATCAATTCCCAAACAACGATTAAGGTAAAGATGCCGAGGAAGAAGCTTAACCGGATCACCAACTCATGGTTACTAATAAATTCCAACATAACACTATCCTGTCGTGCTTAGTGCAAACACGTACTTAATGCTCTGCTTGTGGCATCATCGGCTCAAAGCTACACTCACGTAAACAAAGTTTAGCAGGTATCATGTTAACACAACGAGATAAAGACGTGCGACTACCTCCTGGGCGTACCGAAGATAAAAGGCTACTGAGAGGATGTGGGCGCTTTGTTGCTGACATCGAGTTACCGCAACAACTTGCCGCATGTCTGCACCGTTCACCACACGCACATGCTCGAATTTGTCGAATTGATGTGACTCCGGCATTAAAATTGCCAGGGATCAAAGCAGTTTACACCGCAGTCGATCTTGATGCAGCTGGAATTACAGACATGCCAAGAACCAAGATGTGGATGGATACGAGTCCACCAATTCCTTCTCGCCCTATTCTTGCAAGAGATACGGTAAGGTTTGTCGGTGAAGGTATTGCCTTAGTTGTGGGAGTCTCACCTGAACTGGCTCGGGAAGCGGCTGAACTAATTGATGTAGAATTCGAGCCGTTGTCACCGTTAACTAATATGCGTGAAGCGAGTGAGTTTTGCTTTGACTGGGAGGCTGGTGACCGCAAGGCGGTGGACCACGCGTTCTCTAATGCTTTTCACACAACATCTTTCGAAACAGTCTTCAACCGGATTGCCGTAAGTCCGCTAGAAACGCGTGCTGCGATCGGCGAATATAATTCGAAATATGGCTTTCGCCTCCATGTGCAGAGTCAGGGCGTTCACCATATTCGTAATGTACTAGCTGATACGGTACTTGGCATTTCGCGTGACCAACTTCAAGTGTTGACCGATGATGTTGGTGGCGCATTTGGCATGAAAGTGTCAGCGTTCCCTGAATATGCGCTCGTTCTCCACGCAGCGCGCCAACTTGGATTGCCGGTCAAATGGGTTAGCAGTCGAACGGAAGCCTTTCTTAGTGACACCCATGGTCGCGATCAAATTGTTCAGGCTGATGTTGCCTTTGATAATAATGGGCGTATTGTCGGGCTACAAGCGTCTAACCTGTCGTCTATGGGAGCTTATGTCACGGGCGATGGACCCGAAATGGCAACTAATCAGTTTGCTAAGGTATTTGGGCACACTTATGCTGTGCCCGCGTTGCACGTGCGGGTACGCGGTGTCTGCACCAATATGACGCCTATTGCCGCCTATCGTGGTTATGGTAAACCGGAGGCAATCTCGGTCGTGGAGCGGCTGCTTGACAGAGCTGCAATTGAGATGGATATCGATCGTATTGAGCTGCGACGCCGAAACCTCATCTCAGAATCATCTATGCCCTACACCAATTTACTTGGCAAAACATATGATAGTGGTGCGTTCGAGCATGTTATGGACAGTGTGCTGAAACAGGCGGATTGGGATAGATTTTCTGCTCGCCGTGCCGAGAGCGAAGCACAAGGAAAACGACGAGGTATAGGCGTTGGTCTGTGCCTGCAGATGACTATGGGTCTATCAAAAGAAGAAAGCGAGGTTTCCCTATCCGCCGATGGAATGGTTATTGTGAAGACTAGCATGCAAGCGTGCGGCCAAGGACATGAGACAACATATGCCCAATTGGTATCGGAGCGTCTTGGCATTTCAATGAGTGCCGTCCGTGTTGAGCAGGGTGATTCTCGACATTTGCCTGATGGTATTGGTACAGGTGCTTCCACAGGGTTGACAATTGGTGGTAGCTCGATTTTTCGGGCGACAGAGATGTTGATCGAAAATTGCATGCCCCATGTGGCAGAGCACATGGAGGTGGCAGTTGATGATATCGTGTTTGGAGAGGGGCAGTTCAGTGTCACCGGAACCGATCGGCATATAGGGTTGTTCGAGTTTGCCAAAAACTTTGCAGCTGATAATGTGTTAGTGAATTCAAACCCTTGCATTTCGCGTATTAAGTTGGAGAGCAATTTAGAATCTACGCCAAATGGTGCATATGTAGCAGAGGTAGAAGTTGACCCGGAGACCGGTGAGATAACGCTCATTGCCGTTACGGCTGTCAATGATTTGGGTCAGGTTATCAACCCTTCAATAGCCGAGGGTCAAATCCATGGTGGAGTTGCACAGGGTGTGGGACAGGCTATGTTTGAGGATGTGATTTACGATACTGTAACAGGGCAACTTCTAACGGGTTCATTCATGGATTACTGTTTGCCCCGGGCCAGAGATCTGCCGACTCTAGTTGCTGTGAGCGAGGGTATCCCCACAAAAAATAATCCGCTTGGGTCTAAGGGAGCTGGTGAGATTGGTGTAATCGGAAGTCTGGCGCCAATTCTTAATGCCGTGGCGGATGCAATTGGCAACGATGAATTCGATATGCCGATGTTATCAGAATGCATATGGCTACGGCTTCGTGCACAAGATCACGTAGGCTAATAGTTTCTTATTTGCTAGTTGGCGGGATTGTATCGTCACAGCCTTCGGTCGGATTACGACGAATGCGCTCGATAGCAAAAATCGTTAAAACTAGGAAAATGCCAAGCATAGGGAATAAAATATAATTGATCCATTCGAGCCAAGTAGTAAGGCCAAATACGTTAAATATGGTCTCTAGAAATGGAGTGAAACAGCATATGGAAGTAAGTGCGCTTCCGGTGATACCTGTGCGCAGTAACTCGCGTGGCTTCATGGTGTCATAGAGCCGTCACCGGCTACGAAAGCTGTAAACATTTTTTCGATAGGTTCTCGATTTAAATTTCGTGTAATCATCACAATGCGGGAGCGTTTATCGTTGTCGGGCCACATCTCAAGCATGGTTGGGGGATGAAAAACGTGCTGCACACCGTGGATTACGACCGGCTGATCCGTTTGATCCACGTTGAGAATGCCTTTGATGCGTAGCAAAGATTCCCCATGAAGTGCAATGAGAGCCTCAATCCAGCACACGAATCCTTCCCATTTAAGTGGTTCATCGTACGTTAGGCAGAAAGAACTGATGCTTTCGTCATGACGATTCACATCGTGGTGATGATCATGTTTGTGGTTGTGCGCTTTATGATCGTTGCCATTCTCCTTAACAGCATAGGACTCTTCTTGCAGCCAGTTCGCGACATCAGGTACTTTCTTGGTTGGGTCGAATAGGCCACAATTGAACAATGTTACGGGGTCAATTTCCCCATGCTTGACCTGGTAAATGGGAGCCGCGGGGTTGAGTTCCTGCAGTCTCTCGGTTAGTATCCTGACCTCATCTTTTTCAGCAATATCCCCTTTAGTCACTAGAAGTCGATCGGCAACAGCGGCCTGTTTTACCGACTCGTAATGACTATTCAACTGCGTTGAGCCATTGACTCCATCGACAGTTGAAATCACACCATCAAGTCGATAGCGTGCGGCAAGTACAGGATCGCTCATCAGTGTGTGAAGGATCGGTGCCGGGTCTGCTAGGCCAGTCGTTTCAATTACTAGGCGGTTGAATTCCGGTATTTCACCCTTGGCTCGGCGAACGAAAAGGTTGCGTAAAGTGTCGATCAAGTCACCACGGATGGTACAGCACAGGCAACCGCTGTTTAACAAAACAGTATCCTCGCCCGATTGCTCCACGAGCATATGATCGAGACCCACCTCGCCGAATTCGTTGATGACCACTGCTGTATTAGCCATCCCTGGGTGATGTAAAAGACGGGCCAAAAGTGTCGTCTTTCCGCTACCAAGGAATCCTGTCAAAACTGATACGGGAAGTCGGGCGTTTGCCTCAGGAATCTGTACTTCGGTCATCTAATTGTCTTCCTGTGGTGCTATTGTTTACCTACTACAACTAAGATAAGTATCCCTAACCTTAATTGCTTCTTGTACGGAAACTCAAAGCCCTATTCGCTCTGTACCATCGCGGATAAGGCGGATATTCTTTGGATCTGTCATGCCTTGTATTGTAGCACATTCCCGGCAAATCAAAAGTCGGCCAGTATTTGGAAGGGAATTTTGGTGGTCTTGATCATTGGCAAAAATCGGAATGGATGTCCAATTTGTGTAATAACATTGGTTGCATCATAACTTACAACGGTGTCCTATGAGGGTAATAATCTCATTCCTAATTACGAATTTTACTTATGTCTGTAGATGAGACTCTTACTACGCTTACGGCTCGCGAGGTTGTAACAAAATTAAGGTCTGGCGACGTTAGTCCACTTGAACTTGTTGAAGCAGCGCTGGCGCGTCATGAGGAAGTTGATGGTTCGGTTAATGCCCTACCCACAATCTGTGCTGAACGTGCGCGTGATCATGCACTCCACTTAATGAACTCTGGGGCTATGTTTGATGATGTTCTGATGAATCATGCTGGTTGGCTAGGAGGCTTACCAATAGCTGTTAAGGATCTGCTTGACGTAAAAGGAGTGCGGACAACCTATGGATCCCCGATATTCAAAGAAAACATCTCGGAATTTTCGGATCTTGTGGTTGAAAAATTAGAAGAAAGTGGTGCGATCGTTTTGGGAAAATCGAATACGCCGGAGTTTGGTGCTGGCGCAAACACTTTCAACGAAGTGTTCGGAAAATCGCGAAATCCTTGGAATACGGAGTTAACCTGTGGCGGTTCGTCAGGAGGATCAGCAGTAGCTTTAGCAACTGGGCAAGTCTGGTTGGCTACGGGCTCGGACCTTGGTGGTTCCCTTCGTATTCCGGCGAGTTTTTGCTCTGTTGTCGGTTTACGACCAAGTCCAGGCCGCGTTGCACGAGGACCGGTATCGATGCCATTTGATTTTTTAAGTGTCGAAGGGCCGATGGCCCGCAATGTAGGCGACGTAGCGTTGATGTTGGATGCGATGAGTGGATGGCATGCTTTTGATCCAATCTCACTACCTGACTCGTCCAGTTCGTTTTTAATGGATCTCGAAATTCCGGAAATACCAAGCCGAGTAGCGTTTAGTAGGGACCTAAATTTTTTACCGGTCGACGGAGAGGTGGCGGATGTTTGCGAAGTTGCATGTAGAAAGCTAGAGTCATGTGGAGCAATTGTTGAAGAAATCTGTCCGAATTTTACTGACGCTGCAAAAATCTTTCAGACCTTGAGAGCGGCTCTGTTTGCCTCTCGTTTTGCATCCTTATTGGAGGAGCGGAGGGATTTACTCAAACCAGAAATTATTTGGAATATCGAAAAGGGTCTAAAATTAACGGCTGATGAGATCGGTCAGGCTGAACGTGCGCGAGCGACCATGTACGAAGAGGTCAGTCGCTTTTTTGAAAAATTTGACCTTTTGATTTGTCCGGCGGTTACGGTGCCACCCTTTGATGTGGAAATACGCTATATTACCGAGGTTGCGGATCGCAAGTTTGATAATTATGTAGATTGGCTGGGTTTTACATATGCGATTACGCTGACCACGTGCCCGGCAATTTCAGTGCCTGTAGGATTCAATAAGGATGGGTTACCAATAGGGCTGCAAATGGTAGGTCGTCCAAAAGGCGACGGTGAACTTCTTAATTTCGCATCTGTATTGGAGGGTGAGATTAATATAGGTGATTTCGTACCATTGCCGATCGATCCTAGGTAAGATTGTAAACTTATACGTAGCAATTCATTTCGGTCCAAGGCTGCTGCGCTAATATATTGTCGTGAATTAAGTATGGTTGTCGTCAGGAACCAAATATGAAAATTATGCGACATTATGATGCAATTCCACACAAGTTTCGCGGAAGTGTCGTTCTCATCGGTAATTTCGATGGTGTGCACCAGGGTCACAAGGAGGTAATAGGAAAAGCGGCTCAGTGGGCACGAGCAAGTGAGGTGCCGCTGGTTCTTATAACTTTCGAACCCCATCCTAGGCGGTACTTTCGACCGAAGGATCCGCCGTTTAGCCTAACACCACTCCGTAGTAAGATGCGGCATCTTAGTACTTTGGGCTTGGACCTCATATTATTGTTACATTTTGACGATAAATTATCACAAAAGTCAGCGGAGGATTTCGCCCGAGAACTTCTGACAGAAGCACTTGAAGCTTCTAGGGTAGTTGTCGGATATAATTTTGTGTTTGGTCACAAACGAAAAGGCGACGTGTCATTACTAAAATCAATCTCCAGGACACATGGCTTTTCTGTCGCGGAAATTGAACCTGTTGGCACCGTGGGAGGCGAAGTCTATTCATCAACCCTAATTCGTGAATATCTGGAGTCTGGAAAACCTATTCGTGCTGCTGAGTTGCTGGGCCGTCCTTTCGAAATTGAAGGCCGTGTGATCCCCGGCGATCGTCGAGGCGTTAAGATTGGGTTTCCCACCGCGAATATAAGTTTAGGTGATTATATCAGACCCGCATTCGGTGTCTATGCGGTGCATGCCGGAGAGGTTCAAGGCGAAAAAATGGTATGGCATGAAGGTGTTGCTAATCTCGGTATACGACCGACAGTTGACGGGTCACTTCCCTTGCTTGAAACATATTTATTCGATTTTTCTGATGACCTTTACGGCAGGCATCTCAGGGTACGCCTCATTGAATATCTTCGTCCAGAACGGAAGTTCGAAAACCTTGACACTTTGAGTGCCCAGATTGCAGAGGATTGCGAGAGTGCTCGCAGAATGCTTCTAAAGTGCGACAAGGGCGCACTTGACCGCCTCTAACCCCACACCATAGGATGTGAATCTATTTTCGCACGCCGAGACGCACACACATCGTGTCCTATACAAAAGGCGGGGCTGGTTCTCTAGTATCAAGCGCCGCGGGTTTGTCTGCAGCCTGTGTGTCGTTAAGGAATGGGTAAATCATGATTCCACTTGGTGATTTGGGCTTGCTCAAACGGGACGTCTCGCGATGACTAACGACTATCGAGATACGGTAACCCTGCCAAAGACATCATTCCCTATGAAGGCAGGTCTCCCCACACTGGAACCGATGCTTCTCCAACGATGGGAGGATATGGGGCTGTTTAAGCGACAGCGTGAAGTGTCGGCCGGGCGGCCCAAATTTACGTTGCATGACGGTCCACCATATGCAAACGGCCATTTACACATTGGTACAGCACTCAACAAGATTCTCAAGGACATCACGAACAGATCTCAGCAAATGCTCGGCCGAGACGCAAACTATGTGCCAGGTTGGGATTGCCACGGCCTTCCGATCGAATGGAAGATTGAAGAGCAATACCGCGCCAAAGGGCTTAATAAAGATTTAGTACCTATTATAGAATTCCGCCGTGAGTGTCGTGAGTTTGCATCGCATTGGATAAATATACAGCGCAAGGAATTCAAGCGTTTAGGTGTGCTCGGTGCCTGGGAAGACCCATATATGACCATGACATACGAGGCTGAAGCACAAATAGCGGCTGAAATTGGAAAATTTTTGATGAATGGGAGCCTTTACAAAGGCTCAAAACCAGTCCTTTGGTCAATTGTTGAGAAGACAGCTCTCGCTGAGGCAGAGGTTGAGTATCTAGATCACACCTCGACTACAATCTGGGTGCGTTTCCCAGTGACCATCCCGAGTATTCCGATATTGGAAGGCGCTTCGGCTATAATTTGGACGACAACACCATGGACCATACCCGCTAATCGCGGTATCGCCTACGGAGCGGATTTGGACTACGTCATCATCAAGGTTACAGAGATAGATAACAAGTCAGCTGCCCATATAGGTGAAATTCTTATAGTAGCTGCTTCTAGGCTTGAAGTACTAAAGGCGGACATCGGATTGGTCGAGGTAGAAGTATTAAATACTGTTTTGGGCAAAGCCCTAAAGGGTACCATTTGTGCACATCCATTTCGTGGGGAACAGCCAGGTGTTTATGATTTTAATGTGCCACTACTATCGGCTCATTTTGTTACCCTAGATCAGGGCACGGGTCTTGTTCACGTTGCGCCAGGGCATGGTTCAGACGACTTTCTCCTAGGCCAAGAGCATGGACTAGATGTCCCTCAGACGGTAGGAGAGGATGGTCAGTATTTCGATGATGTCCCTTTGTTTGCTGGGTTGTCGGTTTACCGTGAAGATGGAACGGTAGGAGATGCTGACGCGGGAGTGATCGCTGCGCTCGAACGCGTAGACTCGCTTCTGGCGAGTGGAAAGTTGACACATAGCTATCCTCATTCTTGGAGATCGAAGGCACCGCTGATATTCCGAAACACGGATCAGTGGTTTATTTCTATGGAGAGCAATGATCTACGAGCAAAAGCGCTGGAAGCAATAAAGAAGACCGATTTTTTCCCGCCATCAGGTCAAACTCGTCTTGCTTCAATGATACAGAGTAGACCAGATTGGTGTATCTCACGCCAACGCGCGTGGGGAGTGCCAATCACCGTATTTGTTGACAGGAAAACAGGCGAACCGCTACGAGATCAAAATGTAGTGGACCGTGTGGTTAAAGCTTTTCAGGCTGAGGGCTCCGATGTGTGGTTCACGGCCGAGCCCTCAAGATTTTTAGGTGATGATTATGATTCAGAGTGTTATGAGCAAGTAACAGATGTAGTGGATGTATGGTTTGATTCTGGATCGACTCACGCCTTCGTGTTGGAACAGCGTGAAGAGCTAGATTGGCCGGCATCTCTTTATCTTGAAGGTTCCGATCAGCATCGCGGTTGGTTTCAGTCATCCATTCTTGAATCATGCGGTACCCGAGGCATGGCACCTTATAAGGGTGTGCTTACTCATGGATTCGTAATGGCTGAAGATGGCCGCAAGATGTCGAAATCACTAAATAATATTGTCTCACCGCTAGAGGTTGTGGAGAAGTATGGTGCAGAAACACTGCGAATATGGGTGGTCGCGACTGATTATGCCGAGGATGTAAAAATTGGTCAGGATATAATTAAAAAGCAGATTGACACATACCGTCGACTACGCAACACATTGCGTTACTTGCTAGGTAACCTTAGTGACCGCGATGATGTAGCTCTTGTTCCAGTGGTGGATATGCCGGAGCTTGAACGTTGGGTATTACATCGGTTATGGCAACTTGATAAGTTTGTCCGCCAGCGGTGCGGACGCTACGATTTTCATGATTTATTTCGTGAATTATATAAATTTTGTGCAGTAGATTTATCAGCACATTATTTTGATATTCGCAAAGATTGCTTATATTGCGATCGACATGATGAACCTAGGCGACAGGCGACGCTAACAGTTCTCGAACATTTGTTTGAATGCCTCACCGCCTGGCTTGCTCCAATCCTTTGCTTCACGGCAGAGGAAGCCTGGCTTACTCGTAATCCAGACTCGAGTGTGCATCTGCGAGTATTTCCCGATATACCAGAGGAATGGCAGAATGAAACGTTGGCTGAAAAATGGGAAATGATATGGCAGGTTAGACGTGTTATCACTGGTGCTCTCGAGGTCGAAAGAGGGGAAAAGCGGCTTGGATCGAGTCTGCAGGCTGCGCCTGAAGTTTATATGACACAAAACTATGCGACGAATTTGGAAGGTGTGGATCTCGCTACTGTGGGAGTTACCTCAGCGGTTTCCATTATAGAGGGGTTAGCTCCGGAGAATGCCTATACGCTAGATGATGTAACCGGAGTGGGTGTCATTGTACAAAATGCCACTGGTGACAAATGTGAAAGGTGCTGGCGAATATTGCCAGACGTTGGTTTAGAATCTAATTTGCCGGATTTGTGCGGACGTTGTGTCTCAGCTGTTCAGAGTTTGTGATCGATTGTAGATTTAGATCTGATATCACGAGTGCTGTAGGGAAACAATTAGCGTCAGCAAAGGATCGTGAACGGTATGTTAGGGTTGGGTTTAGGCATTGCCACAGCGACCACAATTTTTGATCAAGCAACGAAGTGGCTGATACTTGCTTGGATTGCACCACTACCACATACGGTAGAAGTTTTTTCTATCTTCAACATAGTTTTGGTGTGGAATCGTGGTGTAAGTTTCGGATTATTTGATTCAGCCTCGCCCTGGGCCCCAGTTTTACTTTCGGCACTCGCCAGCACAGTCACACTATTTCTAATAATCTGGCTGCGAAGAATTGAAAACAGACTACTTGCAATTGGAGTCGGATTAATAATTGGAGGGGCAGTAGGAAATATCATAGATCGACTTCGATATGGTGCTGTGGTCGATTTTTTTGATTTCCATATTGGCGAATACCACTGGCCAGCTTTCAATATAGCCGACATTGCAATATCTGTGGGTGTCTTTCTAGTTATCTTCGATGGTATAATTGCAAGACGCCGAGTAGACGGCTAAATTGATTGTGTAAACCTCGGAGGTTGAGTAATCAAATCGACGTTGAAAAATTCTGTTGTAATCCTGAGTATTTCATTGTTGCTCGTTGGCTGCGGGGGCAAGTCTGGTAATATTCTTGGATTGGGTAAAACAGCACCTGATGAGTTCTCTGTCGTTCGTCGTGCGCCTCTTAGTCTACCACCAGATTATGATCTTCGACCACCTGACGCAGCCGGATCTCGAACACAAGACGTTGCACCGCGTGAAAAGGCAAAAAATAGTCTTTTCGTTGATGCTAAAGGAAACAAGATGGCTTCAGCCTCTACAATTGGGGATAACCGTTCTGCCGGAGAACTTGCTCTCCTGGCACAGTCGAATGCACTTTCAGCTGATGCAAATATACGAACGCTTATCAACCGTGAAAGTTCTGTCCTTGCGAGGGAGGATGGTGCATTTGTCGAAAAATTAATTTTTTGGCGTTCGAGACCAATACCCGGTGTTATTCTTGACCCTAAGCTTGAGGCTAAACGTCTGCGAGAAAATGCTGCACTAGGAAAGTCTGTAACTGACGGCGAAACGCCACTGATTAAGAGGAAGAAGGTGGGCCTATTCTGAGTCGATACCGTTTTACCCATTGCGTTACTGTGAAGAACAATCGGGTCTTTTGAAGACGATCCCAAGGCACTCAATGTCTGCCAATAGATCCTAGCTGATATTACCTTGTTTTGTAGGAATTCGCTGACACCTTCATGATGTTTTTTGTGCAAAATATAGTAGGGAAATATCTCGGATGGATATTCTTCGTCGTCTTGTTACAGTCAGCGCTGTCTGCGAACGCAACTGTTTTTAACGCTAAATCGTTTACTTTATCAAACGGTATGCGAGTTGTGGTGGCATCCAACCACCGTGTTCCAGTGGTTACGCACATGATTTACTATCGGGTTGGAGCTATGGATGAACCTAGTGGGCAGTCAGGGATTGCTCATTTTCTAGAACATTTAATGTTTAAGGGAACAAAAAAACTGAAACCTGGCGAATTCTCAGAAATTGTAGCCCGTAATGGTGGACAAGAGAATGCGTTTACAACATCGGATACAACTTCGTATTTTCAATCAATTTCACGAGACCGGTTAGAAATTGTAATGAATATTGAAGCTGATCGTATGACTAATCTTGTGTTGACTGATGAAAACATTGAACCGGAGAGGCTCGTTATACTTGAAGAGCGGCGTAGTCGAGTTGAAAGCCGTCCAGGATACCAATTGCATGAGGAAGCGCGGGCAGCACTCTATTTAAATCACCCTTATCGAAAACCTGTTATTGGGTGGGAACATGAGATTCGTGCTCTTACTCGTGCGCAGATTATTGATTTCTATCGGAAATGGTATGCGCCAAATAATGCGGTCCTCGTGTTGTCTGGAGATATAAACGAGATGGATGCTCTCGTACTTTCAAAAAAAATCTACGGAGTAATCCCAGCCAAGGCGCTACCCGAGCGACAGAAATGGCAGGAACCAAGGCATCGTACTGACCGTTTGGTTGAAATGCGCCATCCACAAGTACGACAATCATCGTGGACAAGGCAATTTATCGCACCAAGTTACAGTTATGGCGACACTGAACATGCGTACGCGCTGCAGGTTCTCGAAGAAATTCTAAGTGGTAGTTCTACCAGCCGCCTTTACAAATCTCTCGTAGTTGAAAAGAAAATAGCAGTCTCGGCAGGCGCTTGGTACAGAGCCAACTTGCGTGGTCCAGCGACTTTTGGGTTTGCGGTTACACCGGCGATTAAAGAAGAAATTGTAGCTGTCGAGAGCGCAATTAAGGTGGAAATCAATAAACTGATTAAGAATGGTGTGAGTGATGATGAGGTTGCCCGTGCCATAGCGAGGCTACAAGCAAGTGCAATTTTTGCTCGGGATTCAAATCGTGTGCCTGCACGATTGCTGGGTGGTGCTCTCGCGATCAATCGGAGTGTGGAAGATGTGGAATCTTGGCCGGACCACATTGGAAACGTAAACGCTAAGGATATATCCAAAGCGGTACATGCCGTTTTTGCTGACCGTCCTTCATTAAGAACAATTCTGTTGCCAGAGCAAGAATAGTGAGTAGATATTGCTCAGGCGGATCAAGACAAAGCACGAGTCCAATATTTCGATTCTTAGCGGTTCTTGTTAGCTTATGTTTTCTTGTCCTCACATCTGCATACGCTGGAAAGGTTCAACAAGTAACCAGTCCAGGAGGTATAGTTGCTTGGTTAGTGGAAGATCATTCGATCCCCATTACTTCAATTGAATTCTCGTTCCGTGGTGGGGCCGGACTTGATCCAGTAGGCAAGACAGGGCTTGCAAATTTTGTTGCGAGCGTCATCGATGAAGGTGCGGGTAATCTTGATAGCCAGGCATTTCAAGGACGGCTCAATGACCTCTCTGTGACTCTCAGATACTCGGTAGGTTTTGATACTTTTCGTGGCAGCTTGAAAACACTTAACCGCCATCGTAAGGCGGCTATAAACTTGCTTCGAATGTCACTTGCGCAACCACGATTTGACCCAGAGCCTGTCCAACGAATTCGCCAACAGATCCTAACTTCCATCCGTCGTCGGTCAAATAATCCAACAGAATTAGCGAGTCGCACTCTTTGGCGTGCTGTATTTTCTGATCACCCTTACAGTCGCAACTTACAAGGGACAGAAAAGTCTGTGAATGAAATTACCATAGAAGATATCCGTACTTTTGCCTCGAGACGACTTGCTAAGGATAATCTCATCGCAGGTGTAGTAGGCGATATTACCGCTGAGGAATTAGCTCCCTTGTTGGACGAAGCATTTGGTGACCTCCCTAATCTAGCAGCTTCGTCACAACTTGAGAAAGCGTATGTGGCGGAGCTTGCAAAGATATTTGTTGTTGAGAAGGATATACCACAGTCGGTTATCATGTTTAGTCAACCTGGAATAGCACGCGGTGATTTGGATTATTATGCGGCATATGTCATGAATCATATTCTCGGTGGTGGTGCATTCTCTTCGCGTCTATACCAGGAAATTCGCGAGAAGCGCGGCCTTGCATATTCAGTCTACAGCTATATTAACCCTCTTGATGCCGGATCAATTTTGACGGGTAGCGTATCAACAGAAAATGCACGAGCTGGCAGGTCACTAGAGATTGTACGTGCAGAGTGGTCTCGAATGAGTGACAAAGGAATAAGTGAGGAAGAACTTAATAAAGCGAAGCAGTACATTACCGGTTCGTGGCCGTTGAGATTTGACAATGTGGCCCAGATGGCCCGTATGCTTGTTGGTATGCAGTACAACGAACTAGGGATTGAGTACTTGGATATGCGTAACGATTACATTAACGCAGTAACACGTGAGGATATCAATCGCGTGGCGAGGAGAATTCTCGATGTAGCCAAGCTTACTGTGGTAGTGGTAGGCAAACCACTTGGTATCCGGGCGACAGCTGAAGTGTTGGACGAAGACGGTTAAAGACAAATGGAGAAAAAGAGTCGGTGACTTGTTGCACGTGACCGAGCACTGGGTCAGAATTGTGATGCACCAATGACTTATTTTCAATTGATAGATTCCTGCTTTCCCGCAGCCGGCGGTGCGGCTCTGAGAGAGTTATATGATCGCCTGCTGTGCGCGGCGATGCGGGAGGTACATGTTCTCCGAGAAGAGGTCGAAAAGGGTGGCGCCGCCTTTTTAGACCTGAAAACTCACACCGATAACATCAAGGTTGTGGAAAATTTAGCACAACGATATCGCGAAAAGTTTGCTGATGTTGTTCTCCTAGGTACCGGTGGGTCTAGCCTCGGAGCGCGAGCTCTCTGTAGCCTGGGAGAAGCCGGCGGGCCGCGGCTTCACTTTATCGATAATATTGATACACACACAATTACCAGACTTTTTGAACAAGTAGAACTTTCTAAAACCGGATTTATAGGGGTTTCAAAATCAGGTGAGACAGCCGAGACGTTAGCACAGATATTAATTACGATCGATTATCTGCAGTCATCGTTTGGAGAAAAATCCATTGTTGATCATATGACTCTGATCACTAAACCTGGTGACAATACCCTCCGCAGACTAGCCAATCCACTGAATATCCGCATTCTTGACCACGATCCATTGATAGGTGGACGTTATTCTGCTCTTTCGATCGTCGGTCTATTGCCGGCGATGATCGTAGGCCTGGATCCGAGGGCAATTCTTGCGGGAGCCAGCAAGTCGCTTAGCGATGCCATTAAAACGGAAAAGCCTGGAGATAGTGCCCCAGCTTCGGGTGCCGCGATTTCGGTTGCGCTGCAACGTCAGCTCGGAATAAATACGACGGTCGTCATGCCTTATGTTGATAGATTGGCAGCTTTCGCGAGTTGGTATTGCCAGCTTTGGGCAGAAAGTCTGGGAAAAAACGGGTTGGGAACAACACCAATTGCGGCCCTCGGTACCGTCGACCAACATAGTCAACTACAACTTTATCTAGATGGACCAGCGGACAAGTTAATAACTATCTTGGTTGGCCCCATGGCTGGCGATGGCCCCAAATTTGATGCCTCCTTTACCAGTAGTCCGGGGTTATCGTACTTCACGAACCGCTCTCTTGGTGACCTCATGGATATGAGTGGCGAAGCGACGATAGAAACTCTTGTTCATCATGATTGCCCTGTACGGATTATCCGCATTGGAAAGATGAATGAATCGACGCTTGGAGCACTTATGATGCATTTCATGCTCGAGACAGTAATCACAGCCAGGCTAATAGGTGTGAATCCGTTCGACCAACCGGCAGTTGATAGAGGCAAAGAATTAATACTTCGCCGTATGACTGAACTCTAAGGAGTAGTTTCATGACGATCCGCCGTTTGCCTAAGATAATAGTTAACCAGATTGCGGCCGGTGAAGTAATTGAGCGACCCTCGGCAGTGGTAAAGGAGCTTGTCGAAAACAGCCTCGACGCTGGAGCAACACGCGTTGATGTTGTTTTGCGTGATGGGGGTAAATCCCTAATTCAGGTGATTGACGATGGAAACGGTATGAAACAGGAGGAATTATCACTGGCGGTTGAACGTCATGCGACCTCCAAACTGCCAAAAGATGATCTCGAATCGATTATGACGTTGGGATTTCGTGGCGAGGCACTACCATCGATAGGTGCGGTGAGCCGGACAAAAATCACCAGTAGATCTAAGTTATCGGATTCCGCGTGGCAACTGCGGGTAGAAGCAGGTATCGTTGGAGAACCGACGCCCGCAGCTCTCCCCGCGGGCACGAGTGTGGAAGTGAGTGACTTATTTTTTGCAACGCCGGCACGACTGAAATTTCTCCGCACTGAACGGACGGAAACATCACTGATAATAGAGGCTGTGACACGCCTTGCGATGGCCTCGTCTAGCGTAGCATTTTCTGTTAACGATGGTCGACGAAACCGTCTCAATCTAGCGGCTATCGAGCAGGAGCTTATCGACTCGCGATTAGTGCGACTCGAGCAGATAATGGGCCGCGAATTTTCAGAAAATGCGGTCGCAATAACGGGCGAGCGTGCGGAAGCTCGACTGACGGGATTCGCGGGTCTGCCTACCCTTAATCGAGCCAATTCCGCAAAACAATATTTATTTGTTAACAAACGGCCAGTCCGTGACAAGTTGCTATTAGGCGCTGTACGCGGTGCTTATGCGGACTTTCTTGCTAGAGGTCGTCACCCCATCGTAGCTCTATTTCTTGATGTGGAACCGGATTGGGTAGATATAAATGTTCATCCAACCAAGGCAGAAGTGAGATTTCGTGATCCAGGTCTGATACGTGGACTTATTGTAGGTGCGTTGAAGCACGCGCTGGCAGCGGCAGGGCATCGGGCGTCTACTACTGTGACGACGCTAGCATTAGGCAAAATGCGACCCAGTAATGATCCGTATGGTAGTATGAATAAAACGCTTCCATATTCGAAGAGACAGTCAAGCTATGGACAAAATATTGGTGGGCGATCGTATTCATCACAGGCGCCTTTGGATGAAGTTACACCAGACATTCATACGCCATCAGCCCGAGATGACGATTACTCGTCTGGTCAACACTCTGAACGGGATAGTCCAACAAATTTTCCGTTGGGTGCCGCGAGAGCCCAGCTTCATGAAACTTACGTAGTAGCTCAGACCAAGGACGGAATGGTCGTAGTCGATCAACATGCAGCTCATGAACGACTGGTCTATGAACGTATGAAGGCGGCTTTAGATGCCAGTGGAGTAAACCGACAGGGCTTGTTAATTCCTGAAGTAATTGAACTTGATGAATCTTCGGTTCAACGTCTTGGTAGCCGTAAGACTGAACTAGCTGAATTAGGTCTAATTTTGGAACCTTTTGGCCCTGGTTCGGTAGTGGTACGAGAGGTTCCGGCACTGCTCGGTGAGGTCGACGTACAATCGCTGGTGCGAGATTTGGCGGATGACCTGGCTGAGCTGGGAGAGACGTTGTCTTTATCCGAAAAACTTCAGGAAGTTTGTTCGACTATGGCATGTCACGGATCGGTGAGAGCAGGAAGACGTCTCAACGTCGATGAGATGAATGCACTATTGCGGCAAATGGAGGCAACGCCCCATTCGGGCCAATGCAACCATGGTAGACCAACATATGTTGAGTTGAAGATAGCAGATATAGAGAGACTGTTTGGTCGACGCTAGGCACAAAATTTGAGTGATTCAAGTAGCCTCTTGCAGCTCGTTCTCCGTCGCATTTCGAAATCGAAGAATTATGGTACGCGAAACTCCATATTTACGTTCGTCTATTACCTCAAACTTAGGGGGAAAAGCGAATGGTTCTGTGCTAGCAAGTTCGACTATGCAGATCGCGCTATGGTTGAGCCATCCATTCCTGGAAAGTGCTGAGAGAGCGGGGCCTGCCAATCCATTTCCATAGGGTGGGTCCAAAAATACAAGGTTACTAGCTGACTGTGACGTTGGTGGGCAGGTAGCGTCCGCACAAATGATTCTAGACCGTTCACCCTCGCCACAAAGTACTATGTTTTGCTGCAATATTTCGAGCGCAATTGGATTGTTTTCGATAAAAATTGCTTGCCTGGCACCACGGCTCAATGCTTCGAGACCCAGTGCTCCTGTTCCTGCAAACACGTCTACAACTCTAGCACCATGCAATTTTATACCATGATTACCATGTTCTAAAATGTTGAATAGTGCTTGTCGTAGACGGTCCGAGCTTGGCCGGATAGCCTGACCAGAGGGCGATGCAAGTCTAAGTCCTCGATTTTTACCTGCTATGATGCGCATAGCGAGACATCGCAGTGAAACTTTCGCCGCCTAATTGCTGATGAAAGGTATGTGAGGGTATTTCAGCGATACTATTTCGAGCGAGTTGGCCCAATTGGAAAGGACCAAAACTTTTACGGATAAGTCGACTAACTGGCCAGCCAAAAAATGCACAAATCTTCCGTACTTCCCGGTTGCGACCTTCTCGGAGGGCTATTGAGAGCCATGCATTACTTCGTGTTTGCTTCTCAATTTGAGCTATGATAGGCCCATATTGAACTCCTCCAATAGAAATTCCGTCTGAAATGGACGCGAGTTTATCTGGGTCTGCCCGGCCGCGCACGCGAACGCGGTAGTTCCTAATCAAACCCGTCTCTGGTAACTCTAGTCTTCTCGCCAGTTTACCATCATTAGTGAGTAGTAAGAGGCCTTCTGAGTTGAGATCTAGTCGACCCACTGTTATCACGCGCGGAAGGTTCTTGGGTAAGTGATCGAAGATTGTCGGACGGCCTAGCTCATCACGGTTTGTTGTGACAAGTCCTCTGGGTTTGTTATAGCGCCACAATCGACTAGGTAGAGGCTTCGCAAGAAGGGTGCCGTCGACTGTTATCTGATCACTTGTAACAACTGACACCGCTGCTGTTTCAAGAATCCGTCCATTGATAGCTACACGCCCGGCAACGATCAGTCGCTCGGCCTCACGTCGTGAACAAAGGCCGGCTCGTGCTATGACCTTAGCAACTCGGTCTCCCTTAACAGCAGATGCAAACTTCTCATCGGTCATGACCATAATATTACGGTTGTGAACAATATTGAGCAACGTAGTGTAGAGGGGAACTTGTAAGAGGAGAAGCCGATAGTTTTCTGTCATTACTTGACGAGTCTTGGTTAGTGAGATCAAGTTACAGACATGGGATCTAAAAATTTAGAATCCGGCACCGGATTTATGTCTTCAGCACTGGGATTAGCGGAAGTGGCATCGTCACGTGGAGAAGTGCCTGTCGGTGCGATTGTGGTCGATAGTAGGAATGGCGTGGTATTAGCGCGAGAGCATAACCGAGTTGAAGAACTGTGCGATGCGACTGCCCATGCGGAATTGCTAGCCTTGCGGGAGGCTATGCATGCGATTAAAGCATCGCGTCTTGAACATTGTGACGTTTATGTAACATTAGAACCTTGCGCTATGTGCGCAGGAGCTTTGTCTCTGGCTCGTGTTCGCCGTCTTTACTTTGGTGCAGCTGATCCCAAAGGTGGTGGAGTTGAACACGGTGCACGTGTTTTCAGCCAGGTGACTTGCAACCATGTGCCGGAGGTCTATGGCGGTATAGACGCTCGTAGAGCGGAAGAATTACTTCTCAATTTTTTTGTTGGTTTACGAAAATGACAAAGATACAGAGACCTTTCAACTCCGTCGGATGATGTGGTCCCATAAACACGGGGTACCGCTCCCGCGGTCAAACCTCCTTACTTCTAGTTCTCTAACTGTTTGATAAGTTTGTTCCAGATATGAGGGTTTAGACCACTTTCGTCCCCGTCACTCATGAAATTTTGAACTGTGTCCCAATGGGAATCCCTAAACACTTGTTTAATAATTAAGTGCTTAAAACGTGTATAATGAAATAATTTCAATGATCTTCCGATTTTATAGCTCGCCAACCGATATCGCCACGATAGAATCCCGCAGGCCAGTCGATTGCATGCACTGCGGCGTACGCGCGAGTCTGCGCGATGGACACGGAAGACCCCATGGCTGTCACGTTTAATACACGACCACCATTGGCAACTAACTTACCGGTTTCGTCTCGATCGGTTCCGGCATGGAAAATAACGACATTACCGTCATTGCCAGCTTCAACCGCCTTATCTAGGCCACTGATTTCCGAACCCGTATCATACGAATCGGGATATCCTTGGGCGGCCATTACTACGGTTAGCGCCGTATCTTCGTGCCAGCGTAGATGAAATGTGTCGAGGACACCGTCATGTGCGGCAACGAGTGCCGTCAGTAGGTCCGACATAAGACGCATACAGAGAACCTGACATTCAGGGTCACCAAACCTTACATTGTATTCGAGGAGTTTTGGGCCGCTAGCAGTTAGCATCAAACCCGCATAAAGAATACCTTTGTAAGGTGTGCCTGCGCCTGCCATAGCTGTTAGGGTTGGGTTGATTATCAACGACATAATTTCAGAGATAAGGGAATCTGTCATCATGGGAGCGGGTGAATATGCTCCCATACCACCAGTGTTGGGACCCTTGTCATGATCAAAAGCCGTTTTGTGGTCCTGAGCCGAAGCAAGTGGCAATGCGGTTTTACCATCGCATAAGGCAAAGAAACTCACTTCCTCTCCTTCCAAGTATTCTTCGATCATGACCTCGTTGCCGGCTTTACCAAAGCGACCTTCGACAATTGCGGCGTCGATAGCTGTAATTGCATCTTCAATTGTATGAGCGACGGTAACTCCCTTTCCGGCAGCAAGTCCATCGACTTTGACGACGATGGGGACTCCTTGTTTCTCAACAAAGGTGCGAGCGGCCGTGGCATCAGTAAATCGTTCATAGGCCGCAGTAGGAATGTCGTTGGTTGTGCATAGGTCCTTCATAAAGCTTTTTGAACCTTCTAGTCTTGAGGCGGCAGCCGATGGGCCAAAGGCTTTTATCCCAGCAGATTCGAGTCGGTCAACTAGTCCAGCAACGAGTGCAACTTCTGGGCCAACAACCACAAAATCTATCTTTTCTTTCAAGGCGAGGCTTACCAGGTTTTCAACATCACTCACATCGCCTGGTATACAAAGTGCCTGTTCAGAAATACCAGCATTCCCGGGCACACAAATAACTCTGTTTGCTAACGGTGACGCAGCAATGGACCAGCATAATGCATGCTCACGTCCGCCAGAACCTACAACAAGAATATTCACTCAAAACTCCTTTAAGTATTTTTTATGAACGACTGAATATTTTCCAAATGCGATCGGGATATTTTGCATTATAGGCTAGGGTTACATATCATAGTACCAAGCTAAAACCGAGAGATCACATGAGTGGACAAGAAGCTGATCTAAGTCATAATTTACCGGAATACACAGTTTCGGAAATTAGTCAGGCGCTCAAGCGCACGGTTGAACAGGCCTACACACGCGTTCGGATTAAAGGTGAAATTTCTGGTTTCAAGAGGGCAGCATCGGGTCACCGATACATGTCGTTGAAGGATGAGATTGCCGTATTGGATGCTGTGAGCTGGCGTGGAACTGCATTAGGTATGGAGCCCGAAGACGGGTTAGAAGTCATTGTTTCTGGCAGGCTCACAACATATCCGGGGCGTTCTAAATATCAGATTATAATAGAGGCTATGGAAATTGCAGGTGAAGGTGCGCTGCTCAAACTCCTTGAGGAACGACGGCGAAAATTTACCGAGGCTGGCCTGTTTGATGAGGCGCGAAAAAAAGATCTACCATACCTTCCCGAAGTAATTGGTGTCGTTACCTCACCAACTGGAGCCGTGATACGTGATATCTTGCATCGCCTGCGCGATCGCTTTCCACGTCACGTACTTCTGTGGCCAGTCGTTGTGCAAGGTGAAGGCGCTGCTAAACAAATCGCAGCTGCTATTGGGGGGTTTAACAATTTAAAGGGTGATGTAATTCGGCGACCGGATATTCTGATTATAGCGCGTGGTGGCGGAAGCCTGGAAGATTTATGGGCGTTCAATGAAGAAATCGTGATACGCGCCGCTGCTGCTTCGAAGATCCCAATTATATCCGCCGTGGGTCATGAGACTGACGTAACATTGATCGATTTTGTGGCCGATAGGCGGGCACCCACACCCACTGCTGCAGCGGAAATTGCAGTGCCGGTAAGAAGTGATTTGGCCGCAGGTATAATGGACGATGGGCGTCGCCTCCTCGTTACGGTATCGCGGATGTTCGAAGAACGGCGCATTCGTCTTGAAGGACTCACACGCGGGTTACCGGACCTAGTAGGGTTAATAGGTGTCAATGTACAGCAAATCGACGTTGCAGCGGAGAGACTTATCAACGCACTTAAAGGTCATTTGCAATCACTTTCACACGACATTGTTAGGCTTGGGTTGGGCCTTGTAGATCCTGGTCAGCAGCTCTCTAATGCAAGCGAACGCACATCTGAATCAGGTCATGCCCTTGAATTTGCGTATAAACAACGTTTGCGTCTATTGGATGACCGATTAGATGGTGTAAGGAAACGGCATAATCTTGAACCGCTAGCACGTATGATATTACACCGGAGAGCGAGTCTTGTTGATTTTGCCCCGCGACTAGTAGATGCAATTGGTAGAACAGTTGTTGAAGCAGTGGCCGTAACTAAGCAACAGTCGTCCCTGTTGGAAAGTCTCTCATTCGTACGTGTACTGGAGCGTGGATATGTAGTTGTTCGAGATGCAGTGGGCCAACCTATAAATCGCGGTAGTGATACGAAAAAGAATGAAAATATTACTTTACAATTTGTGGACGCACGGATTGCAGCAACAATTAGTAAATCCACGCAGTTGGATCGAAAAAACAATAGTAACCATGAAGGTAGATCAACATCAAAAAAAGCCGACCCACAACAACGGCTATTTTAAGGAGCCTCTTGTTTGTAATCGTATTTTCTCTCTTGTTTGCGAAAGTCACGGCCGCATCAGTGATTGAACTTACAGGACGGTTCGTCCAAGGCGGACTTGTCCTAGGCCAAACAGAAGCGGGTGCTAATGTAACTTTTGAAGGTCGGAGGTTGCGCGTTTCACCCAGTGGTATTTTCCTTATCGGATTTTCACGTGATGCGCCAGAGACGGCAACACTATTCATTCGTTACTCGGATGGTAGTAGTGTGAGAAAGACCCTTGTAATTGCTGGGCGAACCTATGAAGTTCAGAGGATCGACGGTCTGGCAACTGCAATGGTTACACCGCCCTCCGAATTTCTAGATCGTATCAAAGAGGAAAATGCACATATTCGTTTGGTCCGAAACCAGGATACGCCTGTGACTTTGTTTAAGAGTGGTTGGATTTGGCCGGCCCGAGGCAGAATTACGGGGGTTTATGGTAGTCAACGTATACTCAATGGTGAGCCTCGCCAGCCCCATTACGGCGTCGATATCAGTGCACCAGAAGGCTCAACCGTCGTAGCACCAGCGGCTGGTATTGTAGCGCTTGCAGAAGAGAATATGTATTTCAGTGGTGGAACATTGATCCTCGATCATGGGCATGGCCTCACATCCGCGTTCTTGCACTTGAGTAAGCTTTATGTGCTGGCAGGAGAGAATGTTATTCGCGGCGAGCCGATCGGTGAAATTGGTGCAACTGGACGGGCAACAGGAGCTCATCTCGATTGGCGCATAAATTTGTTTGATACTCGTCTCGATCCTTCTCTTTTATTTAGCGAACCCACACAGTAAAAGATCCAGGTTGCCTTAATTGGGCCAACGACGGTGTACCCAGAACCACTGTTCTGGCCGTTCACGGATCCAAGTTTCTAAGAGTTGATTAATCTCGGTCATCAATGCCAGCACGTTTGCCTCTTTATCATCAGAATCGGGTAATATTAAAGGTTCGCAGAAGGTCACGCGAAAGCGTACCCCAGGTAAACGTTCGAAGCGTGCTGGAACAAGGGGACATTTTAGTCTAAGCGCGAGTTGTGCAGGCATCGGCGTTGTCATGACTGGCCTGCCAAAAAATGGGACAGCAATGCCAGTATTGAGTTTTTGGTCAACCATTACACCGAGATGACCTCCACTACGTAACACTGCTAGCGCCCGATGGGCACCTTCACGTCCCTTGAAGAGAACTTCACTAACTAAACCTTTTCTAACTTTATGCAGCAGACGGTTGAGCCATGGGTTGGCAGCGCCTCGATAAATCGACGCCAGTGGCAAACCATGTTTCATCGCCACAAGAGGTGCACATTCCCAGTTACCGAGATGGCCGCCAACTATGATGCCCGGTTGTCCATCGTCACGGAGCATTTCAAGGATTTCGCGACCCACAACTTCTACGCGACTATTATTTTCGGTAATATCAATCCCATTGAGATGCGCGTACTCGCCAGCTCCACGGCCCAAATTATCCCACATACCACGAACAATAAGATCAATTTCTTCTGTTGATTTGTTGGGGAACGCTCGAGTCAGGTTGTCACGCGCTATACGATCGACCTTCATACGGCTCCCAATGAGCCGAAACAGAAATGCGCCAAACGCTGATGCCCATTCGATTGGCATCGTGTGGCACAGACCGTATGCAGCGTAAACAGCAATCGCTTGCAGTGGGTATATTAATCCACGTTTGAGAATTTGTGTCTCCTTCAATGTGTGAGTGCCCTGTCAAGCATGAGATTTAGTTCCGCCTCATTCTGCCACGCGACTTCGACCGGTAGTACCTCCACCATCAGACGAGCACGCGGCGGTAACCGTGCAGCATCTTTTGAGGTTGTCACGGGTGTGGCATTTAGTTTGTTTGCTTCTTCAACGATTTTCATGATTTTGTCAGGTGAATAAAGGTGGTGATCTGCGAATTCAAATGTCATGACAACTTCACAGTTTAATTCTTTCAGTGTTTGAAAAAATTTGGCAGGTCTCGCTATGCCTGCAAATGCAACAACACGGCGCCCATTGAAGTTTGAAGCTACCTCAGTAGGAACGACTAACGTAGCATTGAGTATGGCCTTATTCGTTGGCAACTTTTCCTCCACTCGAAATCGATCTTTGCCAACAATAACGATTTTGTCCACACGCTTTAAGGCGTCAGCTATTGGCTCACGGAGAGGACCAGCTGGGATGATTTTCTCGTTGCCGAAGCCGTATCCACCATCGATTGCCAAAATTGAAATGTTCTTAGCTAGCGTTAGATTTTGGAGGCCGTCGTCCATGATTAATACATCGGCGCCCTCGTCAATAGCTGCCTTTGCTGACGCGGCGCGATTACGGGAAACCCACGTGGGAGCAACATCGGCAAGTAAAAGTGGCTCGTCTCCAACTTCCTTCGCGCCATGATAATCATTATTGACTCGAACTGGGCCTTTTAAAGAGCCACCATACCCCCGAGTCAAAAAATGTACGTTGTGTCCTCGTTCACGCAGGCGCGCGCCAATGGATAGTGCGAGCAACGTTTTACCTGCCCCTCCAACTACAACATTACCGATGCATATAACTGGTATAGGTGACCTCCATGGCGTATGTCGGCGACGTAGGAGGCGTCCCGCCATCGCATAAATGAATCCAGCTGGAGTAAGAAGCGTCGACGTGCCGCCGGAATGTTGCCAGAATTCTGGAGTACGCATATTAGCGATGTTCACAAATTGAAATTATATGGGAAGAGAGGCCATCAAATATCGAGTCGACAACCTTACAGTTTTCCAGTGCGATTTTCATTGCAGCTTTAGCCTTATACTTCCGTTCGGCATCGTCCGTAAGAAGAAATTGGACTGCATTTGTGAGCGCTACCACGTCGGGTGTAAGAAGCACACCACTGACGGCTGCCAACTGTTCCGCGACGTCAGAGAAATTAGTCATATCGGGACCGTGAATTATTGCGCAGTCGAGTTGAGCAGCCTCTAAGGGGTTATGTCCGCCATGGCCTCCCATGCTGCCCCCTATAAAGACGACATCTACAAGTCGATAATAGAGACCGAGTTCACCGAGAGTGTCTGCAATGTAGATGTCGTCTCTGGGTCCGATAGTATCTCCAACACCGCGATGGCTGACTGTTAGCCCGTAAGTTGAAAGCTCATTCATGAGGTCAGGACCTCTGCGGGGATGTCGGGGAACAATAATTGTGAGCAAATTAGGTAGTTTTTTGCACAAGTTGACATGCACAACTGCGGCCATCGATTCCTCCCCGGGATGAGTGCTGGCAGCGAGCCATACAGGGCGTTTGTTCAACGCCTTTCTCATATTTATTAGCTCGTCCTCGTTTACTGGAAGGGCCTGGGCTGAAAACTTTAGGTTTCCACAATATCTTACATCACGGGCACCCAAAATTCTTAGACGCTCGGCTTCGGCTTCGGTTTGAGCGAAGCAAATATCAAATCCACGCAATAGTGCACGGATAATTCCTGGGGCTAAGCGCCAGTTTGCAAACGAGCGGGCAGATATTCGACCATTAACTAGTATTGCTGGAATACTGCGTTCTAGTGTCTCCGTAATAAGGTTGGGCCAAAACTCTGACTCGACCCAAATGGCAAGATCAGGCTGCCAGTGATTAAGAAATCGACGTACCCAAGGAAGTCGATCAATTGGAATGAATTGGTGGAAACTACGAGCTGGCAACCTACCATCCAAAATTTCGGCAGACGTCACTGTTCCCGTTGTAACCAACACCGACAATTGTTCATCCCATGCCAGTATTCGGTCTACCAGAGAGAGTGCAGATTGCGCTTCACCAACACTGGCTGCGTGTAACCATATGAGTGGTCCTTCTGGACGCGATCGTGAAGTCCTTCCCTGGCGTTCAGCAAAGCGTTCTGGATGTTCCTTGCCTTGTACAAGGCGTTTTCGCAAATAAAAATAGATGATTGGGGCCGCAAACTCGGTAAAGCCGCGATAAAGGCTAAGCCCTAACATTATGTTACCGTCGAAAACCAGTTGTCATACTGATAGTTGTCTCTGTCTTAGTTGTCTCTGTCTCGGTTTTGTTGCTTGTTTTTGTAGTGATATTAGCCTTGCCATCAGTGAAGTCTAAGGGCGCTTGTTCTATCGCAGTTTGTCCCATTAATTGATCTGCTCGATTTGCAAGAGAAACGAGGGATTTTTCAAGTTCAAGCTTTTTTTCTTCCATACCGTTTTCATCTAACTTGGCTGGAACTTGAATTGGGTTGCCCCACAGAAAAATTCCTCGCGTGAAGGGCAACGGCAGCATGAAGCGGTCCCAGGTTGCAAACACTTTCCGCCTGGACGCAGAGCAGGCCAGTGGTAAAATAGGTGCTCTGGCTAAACGTGCAATTGTAATGACGCCATCACTCACGCGCATTCGTGGTCCTTGTGGTCCGTCCGGGGTGATTCCTACTATCCCACCATTGCGCAGAGTTTTTGCAATTGAGCGCATAGCATTCCAACCACCACGTGTGGTCGATCCAATTATGCTGGGAACACCAAAATGGGCCATGGTTCGTGCCACGAACCGGCCGTCAGGATGTCCAGAAATTAACATATTGACACTAGATTTATAACGCCATGCGTAACTCATCATCAATAACCGACCATGCCAAAATGCCAGAATAAACGGACTACCCGCTTCATGAAGTCGGTTAGCTGTTGCTTCACCTTCTATCCGCCAATCTCCAGTCGCATAGACAAAACGGATGTAGAGCGATGCCAGATAACATAAGATCGCTTGTACCAGAGCATTACGTAGAATGTATTTAGTCGAGCCCAATTCTCTACGCCCGTTTTACCATAATTTTAGTATCAGATTGTCTCTCTTGCTCCCAATCATGAAACTGCAGTCGACAAAGTCGGGCATAGGCGCCGTTTCTCAACATTAATTCGTTATGTGTTCCGCTCTCGACGACACGGCCAGAGTCGAGAAAGTAGATTAGATCCGCATCCACAACGGTCGATAGTCGATGGGCAATGACCAATGTTGTGCGGTCCCGCATTAGCTCTCTAAGTGCTGCCTGTACTGCCCTTTCCGATTCGCTATCTAGTGCTGAGGTTGCTTCGTCTAGTAGGAGAACGGGTGCGTTCTTTAGTATTGCGCGAGCGATAGATAATCGTTGGCGTTGTCCTCCAGACAGTTTAGTTCCACGTTCTCCAACCACCGTATCGTAACCTTCAGGCAGAGCCAATATGAAGTCATGTGCAGCGGCATCTTTGGCCGCACGAATAATTTCATCGTTCCCGACTCCGAGCCGACCATAGCCGATATTTGTTCGCACGGTGTCGTTAAAGAGTCCTGTTTCCTGAGTCACTAACCCAATTGCTGATCTCAACGACTTCAACGTGACATCCCGTACGTTTTGTCCATCTATCTCGACTGCTCCACTGTCGACATCATAAAATCTTGGAATAAGGTTTAATACGGTTGACTTGCCCGCTCCCGATGGCCCAACAAGGGCAACGGTTTTTCCGGCAGGTACCTCTATTGAGACATCTGAAAGCGCACATGTCATGGGAGAGTAATAAAAGGTCGCTGCACGAAGGGTAATAGCGCCTTTGTTCACAGTTAAGGGCTTAGCATCGCTCCGGTCTACTATTGTTGGCTGGTAATCGATCATAGCTAGTATACGCTGGGCGGCAGCTAATCCCTCCTGCAGGCTCGCGTTGAGGTTGGCGAGGCTCCGCATTGGTTGATATGCCATGATCATGGCGGTAAAAAATGCCATAAATCGGCCAACTGTTGTCTCGCCGTTCAACACCTGATATCCGCCGTAGCCAATGATCGCCGCAACAGCTAAGCCACCCAAAATTTCCATAATTGGGTAATTGCGAGACCGAGCTTTCACCGACTTTAGAAAGAGCCGATAAATATTTTCAAACAGGCCCTTTGCGCGCTGATTTTCGTAGGTCTCCATACCATAGGCTTTGACCTGGCGGGCACCTTTAAATACATCGTCTAACGTGGCCGTCAACAGCCCTATTTCAGACTGGGTATTGGCAGAAACACGTCTTAACCTACGGCCAATTTTTACGATCGGCACGACGCTGACTGGAAACGCAAAAAATGCTAATGTTGCGAGACGCCAATCCGTGTAGAACATAACACCTACCAACACTGTGACTATAAGCACATCGCGCGCCATTCCCGTGATAGATTTTACGATTGCATCACGCAGGAAGTTCACATCACTTGTGAATCTTGATAACAGTTTTCCTGTTGCATCACTCTGTATGAACGCCAGATCTGAATCAACGAGCTTCTCGAACATCTGGCCTTGCATAGTTGCAATAACTCTCAATCCAACCATTTGCATGAGTACGCTTTGTCCATAGCTTGCGAAACCCTTGACAATTGCAACGCCGAGGAACACAAGCGGTAAAACCCAAACAAGTTTGTGATTGCCTTCTACCAGAACCTTGTCGAGCGCCGGCTCAACGAGTCGCGCCTGCATACCCACGCTGGCAGCTATCACAACCATACAAATAACACCGGCTACAATTTTACCAAAATGCATACGCATATAGTCACGCCAGATTCGCGCAACCAGAACATGCGTCGATTGATCGAGCCGGATTTCCTTCTCAGAGTCGTCCGCCAAGCCGTCTAACCTCATGAGAGTTCAAGCGAAATATAACACCATGTGACGGTGTCGGCCAATTACGGTGACACAACTAATTTGGTGTGTATCCAACCTTTAGAAAGTACTCAAAAAATTAATGCTCTACTTTGTCCCCATAAAGGGCGTGTCACAAATGACTACATACAACAGTCAGCTGAGCGCGGCTAATGAATTAAGTCCTATAGGCCTCCCGTCGAATTCAGCCATTGCGTCCAGGAGTGACGTCCAGAAATAGTCGGCTGTAGTACTATCGGCTATCAGATGATAGGCAAAGTGTGGGCCTCTGTCGTCACGGATAGCGACAGTTCCGAGGCGAGCGATAGATGTTTGTGCAATAGAATGGTTGGGAAATTTATGAGGACGTATATCAACTCCGCAAACCTTGAGCAGACAGTCTGGTGCGTGTACACCTGTCAAAAGGAACCAAAAATAAGTTTCAGCGCGTGGCACGACGTAACAACCTTGGCTTGTCTGCATGGTTTCGAGCCTGGAGATAGTGGCTCCTTCATCGCCAATATTACTTAAAATGAGTACTTCAGTATCGGCGAGTCTAGCCACTAGGCTGCCATCTGGTAATGGGGTTGCCATATTATTAAGTGATGGCACGTCGATGTTCTGTCCTTCCACCCAGGTAAGCGCTTTCGGGCCTTTGAAGCCAATGCGAGGCAATGGCGATAAGTCCGCTATCCCAAGGTTGGTCGCATCTCCCTCCTCAAGAAACTGATTTGCGACGGCTGCCTCTGCAACATCGATGAATTCAGCTCCTGCCGCCTGGAGTCGACGATAGATAAAGCTGCGCCGCTGGAAGTTTTCTGGATTTATCATCACAGTTCCTGCCGCTTGTTCTCTGGATCATAGAACGGTGTATTCGTGACTCGTGCTTTGATCATCTGGCCATCGCTAATTTTAATCGAAAAAATTTGGCCAGGTTCTGATTGGTCCGGTGCTACAAACGCGAGTCCGATCGGCATATCAAGAGTTGGAGAATGAACAATTGAGGTCACGCGTCCAGTGATATTGCCTTCGCGAATAACAAGATGACTTTCTTCCGGTAGTGGCCCTCCAGGGTTAGCTAGTGTAAAACCCACTAGTTTGCGGGTCAGGCCTCGTTTCATTTGTGCTGTAATCGCACGGCTACCAAAATAGAATGGTTTGCGACGGGAGAGTGCCCACTCCATACCTGCTTCGTGCGGGTGGGTAAGTCCGTCTGTGTCTTGGGAAATTATTATATGGCCCTTCTCAAGGCGCAGTATTCGTTGAGCTTCAACACCATACGGTTTAATATTGAATTCCGTGCCGGCTTCCATGAGGGCGTCCCAAAGGGCCTCACCCTTGCTAGCTGGGGCGTGTATTTCGTAACCAAGTTCACCAACAAATCCGACTCGGAGAAGCCGCGAGCGGATGCCTGCGACATTGGCTATGCGAACTCCCATATAAGGAAATGCATCCGCTGAAAGATCCAGGTCTTGGCAAATTTTTTCTAATGCGTCGCGCGAACGTGGGCCGGCGATATTGACGGCGGCCAGCCCGCCAGTCATGTTCGTAATGTCGACATTGAGGCGCCACTGCGCATTCCAAAACAGCATTGTGCGATAAACTGCGTCAGAACCTCCGGTCGTGGCAGTTACGTAAAAATCTTCTTCTGAGAATCGGCAAGCGACACCATCGTCGCTAATCGCGCCCGATTGGTCGCACATTAATACATATCGAGCGCGACCCACTTTTTGATTCGTATAAGAAAGCGTGTATACGCGGTTTAGGAATTCTGCGGCGTCAGGACCGCGTACATCGAGTCCACCAAGCGTTGAGACATCCATAAGCCCGACATTTTCGCGCACGCACTGCACTTCTTCTTGAATCGCGATGTCACGGTCGGTACCGTAGTAACCAGGACGTTGCCAAGCACCTGCCAACATCATTTCCGCGCCCGCTTCGGTGTGGCGATTATGCATTGCAGTTAGTCGCAGAGGTTCGAATCCACGACCACATAAATGGCCAAATTTTTCCGGTGTAAGGGGCGGGCGATTGGTTGTGCCTTGTACTCCATCGAGTGGTTTATCAGCAAAACGTTGTACCAGTTTCAAAGCGTTGAGTGCTGACACTCGGCCTTGGCTTGGTCCCATTACAACCGTTGAGAAGCGCTTAACCAGCTCGATATCATCGAATCCCTCAGCGACTGCGTTACGCATGTCTGCAACTGTCAAGTCTTCGTCAAAATCAACGAAATCTTTACCTTTGTCGTGAGGAAAAATTGACCATGGGACGGGTGGGTGATCATCGGCTGCTCGCGGTACCATAACAGGTTTAACATCCTGACCAGATGCGGCTGCACCAGCCCGGCGGCCCTCTTCAATGGCCAAATCGACCCCCCGGGTGCCGTTTACTGCGCCCACGACCTGCATTTTTTGGGGGATGGATTGTACTGCGAATGTGCCAAATTCCTCTCGGTAAACGATTTTGCCCGTGGCATGAGCCACAAGCGACGCCGCGGGGATCCACCCTGTCGATACGCAAAGTAGGTCGCAATCCAGGGTTTGTTGCGCATCAGAAAGTTGCCCTTCATCGATAACGGGCGCTACAATGACTTGTGCGATATGTGCACTACTTTTGTCTACAATCGCTTCGCGTAGTCCGTAACCTTTAAGGATTTTTATACCATAATCTGATACCGCGTGGTGTCGTGGATCTTCGGTTGGTGTGTCAGATAGATCGATTACTGCCACAACTTCTACACCTACTTCGATCAGATCGAGTGCAACGCCGTACCCAGTGCCATTGTAGCAGGCAACAACTGCGCGTTTACCCGGCTTGACGCCGTAAAGCCTGATCAAACGTTGGACTGCTGAGCCAAGCATGATCCCAGGCAAATCGTTGTTTCGGAACACTGCCGGTTGTTCTATTGCGCCGGTCGCTACAATGACCTGTGCCGCTCGCAGTTTAACCATTCGGTTACCTTTGATAACCGGCAGATAGTTATCACTGAACCAACCGGTACAGGTTGCGCCTGTCATAATGGTAATGTTTTCTTGGTTCTTTAATTGGCATATCAAATCTTGGATTAGTACGAGGCCACTTTTATCTTCAACATCCGTGCGCGTGAATCTCAGGGAACCACCTAGGGTTTGCTCTCGTTCGATCAGGATGACCTCGACACCCGATTTTGCGGCCTCTAGTGCTGTGGCCATGCCTGCCACACCACCCCCAATTACAGCAACGTCGGCAAATGCATATGCTTTGTCATAATATCTATGGTTGGCTTCCAAATCGACACGCCCGAGCCCTGCCTTACGACGTATAAATTTTTCCCATAGATTCCAAATTCCCTTAGGTTTGAAAAACGCGCGGTAGTAAAAGCCAACTGGCAAAAATTTAGAAAACTTTTCAATCCATCGATCCCAATCCGTAGTTAGGCTTCCGGAGTAATGTTGGCCCATGGCAATAAGCCCATCATGGATAGGTAGAATATCAGCGAGCACGTTGGGCTCTTGGCCAACCTGGATCATGGTATTGCCATCATCACCAGACATGGTGAGGACTCCACGCGGTCGGTGGTATTTGAAAGATCGTGAAATCAACCAGACGTCGTTAGCCGCTAGCGCACTTGCTACTGTGTCGCCAGAAAATCCTTGGTAGGACTTGCCTTCGAAACTGAAGGTGACGGGCCTATTTCTGTCTATTGACGTTCCGTAAGGTGCAGCTAGCCTCATGGCGATTATTGAGCACCCCCTTCATTATTGTCTTTCTCAGGTAGTTGTTCGAACTCGAGGCGTTCGGTAAAAATTTGGTTAGACGGATAAGTAGAAACTATTTCATCGGTAGTGGTGTTCCGTTCAGCAATGAACCAGTATCCAGAAGTTGTGTGTAACCACCATTCGCGCACCACGCCAGCGGTATTATTTTCCATGAAAACATAGTCTGCCCAGTCTACATCTTGGGCGGACACAGCCATTGGCATTTCAGTTACCTCGCCTCCACAGACAAATTCTGAAATATTACGAAAGCCATTGAGTGGACATCGCATAATTTTCATATTTAACGTTCCTTAATGCCCAACTGAGGCAGCACCGCGCTCACCTACCTGCAGGAATGAATTGAACCGCTCTAGTGCAAATGGTTCAAGTATAGTCGGCTGTCTGTCCGTCGCGACACATTCAGCCATTCGCAGGCCTGCGACAGGTGTTGCTTTGAAACCCCAAGTACCCCAACCTGAGTCAATATAGTAATTCTCCACTGGGGTACGTCCCATAATGGGTGAAAAATCGGGCGTCATATCTGCCATGCCCGCCCATTGTCTTAGTAACTTGACCTCGCCTAAAAAAGGGAACAGTTCTAAAACGTGCATCATCAGACCCTCTTTAAACTCAAGCGAGGATCGTGTTGAGTAGAGCTGATAGGGGTCGGTTGATCCACCCATGACAATCTCTCCTCGCGCGGTTTGCCATATGTATACGTGCAAACTGCCGGAGACAATTATGGGGTCGAGGAATGGTTTAAGCGGTACAGATACGCAGGCCTGAAGGGGGATTGTCCGGATAGGTAACTTGATTCCAGCCATATCGGCGACCAACGATGAGGATCCGGCCACTGCTTGTAGCACTTTGCCGCAACTGATATCTCCCTTCGTTGTTTTGACACCAGTTACTCGACCGGCTTCAATATTCAGTCCAGTAACTTCGGTATTTTGATGAATCTCTACACCACGTTCTGTTGCCCCACGTGCGTACCCCCAAGCAACCGCGTCATGCCGGGCGGTCGCTCCTGGAGGATGGTAAAGTGCACCAAGAATTGGGTAGCGAACTTCTTGGGACATATTTAGCTGCGGACATAGTTTTGCAACTTCATCTGCATACGCGAGTTCAGAATTTACACCCATATGCTTGTTTACTTCTGCACGCCAGCGCATGGTTCTTAATGCGCCGTCGGTATGGGCAAGCGTCATATGACCACGTCGGGAGTACAGTAGATTGAGGTTAAACTCGCCCGAGAGATTTTCCCATAGTAACATAGACTCTTTATAAAAATCGACGCCCTCGGGTGTGAGATAGTTCGCGCGGACGATTGCTGTGTTGCGCGCTGTGTTACCGCCGGCGAGGTAGCCTTTGTCAAGCACCGCAATATTAGTAATGTTGTGTTGGCGGGCTAGGTAATAAGCGGCGGCAAGGCCGTGCCCACCGGCACCAATAATGACAACGTCATATGTGGTTTTTAGGTCACATTCCGGAGGTAACAGCCGGTCGGCCGGGTAGGTTTTGGAAAGGCCGTATTTAATAAGTCCGAAGGGCATTCGGGTGATCCGCGTCGCAGAGGTCTCAGCGAAATTGCAGATGACCCTATCGCGCACGATGATGTGGCGCAATACTGTTTGAATAACAAATGTGCATTAACTTGAAGGAAAATACCTATTAAGTAGTGTTTGTTTGCGTAAGGACGACCCTCTTATCAAGAATTACACTTAAACTAAGGTAAAATCGATTACTAAGTTTTCCTTCGCTTGTGATTACAAATTACGCATCATCGCAAGAGGTGTGTCGTCCATATCGTAGCTGTGAAAAGTGCTACGGCACCGGACTGGTGTGCAATGGCAAGCGGCAATGGAACGACGAGTAAGAGCGTCGAGATGCCTAAGAGGACTTGTACACCAAGAGTTCCCAGAAGCACATTACTTGTTAATATCCAATTGGACTGTTTTGGCTTTCGTCGCATGCAAAAACATAAGGTAATTACACAACCGGATGTTAAATATGCGAGAATACGATGGTCAAATTGTACAGTGGTTGGATTATCGAAAATATTTAACCAAAATGGAGTTTTAGCAAAGAGTGATTCTGGAGTGATTCTGCCCTCCATTAACGGCCAAGTGTTATAAATTAACCCGGCGTCGACTCCCGCAGTTAAACCGCCTGAAACTATTGTTATACTGACGACGCAGAGGGTAAATATCGAGAGCTTACGCATGTTCAAGTTTGCACTTACGCGTCCTGGCCGCTCAATCAGAATTAGGGCGAGCCATAACATATAACCAAATATTACAAATGCCATACCCAGATGGATAACAAGTCGATACTGGCTAACGTCTGTTCGGTCAGCGAATCCGCTAAGAACCATCCACCAACCAATTATGCCTTGCAATCCACCTAGAATGAAGAGTGTAAAAAGGTGGGGCAGTTGCTCTCTCATAATTTTCTTCTGCAAATGTAGCCAAAAAAAACCGACAACGAACAAGACAGCAATTAACCTTCCCCACATACGATGTAGGTATTCCCACCAGAAGATAGATTTGAATTCGGTCAAGGTAATGTGCGGATTTTCAAGACGGAATTCCGATGTTTCTCGGTAGAGGCTAAATATTCTCTCCCACTCGACGATCGAAAGAGGTGGTAATATACCTATTAATGGTCGCCACTCGATCATCGACAAACCAGATTCGGTCAATCGGGTAATTCCACCAATCACGATCATGACATATACCGCGCCACAGCATAAAAACAGCCAAATGGCGACGTGTCGCTGATTGCATGAACACATTCCGTTTACTGATTCGGCTTCGGGCGAATTCTTCAATTTCATTAATTCATCCATCGCAAAAAGCCATCGTAATCTGGATAGCTAGTCTAAAAGGCGACTGCTAACTGTGATCATTGTACTGTGCAGAAATACTCTTTATCCAAAGAATCACCATATTGACATGCGATAGTACATATATTTTGTGCTTGTGATCTTAATTTTAAAATCAGTTGGGAATAGTTTATTTCAAGACACTAAGCATATCTTCAATGGTAACAAATTTTTTTCGCGGAGCGCCCAAAGGTGCGTTGGCTATTTCCTCTTTATCAATTTTTTGCCAGTCTTTATAACTTACCCAGCGTACTCCATGCTCGCGCAATATAAGCTCGAATGCCTCACGTCCCTGTTTGCGACTCTTGCTAAAGTCCTTGCATATATGTTGGGCAATTTCGTCGCCGTCATGTTTGTTAGTTCCTATGACTCCTGTGGGGCCACGCTTGAGCCAGCCAACCACGTATAAACCGTCGTCGACTCGGCCGTCCGTATTGGCAAGTGTACCTGCAATCGGATCTAGACGAACACCTGAAATTGGTTCAGCCGTGTAGCCAATCGCGTAGACTACAAGGCCACAAGCAACTTCAAAGAATTCTCCTGAACCTATGGCTTTTCCGCTTATGACTTCCGTTTTTTCGAGCTTGAGTCCTTCAGCTTTTTCATCACCTAATATCTCAACTGGGTTTGAGTAAAATCTAAAATGCACACGTTTCGTCTTTGATGAAGGATCAAAGGCAGAGAATTCACGAAAACTCGAGAGGTTCTTCTCCTTGAGTCTTTCATCACGTTTAGACAAACCTTCGGATATGTGGTCAGGTAACTGTGTTGGGTCTACCACGGGAACACAGCTTTCAAGGTGGCCCATCTCACGGAGTTCTACATTTGTGAACTTACATTCGACCGGTCCGCGGCGGCCAAAGACGTATACATCACTTATAGGAGAGGAGTGGATTTTTTCAGCCGCATAATTCGGTAGATCTGATTCCACCATTTCAGCTTCAGTTTTAACTAGCACTCTCGCAAAATCTAACGCGACATTACCGTTTCCTATAACCGCCACTGCGGGAGTATCTAAGTCGGGGTCGAGGTCACAGAAGTTGGGAAGTCCGTTATACCATCCAACAAAGGCGGATGAGCCGATGACGTTCTTTTTATCCGCGCCCAAAATTTCAAGTGGTCGGTCTGCTGGCATGCCGGTTGCAAGGACAACGGCATCGTAGCATTTCCTCAGTTCTTGAATTGTCACGTCCTCTCCTACGATTATATTCCCGTAGTATCGGACTCGATCGGATAAAGCCGTTTGTTCGTATTTACGTGCGACGCGCTTGGTGCTTTGATGGTCTGGCGCTACTCCACCGCGTACCAGTCCGAATGGTGTAGGTAAGCGTTCTATCATATCAATTTGGCAATCTGTATCCGACCTAATCAACGCTTCCGCTGTGTAGAAGGCGCTCGGACCTGATCCAACAATGGCAACTTTAAGCGGCATTATGTATCCCACTTGAAAAATTTGAGGCGACGAAAAATAAAACTGGCTAGAATTTTACCGCGGCTAGCCACCGCCGTCTTCAACTTTTGAATTTCAACGTGGTTATAACTCCTAGTTTAATGACAGCTGGGAGAACAGACATGAATATTACCGTGGTGTGACTTCTTAGCCTCTGAGTCCATTACTTGTCTTTTCTCACACCACCTTGACATAGTAGATTGAATCTATAAATAGAGCCTAACACTGGCCAAATAGCGGTGCTGGTACTTAGTCTATACGATTAGGGAATTGGTTCCAAATTCACTTGACAAGGAGTTGAGGCATGAAATTTAGGCCGTTGCACGATCGTGTCCTAGTGATGCGAATTGAAGGTGAAGAAAAATCTGCCGGCGGTGTGATTATACCTGATACCGCTCAGGAAAAGCCTATGGAAGGGAAGGTAATCTCGGTTGGGCCTGGGGCGCGGGATGAAGATGGCAAGCCTGTTGCTCTTGAAGTCAGGGTGGGCGATCGGGTGCTGTTTGGAAAATGGTCTGGGACAGAAGTCAAAGTCGATGGCGATGAGCTCTTGATCATGAAAGAGTCAGATATCATGGGAATTATCGAATAATTAGGGTCTCTAATATTTGTGTTCTGTGGTTGGTCAGAAATGGTAGATGAGGGCATATAGTCTGTTGTCAGCCTAGGTTTCCATGTCATTCGGAAGAAAAGATCGAACAGTGTTTACTGCTTCCGAGAGGCTAACACGAATGATATCTACCCCAGGAGGAAACGCACCGGCCAGTCGGGATGGCATCATCGGATCGAGTAAAACAAAAACACCACGATCCGTTTCCTGTCGCACTAACCGGCCAAACGCTTGTTTCAGACGCAGGCGTGTTACTGTGTCGTCGAGTGCTGGGCCTCCGAAATGGAGCCGACGCGCACGATGTAGGATGGTCGGCCTCGGCCACGGCACTCGCTCAAAGACAATCAGTCGGAGTGCAGTACCAGGTACATCTACACCATCGCGCATCGCATCGGTTCCAAGAAGACATGCATTTTGTTCTGCTCGGAATATATCGACCAAAGTAGCCAGATTAAGGCCGTCTACATGTTGCGCATAAAGCGAGAGGCCAGCTTCATCGATTGCATTGGAGATAAGTTTGTGAACCTCCCGTAGCCGACTGATCGCCGTAAAAAGGCCGAGCGCACCTCCACGTGAAGCAGTAAATAGTTCCCTGTAGGCAGCTGCAACCTCGTTTATATTGCCTCTATGTACATCTGTTACCACAATGACGCGCGTAAGGTTTTTGTAGTCAAACGGTGACGGTACTTCAGCTCTGATAGCGGCTTGACTCAGATGTTGCACACCAGTACGTGATTCGGCGACTCGCCAATCTGTCTCTAAATCGCCAGAACCGTCCTTTAATGTAGCGGAAGTGATAATTAATCCATGAGCCGGCTCGGCAACAATTTTTACAAATGGAAGTGTTGGATCTACCCAGTGACGCTTCAGGCCTATGTCAATTTCACGGCCATCGATACGATCTACAGAAAACCAGTCAACAAATTGCTCGGGTGTGCCTTCCGTCAGTGAGCTGAGCATGGATCGCCAAGACTGGATAGTGCAGAGTCCCTTATAACTCAGCGATCGCAAGACTGACTCTAGTTTACTGCGAGTTTCTATTTCTAGCGTATCAAAATTTTCCTCCAAGCGTGCAGCGAACGAAACCATAAGTTTAGAAAGCGGTTCTTCAATTACCAATAACGAACTATTGAGTTCTGATGCTGCGGCTATGAGCTCGTCATCTAGATCGTCGCAGACTACTTCCAGGCTGTACGATGTGTGTTCAATACCTGACAGTGCGAACACTCGATTTCGGACCGCGGTAAGAAAATTTTCAACGGTTCCCTTTGGTCGGCCATCGACACAGCGTTGGTGCCAGCCGTCGCCCGGTAACGCTTGGGCAGCAGCCAATATATCCTTCAATGTCGATGAGTCGTCGTTTTCTTCCACAAGATCCTCAATCCGTTTTTTCAGTCCACGGTCACGACCATGTTGACGACTTCTTGAGTCGCATAACCAGCGTCTTAAATCTGCCGTTTCAAGTCCACTTAGATAAACTGAAAACACACTGTCGGCTGCGTCAAAGACGTGATGACCTTCGTCAAACACGTAGCGAACAGCCGGCATATGATCATTCTCCCTATTATGTGCGGCTTGAATCATAACTAGGGTATGGTTCGCAATTACAATTTTGGCATAGCGGGCCCTGCGGATACCTCGTTCGATAAAACAGCGAGAATAATGTGAGCATGCGGAGTAGATGCATTCACCCCGATGGTCGGTGAGGCCCACACTGTGTTGATAACCAACCAGGTCACTTAACCAAGCTGGGAAATCACCTCCGTTCACATCACCGTCACGCGTTTCGGCCGCCCAACGTAACATTAATCCTAGTGCAACAGCATCTTTGCCAAGGACCTCTACCGAGCTCACTGCTTCCTCCAAATTGAGTAAACACAAATAATTTTCCCTACCTTTACGCAGCACGACCTCGCTATTCTTGGTGGTAGGATCAGAAAACAGACTTGTTAGTTCCTGATCAATCTGATGTTGTAAATTTCTTGTGTAGGTTGAGATCCATACTGGGGCACCATTTTTTTCTGCCCATAGACTGGCTGGTGCTAAGTATCCTTTTGTCTTTCCTACGCCGGTCCCGGCTTCAGCCAAGAGAAAATGTGGTTCGTTATCAACGTTACGTGGTTGAAAGGCTCTTGTGGCAGCGGATGCATAGTCTGCTTGGCTGGGTCTCGCTTCGGCCGTCTTGCCAATCATGGTAGCAAGCCGAGTACGTGCATCTACAGCTTCCACGGGTTGATCTCCGGCCGGTGGGGGCACGTCTTCCGACCATTCTTCTAACTCATGCCAGATTTCTAGACCCGTAGATTTTCTGTCAGTGGCTTCAACAGCGTGTTCATCCAAAGCGGCCAGCACAAATTTACTCCACAGCCATCCGCCACGTTCCATACTCCTCGCTATGGCCACGCTGTCGCTGTGAAATGTCTGTTCGGTAACTATTGTCAGTAGCTTTTTCGCTATCAGTTGGATCAATTTTGGCTGTTCACTCTTTATCTCCGAGCCATTCATGTCGATAGCGCTCGCAACGCCTCGCGGAGTCGGTATACAGTTATGTGCAGGGGCTACGAAGGCAAAGAGCTCTAAAATATCGAAAGCCTGAAATAATTTTATGCCTAGACGTCGGGCTGTTGCTGGTGCATGGCAAACTAGGGGAGGTGCACTGATGGCGAGTCGCTGAACAACTACTTCGTGGGATAACTCTTCTATCTCACCATCAACTGTGAGCCATACACCCTTTATGGAATTGGCAGAGAGTGAAGGTACTTGGGGTAGATGGGGTGGTGATCTTTCCATCATGATTGCCAATCATAACTGGATGGATTGTTTGGTGGGAGTCGTAAGGCGCTATTTGAGCTAGATTTCTAACCTATGGGACTCAATAGCGGCTTCAGTTGACGACGGCCTTACCGTGTGCCTAGTTTCACTTTCATCCTCGAAAAAATTAAGGAACTAGGTGACTATGTCGAAGCTACGCAAACTGTCGCTGAATGCCAAAGCCTGGCCGTTTCAAGAGGCGCGTAAATTACTTGAACGAGTGGGCGAGAAGTTACCGAAAAAAGGTTACATCCTGTTTGAGACAGGCTATGGCCCTTCGGGTCTACCTCATATTGGCACGTTCGGTGAAGTTGTACGTACCGCTATGGTACGTCATGCTTTTAGCGCACTTTCGGATATGCCAACCCGGCTTTTTACATTTTCAGATGATATGGACGGGCTGCGTAAAGTTCCAGACAATATACCAAACCGCGAGATGATGCTCGATCATATTGGTAAACCATTGACATCAGTTCCCGATCCTTTCGGTACACATGAAAGTTTCGGCCATCACAATAACGCAAGGTTGTGCAAATTTCTGGATCAATTTGGATTCCATTACGAATTTAAGAGCTCTACGCAATGTTATCAATCAGGCGAATTTGACGAAGCACTCCTGCGTATTCTCAATCATTATCAAGAGCTCATGGAAATAATGTTACCATCGTTGCGAGAAGAGCGGGCGAAAACATATAGTCCCTTTTTGCCGATCTGTCCGGATACAGGTCAAGTACTCCAAGTTGAAATTATTATGACTGATGCAAATGCCGGCACCGTTACGTATCGTCGCGAAGACGGGAAAGTATTTGAAACGTTAGTTACGGGTGGTCACTGCAAACTGCAATGGAAACCCGATTGGGCAATGCGCTGGGATGCCTTCGGTGTAGATTACGAGATGTTTGGTAAGGACCTAATTGATTCAGGTCGCCTTTCGGGACGTATTGTCCGAGCAATTGGTGGAAAGCCGCCCGAGAGCCTTACTTATGAGTTATTTCTCGACGAGAACGGTGAGAAGATATCCAAATCTCGTGGTAACGGCTTGACGATCGAAGAGTGGTTGACCTACGCACCGGAAGAGTCTCTTGCTCTGTTCATGTTTAGTAAGCCGAAATCTGCCAAGAGGCTTTACTTTGATGTCATTCCGAAGACTGTTGATGATTATCTAGCGTTGTTAGAGAAAATAGCAGGTGAGGATGCTGCTCAGCAGTTGGAAAACCCAATTTGGCACGTTCATGGTGGCAAACTCCCAGTTGATAGGATCCCCTTGAGTTTTAATGTTCTGCTCAATCTTGTGAGTGTATGCAATACAGAGGACAAGTCAGTATTGTGGGGGTTCATTTTACGGTATGCACCGCACGCGGAGACGAGGCCTAATGGCCTCCTTGACAAGCTTGTTGGTTATGCAATTCGCTACTATTCAGACTTCGTGAAGCCTTTTAAACATTACCGTAAGCCAAGCACGAAGGAGCGCAAGGCACTAGAAGAGCTAGTTGCAGAATTATTAAAGATGTCAGAGAATGCGACTGCTGAAGAAATCCAATCATGTGTGTATGAAGTGGGCAAGCGCCAGGACTTTGACTCTTTGCGGCGATGGTTTCAGATACTCTACGAGATTTTATTGGGTCAGGAGCAGGGGCCGCGCATGGGGTCGTTCATTAGGTTGTATGGAATCGGTGAAACTACGTTACTGATTCACCGTGTGCTTGCTGGTGACGATTTGTCTGTGTCGGGGCCGGCCACACATCCTAGGAATAATTTAGGGTAGCGACACTCTTGCGTTGTCTGAAACTTGAGAAGACACTTGCCAAAGGCAAATTCGTAAATTACCCAACCTTATTTACAATAATTGTTAATTATATGGCTTCAGAACCTATCCATGCGCAATTGTTCTGCGTACCTCCATTTCAAATTACAAGTGTTGTATTTTTAGAAAGCTAAATCAAGTAGATATTGCTGGATTTATTTGGTATCCGACCACCTATATTTGTGCAGTTATATGGTGCCATTAATAAATTATGCGGCAGCTTTTTCACGTATTTTAGCACTATTATTAATACCGTTACGGATGAGGTGGCGAAGTGTCTCCCAATAACCTTTACGTAGTTCGCCGAGATGCGGGTGCAGGATATCATGTAGTTCGCCTAACTTGAAAAAGGGGACCAGTGGAATTGCATGGTGCTCAGCATGGTAGGCCATGTTCCATGACAACCAACGTACCGGTCGCGACGTTAAAACTGTTCTCGTGTTCTGCAACATATCGTCGTGCCTTGGACAGCCAACGTGCTCTGACATGCGTATGATCCGTTCAACAGGCTCCGCAATTATACGCGGTATGAGCCAGAATATAGCTATCGCCCAACTTTGCGACCATATAGATCCAACCAGTATTGCCAGATATATTAACCAGAATATGTAAGCCTCCCTACGGATTGCAAGAAATGCACTTTCTGGAATGGCTCGCTTCTCGCCGTCATTAAATTTTCCAAAAGGATGGCGTAGTAGCGTTGCTGTCAAAGATTGAAAATATGGAACTGCCGATGCGTAGTATATAAATCCGCCGAGAGTTTCACCCATAGGTATAGCCTGTGGGTCTCGCTCGACCATTTGCGTATATGTATGATGCTCCGCATGTTGGTAGCGGAACGCGAGTGGTAAAAGTGTCAGGACAAGTCCACAGGAGAACGCGACCGTACGATTAAGCCACATCGACCTAAAAGGCGTATTATGGGCACATTCGTGGTATGGGGCGAACAAATGAACGATGCCTATCCCATGGATAAAACTTGCAGGTACACACCACCATGTTCCGAGAGAAAGATAGAGGAGATACCCGGTGGTTAAGAGAAGAGCAATGTGCGCTGTGGCAAAGATTAGGCCTTTAACGTTACTACGTCTTGTAAGTTCACCAATTCGCTCTCGACCCACGAGCTCACGGATGCTTCTTGCTTCGTAGACATCACCTGATTCGGTTCGTTCATTCATAATAAAATGTAGTGATCACACTATCGTTGCGGTCCCCTAGGTATCGTTCCAGATATTCATTAATCTTTACGGTAAATTATGTGATAGCCGAATTCTGTTTCAATAATGTCACTTCTGTCGCCAACTTGGAGGTCAAACGCGGCTACCTCAAAAGATGGTACCATCTGACCACGACTAAATTCTCCCAAATATCCTCCACGCTCACTCGATGGACAGTCCGAACGGTTGCTAGCTAATTCCATAAAATCTGCTCCACCATCAAGTTCGTCGCGGATGTTCTCAATTTCTGTCAGAGCATCCTTACGAGACCTAGTTGCCTCAGCTCCTACTGCTTCAATGTGCGAGATGAGAATGTGCGAGGCACTAACTATTTCTACCATAGAATTTCCTCAATTGAACCTAACTCTCATCGAGGCGCTACCGAAGGAGACACTCGCCATAAGTTATAATGAATTTTCTAACGCTATCATAAACTTTACTTCCTTACTACTCATACAACATCAGTTGACCCATGAATATATGGACTTATTTAATAGAGCTGTTCGCAAAGCGTGATTTCGTTTAGCGTCATATTATGGAACTGATATGTTGCCTTATCTACATGGTATGTTGTTCTTTCTAATTTAGGTTGAAGTAGAATTAATGCGAATGGCAATTATGAACGCGGCCGCACGGATGCTTAGTTGTCTTGACCCAGAGCGTGCGCACGAATTTACGATTTGGGCACTTGAACATGGTCTTGGTCCAGGCAAGCAGGTTGAGATAGATGATCCAGTCCTCTCGACCAACCTTTGGGGGATTTCCCTACCAAACCCGATAGGGCTAGCAGCCGGTTTCGACAAAAATGCTCGAGTATTCGCTCCCGCCATTCAAGCAGGTTTTGGGTTTGTAGAAGTTGGTACGATTACTCCTGTTTTCCAAGCAGGAAACCCGAAACCCCGAATTTTTCGACTTCACGAAGATGGTGCAGTTATCAATAGACTAGGTTTTAATAGTGATGGCGTAGAATCGGCAGCGCGTCGGCTTGAAAATGATCATATTGGGGTTGTTGGTGCTAACATCGGTATGAATAGAACCAGCGCTGATCCAGCTGAAGACTACGCAATAGCGGCGAAGCGAATGGCGCCACTCGTGGACTATATTGCGATAAACGTATCTTCTCCCAATACACCCGGTATTCGTGCTCTACAGGGGAGTGATTCATTGGCACACATAATTGAGCGCGTAAGGTCTGCCTGTGTAGCATCCACGCCAAGACGTTTGCCGCCCTTAGTAGTCAAGATTGCACCTGATCTTTCATTACAGAATCTGCGAGCAATAGTCGATGTATCTTTAAGAGAAGAGGTAAAGGGCTTGATCATTGGAAATTCAACAATTTCGCGACCATCAAATCTCAAAAGTTATAACAAAGGAGAGACAGGGGGTTTGAGTGGTCGACCATTGTTTAGCATTACAACTGAACTGTTGGCAGCAGCCTATAATATTAGTGGTGGGCAACTACCTTTGATCGGAACTGGTGGAGTTGGAAATGGAATGGACGCCTATGCAAAAATTCGAGCCGGCGCATCAGCAGTACAGCTTTATACTGCATTGACTTATGGTGGACCAGCACTGATAGGAAAAATTAAACGTGAATTGGCTGCCTGTCTGCGAGCAGATGGCTGTCAGTGTGTCGCTGACGCTGTTGGAGCCGATCATAAATAAATACCGCGCAAATATCGGGCTTGTTATGATTCGGTAAAGGTATCGCCTGTTAGCAAATCTTACTCCGTAACAAAGGATTTAATAAATTTGAAAGGCTAATGAGTGTGATCGGCGTTGAGGTAGAAATCTAGTTATCTAAATTACTAGTCGGAGTTAGCACAGGGTGGATTTGTGACTCATAATATTCATTTCAACCGGGGCAGCCCTTTTGGTCAATTACGACTACACGGAATTTGTGTGGACCCGGTAGAGGACGTATGAGTTTATCACGTATGCCTATTGTTCTAGACGGGATGAAGGAGGTTGCTGACCGTTACGACGGTTACATTTTTGACCTTTGGGGCGTGGTCCACAATGGTGTGGAGGCTCTGCCCGGAGCTATTGATGTTATGCAAAAGCTGCGTGCTAATGGCAGTCGTGTGGCGTTTTTGTCTAACGCACCACGTCGCAACATAGCTGTAGCAAACCAATTGTCTGATTTCTGCATCTTACCAGACCAGTATGATGTAATCATGTCATCGGGCGAAGAGGTTTGGCGTCATTTATTTGAGAGAACGGATCCTTGGTATAGCGACCTTGGACACAAATGCCTGCATATTGGAGCCGAGCGCGACAGAGGCATGTTTGAAGACCTGGATCTCGTTATTACTGAGGATCCCACTGATGCCGAGTTTGTGCTCAATACAGGGACGTTTGCCGATGGTGACAGTATTGATTCATACGAATCTTTGTTGCGAGATATAATCGCTCGGAGACTTCCTATGATCTGTGCCAACCCTGACCTTGTAGTCATGCGTGGTGACAAAGAACAAATTTGCGCTGGCACACTGGCGGAGCGATTCGAAATACTTGGTGGAACGGTACGTTGGCATGGGAAACCGGATCCATCAGTTTATATTGCTTGTCTTGCAAGGCTAGAAATGGAGAACTCTAACCGTACGTTGATGATTGGCGATTCCTTTCGTACGGATATTTGTGGTGCCAACCATGCCGGAATCGATAGTTTGTTTGTCGCAGGAGGAATTCATGCTACCGATTTGTTTAAAACTGACGGGTCACCCGATCTGTTGAAGGTAGAGGAAGCCTCGAGGGTCGCGGCGGCTCGACCCGACTATGTCATAGGTACGGTTACTTGGTAGTAAATGGTAAGTCCGCTATTCTAGTATTTGTTGATGGGAGAACAAATAGAAATCCCTGTGGTGTTAGGTAATATGACTTCTGGCGGAAGAAGGGGTAAGAAGCGTGGCCAAATTTTCGGATTTGCGGCTTGACGATTGGCAAAAGTTGGCTAGGGATGAACTTGATGGGGGTTCACTCGATGCACTGGACTGGCAAACCGCTGAAGGCATAACTGTTTCTCCTTTGTATACGTCTAGCGACTTGCAAGAAGTTGAGCACCTTAACACTTGGCCAGGACTTGCACCGTTTTTGCGTGGTCCCCGTGCGACAATGTATGCTCATCATCCTTGGACCGTTAGGCAATACGCGGGATTTTCTACCGCGCAGGAATCCAATACGTTTTATCGTAAGGCGCTTAAGTCGGGGCAACGAGGCTTGTCAGTTGCTTTTGATTTGGCAACACACCGGGGTTACGACAGCGATCATCATCGGGTTGCTGGTGATGTTGGTATGGCAGGCGTGGCTATAGATTCAGTGGAAGATATGGCTATTCTATTCGATGGCATTCCGCTCGATCAGACGAGTGTCTCTATGACAATGAACGGCGCAGTTCTGCCGGTTCTCGCAATGTATATTGTTGCAGGTGAGGAAAGCGGTGTGCCAATGGAACAACTCAGTGGAACTATTCAGAACGATATTCTGAAGGAATTCATGGTCCGCAATACCTACATCTATCCGCCTGAGCCTTCGATGCGAATCGTCGCAGACGTCATTGATTATACGGCAAGATATTTGCCAAAATTCAATTCAATTTCAATTTCTGGCTATCACATGCAGGAAGCTGGTGCAACTTGTGTACAGGAACTCGCTTACACTATCGCGGACGGGTTGGAATATGTGCGAGCTGCGATATCGAAAGGGTTGGAAGTTGACCGGTTCGCACCGCGGTTGTCTTTTTTTTTCGGGGTGGGCATGAACATGTTTATGGAAATTGCGAAGCTGCGTGCGGCGCGATATCTCTGGGCACATTTAATGCGCGATATATTTTCTGCAACTGACGATCGTTCACTCATGCTACGCACCCATTGTCAAACGTCAGGAGTTTCGCTCACAGCTCAAGATCCTTACAACAACGTTGTTCGAACAACCATTGAAGCCCTTGCCGCGGCCCTTGGCGGAACGCAATCTCTGCACACTAATTCGTTCGATGAGGCGGTAGCTTTGCCGACGGACGCCGCAGCCAAGATAGCTCGCAATACACAACTTATTCTTCAGGAGGAAACGGGTATTACCCGCGTAGTTGATCCACTTGCAGGCTCTTACTATGTCGAGAGTCTTACGGCAAGCCTAATTTCCGAGGGACGAAAACAGATTGCAGAGATTGAAGAAATGGGCGGAATGGTCAAGGCAGTCATAGCCGGTGTGCCCAAGCTCCGGATAGAGGAGGCGGCTGCTCGGCGGCAGGCAAGAATTGATCGAGGAGAGGAAGTGATCGTGGGTGTTAATAAGTATCAATCTTTTGATGTCGAAGCAGTCGAAGTTAGAGGAATTGATCATGCCGCAGTGCGGGAAGCTCAAACGTTAAGAATTAAGAAATTGCGCGATACGCGGAATGAAGTGGCTTGCCTCGCCTCACTGGGGGCGTTAACTGAGGCTGCCGGTGCAAGCAACAGAAACCTCTTGGAGCTCTCCCTCGAGGCAGCTCGGCGGCGGGCTACCGTGGGCGAGATATCTGATGCTCTGGAGAAGGTATATTCCCGACACCAAGCTGTTAGCCAAACTGTAACAGGAGTTTATGGTCGTGCCTACGAAGGTGACGAGGATTTTGTAGCAATTAGAAATGCTGTTGAAAAATTTCTTTTGGAAGAGGGTCGCAGACCGCGCATACTAGTAGCAAAGTTGGGACAAGACGGTCATGATCGTGGTGCTAAAATTATTGCGTCAGCCTTTGCAGATATTGGCTTTGATGTAGATATTGGTTCCTTGTTTCAAACACCGGAGGAAGCCGCAGCACAAGCAATTGAAAACGATGTACATGTAGTGGGTGTATCTTCGCAGGCGGCTGGCCACCGTATACTTATACCTCAGATGATCAAGGCACTTAGAGAGCAGAGTGCGGAAGAAATCATAGTAATTTGTGGTGGCGTGGTACCCCAGCAAGACTATGATCAACTAAAGGAGGCGGGTGTGAAGGCTTTTTTTGGGCCTGGTACCAACATTCGTAAAGCTGCTGAAGAAATTATAAATCTCATAAATATTCGTGGTGTAATTCTTTGAAAATAATTCGACTCGACATTAAGTTTATTTTTATATAGGCGCAGAATTTGCAAATGGCTGCCAACGTAACAGAACTGCCTCGTGCTGGACGGCATGTTGTCAAGACGGATTTGACAGATTTTCGTGTCGAAAGGGAACGAGCCAATAAAACCCGGCGTCGACTGTTTGTTGCATCAGTATTGGTGTCGCTCGTTTGGCTTGGGTCGTGTGTCTCCTATATTGGTATTTATCTTGGCTGGGGCATATTTTTTCATATGCTGCCGCATGAGATTGGTGCGCTCTTAGCCGGAATTGTTTTACCGTTGATAGCGCTTTGGGTAACTGTCGCGTTCACCGGTCGCGGGAGTGACATACGTCACCAGACGGAGATGCTACAGCGGCAGCTTGAAATGTTAACCTATCCGGCCGAAGAGGCAGAGACTCGGATAGAAGAGATATCTGAAGCACTGCGTCGTCAGACCGATGAGCTCAATAAGGCAAGTGACCGAGCCGAGGTGCAGCTACGCGAGTTGGCCTTAACACAGAGCCAACACATCGATAATTTGACATTGATCACCGACCGAGCTTCAAGCGAAGCAGTTGAGATGCGGGCTTCGCTTTCTCAACAGGCCTCATCGCTTGGAGTTCTTGTCGACCGCTTCGAAGTCCAACAAAAGTCGGTTAGTGAAGTGGTCGAACAGCAGATACGGAGTTTATCGGATGCAGCGGGTGGCGTGCGTAAGCAGACTGAGGAAGTTGGTGGAGTTCTCCGAGAGCAGGCTGAGCTGCTTTCTAATGTATCGAAAAACTCAGTGGGCCAGGCTAAAGATATAGGTGTTTTGTTCCGCGAATATACCGAAATACTCGATAAGACTTCGAAAGGCGCTGTAGATAGAGCAAGTGTCATTGAAGAACGCATGGCACAAAGCACGAATCGACTTAATGCTACCAGTGAACTTTCTGTCTTGCGAGCAGAAGAAATAGGAGAAACGGTCCTCCAATATACAACCGATCTGAAACATGCGTTTAATCACTCAGCAGAAAATGTGGTTAAAATCCGCGAGGTTTTGGTTCAGGATAAAAAACAATTAAATTCCCTAGTTGAACAACTAGCTGAGCAATCAAAATTGATCGAGGGGTCTGTTACCGAGCGGTGGCAAGAGTTGGAGAACATGTCGCAAAGTGTAGGTAGCCGGGCTCAGGACTTAAGCTCTAATTTGCAACGCCAGGTAAATCAACTTGAAGCACTCGCTGGTTCAGCGAGTGGCCGCGTATTAGAGGCTGGCAGTGTATTCGCATCTGAGACGACTGTGATGAAGGGGGCTCTTAGCGATACGTTAGAATTAATGCAGGAGGTGTCGAACCGTTTTTGTGAACAAACGGAACAACTGACGACAGCCTCGATAAAGGCTAAATCTCAGGTCAGCGATAACTGTGTGGCATTAAGCAGTCAGTCAGAGGCGTTGGCTCAGATTGCCGCTGATGTGACTAAGGCGATGAAGGCCGTCGGAGACTTATTCACTCAACAAACAAGTGGACTTGTTAATACATCAGAGACCGTATCAGCTCGCCTGTCGATTCTCACAGAGGCTCTTAATCAACAGATACGTGATCTTAATGACACGACGGATCAGGCAAATCGAGAAGTGGGGAAAGTAAATGAATTGTTAGAGAAACAGAGCGAGAGAATCTTAAACTCAACTTCGAAGTCTCAAATCGATGTTCGAAATATGGAAAAGACAGCCAAAAACCTTACTCAAAATTTGGAGTTGGCTCTGGATTCAGCGATGTTTAAGGCCACTGAGACGAGCAGAGTGTTTGATGAGCAGGCAAGACTTCTGACACAGGCATCAGTAGATGCAGAAGAGCAAGGTAAGCAGCTCAGTGAAAAAGAGCTGGCAGGTCGCCGTGATTTGTTTCTCAAGACCGCGCGTTTCATTTTAGAAGACTTAAATTCAACAGCTATTGACCTGACGCGCATAATATACGGTGAGGTATCTGAGGCAGACTGGAAGCGTTATACGAAAGGCGATCGAGGTGTGTTTACGAGGGCATTAATGAACGATCGTAATTCTTCGATGATCTCGACTGTTAGACAAAAAATGCAAGAAGACCGAGAGATGCGGAGCTATGTGATGCGATATGTTGACCAGTTTAATCGACTGCTCAAGGAGGCAGAGGATAGTGATCCCGAGAATCTCCTGCATGCGACTTTCATGACTGCTGATGTGGGTAAGTTATATGTTATGCTGTGTGGCGTAGTCGGCCGTTGAACTTGAGGTTATAATCTAATTGGTGCTGGCTGCAGAATGCCTAAGCGGTGATGACATCGTGGATTCGATGTTTCGGTGATCAAAATCGGATGACCGTGAGACGCAGATAAATGCCGAGAAAATCTGAAGTAACAACAGTGTCTAATATCGTAAAAGAAGTTTTGGCTGGCGATCGCCGAGCGATTGCTCAAGCTATAACCCTGGTTGAATCGATACACGAAGAGCATCGCGAAATAGCTGAAGAAATGCTGGAAGTTCTTCTACCTCACAGCGGTTGCTCAATACGTGTTGCCGTAACTGGACTGCCTGGCGTTGGAAAGTCCAGCTTTATAGAGGCAATAGGATTGCGTGCAATTGACAATGGCCACCGAGTAGCAGTTCTCGCAGTTGATCCCTCGTCGAGTCTAAGTGGCGGGTCTATATTAGGCGACAAGACTAGGATGAAGGAACTGGGACGAAGTCATAATGCTTTTGTTCGACCATCGCCAACTGGTGGTGCATTGGGGGGTGTTACCAGGCGTAGTCGAGAGGTCGTGATAATCTTCGAGGCTGCAGGTTATGATTTTGTATTGGTTGAGACAGTTGGAGTAGGTCAATCTGAAACGTCTGCGGCAGATATGACAGATATTTTTATTTTAATGTTGCTCCCAGGTGCTGGGGATGAGCTTCAGGGTATAAAACGAGGTGTAGTGGAATTAGCCGACCTAATTCTAATCAACAAAGCTGATGGTGAATTGGCTAAACAAGCGGCGCAGACAGCAGTCGACTATCTTGCTGCCCAAGGAATACCGAGGTCTTCCAATCCCAACCGAACTATTCCTATCAAAACATGTTCTATGCTCGATGGAGTGAGTGTAGAAGAAATTTGGACGCTAGTTGGTCAACTGAGAGTAGATCTCGAGAGTTCTGGTGAATTAGTACGTCGCCGCTTTACTCAGGCACTATCTTGGGTGTGGTCAGAAATAGGAGAGGAGAAAAAGGTTAAATTTAAGACACATGACTCCGTAATGCGTGTGCTCCCGTTGATCGAAAAGGATGTTGCTGAGAGGCGAATAACCCCAAAAACGGGTGCACGTCTTATACTCGAAGCCTTCCGCGACAGTAATTGAGTACCGAAGTCCGCTTGACGACATTAGCTTCTGTGCACTAAAAGACCGCTCTTGAGTCTGGGGCGGGTTTATAATACTGGCTAGACTTGGTTATTTACTTGAGAGAGGGAAATTTGATGGCGCGGCGGTGTGCAATCACTGGCAAGGGTGTGCAGTATGGAAATAACGTTAGCCATGCACACAACAAATCGCGGAGGCAGTTTTTCCCGAACTTGCAATATACTTCGGTTCAAAGCGATGTATTAGGTCGAATGGTTCGACTCAGAGTAACGCCGCACGGTTTGAGGACTATCGAGGCAAAGGGAGGACTCGATGCGTACCTTATGGGCACCACTGATCGCAAACTTACTATAGAGGCAAGACAGATAAAAAAAAGAATAAAGAAAGTTATCGCCGCCGCATAAACGTCGTACTTTGAAGCGATCGTTTGTCCAGCTGACAATTTGTCAAGACTCTGTGTTACATTCGATTAGAGTGTCTGGAGTTTGGAGCGAATATGCCTCTCTCCCCCGAAGCCCTAATTACTATTCTTAATAGACATGCAACGGAAGTCGTATGGCTGCTGATGATTGCAGTTTGTTTCGGTACAATTCTTTTCATGTTACGAATGTTTGGCAAGGTGGGGCTGCAAGTCTATGTAGTTGTGGCCATAATTATCGCGAATATTCAGGTTCTAAAGGTGGTAAAATTTTCATTTTACTCTGAACCAGTAGCGCTTGGTACAGTGTTGTTCGCCACAACTTACCTATGTACAGATATTCTCGCCGAACACTATGGTCGTGCGGCTGCACGACAAACGGTGTTTCTCGGGTTTGTTGCATATCTATTTTCTACTATTATCATGGTTCTTACATTAGGATTCTCGCCACTTATGCCAGAAAATGTAGGTGATGACATGGCCTGGGCGTCGAAGAATCATCAACATATGTTTGTACTTTTCAGTCCCGCCCCGGCGATTTTTGCAGCTGGTATGACTGCTTATCTGATAAGTCAGTTTCACGATATCTGGCTATATCATCTCGTCAAACGACTCACCGATGGTCGATGGTTGTGGCTACGTAATAATGTTTCAACTGCTGTGTCGGCACTGATTGATAATGCAATTTTTAGTGTTCTTGCCTGGATAATTTTTTCATCTGAACCACTGCCTTGGTACACCGTGGTTTATACATACATCCTCGGAACGTACTGGTTGCGACTTTTGGTCGCGACTATGGATACCCCAATCATCTACCTTGCTCGTTTTGTCAGTCCCAATGATAAAACAGTAGATATAGGTGACAGTAGACGGAAGGACTAACAATGATTATTGCTGGGTCCCATGTATCATGTAAAAGACAAGAACAATGTCTGACTACCCAGGGTTTAGTTTTACAGTTCTGAACCAAGATAAGGTATCGCGTGCGCGCCTAGGTCTGCTGACTACGCCACACGGTACGATTGAAACGCCAGCGTTTGTATTTTGCGCGACGAAAGCTTCTGTCAAAGCAGCCACTCCGCGCGACCTAAAGGAACACAACGTCGATATCATCCTTGCTAATACCTATCATCTGAAGTTACAGCCGGGACCCGAGTTGATCGAACAAATGGGGGGACTACACAAGTTTATGGGCTGGGATGGCCCTATAATAACCGATAGTGGTGGGTTCCAGATTTTTAGCTTGGGTCATGGGTCCGTCGCTGAGGAAGTCAAAGGCCACAGAAAAGAGAGCCGATCTAACTTGTTACTCGATATAAGTGAGGAAGGAGCCACCTTTCGTTCCTATATTGACGGCACCATTCATAAATTAACACCAGAGTTATCGATTGATATTCAACGGAAGCTCGGCCCCGATCTGGTGGTGACATTGGATGAATGCACACCTTTTCATGTTGATCGAGACTACACTGCTCGCTCACTGGAGTTAACAAACCGATGGGCTGACAGGTCACTTATGGAATTCGAACGCGGTGCGGACGGACGCCAGGCGCTATACGGTGTTCTTCAGGGAGGTGTTTACGACGACTTGCGTCGCGAAGCAGCTTCATTCGTGCTCTCTCGACCATTCTTTGGTCATGCTATTGGCGGTTGCTTGGGTGCATCCACTGCGCAGATGCTTGAGGTGGTTGGATACACGATGCGGTATCTTGATTCTATCCAGCCGGTTCACCTCTTAGGAATTGGAGGCGTAGGTGATATCTGGGCAGGAGTGAAGATGGGTATTGATTCATTTGATTGTGTGGCGCCTACGCGAATTGCCCGACATGGTTGGGCGTTGTCACAAACGGGGGGTGTTAAATTTCGTTTAAACCTCAAAAACGCCCGGTTTCGCGATGATTCGAACCCGCTTGAATCCTTATGTAATTGTCACGCATGCAAAAATTATAGCCGTGCCTACATCCATCATCTGTTTAAAGCGAATGAAATATTGGGTATTCAATTGGTTACTTTGCACAACATCGCATTCATGACGCGTCTGATGGTAATTATACGCAAAGCAATTGCTGAGGATCGACTAGCTGATGCCGAAAGGGATTGGTTTGATTCTGCGACTGAAGGTTGAATGTATTCTTGCCGCGCAGCCAAAGCAGATGGCGAGTTTTAATTAGGTATAAATTTTAGGAACACCTGGCGGACATGGCTAAATTTAAAGAGTTTTCAAATCTTCATACGATCGACCACCCACTCATTCAGCACAAACTCTCGTTGCTACGCAGTAAGAGCACCCCAACGTCATTATTTAGGCAACTTCTGAAGGAAATTACTCTTTTAATGGGCTATGAACTCACTCGAGCTTTGCCAATGACGAGCAAGCGCATAGCTACACCGGTTGCCACTTTGGATACACCGGTCTTGTCGGGTAGAAAGCCGGTCATCGTCTCTATATTGCGGGCAGGACTTGGCATGGCTGAGGGATTACATGAGCTTATGCCTGCCGCTCGTGAGGGACATATCGGATTATTTAGGGATACTGCAACGAAGCGGCCGGTTGAATATTTTGTGAAACTGCCAGCACAACGTGGTCGTTTGTTCATCCTTGTAGATCCCATGTTGGCCACAGGACATTCTGCGGTTCATGCAATAGATGTCCTTAACAAACACCAGGTTTCGGATCAAAACATTCGATTTCTCGCGCTGGTAGTCTCTCCAGAGGGAATGCGAGTATTTCAGAAAGCTCATCCAGACGTTCATGTGTATGCTGCTGCACTGGATGAAAGGCTCGATGATAATGCTTATATTCTGCCAGGATTGGGTGATGCTGGGGACCGGTTATTCGGGATAAAGTAGATTATGATGTGGAACGTAGCGTTGTTTGCAGCGGTTAGCACATCGACTTATGCCGATGAGCGTCGCTGGTCCGGCCTTCTAATTCCTTTACGCTGAAACTGACCCTCATCATCAAAAAGTCCAGCGAGTTCGTCCATCATCGTCCCGCCAAGTTGTTCTGCGTCTACGATGGTTACAGCGCGCCGATAGTAGCGTGTCACATCGTGGCCTATGCCAATTGCCACCAGTTCTACCGGTGACCGTTTCTCGATATATGTAATTGTTGATCGGAGATGATGTTCTAGGTAATTGCCCGGATTAACGGAGAGAGTTGAATCGTCGACCGGAGCACCATCTGAAATCACCATCAGAATTCGACGCTGCTCGGAACGAATAATCAGCCGGTTATGCGCCCACATTAACGCCTCACCATCAATATTCTCTTTCAGCAAGCCTTCTCGTAGCATAAGTCCCAAATTGTTGTGGGCTCGACGCCAATGGGCGTCAGCTGATTTATAAATGATGTGGCGTAAGTCGTTCAGTCGACCTGGATTCGGCTGTTTACCGTCTGTAATCCATCGTTCACGTGCTTGCCCTCCCTTCCACGCACGTGTAGTAAATCCTAAAATCTCGACTTTAACGCCGCATCTCTCTAACGTACGAGCGAGAATATCGGCGCTCATTGCGGCTATTGTAATTGGTCGACCGCGCATTGACCCAGAATTATCGATTAGCAAAGTGACAACAGTGTCACGGAAATCAGTTTCTCGTTCCGCCTTGAAGGAAAGCGGGTGCTGAGGGTCTAATACTACGCGGTCTAATCTGGCAGTATCTAGTATTCCTTCTTCAAGGTTAAAATCCCAGGCTCGTTGTTGTTTGGCTAATAGCCTGCGTTGCAATCGATTAGCAAGCTTGGCTATTATGCTCTGTATGTGCAGTAATTGCTGATCGAGAAGCTGACGCAGCCGCAAAAGCTCTTCCGGGTCGCACAAACTGTCAGCAGTTGTCGTCTCATCAAATTCCTCACTATAGGCTTTGTAGGCTTTTGCGCGAGGAAATTTAAATATGTTTGGGTTATCTTGCCAAGAAACTTTGGGATCTCCAGGTTCGTCGCTGCCGGGCAAAGGCAAAAACTCATCGTCCAAGCTTGACAAGGCTGACTCACTTATTTCATCCGCAGACATCTCGCTCATGGCGGCGTCGCTTAATTCTTCGGCAGTGTTAGAAGAATCATCACTATCTCCGCCTGTCTCGTTAACCATTTGCTCTTCGCCTATTCCAGTATCACTGTCTTCATCGCTATCTTCAGTTGGATTTTCGTTTAAAAAATCGATGTCGAGGTCGGAAATAAGTCGGCGGACTACATCCCCATATGCTGTTTGGTTATCAAGGTTCTGCTCAAGCTCAAGGATATCGTCTCCGATCTTTTGCTCCAGCCATGGCTGCCATTGCTCGAAGATTTGACGAGCCGAGGCCGGTGGTGGCTCATCAGAAAAGACTGCACGTGCCATCAACCGGACAACTTCTGGTAGCGCGGCTTCGGACCGTCCCTCGAGACGGTGTAATCCCTCCAAACGATAGCGCTCATCCAGTGCCGCGGTTATATTTTGCCCGACGCCCGCCATATAGCGAGCACCCAAAGCTTCAACTCGGGCTTGCTCCAGAACGTCGAATAGGGTTGGTGCAACATCGCCAGTCGGTCGATGACTATTATGAAGTTTTACATCATGATAGCGTAACTTTAGTGCCATGGCATCTGCTTCTCCACGCACTTGAGCAACTTCTTGTTCTGGAAGGTCGCGACTTGGCAATGGAAGCTTCAAATGTTTACCAACAATTGCTGGTGGTTCGCCTGTATAACTAACTTCAATTTCGGCGTCTTCTGCCATTGAGCGGAAGGTTGCAGCAACAGCTCGTCGAAAAGTTTCTATTGGACGTTCAGCGTCACTCATGGTCTGTTCTTAGGCCTTTGGTATTTTCGCTCCGGATTCAGGCAAATCTGTGCCAAAGCAACGCTGATAGTATTCAGCGACGATTGGTCGTTCTAGCTCGTCACATTTATTAAGAAATGTGACGCGGAAGGCAAATTCAACGTCTTTAAATATCTCAGCATTTTCGGCCCACGTTATTACTGTCCTTGGTGACATAACTGTCGATATTTCGCCGGCCATAAATCCGGCTCGTGACAGATCGGCCAGCGCCACCATAGCTGCAATGGTTGTGTGACCATTCTCAGTGTCATAATAAGATGCCTTCGATAGTACAATTTGCATCTCTTCATCATGTGACAAATAATTTAGGGTACTAACAATGTTCCATCGATCCATCTGACCTTGATTAATTTGCTGTGTGCCATGGTAGAGACCGGTTGTATCACCTAGACCAACCGTATTAGATGTCGCGAAAAGCCGAAAGTAATCATGCGGGTGAATAATTTTGCTCTGATCAAGCAATGTAAGTTTACCTTCGACCTCTAAGACCCGTTGTATGACAAACATGACATCTGGCCGACCCGCATCGTATTCGTCAAAGCACAGCGCACAGACGTTTTGCAACGCCCATGGCAATATTCCCTCTCTGAACTCGGTAATCTGTTTGCCGTCGCGCAGGACTATCGCATCTTTGCCAATAAGATCTATACGGCTGATATGACTGTCGAGATTAACTCGAATAAGTGGCCAGTTAAGGCGTGCGGCTATCTGTTCGACATGTGTTGACTTACCAGTGCCATGGTAACCTTGGATTAGCACCCGCCGGTTGTACGCAAATCCAGCCAGGATTGCCATCGTCGTGTCATGATCAAACACATAGTTGTCTTCCACTCCAGGCACATAATCTGATCCAACGGAAAAGGCGGGGACCTTCATATCCGTATCAAACCCAAAGGCCTGGCGAACAGAGACCTCAATATCTGGCGCATCGAGCGGATGAACTCGAGCCGCTACATCCGTACCTTCTGTAACCAAAATAAATGGTCCGTGTCTACTTGGCTATTGCCGTGATTGGTGTAACTCAGGTCGAGACCGCCTTCTGCAACGTCTCATAAGCGTCGTTAATTTCCTTAAGCCGTTCTTCGGCGGCTGTATCACCACCATTGGTATCAGGATGCAAACGCTTGACCAGTTTTTTATATTGCGACTTAAGTGAGGTCAAGGTCAGTGATACATCAAGGTCCATCACAGCCAACGCCCGGCCTTCGGGCGTATCCGCAGCAAAACGTTGATAGTTGGGATCTCCTTCTATGTTTGAATTAGTATACTTGGAGAAAAATTCAAACTGATCTTCATGGGTTGATATTCGATAGTCAAAGCGCGTGTAGCTATCTTTATGAGCTCCTAGAGGCCAGGTGGGTCGTTGCCAGACTGTATCGTGGCGCATTTCGGCTTCAATTTCTCGTTGATTCATACCAGCGTAAAAATTCCATGACCTGTTATATTCACGTACATGTTCAAGACAGAACCAATAATACTCACGGAGTTGCTCGCGTGATTTGGGTGCCTTGTATTCAGCGCCACAGTTACAATCTGGGTGATCACACTTGCGGAATTTCTCATTCCATGCGCCACGAAGATCGCAGATACTGCTAGTCTTAGCCATGAACACAGTATGGTGATATGAATTTCTTAACGCAAGCACTGGAAGTCTCGAGTATCAAAATTTTTGCGACTTAAATTTTTGTTAGTGCAGTTATTCTGACTTGCTGTCTGAAGCGATTTTAATTGGAGAAGAAATGACAACCGCTGAAATTATTCGAAAAAAATTGGATAAGGGCCTTAATCCCGTGCAGCTTGAAATTATTGATGAATCTCATTTGCATGTGGGTCACAGCGGATCCCCAAAAGGTGGTGAGTCGCATTTTCGTGTAGTTATTGTATCTAACGCATTTGAGGGTGTCTCGCGGATAGATCGACAACGTATTATTTATAAAATTTTGGCGAGTGAGTTAGAGGGTCTTGTGCATGCACTTTCTGTAAGTTCGTACACGCCAAGCGAAGTTGAAACAGACATCCCTTAGCTGCGCAGACCACTCGCTCCCATAGCTTTCTGTTCGCCCCAGTTTTAGGGGTTTCCGCAGACGTAGCGTAAAGGCCGTCGTATGATACCCAATGGCAGAATATTAGGGTCCGAAGAACCTAATTAAATTTTGTACCCAGACTAGGAACCATACATTGTCCGACAACTATGTGGACGAGGTTGCCAACCAAGTATGAACGAGTAAATGCATCGGTGAACCTAAATGATAGTCATTCGCCATTATTTGGTGCAGGCGGTGTTATTCGGATAAGCGTTATTTGATTCCGTGCGCGGCGCATTATTTCAAAACGAAATCCGTAGAAAGTAAAAACTTGACCTGGTTCAGGGATAGATCTGGCTTCATGTAAAATTAATCCTGCTATAGTTGTAGAGATATCGCCCGGTAAATCCCAATCATAATCACGGTTTAAGTCCCTGAGTGTAACAGAGCCGCCAACGATGAAGCTGCCGTCTGACTGTGGTCGAACGGTTGCCGCGGCAATGTCGTGCTCGTCATCTATCTCGCCAACTATTTCCTCGAGTATGTCCTCTAATGTGACGATGCCCATAAAGGAGCCGTACTCATCTACTACTATCGCAAAGTGTTCACGTCGTTGGCGAAATGCCTGAAGTTGGTCTAATAAAGTCGTCGTTTCTGGTATAAACCATGGCTTTGTGGCCAATTGTTTAAAATCAAGCGAGCCCGCTTGACCAATTTTCGCGTGAACTTCGCGGAGCAAGTCTTTGGCGTGCATTACACCGGTGATGTTATCTGGATTGTCGCTGTATAGCGGAATTCGTGTGTAAGGACTCTTCAAAATTTCCTCAATGATTTGATCTGTCGCTTCGTTCACATCGATCATTGTTACGGTACGACGATGCGTCATAACCTCTTGAACACCAATGTCGTCAAGGTCAAGAATACTCCGTAGCATCGCACGTTCGTGCTGAATCTCTGGTTCGGGTCCTTCGTGCAAGTCGATTACCCCACGTAGCTCATCCTCGTGCATAACGCTACCCAACTCTGAGCGGAGCTCAATTCCCAAAGGTTTCATAGTTGTTCGCACTAACAGATAAATAGCATGGGTAACCGGCGCCAAAATGATGACAATTGGCTTGACCAGCGGCACTATAGCCAGTGCAGTTCGGTCGGCATGACTAAATGCGTATGTTTTTGGCAAGACCTCCGCGAAGATAAGGATAAGTAGCGTCATTACCAATGTAACGTATGCAATTGCAGCATCACCGAAGTACCTTAAGAATATTCCTGTGGCCAACACAGATGCGAGTATGTTGACTAAATTGTTGCCTAAAAGAATAGCCCCAATCAGTCTTTCTTTGTGCTCTCGCAATACTAGAATATTATTGGCTGACTGATTTCCCTTTTTTGACAGCTGGTGTAGTCGCCCCTCGGATGCCGCTGTTAGGGCGGTCTCAGAACCCGAAAAGAAAGCAGAAAGAATTAGCAGGATAAATATTACAGCTGAAGACAAAATTGGATCATCAATCATTCGGTAATGGCTCCTTCAATAACAGTTAACAAATCACTATGCTTAACCTCAGTACTCAAAAACGCTTTACCGATTCCACGCACCAGAACGAAGGTGATTTTACCATTCTTCACCTTTTTATCCGATGTCATATGACTGATCAGGCGTTTAGGCTCCCAGGTTATCCCCGCAACAGGCTTAAGGGTTAGCGGTAGTCCAACTTTGGCCAGGTGTCGACTAACTCGGGCGGCATCTTCGGCTGGGCATAAGCCCATTAAAACTGATAGTTCGAAGGCCATAACTATGCCTATCGCGACTGTCTCTCCGTGCAGGAGTATGTCGCTGAAGCCTGTTTCCATTTCCAGCGCGTGCGCGAAGGTATGACCAAGATTGAGGAGTGCTCGGTGGCTATCCTCATGTTCGTCTTCAGCAATTATTTCTGCTTTGGCCCTACAGCTAGTAACGATAGCGACTTGCTGTGCTTCTGGAGAACCTTCGCATACTGCTAGGCCATGGTGTTCAAGCCATGAAAAAAATGAGGAATTATTGATGAGTCCATATTTTACTATTTCGGCGTAGCCAGCCAAAATCTGTCGTCTGGGCAGTGTATCGATTACCTTGGTGTCTGCTACAACAAGCTTTGGCTGGTGAAAGGCTCCAACTAGGTTCTTACCATATTCGGTATTTATTGCTGTTTTGCCACCCACGGAGCTATCGACGAGGGCAAGCATCGTCGTGGGAATTTGAATATAGTCGATTCCACGCAGATGTATAGCTGCGGCGAAGCCAGTAATATCTCCTATCACACCGCCTCCGAGTGCTATCAGTGTAGTTCCGCGCTCCACACCTTGTTGTTGTAGTTTATTTATTAATCCGATGAGGTGTTGGAAGTCCTTAGTATTTTCACCCGTCGGTAAAACGATCGACGTATTCATAATTTCAGCATCATTCAGTGCTTGTTCAAGCAACGACAAGTATAGCGGTGCTACATTTTCGTCCGTCACTACTACAACACGTGGTTGGGAAAGTAAGGGCGAAAGGAGTGTGCCTGCTTCAGTAATTAATCCGCTACCGACAATTACATCGTAACTGCGTTCATCGAGCATCACCTCTACTCGTTCAAATACGTTCATGTTTGCTCACTTGCTCCCAAACGATATGTCAGTGCCTCTATGACCTTATCGGTAGTCTGCTCAAGCGGTCCATCTACACTTTCGACTGTAATGTCAGCGAGTTTATAAATTGGATCTCTGAGGATCATCAACTCTGTGAGTTTGGCCCGCTGATCTATTGCTTGGAGTATCGGCCTGTCACTGCGTTTAGAGACACGGGCCAATAATACTTCGAGTTCGGCTCGTAACCAAATTGAAAGGCCGCGTTCGGCAATGGTATCTCGTGTTTGCTCGTCCATAAAGGCACCGCCCCCGGTTGCTAGCACATGAGGTGGTCCCGCGAGTAGTCTTGCAATTACGCGGCGTTCACCATCACGGAATGCTTCTTCTCCATGACGCTCAAAAATCTCAACAATTGAGCAACCCGCTGCTGCCTCGATTTCAATATCAGCATCAACAAATGGCAATGATAGCCGTGCAGCGATTTGACGACCAACAGATGATTTTCCAGCTCCCATCATTCCGACAAGAATAATCGATTGTGTAATAGGTTGTTGTGACTTCACTTTAAGTGGTCCGCGGTTGTTTCGCGTCCGGCTGACATATAACGTTTCGTTGAAACATACAATTCAGGTCTATAAACTGCCGTATAATTGCCACAGTCAAGGTGCAGCTTAGCCGTTATATATCAATTACTTCTTTTATCCTCAGAACTTAATACAAATAGTTATTTGTAGGTATTAATGTTTCGTTTGACCAAGTTGGTGTTCTTTTTGCTTGTCCTCGTTGTTGGCGGTGGTGTCGTGTTCTTGGCTACTTGGGACATACCTCCACCCTCCCGACCAGTTGAGAAGGTATTAGATGATAGCCGCTTCCCACGTTAATATTGCATTTAGCTTAGTTGTTGCATCAGTTTTGTGCCAGTTTATATCCGGTTCAGCGGAGGCAATGGATTGGGGAAGAGTGTACTCCAACGAAGTTAACATTTCTCAAAACACAGAGCTTAAGGGAGTACCGTTGCGTTTGCGGCCTATTGGTGAAGCAACGAGCGTAAAGGGTACCCCATTGGGGGAAATTCAACCTAAATTAGAGATTAAGTCATCGGTTGCTCTTGAAAATAAAGTTAAGGTGGATAAACTTTCGACGTTAGATTTTGAAACTGTGGGTACGCTGGATAAGGAGATTGGGGGACTTGGACTATACATGTGGAGAGGAACGTCACGTGATCTGATTGACAACCTTCTGCCGCAAATTCCAAACGCAATTCGCTCACCTGCTATGCGCAGTCTTGCTCGCCGACTTCTTCTTTCTACCGCACTTGCGCCGGTAAGGGCAGATCCAAATTCTGCAGGTAAAAATCTCATAGCTTTGCGCGTTGAACAACTGCAGTCTATGGGATTGCTCCGCGCTGCAACAGAACTAATTAGTGCTGTGCCAAACCAAGATGTGGATCCAGATCTGCTTCGGGCTAAGGTAGATAACATGCTTCTCTTTAACGATTTGGGCGGTGCATGTAATGTTGTGAGACATCAGAAAAACCGTCTAGTCGAAAATTATTGGCAGAGGGCACTAGTATTTTGCCAAGCGCTTGAGGGGAATATCGATGGTGCATCGTTAGGTGCGAACCTACTTTCTGAAGGTGGTGATGTAGACGATCCAGTGTTTTTTTCGTTGGTTGATGTTCTGACAAATGGTCGTGAAGTTATTATAGAGAGTTTGAAGAAACCAACACCGCTTCATTTGGCAATGTTGCGTACTGCAAACATTCAGATCCCGCCCAATGCTCTAGATCGGGAATCTCCAGCACTCTTGCGTGCGATTGGTGTTAGTCCAAACGCGACAAAAAATTTACGATTAGACGCGGCTGAGAGGGCAACAATTATGGGTGCCATGCCGACCGAGCGACTGGGTCAGGTATACGCTGGCGTTAAATTTGAGTCTGAGGAACTCGAAAATGCTCTGACTTTAGCCACTTCTCAACGAAACTCCCGTGGTCGAGCACTTCTTTACCAGGCAGCAGTTATGCAAACCGTACCAATGGCGAAGGCGGCCGTGTTGCAGAAGGCCTTGTGGCTTGCAAAGGAAGATAATCTTTATCCTCTAGTGGTTCGCCTTTATGAGCCGCTAATTCTTGATACACCACCGCTGAGTGGCCTCGCATGGTTTGCCGCTGATGCCGTCCGAGCACTCTTTGTTCTTAGAAAACCAGTCGAGGCGCAGTCATGGATTAATTTACTGAAGCAGGAGACATTACGTGATCCTAGTGCAAAACTTGCGGTAGAAGCTCTCTGGGCAGTAATGGAGATTACAAACGGAGCCGAGCCACAAATACTGAACCAGGGGGCGTTGGATGCTTGGCAAGCGGCTCTTCGTGAAATTGAACCTGATGAGGCGGATGCTCGTGCAGAACTTGGACTAACTGTGTTGGAGGCGCTTGGCTACGATATAACATCAGAGCATTGGCGTTCCCTGCTGAATGATATCACGTGGTCTAATCTCTCTGTCCCCGGTGTTGCGGTAAGCCGAGCTATGCGTGAGGCGAGTAAGGCAGGTCGAATAGGAGAATCTGTTTTACTCGTGCTCCTTGCCCTTGGAAGAGAAGGTCCTGAGGGGGCTAGCCTTTGGCATTTGTACGACGTACTCGTTGCATTGCGGGCAATTGGACTAGAATCTGATGCTCGTGCGATAGCACTGGAAGCTGTCATTTCGGCGGGACTTTAGTTGACCCCTTTGCACTTAGAAAACTTCCTCGAAATGATGATTGTTGAGCGAGGTGCTGCTGCGAATACGATTCAAGCTTATCGTAGAGATCTAGACGATTATTTTAGATTTCTAGAGCAGTTAGAAAAAACACCGAGTGAAGCATCGACAGATGATTTACGTGAATTTGTGAAATTTTTGTCACAAAGAAATTTTACCCCTAGTACAAGCGCGAGACGCCTGTCGGCGATACGTCAATTTCATCAATTCCTTCTAGCGGAAGATCTTTCTCAATTTGATCCTGCTTCCGCACTAGACAGCCCTAGGCGGGGCCGTGTTCTGCCAAAAATTCTCAGTGAGGAGGATGTGGGCAGGTTGCTTGATGATAACTTATTCACAGATGACCCAAAGGATATTCGGCTGCGAACATTGCTTGAACTATTGTACGCTACGGGAATGCGAGTTTCTGAACTAGTCGCATTACCAATTTCGGCCACTCGTCAGGACCACGAGTTTTTGATGATCCGTGGTAAAGGTGAGAAGGAGCGGATTGTGCCACTAACACCCGTCACGCGAAAATTGATCAATGTCTATGAAAAGGTTCGGGAAAGTGTGTTCGCGCATGGTCAGCCATCGACATGGCTATTTCCATCGCGCGGACCGCAGCGTCACCTGACACGTCAGAGATTTGGTCAGTTGTTGAAGAGCCATGCAGCGCGTTGCGGGATCGATGTTAGCCGCATTAGCCCCCATGTTATCCGACATGCATTTGCCAGCCATTTGTTGGCGCATGGTGCCGATTTGCGGGCGTTGCAACAAATGTTGGGCCATTCGGATATCTCTACGACACAAATTTACACACATGTTTTGGACGAACGTATGCGTCATCTCGTTGAGGCTGCGCATCCATTGGCAAAAATTAATGGAAAGATATCATAAAATGAATTTCGCAATACGTATTCAAAACGATTCCATACGTTCGTTCCCAATTTCATTTGTGTATGATAGTTACTGTTTTCAATTAACGGGGACAGGCTGATTCGGATGATGAAGACATTTTTAGATTTTGAACAGCCGGTAGCGGAATTAGAAGAAAAAATTGAGGAGTTGAGACATCTTTCGGATTCAAGCGACTTCAATATCGTAGACGAGGTAACTCGACTGCAGGCCAGTGCTGATAGTCAATTAAAGCAAATTTACCAAAAGTTGTCTCCATGGCAAAAAGTACAGGTGGCCCGCCATCCAGAGAGGCCGCATTTTGTCGATTATATTGAAAATTTGTTTGAAGACTTTACCCCGCTAGCTGGTGATCGCGCGTTTGCAGAAGACCAGGCTGTAAAAGGTGGGGTGGCTAGGTTTCGAGGATATTCGTGTGTCGTCGTCGGCAATGAAAAAGGTGCAAATACGGATGATCGTGTTGCTCATAACTTTGGAATGGCCAGACCAGAGGGGTATCGAAAAGTGCGCCGGTTAATGGAATTTGCCGACCGGTTTCACCTTCCAGTGATTAGCCTTGTGGATACACCAGGCGCCTACCCTGGAGTTGGTGCAGAAGAGCGGGGACAAGCAGAGGCTATTGCTCGTTCAATAGAAGCCTGTCTAGCAATTCGTGTGCCGTTTGTCAGTGCGATAATCGGAGAGGGAGGATCAGGTGGTGCAATAGCTATGGCGGCGGCGAATACAGTGCTTATGCTTGAACACGCGATCTATACCTTAATTTCACCAGAAGGTTGCGCATCAATTTTGTGGCGTAGTGTAGAAAAAGCACCGGCTGCTGCTGCCGCGTTAAAGCTGACCGCTGATGATTTGAGCAATTTGGGTATAATAGATAATATTGTAATGGAGCCTCTAGGAGGCGCACACCGTGAACCTGAGAAAGCAATTACGGCCCTAGGGGATGGTATTTACCAAGCACTGAAGGAACTTTTACCGCTTGACGGTGGAACACTTCGAGCACGGCGTCGTGATAAATATCTCGATATTGGCAAAATTGGTCAGAACTAGGTTCTTCATCACCAGTTTTAAGTCAACTGACTCATATAGATTTTAATGAAATATAATACATTCATTTTGGCAACAGATTAATTTTTGCCGTGGCAATGCTTAAATTTTCTGCCCGAACCGCAAGGACACGGAGCGTTACGCGAAACCTTACCCCAGGTCATAGGATCATTGGGGTCTACAATTTCAGCTGGTTTGCGACGTAGCGATGTTGCCCTAGTATCAGTTGTAGTAGTGTCTCCGAAGGCTGGGTCATTCCGTGTTTCTATCATGTCTGTGCGTTGCATCCGTTGCTCCAATTCATCCTCGGATGCATCTATCTTGAGTTCCAGATGACTAAGTACCTGGATAACTGATTCCCTTAGTCGCGCTAGCATAGCTTGGAACATGTCGAAAGCTTCGCGCTTGTATTCGTTTAGAGGATCGCGTTGAGCAAATGCACGAAGACCAATTCCTTGACGCAAATGGTCGAGCTGCAGCAGGTGGTCTTTCCAAATTTGGTCGAGTAGCTGCAGGAGAAGACTCTTCTCAGCAGCCCGCATCATTTCCGGAGTATAGTTGACTGCCTTTTCCGCCATTTTACTATCAACCTTGGCTACGATTCGATCATGAATTTCGCGGTCGGCAATACCTTCTTCTTTGGCCCAATCGTGAATGGGTAGGTCTTGCCCAAACACACGCATGCATTCCTCGTGGAGTGTATCGAGTTCCCATTGTTCCGGTAACGCATTTTCCGGTATGCAGCGATTGACGAGATCTTCTGTAACTTCGTGACGCATATCGGCAATTGTTGATTGGACATCAGTGGCACGCATCATTTCCTTTCGTTGTTCATACACTACCTTTCTTTGATCATTCATAACGTCATCGAATTTGAGTAACTGTTTGCGAACCTCATAGTTTCTAGCCTCAACCTTTTGCTGGGCTTTTTCTAATGCTTTATTGATCCAGGGGTGAACAATCGCTTCTCCCTCTTGCAACCCTAGTCGCTGCAGCATCGAGTCCATTCTCTCTGTGCCGAAAATGCGCATAAGATCATCTTCAAGACTTACGAAAAATTTGGAAGCGCCAGGATCTCCCTGACGACCGGACCGACCTCGTAACTGATTGTCAATACGGCGCGATTCGTGACGCTCAGTACCAAGAACGAAGAGCCCACCTGCTTCTAATACAACTGACTTCTTAGTCTCAATTTCTGTCTTGATATCGTCAGATTGATGAATCTGAGCCTTATCGTTGATAGAATCTCCCAGCTCACTCCACAGTCGCATCTCCAGATTTCCACCAAGCTGAATATCTGTGCCGCGTCCTGCCATGTTAGTAGCAATTGTAACGCTTCCCGGCGAGCCGGCTTCGGCAATTATTTTTGCTTCTTGTTCATGATGGCGCGCGTTAAGCACATTATGTTTAACTTTTCGTTTTTTTAATAGCCCGGATAGTTCTTCAGATTTTTCGATTGAAATTGTACCGACTAGAACTGGCTGGTTACGTTCGTGACACTCTTGAATTTGATCAAGAATTGCTTCGTGCTTTTCACGGTCCGTACGATAAACTTCATCATCATTGTCGATTCGTATCATATCCATATTGGTTGGAACTTCAACGACTTCTAGCTTGTAAATATCAGCGAATTCTGCTGCCTCAGTCATGGCAGTACCGGTCATGCCAGAAAGTTTTGGATAAAGTCGAAAGTAGTTTTGAAAGGTGATTGATGCCAGGGTTTGGTTTTCATTTTGAATGTGTACTTTTTCCTTTGCTTCCAGTGCCTGATGCAATCCTTCCGAATAGCGCCGACCCTCCATCATACGACCGGTAAATTCATCGATTATGACTACCTTGTCGTTGGCTACGATATAGTCTGTATCTTGCGTGTACAGTTTATGTGCGCGTAGAGCTTGATTCGAGTGGTGTACTAGAGAAATATTTTGAATTTCGTACATACCGCCGTCGTTGAGAAGTCCAGCATCGGTAAGCAACTCTTCCATTCTCTGTGCACCCTTCTCGGACAACGTCACTGCTCGCTGTTTCTCGTCTTTCTCATAATCGTCCTCTTCTAGCTTGGGAATTAGTTTATCAACAGCAATATACAATTCGGACGTATCTTCAGTTGGCCCAGAAATTATGAGTGGTGTTCGGGCTTCATCTACAAGGATGGAATCAACTTCATCGACGATCGCATAGTTGAATTCACGCTGGACCATATCCTCGAGCCGAAATTTCATATTGTCTCGTAGGTAATCGAAGCCGAACTCATTATTTGTGCCGTATGTCACATCACAGGCATATTGTATGCGTCGACTATCATCTTCTAGACCATGCACAATGCAGCCAACACTGAGACCAAGAAAATTGTAAATCTCTCCCATCCACTTGGCATCACGGCTTGCAAGATAGTCATTGACAGTGACGACATGCACTCCCTGCGTGGTTAACGCGTTAAGGTAGACGGGTAGTGTTGCAACAAGAGTTTTGCCTTCACCGGTTTTCATTTCAGCGATCATGCCTGAATTCAGCACCATGCCCCCGACTAGCTGCATGTCGAAGTGGCGTTGGCCAAGTGTTCGTTTGGAGGCCTCCCGGACAACTGCGAAAGCCTCGGGACAAATATTTTCGAGATTTTCCCCATCAGAAAGTCTTTCGCGAAACGTAGTCGTACAAGCCTTGAGTTCATCATCGCTCAACTTCTCGAACGTGGGTTCGAGTTCGTTGATGACAGTCACCTGTTGCTGGAGGCGCTTAATCATTCGCTCGTTTGCCGAGCCGAATACCCGCTTGAGTGCGTTGCTTATCATTGAACCCCCGGGGATTTAATTGACTCCGTAAAGAAGAACAGCGCTATCCAGTATGCTATCACTAATGGCGACGTATTAGTGAAGTCGTGGTGGTCCGGCCAGCCACTAGACTATGCTATATACGAAATAGGTTCTAAGTGACCTAATGCAAGGTCACATAATCCCCCAAACGCTTGCTGTCAATCGCACTATCCTAGACGTTGTATAGTTGTTCAATGGAAGCAATCACTCGATAACCTGATACTTAGTTCGTATTGGGAGCAAAACTAGGAAACTTGTACGCTTTGCTAGGTTGTGCATTATGCGGCATTTTTAGTTGGGATATATATGATAGTCTCGCGTAAATAATCATGGGACACTACATTGTAACTTCCGCCATTATACAGTTCGACCGCAGTTAGTAACTCCAAAGTTTTATTCAGGCACGAATAGACATGACTGAACGTTCACCTTTTGCACCAGTTCAATTTCCAGCTCTATCGCCGATGGCTGGCTTACGAATTGTAAGTGCGGCAAGTGGTCTTAAGAGAAATGGTGGGCCTGACCTGTTGTTGGCTGAATTAGCTCAAAACAGTACTATTGCAGGTATATTCACACGCTCGAATTGTTATTCAGCACCGGTGGCTTGGTGTCGGGCAGCGTTGGGTGGAGGTAAGGTTCGAGCTATTGTTGTTAACTCCGGAAATGCGAACGCATTTACCGGGTTGGTTGGCGAGCGGATTGTCGAACATACTGTTGAGATGGCAGCTCGGCTATTTGGATGCCCAGCGACCGAAATTTTTGTTGCCTCTACCGGTGTCATTGGCGAACAACTAGCTATAGATCAGATATCCTCCCAATTACCGGCCCTACACGGTGCTCTGAATTCATGTGCATGGGAAGAGGCAGCCAGCGCAATTATGACCACCGATACATTTCCCAAGGCAGCGACACGAACAGCGTTGATCGGTGGCACAACGGTGACGATTACCGGCATTACAAAAGGTTCGGGGATGATTGCACCCGATATGGCCACCGTATTGGGCTTCCTTTTCACTGATGCGCGAATACCGGCTCCGGTGCTTCAAAAACTCTTGGTCAGTGGGTCAGAGCGTTCTTATAACTCGATTACAGTGGACAGTGACACATCGACTAGTGATACAGTTCTGCTGTGTGCTACCGGTGCTAGTCAACAACATCAGGAGGTGCAGACAGCAAACGATACCCATTTGCGCGATTTTAGATACGCTTTAGATGAATTGCTTGTTGATTTGGCTACACAGGTCGTAAAGGACGGAGAAGGAGCGCAAAAATTTATTACAATCGATGTTTCCGGTGCCGTGTCTGCACGTGCGGCCAGAAAGATAGGCCTAACAATTGCAAATTCACCACTTGTAAAGACGGCTATCGCTGGTGAGGATGCTAATTGGGGACGTATAGTTATGGCAGTTGGAAAGTCAGGTGAGAAGGCAAACCGAGATCGTTTGGCCATTTCCATCGGTGGAATTCTGATTACCGAGGATGGGCAACTTTGTCCTGGTTATGATGAGCGGCTAGTAACAGCACACTTAATTGGTAAGGAGGTAAACATTGCTGTAGACGTAGGCGTCGGGCGGGGTAAAGCTAGGGTTTGGACCTGTGATCTGACGCACGAATATGTTGCAATTAATGCTGACTACAGAAGCTGACTTTTAGTAGTGCTGGCTATATGCCTAACACGCAGCGTCTTCATCGACCACTTGTACTCGTAGTCGCAGTAGCGTTGATCGATGTTGACGGTCGTGTCCTTATTGCTCGACGGCCGGAAAATAAAAAAATGGCGGGCTTATGGGAGTTTCCGGGAGGCAAGGTGAAAGAAGACGAGTTGTTAGAGAAAGCTCTCATCCGAGAACTAAAAGAGGAATTGGCTATTGATATCGAGGAGAGCTGCCTTGCGCCTTTTACATTTGCAAGTCACGCTTATGACGATTTTCACCTTGTAATGCCACTATACGTCTGTCGCATCTGGAAGGGTGTTCCCAGAGCAATGGAAAAACAGGAGTTAGCATGGGTATATCCACAACAGCTGCGTGATTTTCCCATGTTACCAGCGGATAGACCATTAGTGGCAATGCTATGCGACTTATTATAGACATACTGGTAACCCTTTGTTTCACGAAATTGTTATAGATTAGACGGTCAAATTCCTTCTTTAAAGCACACGGTGAGAATTCACAAAATAAGTCCTATGTAACTACTTTTTTGCCAAAGCATCGGCGAGTCGCATTGTAGCGCTGCCTGGAGCGAGCGCTTTCTGCTGTGAAGCATGAGGTGACCATCCGTGCAAATATATTACTTCAAATGTAGCTGGGAGTGTGCCATCGAAGCGTTCGTAGCGGTCACGATAAAGTTCTGCTGCTTGAAACAAGATATCACGCGTGTTGGGGGGGATAGACCTTCTAGCTGTGGCGTTTCCTTCACCCATGCCTCGCAAATCTGACATTAAGTGAAATGCGTCTGTATAGGTAACTGTAATTATATCACTATCGGCGACCGGTAGTGAAAACCCGGCGCGTTGTAGTAATGCAGCGGCATCTCCTAGTCTTGGTAAAGGTGGTAGGTTTTGCGCTGTGCCGCCAATTTTTGTACGCACTGCTTCAGTCAGGCATTCGCGAAATTCGATTAATGTGCCTGAACCAAAGAGTGTTGCGAGGAACAAACCGTCACTTTTTAGTAAACGACGTAACTGAAATAGAACTCCCGGAAGGTCGTTTGTCCAATGGAGGCTGAGATTACTCAGTATTAGATCAAATTGTTGTTCAGTGAACGGCAACAATTCTTCGTCCGCAACGAGGGCGCTACTATTTGCCTGTCTCGCCATTGATGCTGAAAGGTCGCATTGCACTAGTGTCTCTATTCCTCTTTCACAAGGTAATTGAGATTCGAGTCCTCCATTGTGGCATCCAAGATCCAACGCTAACGGGAACTGTCGTTCAATGTCTAACAACCGGTCTGCCAGTCGAGCACCGAACTCTCGGAACAAAAAATTGTGCTTAGTAAATTTCATGGCCGCGCGATCGCGATGCAATCGAACTCGCCTTCGATCAAATATTTCAGCACAATTTTTTGTTTCATTCATAATTAATCAATATGGCCGTAAGTTGGTCACTTCGCTAGTCCCGATGTCGAAATAGTGTATTGCTTGATGAGAACCGGTGAGCATCTTAAGATGCAAAATAATTTATTTTGGGAGTGTTGCTATGGACGTGACAGCAGAAAGACAATTCGCTGTGGAACAAACAGTTTCTGCTATTCGCAAAATTGAGGAGGAACAAGGTGTATCGCGAGCATCTATTGATGAAATTAAGTTCAAATTGGTTGAGCTTGCGTGTCGCCGTGAACTATTTGTAAAAGAAGATTTTCCGCCTGGCGACGAACATAACAGCTATCTTTATTCTCTCTCAGTGGATGAAGATCACCGGTTTGCTCTTTATCTGAACAGTACAGCTTGCTCCGTTAATACTCCGCCCCATGATCACACAACCTGGGCGGTAGTTGTTGGAATTCAAGGTGAAGAATTCAATCGCTTCTATCGTAGGGTTGATGATGCTTCGATAGCTGGCAAGGGTGAAGTCGAGCAGGTTGATGTCTTCAATATAACTGCTGGAACAGGTGTTGCAATGTTGCCTGATGATATTCATTCCATTCATCAAAATGGAATGGCGTTAAACTTGCACCTTCATATGTACGGACTGGCTTTGACCGAACTAACTGAGCGAGTGCAGTACGACACTGAGGGTGGTACTTATAGAGTCTACCCACCAACGTCGAGTATACAAAATGATAACTAAAACCATGAACGCTCCAGATCTACGAAGTGCATTGCTCGATGAGAAAGAAATAGCACTAATCGATGTCCGGGAGCAGGGTCCTTTTGGCACAAACCATCTGTTATTAGCGGTCAATATCCCATTGAGTCAGTTTGATCTCGTAATAGGCGATTTTGTACCCAGACACTCTACTCGGATAGTGTTATGCGACGAGGATGAAGCGTTTGCAGTTCGTGCATCAGTTATTCTTGGAAAGTTGGGCTACACGGATGTCTCAATTCTGTCTGGTGGAGTTAACGCATGGGCGTGCGCGGGTTTCGAATTATTTAGTGGTGTTAACGTGCCTTCAAAAGCATTTGGCGAATATGTCGAACACCATTTTGGGACACCTAATATTACTGCCGAGGAATTGAAATCGAAGGTCGATGGAGGTGAGAATCTAATAATTCTCGATAGCAGGCCGCTAGAAGAGTATCAGAAGATGAGTATTCCGGGTGGGATTGATACACCCGGCGCAGAGCTCGTTTATCGTGTCCGCACCTTAGTTCCTGATAAGAATACTTTGGTTGTGGTCAACTGTGCCGGTCGCACACGTTCCATCATCGGATGCCAATCTCTAATAAATGCTGGGCTTGAAAATCCCGTAGTTGCCCTAAAAAACGGTACGATGGGCTGGCATCTCGCTGGCTTTAAACTTGATAGGGGTGCGGACAAGGTGGCTGGACCGGTATCGAGTGAAGCTTTGACTTGGGCGTGTGATGCCGCGGCACGTGTAAGTAAACGCTTTGGTGTGCAAACCATTGAACACGCGACATTTGAAAAATGGAAATCAGAAGCAGATAAAAAATCGCTCTACGTGCTCGACGTGCGATTACCTGAAGAATACGAGTCTGGCCATATTCCGGGCTCGCGTTCGGCTCCTGGGGGCCAACTTGTGCAAGCAACAGATCGCTATTTGGCGACTCGCCATGCACGTATAGTCTTGGTGGATGACAATGGTGTGCGCGCGGCTATGACGGCTAGTTGGTTGGTGCAACTCGGCTGGACAAACGCTGTTGTGTTAAGTGGGGGGTTAGACAACATGGAGTTGGTTAAAGGCCCCCATATTTCACCCTTACCCGAGTTTGATGAATCCAAGACGAAAGTCATCGAGGTTGATGAATTAAGGCAACGTCTGGATAAAGGAACAGCCGTGGTAGTAGACTTTGCTGACGGTTTGAGCTACCGGGCCGGCCATATACCCACAGCGCGTTGGACAGTACGGTCTCGTATCAACCAGTTGATAGGATTTCTTCCACCGGCAGAAGTTTATGTGGCATCAGCGCCTGATGAAAAATTTGCCAAATTAGCAGCATCTGAGATGGTCAAGATGACCAGTACACCGGTCGCCTACCTTAAAGGTGGAAATTCTTCGTGGGTCGAAGCAGGTTTGACGCAGGATAAGGGCATGGAACTTGCAATTGGTCCTGTGGACGATATTTATGAACGTCCTTACGATCGTGAAAAGGGTATTGAAGAAGCCATGAACCTTTACCTAGACTGGGAGATTGAACTGATTCATCAGATTGAACGGGATGGTACTCTAAACTTACCAGAATTTGCCCCGAAATGATGGATATTACTTAATAGTAAGGTTGGTTAGATGCGCGTTAAAGTTAATTCTTCCAATGTGATAGTTTATGGGTATGTTACAAAGGGACGGGGTTAGTGCTGTTTAAGGTCGAGTTCTTGTATGTTGGCAAAAACTTGCTAAATATGTGACCATGATTGTATTTACTCTCCGCTGTACCAACGACCACCTGTTTGAAGCGTGGTTCAACAACAGCACAACTTATGAAAAACAGGCTTCTTCGGGCGAGGTGGTTTGTCCACATTGCGGAGATTCAAAGGTAGTCAAAGCGCCAATGGCACCAAACGTAGCTTCAGGAAATTCACGTGGACAAGTTGGAAGGGAGTTAGAATCCGAAACTATGACACAAGGGCGTGAAGCGCTTCAGAAGTTGCGTCGTGAAATTGAGGCAACTTGCAACGATGTTGGAGACAAGTTTGCTGAGGAAGCACGCCGAATTCACTACGGTGAATCTGAGGAGGCCAACATATATGGTGAGGCAACTGATACAGAGGAACGAGAATTACGCGAGGAGGGTGTCCGGTTCGGGCGAATTCCTTGGTTGCCACGGTCTGATAGCTAGAATATCCGGTAACTGTTGCATTATTACGAGAGCAACTGCCCACCGCGCTTGACTAGATTGTGTTATGAGGTTCTCAGGGCAAGAGCTAGATAGTTCACACTGAGGTTGTCGTCTGAAATACGCCATCGATCAGTGATAGGACTATAAGTAACACCAGCGAGCTTTTCCAACATAAGCCCAGTTCCTCGAAGCATAAATGCAAGTTCAGATGGGCGGATAAACCGATTCCAGTCATGCGTCCCACGTGGGAGCCAGCCAAGAATGTATTCGGCACCAATTATTGCGAATGTAAAGGATATTAAGGTGCGGTTAAGTGTTGCTGTTACTAGCATACCGTTTGGCCCGACGAGGGCAGCGGATGACCGCAAAAAATCAGTAGCATCGGTTACATGTTCCACAACTTCAAGATTCAAAACTATGTCAAAGAAAGACCCTTCCTCATGTATGCTACTTAAGCTTGTTTGACGATAATCTATATCTAACCCCATTTCGATTGCATGGCATTGGGCAACACTAATCGCTTTGGCGCTGGCGTCGATCCCTGTCACTGTCGCGCCTAAACGGGTGAGCGGCTCGGCTACCAAACCTCCGCCGCAACCAATGTCGAGAACTGATAGGCCGTTAAGCGGTCGGTTTGTATTAACAATTCGATTAAAGTGTTTACAAGCTTCGTTACGAATGAAAGCGAGGCGCGGAGGATTCAAACGATGTAGTGGCCGAAACTTTCCCTCTGGATTCCACCATTCGTTAGCAATCGCTGTGAACTTGTTTATCTCAATTTGGTCGATGGAATCTGATAAGTTTTCGGATGTATGTTGTAACACTTTTTCATTGCTCATATTTTTAATCTCATAATATGCGTTTTATCACACACTTGCAGCCTAATTGGCTTTGAGAGTATGGATATGCTTCTAATGTTGGGCAACCGTTAGGTTGGTTCAACAGGAGGGTTGAGGCAAAGCAGGAATTTATTCTGATGGTGCGTATAGTGCAAAAGTTCGGTGGTACTTCAGTAGCTGATGTCTGCCGGATTGCTAAGTCAGCACAAAGAGTAAAGGCGGAAGTAGACCGAGGGATCGAAGTAGCCGTTGTAGTTTCGGCGATGTCCGGTGTAACAAATCAATTGATCGAATATGTGCGACAAAGCAGTCTGCTTCATGACGCACGCGAGTATGATGCTGTGGTCTCTGCCGGAGAACAGGTTGCAAGCGCGTTAATGGCAATTGCACTCAATGAGCTCGGCGTGCCTGCTAGGTCATGGTTAGGGTGGCAAGTGCCCGTTCGGACTGACGATGTGCACGGGAATGCAACAATTACAGAGATTGAAACCAGCAATCTCATCTGTCAGATTTCTAAAGGACAAGTACCGGTATTGGCGGGATTTCAAGGAGTATCACCAGATAACAGAATTTCTACTATTGGTCGTGGCGGATCCGATACCAGTGCCGTATTTTTAGCAGCGGCTTTGGGGGCAGATAGGTGCGATATATTTACCGATGTGGATGGCGTTTATACGACCGATCCACGAATTGTATCGAATGCTCGTAAGCTAGATAGAGTAACTTACGAAGAGATGTTAGAGATGGCTTCGCTAGGCGCTAGAGTCTTGCAAGCTGAATCGGTCGTACTTGCAATGCGTAACAATGTAAGACTACAGGTATTGTCAACATTTAATGACGAGCCCGGAACCTTAGTAATTAAAGAGGAAGAGAACTTGGAGAAGAGAATTGTAAGTGGGATTGCACACAGTCGAGACGAAGCAAAAATCACGCTGCTTAAGGTTTCCGACCAGCCTGGTGTTGCAGCGGCCATATTCGGACCTCTGGCTGATGCCGGTATTAATGTTGATATGATCGTCCAAAATATTTCAGCAGATGGAGAACAAACAGATGTCACATTCACTGTTGGTCAAGCGGATATGGAGCGTACGCTTAAGATGCTCGACGATATTCGTGAATCGGTACCCTATGAAGCGATTTTACCTGACCCAGGCGTGGTCAAGGTTTCGGTGATAGGCGTTGGGATGCGGGCCCATGCTGGCGTAGCAAAGGCGATGTTTCAGACGCTCGCGGATGAAGGAATTAATATTCAACTAATTTCTACATCGGAGATTAAAATTAGTATTTTAATAGACGAGAAGTATACCGAAACGGCAGTAAAATCGTTGCACGCAGCTTATGGTTTGGACAAAACGTAATATCCTACTTTCAGTAATTGGTTGCACTTTCTTGTTAGTCACTTGAGCTTAAAAATTTGTGATGACTAGTATAACCGTAGCAGAAACCAGAATTTGCTAGTTATTGAGTCTTATACGGCTCTATGTCATTCTGGGCTTGTCTTGGATAAGCATGAAATCAAAGATCGTATGCAATAATGTTATCTTTTGTTTTAGGTGTGTAATTTTCATTAGTAGTTTAATGGAATTGGGTGCTGAGTAAACAATTGGCTGACGGACCCGCGCAATGGCGAGGAACATTTGGAAAGTTAAACAGACTGTTGATGCAGATACGCAGAACGCAAAGGCTGAGGGCACTTTGGAGGACGCTGTCTACCCCCATACTATTGGTAAAATTTTAAGCACAAAGCGTGAGGCTCTCGGTCTCAGTATTAATGATGTATCCAAAAATTTGCGTATTCGCTATCCGTATTTGGAAGCAATTGAGGGTAACCGGTTTGGGGAGTTGCCAGGTCCGACATATTCGATTGGTTTCGTTCGTGGTTACGCTGCGTATCTCGGGCTGGACAGTAAACAGATTGTTGCCCAGTTCAAGCGCGAGTCAGGTTCTAAAAGAGGGAGGAAGGAGTTAATTCTTCCGACGCCACTGGTGGAAGCACAGTTGCCCGGCAAAGTAGTAATGGTGATTGCTGTTTTACTAGCAACCTGCATCTACAGTTCTTGGGTCTATGTGTCGTCTAAAGAAAATGTACCCCGTAAAACTATGTTAGAGATTCAGCAATATTCTGCGATTCCAAAGGGAGATGAAACGGTTCAAGTGGGTACGGCGACTGGCGAAAATTCTGTACCGAACTTGACTGTAACTGAGTTAAAGTCGAATACAAAAGCGCCCGCCAGATTGCGGTCTGCTGATGGAAAAGAAAAAGGGTTGGTGTCAACCGAAATAGTTTTATCGTCTTCTACTCAGCCAGATAATGGTATGAAGATAGCTGTTCCATCAAATGTGAGTGAAGCATCACGTTCCAATTCGGAGATTGCCGTACCATTGGTAGATGTTGCTAATTCATCAACGCTTCAGCCGGTTCATCAGGCTACGGATATTGTGCGGCAACCAGTAGTGTATGGCGCAGTAAACGAAGATATAAGAATAGTTATTCAAGCAAATAGTGACAGTTGGGTTCAAATTACGGATGTTGATCACGACCTATTACTGTCGCGAGTCCTGTTTGCAGGAGATTCATTTCATGTACCAAATCAGTCAGGACTAACGATGATGACAGGAAATGCGGGAGCGCTTTTTATAAAGGTGGACGGTGAGCCAGTCCGAAAGCTTGGAGGCAGGGGAGTAGTACTTCGCGACATTAAGTTAGATGCGGAACGACTGAAAAACAATACAGCACAGAATCGATAGCTATTAAGGTCTCGCTGCAGGCGAATGGATTCGTACATTGTTCTCTTTGGACTCGTAGAATGAATGTTCTGTGGGCGTGTGTCTGGACGGCTAACAGATGAATCCGTAGAGGTTAGAGAAGTTGCTAACACCGCATTTTGACCACTGTTCTTAAAGAAAGGGAATTAAGATTGCTTCAACCAGTTCGTGGTACTCATGATGTGTTACCTAAAGAAATGCGAACATATCGTTATGTATCTGATACTTCACGTGATATTGCGGAGAGGTATGGATTCGATGAGATGGCAACGCCGATATTTGAGTTCTCAAGCGTGTTCAAGCGGACATTGGGCGAGGTATCCGATATCGTTTCGAAGGAAATGTATAGTTTTATCGATAAAGGTGGTGATGAGATAACGCTGCGTCCTGAAAATACGGCAGGTGTTGCACGCTGTTTTATAAGCCATAAATTAGCACAACATGTGCCTGTTAAATTCTTTTACAGTGGGCCAATGTTCCGGCACGAACGTCCACAGAAAGGTCGGCTAAGGCAGTTTCATCAAATTGGTGTCGAATATATTGGAGCTGTGGGCCCCCAGGCAGATATTGAAACGATAGCGGTTGGAGAACAAATACTGGACGCACTCGGTGTCCGTGATCAAACAGTGCTTGAGCTTAATTCACTTGGTGATTTTGAGAGCCGACAACGATACCGTGATGAGCTCGTCACTTTTTTCAACGACCATAAAAGTGAATTATCGGAGGATAGTAACAGGCGATTGGTTGAAAATCCGCTACGTATCCTTGATTCTAAGGACCGTGGTGACAGGAAGCTTTTAGTGGATGCTCCAGTTTTTGAGGATTTTTTGAACACTAGAAGTAATGAATTCTGGGCCGAAGTTAAAGCTGGGCTCGATTTACTCTCTATCAAGTATAAAATAAACCAACATCTAGTCAGGGGACTAGATTACTATTGTCATACAGCTTTCGAATTTAAGACAGATCAACTTGGTGCCCAAAGTGCTGTATTGGCTGGAGGGCGCTACGATGGATTGATAGAGACATTGGGCGGACATCCAACACCAGGAATCGGCTGGGCTGCTGGCGTTGAACGCTTGGCAATGTTGGCGATAGGAGCCCCAGAACCCCGCCGCCCGATTGCCGTTATACCAATTGGCAACCTGGCTAGTTCAACTGCACTTAAACTAAGTAGTGATTTGCGTCATGCGGGATTCAAGGTAGACCTAGAGGAAGATGGCAGCCTAAAGAAACGCATGCGTCGTGCCAACAAGGTCGGAGCAATAGTCGCGATTTTGTTAGGTGATGAAGAACTCGAGAAGGGCGTCGTTACGATACGTGATATGGAGTCTGGGTGTCAGGAAACCGTCCCGACAAAGTCGCTAGTTTCATGGCTTTCAAATAAGTTGTGATTGATTTATGTCGGAACCCCGTCGTGTAAGGCCATTTGTAGTTGGAGCCAACCATCGCTCTAGCTCCATAATTTTACGTGATCGAATTTTCGTCGATGAGACGCGTGCACCAGTTATATTTGAACGATTGTTAAAAGTTGGTATTGGACAGGTCGTGATTATATCTACTTGCGATCGAGTCGAGGTGCTGGGTACCCATTTAGAACCACTCGATGCAATTCAAGAGATTTGCAATGTATTTAGGTCAATTGTAGGAGGTTCCTCCGTTGAACTTCTAGACCAATTGTACGTTTTGCATGACGAAGACGCGGTCAGACATATATTTGCTGTGGCTACATCACTTGATAGTCAGATGATAGGGGAAACTCAAATTCTATCTCAGCTTAAGAAAAGTCATCGTTTAGCTCGCGAGTACAACATGGTCGGGTCTGTGCTTGAGGGAATTATGCAATCCGCATACGGAGTATCGAAGCGTATTAGAAGTGAGACCCAAATAGGTGAAGGACCGGTGTCACTTGCGGCGTCAGCACTGAAAATTGCTCGTAATGTGCATGGTGACTTGGACGTCTGTACAGGATTGGTTGTCGGTCTAGGTGACATGGGTGAGTTTATTGGTGGTCACTTGCGATCTGCGGGCCTTGGGCGAACAATTATGGCCGGCCCATCGCGCCGTACAGAAGTAGTTGCGAGGCGAATGGGTTGGCACTTTGTCGCGATGGAAGAATTGGCTGATGCCTTAGTTGAGGCTGATATAGTCATAACAGCTTCGGGAACCGGACGTTACGTGATTACAAAGGAAAATATCTACAAAACACTCAAATCGCGACGACATCGCCCCATGCTTTTATTTGACGGAGCAGTACCAGGGGATGTAGAGCCTGCTGCCGGTCAGCTTGAGGACGTATTCCTTTATACTTTAGAAGATTTGGAGAGCGTCGCTCTCGCTGGTCGGTCGTCGCGTGCAAGTGCTGCCAAGAAAGCATGGCTCATTATTGGAGACGAAATTGAGAATTGGCGAAGGCGGCAGACGGAGCAAGATGCTGTGCCGGCACTGGTTGCGCTACGTGGTTATTTTGAGGAAGTCCGCGAAGAAGTGTTGGCCACCAACCCACATTCAGATTCAGCAGAAGTGACACGTATACTTGTTAATCGACTTCTTCATCATCCAAGCTATGCGCTTCGCGAACTTGCTATATCGGCAGACATGCGTGGTAACGATAGCGGAGTTAAAATTGAACAAATCATCAGACGCGTGTTTAATTTGTCAGAGCGGGGTGTTGAGGAGTGAAACAGGCTGGCTTGTTATCTAAGCTTGAACGGCTCGTAGCGCGGCAAGATGATTTAAGTCGTCAACTCACGGAATTCAAGGGTAACTCTGCAGAACTGGCTGCCCTCTCGACGGAGTATGCGGAACTTGCGCCAGTTGTTGGTAAGATCAAAGATCTACAAACGACAACTTCGGAGCTAGAAGGACTGGAGGAAATTCTTGGTGACCCGGATACTGAACAAGAGATGCGGTCGTTAGCTCAGACGGAATGCGATGAACTGAGGGAACGTAAGGTAGGATTCGAGAATGATATTAAACTGCTATTATTGCCACAAGATGAAGCAGATGAACGTGGCGCTATATTAGAACTAAGAGCCGGTACTGGTGGTGATGAGGCCGCTCTATTTGCTGCTGATTTATTTCGTATGTACCAACGCTATGCTGAATTTCATCGGTGGAAGTTCGAGACCTTACAAGTTAGTGAAACTGGCATTGGAGGATACAAGGAGGCGATCGCCTCTGTTACCGGACGGGGTGTGTTCGCGCGATTGAAATACGAATCTGGTGTTCATCGGGTGCAAAGAATTCCCGCCACTGAAAGTGGTGGACGAATTCATACGTCGGCTGCCACCGCAGCCGTATTACCGGAAGCCGAGGAAGTGGATATCCAGGTTGATGAAAAGGATTTGCGTGTCGACACTTATCGATCACAAGGTGCTGGTGGTCAGCACGTAAACACCACTGATAGCGCTGTGCGTATAACCCATTTACCGTCTGGTATAGTAGTTACATGTCAGGATGAAAAATCACAGCATAAGAACAGAGCGAAAGCAATGAAGGTTCTGCGGGCACGACTTTACGATCATGAGCGAACTGCTCGTGAAGCTGAGAGGGCTGAGGCACGTCGTATCCAAGTAGGTACTGGTGATCGGTCCGAACGTATCCGTACCTATAACTATCCGCAAGGAAGGGTGACTGATCATCGAATTGGATTGACGCTTCATAAGCTTGAACGTGTCATGAGTGGAGAGAGTCTCGATGAAATTGTTGAAGCACTTGTCGCAGAGGATCAGGCGGCACGCTTGGCAGAGATGAATTGACAACATGTCTATCGAAACTTATTTGAGAGAAGGGGCTAATAGACTTGCTGAGGCAGATATAGACGAACCACGTAGAGAAGCACTACTTCTGCTTGCCCACTCAATGGGTGTAGCAGCCGAAAGGCTCAAAGCCTTTCCAGAATATAGTCTTGATAATCCGTCAGAATATCTGAAGCTTGTACAAAAGCGGGTAGCACATATCCCTCTTTCTCGGATTATAGGCAAACGCGAATTCTGGAGTCTCCAATTTCGAATTACCAATTACACTTTTGATCCTCGGCCTGATAGTGAAACCGTAGTGGAAGCAGCTTTGGGTAACATCACTGATCGTGACGCTACATTACGTGTTGCTGACTTGGGAACTGGAACCGGATGTCTACTTTTGGCGATTCTGAGTGAATTGCGATACGCTAAGGGTATAGGCATAGACAGATGTGCGGCTTCTGTGGAAACTGCTGTTTTCAACGCTTTTCAGCTTGGGTTGGCTGAGCGCGCAAGATTTCTAGTGAGTGATTGGGGTAGTTCATTGAATGGTAAGTTTGACCTGATCACCACCAACCCACCCTATATTGCATCTTCGGAAATCGAGACCCTTTTGCCAGATGTCCGTCTGTATGAACCGACTCTAGCGCTTGATGGAGGAGTAGATGGACTCGCAGCCTATCGTATCCTCGCTCCTGATCTAGCCCGGCTGCTTGCCCCTGGCGGTATTGCGGTCATTGAAATTGGTAATACGCAGGCTAATGAGGTTAGAGAGATACTTGAAGTAACCGGTCTTAGGGTTTTGGAAGTCAGGACAGACCTATCTGGGTTGTATCGTTGTATAGTTTGTAAATCTGTGAGAATGTGATGCTATAAAAAATTATCCTTGGAATTCTGGGCATCTCCGGCTAATGTCCGCTCTAGCCGAGACTGAAATAGAGCTGAGCGTTTCAGGTCGCTGAGCACGATCCCGCATAATGAGGTTAAAGTCCACTAAAGGACTTTGTTGCATATTAGTGTACATGCGACAGCAGGGAAAACATCAATACGAGGAGTAAAATGAGACAAGGTCAAAACCCGAAGCGTTCTCGCGGTCGGAATTCAGGTAGGCGGAATGCCAGCCCCCGACATCAAACCATTGACAGCAACGGACCGAGTGTCCGCGTAAGAGGAAATGCACACCAGGTTTACGAGAAATATTTGGCGATGGCTCGTGATGCTCAGGCGATGGGCGATCGCATAATGGAAGAAAATTATCATCAGCACGCAGATCATTATTTCCGTATTATTAATAACGAATCTCAAGAAGATCGTAACGAGCAACAAGTTCGAAGAAACGGCAATGGAAATAATAGCACAACGGTTCGAAACAAAGATGTGCGACAATCTAAGGTCGAATCGGAGAAACCAACCCAAGACGAATCGGCTCAGTCACCTCAGGTTGAGACGGGGATAGTAAAAGAGAAGAAAACGCTTGACGACGATACGGGACAAGCCACCAATAATTAATGGTGACTCAGAAAGCGATAGATTGCAGATGTGTCCGCGAGCTGTGAATTGTGGATAACGCCGTGGTCAATTTTCAAATATGAATACAACGACAAAATAATGCCTTAATAACTCTTGCCCGGAGGAAAGAGTGCCAGCCAAGCCCCTAAAAGCTATGGAGGTTGCACCACCATCGTTTAAACTATGTAAAAAGCTGGATGGTGAGGCATTCGCGTTTTCTAGTCACGAGAGGGCGCGTGAAGCCATCGAATTTGGCCTGTCAATCAAAGATGTTGGTTTCAACATATTTGTTCTCGGCCAACGCGATAGTGGCCGTATGACAGCAACGATGAATTTCTTAAAGTCATTCGTTGAAAATATGCCCCCAGCTGATGATATCGTCTATCTTAATAATTTTTTGCGGCCTCATAGACCAAAACCATATAGGTTGCCAGCCGGGATAGCTCGCAAATTCCGGGATAGAATGGCAACGCTTGTGCCGCAATTGCGAGAAACATTCTTGCAGGTATTTGATGGCCAAGACTATGAGCTTGAAATAGTTGCGCGACGCGAGTCCTTACAAAAGAAACTTACCGATCAACTAGATGTTCTTAAGAAGGAAGCTCAAGTAAACGATCTTGATTTGATCCGAACGGAACATGGCATGCGGATAGTGGCCATTGGATCCGATGGTAATCCAGCCTCACTCGACGAGTTCGGGATAAAAAAACGCAAGAAATTGGAAGTAGCGATAACTCAACTAGGTAAGCAACTGTCGGTGTTTAACAGTAATGCATCGAAACTTAATTTGGAGTTTATATCGGAAACCAAAGATCATAATCGCCAAGTCGCAGACAGCGCTGTTCTAGGTTTGATAGATAACCTAGAGTCAGAATTCAGCAGTTTCGTCGGGGTGCGAAGGTGGATCGTGGAATTGCGCGCAGACATCTTGGATAATCTGCATCTCTTCTATCCACAATCTAAGGAAGAGAAGACCTCCAACGTTAAGGCGCTAGAATCGAGATATGGTGTTAACGTTTTCGTGGATAATGGAGATGACAATTGTCCAAGTGTTCTGCTCGAACCTAATCCAACATATGAGAATCTATTCGGACGTATAGAATATCGTCCAGTGGCAGGGGTGCTAGAAACTGATTATTTGATGATGCGTGCCGGTGCACTTCATCGTGCAAACGGCGGTATCTTAGTTCTTAGAGCTGAAACACTGGCGCGCAATTCAGCAGTTTGGGAGTCACTTAAGGGTGCTCTGCGTGATAGAGAGATTCGTCTAGAGGAACAGCACCGCTCGAGTTCCCCGTCGATCGCTGGCGCACCAAGCCCGAAACCAGTTTCACTTGACTTGGACATTGTTATCGTAGGTTCACCACAAGCGTACTACACATTTTTTTCAGTCGATCCAGAATTTCGGACCTTTTTCAAGATCAAAGCCGATATCGATAGCGATATGGATGCGACTCAAAAAAATATTGATCAATATGCCGGATTAATTCGAGATATGGCTCGAAGGCAGGGCAATATATGCGAGGATGATGGGGTCGTCCGGTTACTCGGTGAGGCATCACGCCTAGCTGCTGACCGTTCAAAACTTACTGCTCGTTATGAGTTGATGGCTGATGTATTGAACGAGTCAAGTCAGCTTGTGGGAGACAAAAAAACGAAGCGACTTAACGCGAGTATGATATCGGTGGCACTAGATAACCGCCGCCGGCGTAACTCTCGTGTTGAAGATCGTATGCAAGAGAGAATTACCAAGGGTACCGTAATGATCGATACAACTGGTCTCGTGGTGGGACAGATTAATGCGCTCGTGGTTCGTGATCTTGGAGACTACTCATTTGGGTCCCCATCTCGCGTAACCGCGCGTGCCTCAGTGGGTAGGCTCGGTGTAATAAATGTTGAACGCGATACAGAACTAGGAGGTCCAATTCAACAAAAGGGAGTTATGGTATTACAGGGTTTTCTCGCCGGCCATTTTGCCCGACGGTTTCCACTTTCGTTTAATTGCTCCATCACATTTGAACAGAGTTATGCTGGTGTTGAGGGTGATAGTGCGTCTATGGCGGAACTCTGTGCCGTGTTATCTACTCTATCAGGGTTGCCGCTGCGTCAGGATCTCGCCATAACCGGATCGGTCAATCAGAGAGGCCAATCACAACCGATTGGAGGTGCCAATGAGAAGATCGAAGGATTTTTTCGAACTTGTCGCGAATCTGGTTTATTGAGTGGTTCACAAGGCGTCATTATTCCGGCACAAAACGAGAGAAACGTCGTGTTGCGTGCCGAAGTCGTGGACGCAATAGAGTCGGGAGAATTTAAAATTTTTTGTGTCGAATCGATCAACGAGGCGATCGAGCTATTTACAGGTATGCCGGCAGGCGAGCCTGATGACGGCGGCGCATATCCAACTGAAACTGTCTACGGCAAAGTTGTGGCACAGTTGGAAGAGTTCGATAGGATTCTACTAGAGCGCGGGCCTGGCTAGTAGGAGAAAATTATAAGTTTTCATATGCGGGTAACTCCATAGTAAATTTGTTAATCCACATCGAAGCACGCACGGTTCTAAAGCGGTGCTACCAAGAACATAATTTTAGCCACATTTGTTCGACTTTAAGAACGTGCTGATAGTTATGACCTCTAATTTAGGTACGGAAATACTGTTGAGACGGCCAGAATACGAATTTCAGGAGCTAATAAAAAATAAATAATGGAAGTTGTTAACGGGACATTTCGGCCTGAATTTCTCAATCGTTTTGATGAGATAGTGTTGTCCAATAAGCTGTCTAAGGAACATATGGCGCAAATTGTTAATATACAATTAAAGGCACTGAGGGACCTGTTGTTTGAGCGTAAGATCTTAATCGAAATCGACTTCAGTGCGCGTGGATGGCTCGCTGAGCGAGGGTGTAATCCGATTTACGGGGTCAGACCTCTCAAACGTGTTATTCAGCGTGAGTTGCAAACCTGTTGGTAGGTCTTATCCTTAATGGCAAAATTAATGATGGAGATGTTGTGAGGGTTTCAGCAAATGCAACAGAGCTTGAAATTAACAAAAAATCATTAGGCGTTGCTGCGTAAAGAACGTAGTCGGTCCCCTAGGACTTATCTTTCCCTTTTTTTGCTAAGCGAGTTGTTGTGCGGAGATCTAGGTGCTGTCGTTTCAGAACCTGAAGATGTTTACGGAATTTTGCCAACTCGGCGCCAGCGAGTTTTCTGCCAGTAGGTAATTTTATTCTCCGTGGATTGACCTGAACACCTTTTGTTATAACCTCATAATGAAGGTGAGGGCCGGTCGAACGTCCTGTCGTCCCTACATATCCAATGGTTTGACCTTGTTTAACGCGTCGACCGGGACGGATATTTTTCCCATAGCGACTCAAATGGGCGTAGGCAGTCTTATAAGTGCTGTTATGCCGAATACGCACGTATTTACCATATGCCCCATTGCTAAGAGCTCTCTCGACGATACCGTTTCCCGCAGCATAAATTCGAGTCCCGATTGGGGCCGCAAAGTCGAGACCCCTATGCATCTTATTATAACCCAAAATCGGATGACGTCTCATACCGTAGCTTGAGGAAATTCGAGCCCCATCTATTGGGGTGCGCAGAAGTGCCTTTCGAGCACTATGGCCTTGTTCATTGAAGTAGTCGATCTGTCCGCCGTTAGTTTTAAACTGGTAATAACGTAACTCTTTCTGGCCAAGCATAAGTGTTGCAACATGTATTTTGCCTTCTCGGACAACTACATCACTTTCATCAGAATAACGTGAATACATCAGAGAAAATTTATCACCACGACGGATATCACGTTGAAAATCAACATCAAAACTAAAAATTTGAACCATTTTAGCAAGTACTGGTAGTGGTACTGCTGCGGCAACAGCACTTCCATAGAGTGATAACTCTATATTACCTTCGGAGAAAGCTACGTTCCTCTTAAGGGGCCTATCTACCACTCTCGCTTTGTAACCATTATCCTCGGAACGACTTACAATTATGTTACGCTCGACGGTTGCTGCCAGTTCAATTTTTTCTAGGCGAGAGGGTTGATCTGCTGCTAGTCCAAGTTGAGCGGTAACGATTACGTCCTGCTTCGGCTTAAGATTACGCGGTTTATAAACATTAGACATTGCAGAAATTGCTGCATGAGCATCACTCCGCTTAATTCCCTCTTCTACAAGCATCGCCATTAGCGTATCGCCAGGCCCAACGGTTAGGTGAATGTGTATAGGTTGCACCAGGCGTTCTGCATCGAACGCAGCGTCGGAAGAGATAGGTCCGATGATTAGTGATACCTGTTCGGCTTCAATGTCACTCGCAGAACTTAGTCGCGTGCCGTCGGCCCTTGGACCTGAAATAAATAGGGTACCAACAAAAACTACCGTCGATACCATTAGGCGTCCTGTTGCTCCCATCTGCTGTGAGCAAATTTCTATGAATGTTTGGATAATATGCAATGTCCTAACATTCTTATTCTTTGACATGTAATTAAACACTTTTCTAAATTTAATTACGTATTCTAGAATACCGAAAATGAATAATATAAGTAAATGTGTCAACAAATTTTATAATCACTTAATATTACCACAATAATTTTTTAATAATTATATTTGTTTTATATATTTGTTTTAGTTTTATTAAATTTACCTTAGAAAATTAGAGTTGTTTACTAAAATTGATTTTTCATAGTCTCTACTGGTGGTCCGGGTGGCGTCCGCTCAATCCAGTAGCTCTTTGCCTTAGGTTGAAATTTTAGATCAAGTGGAGTTTTTTTGAAGAGCCTCATGGTCACACCAATTGGCGTGACGACAAAATAGAAAATTAAACCCATTATTATAGGGTTAACAGTCCTGTGCAGACACACACCAAATAATGTCCACATTTTATTGAGTGGTGATAGTAGACTTGGTCTGGCAACCGAAATCACGAACAACATAGCGGAGCTCGTCAACGCCCACCATCGAACCGAATCATCCGAAATCACAGGCCAAAAGGCGATTATAGAAAATACAGCTGAAAAAATTATACCGAACGCCCGATCTGATGATGTTCGTGTCTCAGCCCGCGTCTCATAATCCTCGTGAAATACACCTTGGTTATTCATTCATCCACTCACTCATACCAAGTGCTTAATTGAGCTGTTGAAACATAATGATGGCACTTTCAAATTTCCTAAATTTAAAATGTACTTGTTATCAAGCGTTACAGCAGAAGCATTGAAACTATCACAACGATAGAGTCATCACCTACAGTTCGACTACGTAGCAATCGCACACAAAGTTGGATTTGTTAAAAACCTCTCCTAAGTGGTGGCGTACAGATATTTTTCCTCTCTAGTACCGTTCAAAGTAGGTTTTAATTTCCCATGGTGAAACAGTGTTGTGGTAATCCCACCACTCCTGCTGTTTCAATTCTATATAGGATTGAAACAGGTCGTCGCCCATAACTTCCTTACCAAGTGAGTCCGCCGCAAATGCATCAATACTTTCAAGTAACGTCCTTGGAAGGGTTTTGACACCCATCTTTCGAAGTTCTGAATCAGACTTCAAATACATATTACCCTCAACCGGCTCACCGGGGTCCAAATCCCTTTCTATTCCTTCGAGACCAGCTGCGAGCACCATCGCTGCCCCAAGATACGGATTTACCGCTGGATCCACTGCCCTACACTCTAACCTGGGTAAAGACATCGACAACTCTCCTCTACCTGGCCGGCCCTCGATTTGCGGCCTAACACCAGGCACACGTAACATATGAGTGCGGTTATTCGCCCCGTAGGTGATGAATATAGGCGCCCAAGTAAAGCCGGTCATAGAACCTTGCTTGATGAGCCGTTTGTATGAGTTAACTAGAGGGCACGTAGTGGCTACAATTGCAGGCGCATGGCGCAACACTCCAGCCGCAAATTGGTAGACCAATTTTGATAAACCTAGACCTCGCTTATCCGATCTATTGCCCATCAGATTATCGCCTGTCTTCAGTGATGTAAGCGACATATTAAAGTGAGCGCCACTTCCAGTACGGTCAGCGTAAGGCTTCGGCATGATAGCTACATCGATTCCACGTTTTCGCGCTAGTTCCTTGGCCATTAAGCGCCATAGTACGAAGCGATCAGAAGTTGTAAGAACGTCAGAGTAATTAAAATCTAGTTCAAATTGACCATTAGAATCTTCGTGATCAAGCGAAAAAACACCCCAGCCTAATTCATTCATGTGGGAGGTGATTTCGTCCAAATAATCCATGGCTTCTAGTGTTGTTAGCGTATCGTATGCCGCCTTAGCCAATGTATCAGTAGAGCTTGCCGGCTCGATACTGCCGTCTTCGCGGTGACGTACCAGATAAAATTCACATTCGATCCCAAGATTGAACTGCAATCCAAGTTTCGCTGCACGGTCGATTTGTTGGCAAAGAACTGTTCGGGAACACATAGGCCATGGTTCGTCATGGTATTTTAGATTACCCGGTGCCCAGGCTATTTCGCGGCGCCATGGCAGTATACAATCAGCGTTTGGGTCAGGGTGTGCTGCTAACTCGTCGTCACTAGGCTGTTGACCCAAGCCATCGAGTGCGGCACCGGTGAATAGCTCAGAGCCGCGCATCATGCGATCAAAATGCTCAACTGGCACAGTTTTGCTTTTTGGCACACCATGCACATCGACATAAGAGGCCAGGCAGTATTTCACACCTTTAGAAATTAAATTGCGCTTCATCCGCTCAATATTCGCGACACCCTTCCCAGACCCTTTGGGATTTTTAGCTACTTTTACTCTTGCGGATCTTGCCATTTCCTCTCTCCCTTAATGGTCCCGATGCTTGGACTGACATTGCATTACGCGGGGCCAGTTGAATTTGTTACAATATAAAAAACGGATGTGAGGTATTCACATCGCCGTGGTCTTTAAGATCATGCCCAGCGCTATGTGCCTTTTTGCTGAAACAATGGTATTCCGAACCCGAAGCGCGGTAATGTGCCGCGACGCTTCTGTCCGGTCAATACGCCATTCCGTAAAAAGACGTACTTATGCCGTGTTGATCAGTTATTGCTAATCCGCTAGTTTGCTGCCTGCTATTATCCTGACTATTCAATCTAACCCTAAACAATGAAGGCGCGATAATGTGTGGAATTGTCGGCTTGTTTCTTAAGAATCCTGATCTTGAGCCCTATCTTGGCAAGCAGCTTGCACCGATGCTGATTGGTATGAGTAATAGAGGGCCGGATAGTGCAGGTTTCGCAATCTATCGGAATCCAGTAGAAAATGGCTCGATAAAGTTGACCCTACAACACCCTAATACTGACTTTGATTGGCCGGACGTTGAACGAAAATTGTCTGAGGAGCTAGGAGTTATGGTAACATCCGAGGTCCGTTCGAGCCACGCTGTATTAGTAGTAGGGGCACCACTTGAGATCGTTCGTCGATGGATTCGTCTCAATCACCCCGAACTCCGCATTGTAGGCATGGGCGAGAACATCGAGTTGTTCAAGGAAAAGGGTCTGCCTACTGATGTTGCCAAGCGTTTTAAATTAGAGGAGTTTGCAGGCAGTCACGCCGTCGGCCATACGCGTATGGCCACAGAAAGTGCAATAACAACAGAGCATTCGCATCCATTCTCTACTGGCCTCGATTTGTGTCTTGTGCAAAATGGGTCCCTTTCGAACCACAACCGCCTTCGGCGATGGTTGCAAAAACATGGTGAAATTGAGTTTCAGACTGATAACGACACGGAAGTTGCTGCCGGATATCTCGCACACAGGATGGGAGAGGGTGCAACGTTGTTTGAGGCGCTAGAGGCTGGTCTTGTTGACCTTGATGGTTTTTTTACATTTGCGGTTGGTACAAAGGATGGTTTCGCAGTTGTTCGTGATGGCATAGCTTGCAAGCCGGCCGTTCTTGCCGAAACAGATGACTGGGTGGCAATGGCGTCAGAATTCCGCTCCATCGCGCATCTGCCAGGTGCAGATTTAGCGAAAATCTGGGAACCGGCACCTGCAAAGATCTACAACTGGTCACGGGCTTAGAGCAATGCCACTAATCGATATAGAAAAGGAGAGTGTGCGCGGTTTGAACCAAAGACTGCAGTCACTTTCCGAGGAATCAAACGAGACATCTTGGGAGGTCATCAATCCTCATGGTGCGCATGCGGTAGCTGTCGGTTTGCTTCGGCCAATACTAGTCGAAGTCAAGGGACATGTGGGTTATTACTGTGGTGGTATGAATAAAGAGGCAACCGTAGTGGTCGATGGCCACGCATCTCAGGGGGTTGGTGAGAACATAATGTCTGGGATGGTAAGAGTTAAAGGTAACGCATCGATGGCAGCTGGGGCATCAGGCCACGGCGGGATGGTTGTAATTGAAGGTGATACCAGTTCACGTTGTGGCATTTCCATGAAGGGGGTAGATATTGTCGTTGGTGGGTCGGTTGGCCACATGAGTGCATTTATGGCGCAGGCTGGGAATTTAGTCATCTGTGGCGATGCCGGTGCTGACCTTGGTGATTCTATCTACGAAGCGGTAATTTATGTTGGCGGTGAAGTAACAAGTTTGGGTTCGGATTGTATTGAAAAAAAAATGACTAAGGAACATATCAATAAGGTCGAGGAATTACTTAGCCGAGCGGAAATAAAAGCAGATGTTTCGAAATTTCGACGTTTTGGTTCTGCTCGTAATCTTTACAATTTTGCCATCGATAATGCGGCTAGTTACTGAATTATTTACTCTTAGAGGATTATTTTATGTCGGTTGATCCACGCAATCTTCGCCAGTCCGCTACATTCACAGAGACGACAATTTCCGAAATTCAACGTGCGGCGCGTGAAGGGCTCTACGAAATTAGGGGGTTTGGTGGAAAACGCTATCTACCCAGTTTTGATGATTTGGTCTTTCTCGGAGCTTCAGTTTCTCGTTATCCGCTGGAAGGCTACCGCGAGACCTGTGCGACTAACGTCACTTTAGGTACCCGCTACGCAAAACAACCTATCGAGCTCAAAATTCCAATTACCGTTGCTGGCATGAGTTTTGGAGCGCTGGGTACCAACGCTAAGATGGCACTAGGTCGTGCAGCAACGGAAATGGGTACCAGCACTACGACTGGCGACGGTGGGATGACCGACGAGGAAAGGGATGCCTCCAAACTTCTTGTGTACCAGGTTTTACCGTCCCGCTATGGCCTTAATCCGGACGATCTCAGGCGAGCAGATGCCATAGAAGTGGTGGTAGGCCAGGGAGCTAAACCCGGCGGCGGCGGCATGTTGCTAGGATTGAAGATAACCGAACGTGTCGCCAGCATGCGGAAATTGCCGGAAGGTATAGACCAGCGAAGTGCCTGTCGTCATCCTGATTGGACCGG
>CAYQNO010000020.1:0-13296 GCA_964419045.1 uncultured Flavobacteriales bacterium
TGGCAAGTCAGTCAGTTGCTCTGACATACAAACAGGCTGCCAGAAACGTCGCAAATAATCACCACATGGCGTACCAGGGTCAGTATGCGTCAACTCGACGTCTTCTGCCTCTACGCCAGATCGGTAGTAACCGTTGTAGGGAATGTTAAATACATCCGTTTTCGCATCCATCAAACACTTCCTCACACTTCATTATAATTCTAGTGTATCAAAATCTGGCTCAAAAATAGCTTGGTACGATCACTCTTCGGAGCATTAAAGAAATCATCCGGCGATGCCTTTTCAACTATCTCAGCCTGATCCATAAAAACCATCGTATCCGCAACCGTTTTTGCAAACCCCATCTCGTGGGTCACAACAATCATCGTCATACCACTTTGTGCTAACTCAACCATTACGTCGAGCACTTCTTTAATCATTTCAGGATCTAGCGCCGAGGTAGGCTCATCAAACAGCATAATTTTTGGCTCCATGCACAAAGATCGCGCAATAGCCACACGCTGCTGCTGACCACCAGATAACTGTGTAGGATATTTAGCCGCCTGCTCAGGAATATGGACCCGCTCGAGATAGCCCATGGCTAACTCTTCAGATTCTTTCTTACCCATGCTGCGCGCACGCACCGGTGCAAGCATCAAATTTTCCAAGACTGTCAAATGTGGAAAAAGATTAAAATTCTGAAAAACAATCCCTACTTCACGACGAACCGCTGTGACGTTCTTCATATCCTCTGTGAGTTCTATACCATCAACCGTAATCGTTCCCTGCTGATGTACTTCCAGCCGATTAATACAACGAATCATAGTGGATTTCCCGGAACCTGAGGGGCCACAAACGACCATTCTCTCTCCCTGAGAGACAGTTAAATTTATATTGCGAAGCGCCTGGAAATTACCAAACCACTTTCCAACACCCTCTAACTCAATGATAGTGGTTTCCGTATCCTTACTCGTTTCCTCCGCCATTTGCTCTATCTCCCAATATTTGCACCACAGCGACGCGCAGGTCTACCTCTCTAAAACCTTACACATCAAAATCCTATTCCCCGACACAAGGCGCGGAGTATACCCACTATCATCGTGAATGAAAGGCCGAATTTTGTTCAGCGTTACGTTACTGAGTTTTCACACATTAACTCGCTACTAGAATGGACGACCTTAGGTTATATAAGTTATGGGAAAAATACTTTTATATTGATGTAGACTATGTAAGTACTTAAAGCTCCATACTCACGAAAATTTGGAGGGAATTCGTGCGTCTGATTTCATACCGCCACAATGATGTCGCCGGCATAGGCGTAATGGTCGACGATCAAAAGTTTGTTCCCCTAAGCGATGAAAAGACTAATTTTCCACGTACTCTGCGTGGCCTGTTAGAGCTTGGACCAACAGGGCTTGAAACTGTGGGCGATATAACGTCTGGAAAGAATGCCAACCTCACCCTGGATGATGTCGTTTTAGATCCTTTAATACCTGATCCCCCGGCAGTCTGGTGTGTTGGTCTAAATTATGTTGCTCATCGGGAAGAGACAGGATCCCCTGTTAATAACCAGCCAACGTTTTTCATTCGTATTCCTGCCAGTCAAGTTGGCCACCGCCAGCCTATGATCAGGCCTAAAGTTTCGGATAAATTCGACTTTGAAGGTGAGCTCGCAGTAATCATTGGTACTGGTGGTCGACACATCAACGAAGCCGACGCATTGCGCCATGTCGCCGGATATAGCTGCTACAACGACGGCTCTATTCGTGATTGGCAACGACACACTTCACAATTCGGCCCAGGGAAAAATTTTTGTGCGACAGGTGGTTTTGGGCCTTGGCTGACAACTCCCGATGAAGTTGGTGATCCATATAGCCAAACCCTAACCACACGGCTTAACGGAAATGTTATGCAGAATACCTCGACTAGCCTCATGTTGTTCAGGATAGAAAAACTTATCGCGTACCTCTCCACCATGTATCCTCTGCGTCCAGGCGATGTAATCAGCACCGGAACCGCCGGCGGAGTCGGTTTTAGGCGCGATCCACCAGTATTTCTTAAACCTGGAGATACTATTAGCGTCGAAATCACTAATGTTGGAACGCTAGTGAATCCTATCATCGATGAGAACTAAACCAGAAAAAATTATAATAACTGCGAGGTTGACTAAGCTAGAAGGACAGAGTCGAACGGTGTGACTACTCCAAGAATTCATCTTCAAGCATCGCGATTGCACCAAGAGTAATCGGCTTGACTGGCGGTCGAACGCGGAAACGTCCGACAGTCTCGACAGCAACGCCGCGAGCTTCAGCGACAATCTGCGCAACCGAAAAACCACACTGCAGTCCCTGGCATAACCCCATACCAGCACGTGTAAACGCCTTGACTTGATTGGGGCCTTGACAACCGAGTTCTACTGCTTCTCGTAAGCGGCCTGCATTGACCTCCTCACAACGGCAAACAACAGTATCGTCCGGAATGTTTGTCATGAACGATGTAGGTGGCGCAAAAAGTGTCTCAAGAAATGGTCTAATACGTAGGTCACGTTTCAGAGAGAGGTGTAAAGGTTTAGCTAACCGATCGCGTTCGGTGCAACTGATTTTGCCCAATGCAGCAGCTACTTCCAGCGCTGCGAGTTGACCCGAAAGTTCAGCCGAACGGGCACCGACAATCCCGGCACAATCCCCAACGAGGGCAAGTCCTTTTAAATCCGTGTTACCCCACTTATCTATCGACGGTCTCCAGCAATTCTGTCGACCATCCCAAATCTCGTGTATGCCAAGTTCTGCAGCAAGATACCCGTTTGGGATTGTTCCGAAATGAACCATTAAAAGTTCCGTATCTAGACTGTGTCGTTGATCAAAGGCTATATAGTCGACAGACTTAACCCGTCGCGTACCAACCGCAGCGAGCTTGGTCACACCACTTACAATCGGAACACCAGAACAGCGTAATTCGCGAACGAGTGAAAGTCCCGTCCTTATGTAGCCATCAGCGGTGAGTGCCATCGGCAAATTAATAAGTGCCTTAAGAAATCGGCTACGTGGCGTCATTTCGAGTAGTGCCTGTATTTTAACACCTGCTCGGAGATATTGGCAGGCTACAAGGAACAACAAAGGCCCGCTCCCAGCCAACACGATGCCTTTCGAATTTCCAACATCAGGAACTAAACCCTCCTGCTTCATCAAAACTTGTCCAGCACCTAATGTCATCACACCCGGTAGCGTCCAGCCGGGAAAGGGAACCGCTCGTTCCATGCTACCCGAAGCTAAAACAACACGTTGCGCTTGGATTATCTCTGCCACACCGCGCGAAACCACACCAACCTTGAGTTCAGGTGTCACAATCCAGACATCACTCTCTGCCCTATAAGTGGCGCCGCTTGCCTGGAATGACTGGACGAGTGATGTACCACGTGCGTAGTCCGGCCCAAGTAAGGTTATACCCAAATCATCGAGGTTATTGATACCGCTATAAATTTGCCCACCCAGATTTTGCTTCTCGTCGATAAGCAAAACTTGGACGCCTAACTTTGCAGCAGCTGTTGCAGTTGCCATCCCTCCAGGCCCACCACCGATCACAACAAGTGCACAGTGTTCTGTCACCTACTCAGCTCCGGGACGCCCACCTGTCTCTCAATCTTCATACCCTCTTTAACTGTAACCAAACAGGCTTGGCGATTAGGCTCACCATCAATTTTCATTAGGCAGTCGAAGCAGACACCAATCATGCAATAGGGCGCTCTCGTCACACCTGATACCGCTGTTGTGCGGCAATAGCCGAGGTCATGGAGCAGCATTACAGCAGCAACACTAACTTCAGCTGGAACCACGAGCCCCCTCCCCTCGAACGTCACATTCACAGTTGGACCTTCACGTAACCGTTTGAACATTAAATCGGTCCAGTGAAAACGGTTCAACATCTGGCGTTATGTCATCACCTGCTACCCAGTTTGCAAGGTGTTCTGCATGCACGGCAGCCAGCGTGACACCACTATGACAATTTACTGCAAACGCATCGGGATATTCACTCGAACGTGCATAGATGGAAAATGTATCCTGTGGCATAGGCCGCAAAGCAGCCCAAGCTCGCACCAGCCGCGCTCGTTTAAGAAAAGGGAAGGTCCGAATGCCATTGGCTGCTATCTTGCTTAGACCCCTTAAGGTCGTTCCCTCATCAAACCCAACATCTTCCCGCGTATCGCCTAACATCACGGTGCCCTCATCAGTCTGGCGAATTAGGCTAGTCGGGAGCGCAAGAAATGGGTCAAGTCGCTCTGTAACCAGGATCTGGCCTCGCAAAGGTTTAATTGGTATGTCCATGCCTACCATGGGCCCGAGCCAGGAGTTGGCAACACCCCCAGCCAGCACAACGCAAGCGCAGGCAATATTTTGAAGCCCAGTAATTATTGTAAAACCGAGCCTCTTAGGATTAATTTTGACTACGCGGTGGTTAGGCAAATAATCCCCGTCAAGACTCAAAAAACTTTTGAGCAGCGCCTCATGAAGCCTGAGAGAGTTACAGTGCCCATCCATCGCGCTGTACGATGCGCCAATAACGTCAGGCCCGAGGCCCGGAATTAACTTGTCCAGCGACGGTCGATCAAGCATTTCAAATTCGACGCCCGGATTAATATTCGATGGCTCTGCCTCGGCTGCAACGAGCTCAAGCCTTGCTCTCTGCTTTGCCATTTCGTCATCTGAAAAACAGATGTGCACTGCACCACGTTTAGAATAGGCTATATTTATCCCTGTTCGATCATGAAGCTCCTCGGCAAACGTTGGCCACAGGTCCGCTGAGGTCCGTGTCCAACTCGCGTAGCGTGGAAAGCCACCACCCTTACCGTGAACCCACACCAGTGCGAAATTGCCACGTGCCGCGCGGTGGGCGATATCACCCTCATCCGCCACTGCAACACTCAATCCGCGCCGTGCCAAGCCACTGGCAACCGCCATTCCAACCAGCCCACCTCCGACAACGACAAAATCATATGCACGCACAGGTGGCCCTCCAATATAGCTAGACAACACAGTACAATGAACAACCCAAGAAGTAACAACAAAGAGCCGATCAGATTACCAGCCTAGCCCAATACTCCTTACGACACCGTGACCAAGGAAGGTTAAGAAGCGCGTCTAAGGCGCGGTTTCTGTTTTGTCTCCGACGTCAATTTTCCGGCAAGGTATTGGTACATATCCCAGACAGGGCCTTCTAGATCCGGTGGTCCAAGCAGAGTTGACGTGGATAAACGCGACATCAGACCACGCTGCAACGCCTCCAGTTTCTCTCGATCCTCTCTATTGATACACTTATAGAGATCTAAAGCCACTTTGATGGCCTTGCGTGACGGCTTCGGATCAAAAGAAGCCCACCCCCATCGAGTTGCCACATGCTCTGCGGAGCGCGGGCTAAGACACATATAAATTACACCACTTGGATTTAGACCGACAACATGCGAGGGATATACGCAATACATCATTGACATACGCTTCTCCGCGTTAGTCACATCCTTATGATGTGGCGTCCGTTGCGGAAAATTTGGATCATAATGGGACTTATAGCCAGTGTACCCCTCTCCTCCTGGAAATTTTTCACAAAGCCGTGTGGGTGTGATTTTATGAAGGGAATTCATGTGCGTTACACTTAGATGATAACCCTCCATAAAATTTTCATTGAGACATTTCCAATTAGTATTCCAAACGTCCTCGTAGACAAACTGATTAATCATCTGTTCGGCATGATAGTTCCGCACATAGGGCTCCAGGCCCTTCAGCCTCGGGGCTAGCGGTTTTGCTTTGCCATCTAAATTCACGTAGAGAAATCCGTGCCAGATTTCAGTTGCGAATTCAGGAAGCTTACATCCCTTAACCTTGAACCCCTTGACCTGATCCATGTAGGGCGCTCTTAGAAGCCGACCATCAGTAGCGTAGGTCCAGGCGTGGTAGGGACAGACAAAATTCTTGGCATTACCCTTGTCTTCTAAGATCACAGAGGAGCGATGGCGGCACACGTTCGAGAGCACACGGACTTTATCATCTTGACCACGAACCACAATCAATGGCTCATCAATCAGTTCTGTTGTGAAATAGTCACCTCGTTTCGGAATCTCATCAACTCTACCAAGACAAACCCATTCCTTACGAAAAATTTCCTCTTTCTCGAGCTCAAGAAACTCCTCAGAGGTGTATAGTTCGTTAGGCATCGTTCTCGCTTGGCCATTTTCTACTCCTTTGATGCCTGCGAGCACCGACTTTAGTTCATCTGCCACACCTGCCATTGTTCACTCTCTCTCTTCTATTATGCCCATTAGCGGTAGCACAACCTGGTCATTTTCTCGACAAATAATTGCTACCGGAAGGATTGCCCTGCCAACTGTCTACTCACGAGACGCGCATACAGTCCGCGTTTCTCCAACAGTTGCTCGTGTGTACCACTTTCTGAAACGCACCCTCCTTCCAGCACAACAATATTATCGGCATTACGAATTGAAGATAGCCTGTGGGCTATTATAATCGTGGTACGATCACTCATCAGGTCCTCTAGCGAATGCCTAATCGCCTGTTCATTGACAGCATCGAGGTGTGATGTAGCTTCATCAAGGATTATGACCGGAGCATCCTTTAGAAAGGCTCTGGCTATGGCAACGCGTTGTCGTTGGCCACCAGACAGCCGAACCCCACGTTCACCAACATGTGTGTCAAAACCGTCTGCATTTGACTTCACAAAATCAGATAGTGCTGCTCGTTCGATTGCCGAACATATTTCACTATCGGACGCGTCAGGTCGCGCAATTGCCACATTCGCCCGCAGTGTATCATTGAACAGAAAGGTGTCTTGGGCCACAAGCGCAATTTCCGAGCGCAGATTATCTTGTTTGTAGGATCGAATATCACTATCGTTCATACGAATTACGCCTTGCTCAGGGTCCCAGAATCGCATTAGCAAATGTGCCATAGTTGTCTTACCTGCACCAGACGGGCCTACCAGCGCTACCGTACTACCTGCCGGTATGTCTAAAGATACGTCGCTTACTGCAAGTCGATTAGCTCCAAAATACCGAAAATTAGTTTGTTCAAAACCTAAAGATACTGATCCACCAAGCCCCATCTCCCCTATATATGGGCCATCCATTACCTCTGGTTCTTCGGCGTGGACTGCGTAAATTCGGCGTGTCGAGCCAAGTGTATCTGCAAGCTGGCGCCCCACATTAGAAATTTCAGAAACCGGCAGAAACGCCGACATAGCTATCAACGTCAAAAGGGGTAACATGCCGTCATCGAGCTCACCAGTTGATACCAACCAAGACCCTGAGACTACGATAGCAAGTCCACCAAGCCCTGTTGCTACCTCTACAAGCGAGGTCTGGATCGTAAGATCACTAAAAAATGGCAAACGTAATTGATGGTGCTTATGGACACGCTCCATGAATTCCTGGCCACGCCTGTCTATTTCCTGAAACGCGACAATCTCATTAAGCCCTTGGACAGTATCAACTGCATGGGCGTTGAGTTCGCCTAAAGCTTCCCTAGCACGCGAACCCAATGAGTCAATACGATGACGCATAAAAAACGGGCTAAGTCCGACGATCAAAAGAAAAGGCGTCAACGCGACAGCCATTTGCCAGCCAAATGCAATCAATGCTGTTATCACCGCCGCAGGGACAAGTACCGCGACAAATGCCGGTGCGACTGTGTGAGCAAAAAAATATTCGACAGTTTCGACATCCTGAGTTGCCATCGAAATAAGATCTCCTGTACGCCTCCGAACCAAATACGCTGGAGCTAATTCATCAAGTTTTCTGAAGAGTGCAATCCTCATCACTGCCAATAAGCGGTATGCCATGTCGTGGGCAAGCCAGGATTCAAACCAATGCAGAATTCCTGCTAATGGAGCTGTAATAGCTAAGGCAATAACCAAACCTGTAAATGGTTCATTCACTTTAACCGCAGCAACTATAAGAGCGCTTAGCACGCCAATACCAATCAACGAACAAACCCGCGACACACCCAAGAGAAATGTCGTAACAAGACGTAGTTTCTCTGTCTTCACCAACTTCAGAAGTTCTAAAGTAGCTCTTATCCAGCCCATGCCTTCAGCACGAAGGATTGCATCAGTAGGTTCTAGTTGCGCCTCGTCCGTAAATGCTCGTGCGTCGATTTCAGCCTCCGTGGAATGATCATCAGAGAGACTAAACTCAACCAATTCATGATCAGCGTCAGCATCCTGAGCCTGCATGGCCATGAGAGAATAGTAGGCTCCGCGTGCCGCCATAAGCTCGCTATGAGTGCCACTTTCGACTACTTCTCCTTCATATAAGGCAATGATTCGATCAGCACTAATTACGCTTGAAAGTCGGTGTGCGAATACAAGGGTTGTTCGACCTAACATAAGACGGTCGAGCGCTTCTTGGATTACTGCCTCGCTTTCCGAATCGACTGCGGAAAGTGCCTCATCCAGCACCAGTATTGGTGCGTCGCGTAACAATGCTCGTGCAATCGCGATCCGTTGGCGCTGACCACCTGAAAGCCGTACCCCGCGCTCACCTACAATTGTCTTATATCCATTCGGCAAAGAGCCAATAAATTCATGTGCATTAGCCGTTCGCGCAGCTTTTTCGATTTCTTCGGCCGTAGCTTCTGGCTTTCCAAGAAGTAAATTGTCCTCAACCGTACCATGAAATAGGTATGTGTCCTGATTGACGACGGCTAATTTTCCTCGCAAATCCTCAAGTGAGAGATTACGAATATCCTGCCCGCCAATCAAAATCATCCCATCGTCAGGATCATACAATCGGAGCAACAAGCGCACGATAGTAGATTTACCCGCACCACTGTGACCGACGACACCAACTCTTTCACCAGCGTCAACAGTAAAACACAGGTCGCTATTGGCTGTTTGTTTTGTATTTGGATAGGTAAACGTTACTTGCCTGAATTCAATGCCAGGCATTTCACCAGTGATCGACTCAGCTATTTCTTCTGCATCATCAATTGTTGGCTGTTTCTCAAGTAATGCCAGCACACCTTCAGCTGCGGCTTCGCCATTCATACCCTGGTGTAGGATAGTCCTAAGGTCACGTAATGGTCGAAATACCTCTACACCCATCATCAGGATGATCAACAACGCTTCTAGACTCATTACACCAGATGAAACACGATAGGCTCCAAGAGTTAATGTACCAGCAGCCGCGACGGCAATTCCAGTATCTGTAATTCCACGAGAGAGAGTATTCGTAGCAAGCACCCACATCGTACTGTCAAATAGAGCCTTCGCTTTTCGCGTAAGTAAATCTGCTCGCGCACGTGCCTGACCAAACGCTTTCAATGTTGAAAGACCTTGAACGGAATCGAGAAACTCAGCCCCAAAATCGCCATAAGCGACGTTACGGGTCCGACTGTTCTTCGTATTCCATCGGTGAAAGGCTAGTGGCGCTATAAAAGTAATTATCGCAAAACCAAGCAAGGCGCTCGCAGAAGGTAGATCCAAAAAAACAACGAACCCAAATATGCCAAATGGCATCAAGACTGCAACGACAATTTGTGGGATGAACTGCCCAAAATAGACTTCAAGTTGCTCAACGCTATCGATCATTGTCAATGTAACATTACCCGTACGTTCCAGGCCGAAGTACGCTGGCCCCAAAGCTGTCACCTTGTCGTACAGAAGCTTACGAACACGAACCTGAATATGGATTGCTGTTCGGTGGGCGATCATTGTTCGCCAATATTCTAACCAACCGCGCAACACCATTACACCAGCCACGGCAGCAAACGGTGTAATCAAATTTTCGACGGTATCGCCCTGAAAAACTTTCGCCAACAACCAACCCAGCAACGCAAGTCTTGCTATACCAACTATTGCCGCAACTAATCCAACAGTAATCGCGAAGAGGATACGGCCCCTGACACCTTTGGTGAATGCCCACAGTCGTCGGTCAAAATTCAATTTATTACCTCGAAGTCTTTTTTATTTAAATGAATTTAAAAGCTAGCGATGTTCTTACATCTAAACATAACTTTGAAATTATGTAGCAACATCTGGAACATTTAAAACTTTCCAATCACAAGCTAGGGTCAGGGAAGCATCGGTTACTTTCTGAAGATCCTCTAGTTCTAAACCTTTTAATTTTTCTCGTACCACCAGACCTGCTTCCATTACATCAATAACAGCAATATTTGAATAAATCGTCGATACGACTCGTTCTCCAGTCAAGGGATAAGAACAACGTTTAACTATCTTGGCTTCGCCACGGCGCGTCGTATGCTCTGTCATGACGAAAACTTTCCTGGCGCCCATGGCTAGATCCATCGCACCTCCGACCCCAGGCAAAGTATCGGATCCACCAGTGGACCAATTTGCTAAATCTCCATAAGCACTGACTTGGAATGCCCCCAACACACAAATGTCAATATGGCCGCCTCTAATCATGGAGAAAGAATCAGCTTGATGTGAAAATGATCCCCCATCGACCAGCGTAATGGGGCCTTTGGAAGCATTAATTAGATCGTGATCCTCATCTCCTGCTATGGGAGCTGGCCCCATCCCGAGCACCCCATTCTCACTATGGAGTATAATTTCCCGGTCAGTGGGAAGATAGTTACCCACTAGTACCGGCATACCAATACCAAGGTTAACATATGCCCCTTCTGGGATATCTTGAGCAAGACGCCAGGCAATCTGTTGGCGGCTCAGGCATCCATTAATTTGTGAGTTCATCATTCATTTGTCCTCCGATGCAGAATCTCGGTCCGCTCGTCAATAGGATGGGCAACTTTTACGACACGGTCGACAAATATTCCCGGTGTTACCACATGCTCTGGATCAATAGATCCTAGTTCGACGAATTCACGAACTTGAACGATGGCAACTCGAGCCGCCATACACATCAAAGGCCCAAAATTACGGGCCGCCTTATTATAGGTAAGATTGCCCCAACGGTCCCCAGTTTCCGCCTTGACAAGAGCAAAATCGGCGGAGAGCGGAAATTCGAGTACATAGTCTTTGCCGTCAATCTTTCGGATCTCCTTGTCAGAGGCGAGCGGCGTACCGACCGATGTTCGAGTATAGTATGCACCTATACCAGCACCAGCAGCACGAAGACTTTCGGACAGTGTCCCCTGTGGGACAACTTCCAGCTCGATCTTCCCCTTACGATATAACTCGGTGACAACTTCAGAATCAGTTGATCGGGGATAAGTACAAATTAACTTTTTAACCCTGCCCTTCTCAAGTAAAGATGCGAGGCCAATACGTGAATTGCCAGCATTATTATTCACCACAGTAAGATTTCTAGCTCCTTGATGAATCAGCGCCTGGATTAGATCGGTTGGATTTCCGGCTTGGCCAAATCCTCCGATAAGAACCACTGCCCCATCAAGTATGTCAGCGACCGCTTGTTCTATAGTATCGATACACTTATTGATCATTAAAGTTATCCAAGATTTGCTAAATTACTACTCATGAAATGTTACTAGTGTAGTCACTCTCAACACTTAAATACCAGTGGCGCGATGGAGAGGTTATCGTCGACGAAGGAACTCATGGAGATGGATAGTAATGGCAAAACGACATCATTAATTAAGGGTGTGATCTCATCCCAGATCATATGGCTCGCGTTTCCAATGCTATGGGGTTTACTTGCGGTTTCCATAAATATTCTTGCTGACACATATTTTGTAGCACAATTGGGAACATCAGCGCTTGCCGCACTCAGTTTTATTTTTCCAGTTATTATGGTGGTTCAAAGTATCGCCGTCGGTATGGGAGTCGGGGCAGCTTCTGTAATTGCACGCGCTATTGGAGAAGACGATAAACTGAAAGTAAACCGACTCACAACTGACAGCCTAGTGTTATCACTTATTTTTGTCGGAACCGTTATAGTCGTTGGCTTTGCGACGATAGATCCCTTGTTCACCGCACTTGGCGCCGAGCCATCCGTACTTGACGAAATCCGTGGCTACATGAACATCTGGTATTTCGGGATGTTATTCGTAATCGTTCCCGTCGTCGGATCGTGCGCGATCCGGGCAACCGGAGATACACGCACACCGAGCCTCATAATGAGTGGTGGATCGGCCATAAACATCATTCTAGACCCAATCCTGATATTTGGACTTCTCGGCTTCCCAAAACTTGGGTTAGAGGGAGCAGCAATTGCTTCAGTCTCATCGCGTGCGATAACCTTTGCCGCCACATTGCTTATCCTCCATTTTCGGGACCACATGATCGATACCAGGTGGCCAAAATTTAGTGAAGTCCTGGTATCTTGGAGAGGTATCATCCATGTGGGAGCGCCAGCTACCGCTACAACATTGATCACTCCACTTTCGCTCGCCTTCATTACTAGCTTAATGTCAGACTTTGGTGCTGAAGCAGTAGCCGGATTCGGAATTGTTTCGCGAATCGAAACTTTTGCTATAATTCCGTTTATGGCACTGGCCTTTGGTATAGCTCCCTTTATCGGCCAGAATTGGGGTGCCCGAGCCTATAATCGCGTCTATTCGGCCACCCAAATTTGCTATCTCTATTGCACAATATGCGGTATCGCTATGGCAGTGGCCTTTGCCCTATGGGCTCAGCCAATTATTAAATTATTTGACGACGATCCAGTAGTCATAGATGTCGCAACCACTTATCTTTATCTGGTACCTGTGACGTATGGTGCCTTCGGCGTTATGCTGACAGCAAGTTCTATATTCAGTTCGCTTGGGAACCCTCTGCCAACAGTCATTATGACTGTCGTACGTACATTTGTACTCTACGTGCCACTCGCATATTTAGGTGCTTGGATCTACGGTATAACGGGTACAATTTTAGCAGCTGCAGTTGCTAATATTTGTGTCGGAGTTGGAGCTTATGTGTGGAGTCGCCGACTAAAACTGCCACCTACACACCCGAGTGAGGCAGCTGCTACGACCACCAATAGTTAAGACATGAGATTAGATTAGCGTAACTGATTATTTGTAATCTCTATTTCCAGACCTCCTTTGCAATCCGGAGCCAATTGCCGCCAAGGATGTTGGCCACATCCGTGTCCTTATAGCCTTTTTGCAAAAGTCCTTCGGTAAAAGCCGGCATTTGTTCGGGTTGAACATACTTGATGTCCGGCCATGGTACATCTCCCTCCGCCGGTGGATTCAATGCTCCTGGGCTAGCGGTTGCTGTGTGAACGGCTAGATCTAGTGCAAAGCCTACATGGTTTGGACCTACCATTTGGACAAGATAATCCACATGTTGAATCTGAGTTTCTGTTGAGTTGTCGTTGTCACCAAGGAAGATACCTACACCGTTAATACCCATCACACCGCCGGTCTCAGC
>CAYQNO010000021.1:0-9140 GCA_964419045.1 uncultured Flavobacteriales bacterium
TTTATGGACCCCAAGTGATGGTAGAGCTGAGCCATCGGAGGCCGCGCCCGCAATCGCTTCATCTTCACTGCGTCAAGGCGCAACCGTGCATACCGGCTGCGCTGTGCGCGGTTTGGAAACTTCTGGAGGCCATGTTTCAGGAGTGATTACAGAGAAAGGAACCATTCACTGTGATGCGGTATTGTTAGCTGGTGGGGCTTGGTCATCACTGTTCCTGCAACGCCACAACATTGAATTTCCACAACTCAAGGTTCGCTCCTCGGTTCTGCGCACCACTCCGGGACCGGAAATATCGCCAAGTGGTATTTTTTGTCCGGATTTTGGTATCAGGCGACGTAACGATGGTAAATATACACTCTCCCGTGGCGGGCCTAATACCGTCCAGATAGTCCCCAATACAATTCGCTGGATGGGTAAATTCTGGAACACTTTCTTATCCGAACACAAAAATTTGAAGATTAAGCTGGATGGGACTTTCGTGCACGAGCTGTTTCAGGATACACGCTGGGCCTTAGATAACGAGAGCCCGTTCGAGAAGATACGTGTATTAGACCCTACACCCGATCTCAAAGTTATGAGGGCGGCAATGGAGGGTTTAAAGACAAGATTCCCTATCCTAAAGGAGTTAGAAATTGAGGAATGTTGGGCAGGAATGGTTGACGTAACACCTGATGCAGTTCCTTGTATTGCACCGATGGACTCATTGCCCGGACTCTATTTGGCATCCGGCTTCTCAGGCCATGGCTTTGGGATCGGTCCGGGTGCCGGCAAATTAGCCGCAGACCTAGTAACGGGTGCACCTCCGTGTGTTGATCCGATACCATTTCGATATAGTCGATTTTTCGATGATAGTAGACTTTCGCCCTCAGGATTATGACAAATTTCCGAAAATGCGGTAATCGTCGTACAGTGTTGGTGTCAGAGGTATAGTGGAGGTAGCCATGAAATCTGTGAAAGAAGGCGACATTAGCAAAATTTTAGGTGCGCTAGACGAGATCAAGGATCTTACAAGCGACCAGGCACGATCCTTACCAGCAGGGTTTTATGCATCAGAAGCTTATCTCGAGCTCGAGAAAGAGGAGATATTTCGTAAGGAATGGATTTGCCTCGGTCGAATCGATGAAATTAGTAACCGCGGTGATTATTTTTCAACGCAGCTATTGGACGAACCACTTATCGTAGTGCGTGGTCAGGACGATAACATCCGTGTACTCTCCAACGTATGTCGTCACCGAGCTTCGGTGATTGTCGAAGGAAAAGGAAATACAACAAATTTTGTATGCCCTTACCATGCGTGGACATATGCAAATGATGGCCAGCTTCTCCGTGCACCTCATATGGAAAAGGTTAAAGGATTTGAGATCAGCGGCTGTCGTTTGCCTGAGCTAGCCTCAGAAATCTGGCGGGGTTTCATCTATGTCAATTTAGACGGCAAGGCCAAACCACTGGCTCCAAGGCTGAAGGGCTTAGAACCATACGTGAAAAACTTTCATCCCGAGGAAATGGTTGTTAGTGTCGTGCAGGAAGAAGTATGGCCAACCAATTGGAAGTGCCTCGCCGAGAACTTCATGGAAGGCTACCATTTAAGCACTGTACACAACATAACCTTGCACCATCGTACACCGACCAGACTTTGCGAAAAAATTCCATCGGGTGAAGGCTATACCGGTTACAAATCGCATTACACCCGCAAGTCTCCACAACGTAAACCCTATCATCCTGATGTAACCGCCGAGGAGAAGAGATACAGCATGTTTTTCTGGATCTATCCTTCTCAGGTCGTAGGCCTTACGCCGAATGGGTCTGCCTCACTTTGCCTCCAGCCCCTCGGCGTTGGAGAGGTTGCAAATCGTTGTATCCTATCATCGTACAGACCGGATCTTACACAGGCCGGTGATGTTCGAATTGAGGGTTTCAACGAGGTGATGGCCGAAGACCGAATACAACTAGAGCGGCTGAGACGGGGATTAAAATCTAGTTACGTGGAAACCAACCGTCTTGGCCCGCCTGCCCTAGAAGGCACAGTTTGGGATATGTTTCAATACATGGGCCGAAAACTTGCACCTCTGAAAAAACGCAAAAAAAACAAAACGAACAGCGAGCAGTCAGCCTAAATCCTGAAGGAAAAATACCATGGTGAAATATAAATCCGATTTCGTTTCGTGTGATTACGATTTTGATGCACAGGGCAAGAACTACGGCGCTGCGCGACTTATATTTTCGGACAATGAGAATGCAGGTCGTGTTATTCCCATACCAATCGTCACGGTGGCTAATGGGAGTGGACCCACCGTTTTACTGTCTGCCGGCAATCATGGTAACGAAGACGAAGGCCAGCTAATTCTTCGTAGAATAATCCATGAACTCGAACCAAGCGATGTGCAAGGCCGAATAATATTTGTGCCAGCGTTAAACTATCCAGCTGTCCGTGCCTGGACTCGCACCTCACCGCTAGATAATGGCAACCTTAATAGGAGCTTTCCGGGAGACGGAGCTGCCGGACCCACACCGGCAATCGCGCGCTTTGTGGTCGACGCACTTCTTCCTTTGGCTGATGCCGGCATGGATCTTCATTCTGGTGGAAACTCCGCCAAATTTGTAAACACAAGCTTTCTCTGCACCTGCAGCGAATCAGCCATTTATCACAAATCAGTCGAATTAGCCGACGCCTTTCAGGCACCCTATATGTATGTGGTAGATGGCACGGCGTCGCCGACAGGTTTTGATCCCGCTGCCCACGCGCAAAAAATTCCCTTTGTTTCAACCGAACTCGGAGGAGGAGGAATCGATCGCGAAGCCATCAGGGTTGGCTACGATGGTGTTCGTAATGTTCTCGCCCATTTAAATGTGATCGAAGCTGCCAAAGATAATTCCACTCAGCAATCCACAGTCTACCTCGACGCCGTGAATGGCTCGGGTAGCGTATTAGCGCCATTCGCTGGATTATTCGAAGCACAGTTCGATGTGGGAGATGAGGTAGAAAAAGGGCAGACAGCAGGTGTCCTTTTTTCACTAGACGAAGTCGACCGGCCTCCGAAAGAGTTAAATTTCACTACTTCTGGTATCGTTTCGGTGAAAACTGTTGGTGCCCGCGTAGTGCATGGCAGTCGGATCTGTACAACCGCGAAGTCAGTTACTCATAATGATATACTTATGCTAGCCGACACCTAATATGTAAAGAATAGAACATGGTAAGTTTCTCATTAGTCGAATTGGACCACTCGTGATGTATGAGGAAGAGCATCCATTTGAGTATCGGCTATGAGTAGACTATGGCTCATGGTGGCGCAGCGGTTCGTATTCGCACTCGCCACTCTATTCGTCGTTTCAGCATTTATTTTTCTGGGTGTCGAATTACTACCAGGAGACCCCGCACAAGCAATTCTTGGACAGCAAGCTACTCCTGAAACGCTGGCGGTTATGCGTAAAGAGCTTGGCCTAGATCTCCCACCCCATACACGCTACGTCATTTGGTTGGGTAATGTGCTCCAAGGCGATTTTGGAACTTCGCTCTCTAATCGGTTTGAAGTTTCTCATCTGGTGGGCATACGATTGTTTAATACGATTTTTCTTGCTTGCTTTGCTGCCGTAATTTCGATGCCCCTAGCACTAACTCTTGGTGTTGTCGCAGCGCTTTATCGTAATACCGTATTTGACCGTGCAATAAACCTGACGACGCTAACGACGATCTCGTTTCCGGATTTCTTCGTCGCCTATATGCTAATTTTGTTTTTCTCAATAAACCTTGGTATTTTTCCGAGCATTTCGAAAATCCATCCGGAAATTGAATTCGTAGATCGTCTTTATCGTACACTGCTGCCTGCAGCGACCCTCACATTAGTAACGGTGGCTCACACAATGCGGATGACACGCGCTGCTATCATCAACTTGCTGGCAAGTCCTTACATAGAGATGGCACGACTTAAGGGGCTTAGTCCCGCCCGCATCATCGTCAGGCACGCACTACCGAATGCGCTAGCTCCCATAATAAATGTTGTAGTGATCAACCTCGCCTATTTAGTTGTTGGCGTCGTAGTCGTGGAAGTAGTTTTCGTTTACCCAGGCCTCGGTCAACTTCTTGTCGATGCGGTCGGAAAGCGAGATATACCGATCGTTCAGGCATCTGCTCTGATTTTTGCAGGGACATATATATCGATGAATCTTTTAGCCGATGTACTCTCTATTTTAACTAATCCGCTTTTACTCCATCCAAAGCAATGACGACGCGATGAACGCTACAATCAAAAACTCTACCGAGTCCTCGACTGTCAGTAGTTTTGGTCCGGCATCATGGATTAAAGATTTGCGTCAAGCCCCCTTGCCGTCACAGTTTGGCCTGGTTGTCATCTTTGCATACGCGTTCGTCGCAATTTTTGCCCCACTCATTGCGCCTTACGGCGAGATCGAAATCGTCGGCGACCAATATGAACCGTGGAGCGAGAAGTTCATCCTCGGAACTGATAATCTCGGTCGCGATATGCTAACACGCCTTATCTTCGGGGCCCGTAATACGGTCGGTATTTCCTTTGCGATCACCGCTCTAGCCTTCGTGGCAGGCTCGCTCACAGGCATGCTAGCGGCAACGTTAGGCGGTTGGATTGACCATATCATGTCACGAATAGTTGATGTTCTTATGGCAATTCCAGGGCTCGTATTCGTCCTACTCGTGCTTGCAATTTTTGGTACAACCATACCCGTTTTAATTGTAGTGATAGCACTTTTCGAGTCGACACGCGTTTTTCGGTTGACACGTGCAGTAGCTATGAATGTAGATGTTATGGATTATGTGGAAGTAGCAAAGCTGCGTGGAGAAAGCCTCTGGTGGATTGTTCGACGTGAAATTCTACCCAATGCCACAGCGCCGCTAATTGCAGAATTTGGAGTACGATTTACCTATACCTTTTTGTTTATTGCGGCACTAAGTTTTCTTGGTCTGGGGATACAACCGCCGATTGCTGACTGGGGTAGTATGGTGCGTGAAAATTCAGTTCTCATAACTTTTAGCGACTTCACACCGCTGATGCCGGCAGCGGCGATAGCGCTCCTGACCGTGAGTGTTAACTTTGTAATCGATTGGTTCCTTCATAAATCAAGCGGATTAAAAGAATGAAGAATTCGAAAGGTGATAAAAACAGCGAGAAGAAGGGTGAACTTCTGCTCGAGATGCAAAACCTCCAAATCGAGGGTCGCACCGAAGACGAATGGCTGCAAATTGTTAATGGCGTCAATGTCACCCTACGAAGGGGTGAAGTGTTGGGTCTGATTGGCGAATCAGGCGCCGGCAAAACAACCATTGGGCTTGCGGCCATGGGATTTACCCGGGATGGATGCCGCATAGCGGGCGGAACGATACAATTTGACGGCATCGATTTGATAAACGCGAGCGAAAAGGAAAGACGGGCACTGCTCGGCGTGCGTATCGCCTATGTTGCCCAGAGTGCCGCTGCCGCATTCAACCCAGCACATAAACTAATCGACCAGCACTCCGAAACTCCCGTGGAACATGGCGTTCTTTCAACCTCTGAGGCAGAGGCTGATGCAAAAGAACTCTATAAGCAACTTCGCCTTCCTGAACCAGAGTCTATCGGCTTTCGCTATCCACATCAGGTTTCAGGTGGACAATTGCAGCGAGCAATGACCGCTATGGCCCTGTCATGCAGGCCGGATCTCATCATCTTCGATGAACCGACTACAGCACTGGACGTCACCACGCAAATCGAAGTATTAGCGGCTATCAAGGATGTCGTCGAACAATTCGACGCCGCGGCTATCTATATTTCGCACGATCTTGCGCTTGTTGCACAAATGGCCGACCGTATCATGGTGCTTCGATACGGCGACCTAATTGAGGAGGGAAATACTAGAGATTTATTGTTTCACCCAAAGGAAGACTATACCCGTGACCTTCTTGGAGTTCGTTCGTTCCGGAAAGCCAGCTCTGAAAAAGAATCGACAGAAACCCCGGTGTTGGAAGTAAAAAATATAACAGCGGCCTACGGAAAAACTCCGGTTCTTATAAATGTGAATGTCGCAGTGCCGCTTCGTCGAACCGTCGCGCTAGTAGGAGAATCGGGCAGCGGAAAGAGCACAACTGCCCGGGTAATTTCGGGTCTATTGCGGCCGCGGGAAGGGCAAATACTTTGGCAGGGATCGCCGCTACCAGCCGACTTTCGTCAGCGTAGCAAGGCCGACCTTCGCAAAATACAGATGATTTACCAAATGCCAGATACAGCGTTAAACCCAAAACAGAGGGTCCGCGAGGCTATTGGCAGGCCACTTGCATTCTATTTGGATATGGACCGTAACAGACGTGATGAGAGGGTTCGTGAACTGCTCTCGTCGGTCGAACTAGAACCGGATGAGTATATTAACCGTCTGCCTGGCGAACTCTCAGGTGGTGAAAAGCAGCGCGTCTGTATAGCGCGAGCATTGGCCGCTGAGCCGCAGCTGATAATCTGTGACGAGGTAACTTCGGCGCTCGACCAGCTTGTTGCTGAGGAAGTTTTAAAACTCCTCGACCGGCTTCAGCGCGAATTCGATCTCTCATATATTTTTATCACCCACGATATAGGCACCGTGCGCGCAATTGCTGATGATGTGGTTGTCATGTTTCAGGGAAAGGTGGTTGAATCGGGGCCAAAGGCCGACATGTTTGTGCCCCCACACCACGAATATACAGATTTGCTTCTTGCCTCCGTACCAGAAATGGACCCAGATTGGCTAGAAAACCTACTTGAGAAGCGGGCGCTCGATTCAAGTGGCATCCAGCCGGGCGGAAGTTAGGCTGTGCGCTAGTTTGCCGTCGCTAAAGTAAAGAGCGAAAGATCAAGATTCTTATTGTTACTTAGTGCTGACTCGAACTAAACTCCAGGTTGGGTGGTTAGAGTACTTGTTACATTGTGCAATTGACTTGAGTCTCTATGGATATGGAAACAAATAGTTATCACGCGTTGTTTAGAAGTCAAAGGCGCTGAGTAGGTTAAGTTAATGCCGTACGGCATCGTTCATGTCCGCACCCAAGCTAAAATGTTTAACTTCACCATGGCGCCAACGGAATACCACGCCAGATGTATCATGTTTGTTTGAGATTTACAGAATAGGTACTACAGGGAGGCACAAATGAACGAAGACCCTAAGTTAACGAAGAGTAATAGAGGTAATGGTGAAATCAGCCGCCGAGAGTTTACTAATCGTGCAGCTGCCTTGGGTGCCACGACGGCCCTCGCAACCACTATGGGGGGCGCGGCAGGGCTGATGACCCAAGAAGCCTCGGCTGCTGCACCAAAGAAGGGCGGCCATATCAGATTAGGTCTATCCCAGGGAAACACAACTGATTCTATGGACATGGCCATTATGTCCTCTGAGTTTCCTGCAACCTGTCGACAAAATACGCAGAATCAGCTCGTAGAAGTTAGCCATGACGGTAGCCTCACACCAGAACTGGCCGAATCCTGGGGAGCCGATGGCAAAGACGTAGGAACATGGATAGTCAATCTCAGGAAGGATGTGACCTTCCACGATGGAAAAACACTCGACGCAAATGACGTCATTGGAACAATTCACTATCACAACTCGGAAAATTCAAAGTCCAATCTCAAAACCGTTGCCAAAACCATCGAGACTATGACAGCGGACACAAAGCATCGGCTAATAATTAAGTTAAAAGAGCCGAACGCGCATTTCCCATTCCTGATGTCAACCTTTCACATAAATTCCATAAAGGATGACAAACCGTACGACTTTATGAATGGTACAGGCTCTTATGTTCTCAAAGAATTTGAACCAGGAATTCGTGCAGGTGGGGAACGCAATCCCAACATTTGGCAGGAAGGAAGAGGTTACTTTGACTCCTTCGAGGTTAACCCCCTTATCGATGCTGCATCCCGACAGAATGCGCTGATTACGGGCGAAGTTGATATTATAAACAGACCCGATCGCAAAACGTGGAAGAGACTAGCAAAAACGAAGGGGTTGGAGATGCTTAGGGTTCCTTCCAAGCTTCACCGTACTTGGCCAATGCATGTTGATACTCCACCTTACGATAATAATGACGTGCGACTTGCTCTAAAATACGCGCTAGACCGGCAGGAATTGGTCGACAAAATTACCAACGACACTGGCACGGCAGGTAATGATCATCCAATTTCACCGGCCAACAAATACTTCAATAGTGAGCTACCACAACGAGTATATGATCCAGATAAGGCGAAGTTCCATCTGAAGAAAGCAGGGATGGAAAATCTGGAGGTGACGCTTACTTCCTCGGAAGGTATTTGGGAAGGTGCCTTGGATGCAGCAGTTCTGTACAGCAATAGCGCAAAGAAGGCTGGCATTAACCTCAAAGTAAATAAGGTACCTAGTGACGGCTACTGGGCAGATGTATGGCTAAAAAACCCATGGTGTGCATCATATTGGAGTGGTCGGGAGACTGAAGACTGGATGTTTACCGTGGGCTATGCTGCTGGTGGATCCTGGAACGAATCTCGGTGGGCCCACCCAAAGTTTAATATGCTATTGAAGGCTGCGCGAGCTGAGCTTGACGAGAACAAGGCTCGTGACATCTATTGGGAAATGCAGCAGATCTGCAGTGACGAAGGTGGTTCGGTAATCCCACTTTTCGTTGACCATCTCATAGGCCATTCAGATAAACTGGCTCATGGAAAGATAGCTGGTAACTGGGATCTCGACGGCTATCGCTGCATAGAAAAATGGTGGTTTGCGTAAACCATAACAGAAGTTAGGGTATTGATGATGCCTTGATAACTCGCGCCTTCCAAAAGGAGGCGCGAGTTTTTTTATATTCATGATAAAGTTACTTAAGACGGCGAGTTACTGTGTCATAGCAGGGTGTCTAACAACTTCTTTTGCAATGAATCCGCCGTTTAATTACCTCATATACGGATGATATTAATTGGGACGTATTATAGTACTGACTCGACGAATTTGAGTCTTAACGAGTTAGAAGTTATATAACTAACTGGTTAAATTTTTGATTTTCAAATGAAACGCTATTCGATCACGAGTCTTTTCCGTAACGCGCTGAATTATCACGAGAATTGGCAGCTCGCTTGGCGTAGTCCTGAGCCCAAGGCAGAATACGATGTGATTATTATCGGTGGTGGCGGACATGGTCTTGCCAC
>CAYQNO010000022.1:0-16784 GCA_964419045.1 uncultured Flavobacteriales bacterium
CCATATTCGATCGCTGGTGCTCCCGATTCGTCATGGCTTAACTTCCGTGCTTTAAAAAAAAGTTTGGCAATCATTATCTATATTCTCCTCGATTTTGAACACTAGTTAGGCGTTGGCATCAACTATTTTACTAATAACTTAAAAACCTTACGATTATCGAACAAACGCCCCGGCGTCCTATTAAAGACACCGGGGTGTGGAAAACGTAAGTTACCAATTCTAGTCAACGAACCTCGGAAATTAGCCTCCACCTCCAAGCGCCTGACCGATATTCGCGAAAAGCGCTTGTAGCTGCCCACCCAACAGGGCCACTCCACCAATAATGACGACAGAAATTCCAGCCGCAATCAATCCATATTCAATCGCTGTTGCTCCCGATTCGTCATGACTTAACTTCCGTATTTTAAAAAGAAGTTTGGCAATCATAATTCTATTTCTCCTTAATTTTGAATATTAGTTAGTTGTGTGCATTATCCACATTAGAAAATAAATGAATATCCAACGGTTTAATTAACAAACGACCCGATACCTCATTACTTAGACCAAGAAATTATACAAATCATAAAATACCGTTCCCGGATAGCGCACCTCGGAAATCAGCCCCCTAGTGCCTGACCAATATTGGCAAACAACGCCTGCAACTGACCTCCCAAAAGGGCTACTCCGCCAATGATGACAATGGATATGCCTGCAGCAATTAATCCATACTCAATCGCTGTTGCACCCGACTCGTCTTTGTACAATCTCTGTAAGTTAGAAACAATCTTAGCAGTTATGGTCATAATGCCCCCTTAATTCACTCGAACGCGCGTAATAGAAATTTACGACAGATAATACGATTCTAATCACACTGCTGCATGATTCAAGCGATTTGTATACCCATTTTAAGCCAATAGTCCAATATTAGGTATTTCATGGACAAATTAAAAAGTAATTACTTCAGTCCACGAACTTTGTTTAAAAGTTCTGGAAGCGTCATCGCTACGTCCGTGAACGAACTTAAAAATTCATCAATTTGTTTACTGTCTAGTTGCCATTCCTCTCCACTCAATGATGCTATTATTCGGTCACAAAATGGTTTGTATTGACCAACTGCCTGCACAGTATCGTCAAAGTGATCGGCAAGAATAGCTAGTGCCAATTGCCTCGGTCCAGACCCCATATAACCCCACTCAAAACCAGTTGTAGAAATTTGACGTATGTCAGTTCGCGGATCGAGTGGCTTTTCATCAACTGAGACGGTACATCCGTTAGTACCTCGCCTACCATGATAGGTTTTCATTTAGCACCAGTTTCAGCACGGATTTGACGCAACGCTGCCTCAATTTTTAAAGAAAGAAGTTTTTTCCCACGTTCGACCGAGGCACGTGTGGGGTCACCGTTAACCCCCGTAGGCTTAAAGAGGCGTCCACCACGACGCGCAACCATGTCGGAGCGTATACCGTCGGGGAAAACTGCTAAGAGTTCAGAGGTATCGCGGATACCTGCATGATTGCCAATACTCACGTTAGTCTCTTCTTGGCTCAAAAGCCAGTCAACCTGGCCGTTAGCTCCATAATAATCACCGATATGAATAACCCTAATACCATTTCCCTTAAATTCAGTATCTAGGCGATCTGCGACCAGTTCCTGCGTTTTCTGATTACCGCCACTATCTCCTATGAAATAAATCGATTCGAAACCATGCGCCTGTAAACTACGGACAGTAAATTCGAGAATTTTTCCAAACACCGCTTCCGGTATACTTATGGTTCCAGCGAAATACATATGGCCAGATGGTGGATCAACTGATCCTTCCGGTACAAATGTGACAACTGGCGCAACCAATGTATCTCCTAGTTCGCGGGCAATCTGTTCTGCTGCGTAACGGACAATATAGTTGTGTTTGCCAAGTACCATGTGTGGGCCATTCTGCTCGACTCCGCCAGTCGGGATTATGACTGTTTTTATCCCTTGCCTTAGTGCCTCATCTACTTCGACCCACGTGAGTTCCTCAAGATGCACTGTATCGGGAAGCGTCGTGCGAATTGGAATAGCAAGCGCTAACAGAACACCACCAACAGCAATTAAAATCGCGAGGAAAATAATTTTCACGGCTCTACGTCCCGTGTCCGCCAATAATGTTTCCTTAGTTTTCGAAATGGCAGAAAATAAAGGCGGAGGACTCCATTATATTCCACATGTTCATCATCAGCGAGACCGAAGGTTAAGTTCTCCTTGCCGTCAGGCACGTAGAGTGTTCCCGCCATCCAATCCCAGACTGAAAATATGAATCCTAAATTCTTATCGTAATGTCTCTCTGCATTACTGTGGTGGATTTGATGCTGGGCTGGGCTAATAAATATATGACTCAGCGCCCGTGGATAGGCGAGCCAAACATGTGAATGACGCAAATTATAACCCATCAAATAATATAAGAAGAGGACAGCATTCAGTCCGAAAAAAAGGATCTGTTCAATATTTCCAGCGTAGGCGAAACGGAATACACCCCCGATAATTCCCGTCCACAAGCCAACAATCGTAAGCGACAGCAGGTCGTCGACCGGATGCATTCTATAAACGGTTACCGGGGTTAGAACCTCAGCGGAATGGTGTACTTTGTGAAATGCCCAAAGGAACGGCAACTTGTGCTGCAGATAGTGTGCAACAAAGATTCCGGCATCAAAGGCAATAATCCAGAATAGAGTTAGAATGATTGCCGCCATTGACCCGGGTACATGGTCAAGACCAGGCATACCAGTCAACCAACGCAAGGTAACGTCTGTCCATGACGCCATCGTGGAGGATCCAATAACCATGGGCAAAAAGAGAATCACGAAGGTAGCGCGGTTCACAAAATAGTATTTGTAATCCAGTATCGCTGACTTATGTTTGTAGATTGTTGCCGGGATACAAAAGCGCAAAAACCCCTTTATTCCAGACTCACTCGACTGGATCCGATAGACCCATAATGCCAATACTACTGCACCCAAGATATACAACCAAAAAATACGTTGTGTTGAAAAAAATGGGTAGTAGAACGGGGAAATTATCTTACTAAGAAAAACTGTAATTTCGTCCATGAAATTTGACGTTTTCTAGTACAAAATACACCACCGTCTCAATATTACTGAAACGGTATTTGCCTGACGCGTCTGGGCCTCGCATACCCTACTTCGCTCATATTGATATTGCCAAACAAGAGAGCAAGGGCTGGCTGATGAACATAGTTTAAACTGGCAACGATCACACTGTCATCAACTGTTACCAGTTGCCTCGCTTCCGCTGTAGCTCCTCCACCTCGCCCCACATTCCCTTGTCTTACTCGCCATCCTACCCTCACTCTACCATTGTTGTCCGCCTCTACACTGGAAATATCGATGCCAACGTTGTTTAGTGGATAGGGGTCAATTATGGCAAATACCGCGGAGTTTATATCGTCAATGTCACCTTGAGAAACCGCCTCTGCTTGCGCCACGAGGTCTGATACGGCTTGTGCTGCTACAGAAATCTTTCGACCAACAATATAAGCTTCGGACAACTCAATGATACCAACCCACATCGCTACCAGAACAGGTGCAATCAGCGCAAATTCAACAGCGGCTGCCCCGTGGCAACTATCTAACAATCGCTTCCGTAGAATCAGCATTAGCCCACTTCAAAAAGGTTCGTTTCGAAATGCTGCACTTGCAACGAACGCTCGTTGGCCACCATCTACATTGCCCAGCAATCGGTTTATGAACGGGGTAATAAAGTTCCAAGACCAAGATACGCGTACGACTACTATATCACCCGCGTTCCCAGGCGCAAATTGATCACCCGCAGCGGCTCCAGCAAGCGCAGGAGCATTGCGAGCTGCTCCAAAGGTAGTGAAGTTACGAACATCAACCCTGACATTATTACACGGTATAACGTTAAACAGGTTTGCACACAAAATGGCTCTGAACTGGGTTATAGGTGCACCCGACGCCTGTACTGTGCCAGTACGAATTTGCCGAGCCGCGTTAGCCGTGCCATTTTCAATCAAGACCGCCGAAAAAAAGATGTAACCGGTCTCGATTATGGCAAACAAAAGCGTTAAGAATGGCACCGCAATAATGGCATACTCCGCTGCCACGGCACCGCGTCGTGCACTTATAAGTCGACCAAAACTGCCAAAAAACTTCCTGCGGAAAACGCTTCCAAGGCAGCTCATTTCAACCTTACCTCGCTACACGCAGGTTAGCCAGTTCTGCACCAATCGCGCGAAATGCGGCACGTAAATCCTCCGGGCGAGGCGAGTTAAAAAATCTATCTGGAGTAGTAGCACAATTACGGAACACAGCAGCTGTTCGAGCGTCCCGCAACTGGAACACGATGGTAAATACGAGAATATCCAAGTCTCTCATATTTCTACAGACAGTCAAAAGACGTTCGTTTAGTCGGGCCTGTGCAGTAAATTGGTTTCTTGCGCCACCGAGCCGTCCCTCGCTTAGATATCCGTAACCGGTATATTGAGAACTATATCGCGGATTTGTTTGGGTGCAACGGCGATTAACTCCGCTGAAAAAATTGACTCCATCGGTCATTATTATAATAGCTTTCCTGTTTCCTTCTGTTTCATACGGCTTACCCTCCGTAAATGGCGCACCAGGAGACAGTAGCCGCCACCCCCAGACCGCACCAAGATTGACCATCGTTCCATTACCCGACCATGGCTGCATTTTTAAGATAGCCTTATTCAGCTTCTTTCTATTATTTGTAAGCGGGATCACTGGATCGGGACAGGCTTTATTAGGTCCCCGAGTAACACTTGGGAAGACATCAAGGCCAATAAAATTGCTTCCTTGTGTGAAGTTAGGCGTTCCTGAACGACCGGTCGGACGCGGCAAATCGGGAAGCTGTTGTGGTTGCGGATTTCTTGGTCTCCACCACCGATTCTGGCAAAAAGAATTCCTTCTCGTCTGACCAAATCTGGGCGCATAGTAGGTCTCAGCCTCCCAATAATAAGGATTCCACTCGCCCTGCTGCGGATCTCCAGCAGTAAATGTATCACGCGTGTCGTGCGGGAATGCTCTCGCTTCAACACATCCCTTCCAACCTCTATCTATTCTCGGTGGATATCGATTATCTGGTCGGGGAAAGTTAACAATTTGTCGGTTTCGAGAGCCAATATTTACAGTCGTCACAAATGGAACCATTCCAACCCTCAAATTGGCGGGGTTATTATCATCACCAAAAAGAATATCCACTAGATCCTTCGCAGCTGTCTTCAGTGCATAGATCCTCCCACTTCTCGCCATTGAGCCTGTATTATCCAGCACCATTACTACTTCAAGCCCCGTTGTTTCCCTGGTTACTTGTGCTTCTACTTCAAGATCGAAAAAATCCCTGCCAACAAGATTCAGAAATATGTTCTGTATCCGCGCTTGTGCATTTAACGAAATTAAACCACCCTCAATGGACATTGAAAGTCCGGTCTGCGTAACCAAGTTCTCAGGTGGAAAGTTGGCAGCATAGTATCTTTGCAGAACACCTTGGACATCGCCATCTGGATCCGACGCACCCACCGCAAGACCGGCAGCATCGAGGGCTGCGGCCATCTTCTGTTGAACGATAAAGGCTCGTGTGAAATCAACGGCCACACCAGTTGCGAGTACCATGGGAACAAAAGCCAAAGCGATTACTACGGCTATTACACCACTTTTATTCCCGCCAAACCTACATAGCTGTGCCCAAATCACAAGCCTACCTCCTCCACGATAATTATCGACATACTAATCGCCGATTGCAAAATACATCTACGTTTTATTCCTCTAACATAAAATAGTCTATCATAGATTGGCACAAGTTAGGGCACTCCAAATTACTGATCGGGTTTGGAATATCATCATCGCAATGACAAAGTCCTCAGCTCAGTGGTGGGCGCGGTTGGGATTGAACCAACGACCCCTACGATGTCACCGTAGTGCTCTCCCGCTGAGCTACGCGCCCACTGAATGTTTTTTGACCACTGCGTCACCTCTGCCATGTCAGAGGGACCCGGGAAGTATCATCAATATAGACCTCTGACAAGTTTAGCGTCGAAGGCTCATTAGACATGATTTCTCCCTTGCAGGATACTGCTAGGCCAGACTAAATATCTTGGCATCGTCGATGGACTTGGCTTCTCTAACCCACTGACCAGCCATTATTGATCAACAAGCAGAGCTTGCATTCGGACTAACTACGATGAATACAAAATTAAGATGACTACTCCAATCGTAAGAGATGCCTGTGCGAACGATATCCCGGACGTTTTGGCTATTTACGGTCACCATGTTATGCACGGTCTCGCATCGTTCGAGGAGACACCGCCAACCCTGGCCGAGATCAACCAGCGTTGGCAGACTACAGTATCGGCCGGACTGCCATATCTCGTGGCCGAACTCGGCGGTGATGTGATCGGATTTGCCTACGTTAGTATGTATCGACCCAGGTCTGCCTATCGTTATACCGTTGAAGATTCTGTCTACATTGCTCCTGGCATGGTGGGGCGAGGAGCCGGCCGAGCATTGCTGGCTTCACTGATTGAAAGCTGCACCAAAGCTGGCTTCAAAAAAATGATTGCCGTAATCGGTGATAGCGAAAATAGTCCGTCCATAAAACTTCACACCCAACTTGGCTTCCACTCAGTAGGAGTCCTTCAAAATGTAGGTTATAAATTTGAACGCTGGGTCGATACCGTCCTTATGCAAAAAACACTCGGTTAAAAATGATTAGGCAGGCATTCAATTAGAGCAAAGTAACTGAACTGTTTTATTACAAACTCGAAGTGCTGCCCCTAAGTAACCAATCCATCGCTTAATTTACCCACATGGTTTGTTGTAATATTGAGGGGATCAGCTTACAGAAAACCACCTTGAATTCTGGGTTAACCGCGTCAGACCCACATGTAATGCGGCCCAATAATAGTTAGCTCGCGGCATACTCCGAACCATTTTCTATGTACCAGCTATAGGTTTGGGCAAGTCCATCGCGCAGTGTAATACTGGATTTCCAACCCAGCTCATTCAGGCGGTCGACATTGAGAATTTTTCGCGGCGTACCGTCCGGCTTCGTAGCATCAAAAGTAACTTTACCCGTGTATCCTACAATTTCGCAGATGAGAACCACCAGCTCGTTGATCGATATGTCTCGGCCAACTCCAATGTTGAGATGCCCCGTATCTTCATAGTTGACCATGCAATAAAGTGCCGCGTCGGCTAGATCGTCCACATGTAAAAATTCTCGGCGCGGCGTGCCGCTACCCCAGACAACCAGTTCGGGTGCATTTGTTAACTTGGCCTCGTGCGCCTTCCTAATCAAAGCTGGGATAACGTGGCTGGTCTCAAGAGAAAAATTATCACCGGGCCCGTACAAATTTGTTGGCATTAGGCTAATGGAGTTGAATCCATACTGCGTACGGTACGCTTCACACATTTTTAGACCAGCGATTTTTGCAATCGCATACGATTCATTTGTTGGTTCAAGTGGCCCGCTTAGCAAAACGTCTTCAGATATTGGTTGTGGGGCCAACTTTGGATAGATACATGACGAACCAAGAAAAAGTAGCTTGGCTACGTCGCAACGCCAGGCCGCATGAATAACATTGATTTCAATAGCAAGATTTTCGCGGATGAAATCCGCTGGATATGTGCTATTTGCCTGAATTCCACCAACCTTGGCGGCAGCAAGAAATACGTATTCCGGCTTCTGGTCATCGAAAAACCGGTTAACCGCACCGGCATCAGTCAGGTCGAGATCACAGCGTGCAGGCTCAACAAGATTATCATAGCCTTTAGATCTCAAATTACGGCTTATTGCTGAGCCAACTAAACCGGCATGACCGGCAACATAAATTCGTGCGCCAGCGGGCAGTTCATCCATGTATGGAACCACGCACATTAACCTCATGTCCAGCATCCGCAAGAATTCGTTCCTGGCGAGCCAAGTCTAGGTCGTGATCGACCATCATATGTACCAGGTCTTCAAACGAGACCTTAGGCTTCCAGCCAAGCTCCCTTTGTGCCTTAGTAGCACTCCCACAAAGTATGTCGACCTCAGTTGGCCTAACATATCGTTCGTCAATATGGACGTATTTCTCCCAATCAAGGCCTGCGTGTTCAAATGCCCTTGCAAGAAAGTCACGTACTGAGTGCGACTCACCTGTAGCAATAACGAAGTCGTCAGGGTTATCCTGTTGGAGCATTAACCACATAGCTTCTATAAAATCACCCGCATAACCCCAATCACGCTTCGCTTCTAGGTTGCCGAGGTAGAGGGATTCCTGCAACCCCTCCTTAATTCGGCCAACGGCACGAGAAACCTTGCGCGTAACAAATGTCTCACCCCGTCGCGGACTTTCGTGATTGAAGAGAATCCCGTTTGCTATAAACATATCGTACGCTTCTCTATAATTGACTGCGTACCAGAAGGCCGCAACTTTACTAGCACCATAGGGGCTACGTGGACGGAAGGCCGTACACTCAGATTGCGGAGACTTGGCACTACCAAACATTTCTGAAGAGCCGGCTTGATAGACCTTGATAACACTCCCCGTCACGGTCATGTGGTCGCGTAATGCCTCCAATAGCCGCAACGTGCCAGTCGCGACGACATCAGCGGTATACTCTGGCTGCTCAAAGGAAACCATAACATGACTTTGGGCCGCTAGATTATATACTTCATCAGGTTGCACGCGCTCGAGTACTCTTCGCAACCCCGTCCCATCGGCCAAATCGGCATAATGAAGAAACATCTTTGCATCAGCTTCGTGCGGATCTTGATAGAGATGATCAATCCGATCTGTGTGGAACGTGCTAGCACGGCGCATAAGGCCATGCACTTCATACCCCTTCGTTAAGAGGAACTCCGCCAAGTAAGAACCATCCTGACCTGTCACACCCGTAATCAATGCGCGTGTCATTTTATCACCGAAGTTTGTGGACGTCGTCCTGTGCTATCGCCAACTACATGATACGTCAAGAACACCGCTCAAACGCGCTCGATTACAATCAGCATTCGAAATGCTAACAAGAAACTAAGTAAAGGCGTAAAAAAGCGCTCGATTGCGAGAAGTGGCTCCACAGCGGCGCTTGGAATCATACTCCATTTCTTGAAGCCCCCACTCAGTGGATAAGCGAACAAGCTAAGCTTGCGAACATCTAACACGTGTAATTTTGGAAAAATAATAGAAAATTTCTCAAGTGCTCGACTCTGAGCAAACAACAAATGTGGAATCGCTTGATTAGCGTCGAACGGATCTCTACCTGGGGTCAACTCGCCAGTATTCAGCGGGTCAACAGAAAGCACTACGGGTTCAGGATGCAAAAAGTTCAATACAAACCAGCTAATCGGGGTTATCGCTGGCTCGATCATCACCAGGCGACCACCTTTTTTTAAGACTCTTGTTACTTCAGAAAAGTAAATGCGGGGTCGTTCGATATGGTGCAAAACATCCAGCATGACAATATTGTCGAAACATCCGTCCTTAAACGGTAACAATTGCGCATCTGCTACGAGATCGAGCCATGGCGCAACCAGCAGGTCAATTGCAACGACATCATCTGCATTTTCCCTGAAATGACCCGAACCCGAACCTACATCGAGGCTTAGACCTGGTACGCACGCAGCCCGCAGGCGTCTATGATAGTCACCATATATCTTCCGAATTACCGGCTTAGATTGCCAAATCGATTGGTGTTCTCTCAGACGGTCATCTTCCATCTCACTAAAACGCCTTCAACTTACGCCAAGCAAACACCACCATACGCAATAACAACCACCCATGCTGAAATCTTGAGATTTGTGTTTTACCATAGGAGCGTTCAGCATAGCGGATAGGTATTTCGGCGATTTTCAAATTGAGTTTTGCCGCACCAAATATCAGATCAAAGTCACCAAACGGATCAAAGTCACCAAAATAAGATCTATTGGCAGCTATTTGCATATAATGGCTGCGGCTCAGCACCTTTGTACCGCATAATGTATCACTAAACCGCTGATTTAGAAGAAAGGAGAAGATAACGGCAAATGAACGATTGGCAAGAAAGTTTAAAAAACGCATTGCCCTCTTTTCCATGGGGTACACCAACCTTGTACCATTTATGAATTCACCCTTTTTACGCTCTATAGCACTGATAAATTTTGGAAGAACTTCTGGTGGTACGGTTAAATCAGCGTCGAGGATCATTAAAACATCACCACGTGCGACTTCAAATCCCTTTCTCACCGCATCGCCCTTACCTTTTCCATCCTGAGTCATAACTTTAATATCGCGGTCTACATATTGATCTTTGACCCGCAAGCATTCTTCAAGTGTCCCATCGTTGCTGTGTCCTTCGACAAATATAATCTCTAAATCATCTGAAATTTGAGGTAGCCGTTCCATAGCTAACGCGATGTTTCCCTTTTCATTTCGGCAAGGAATGATCACACTTGCCGATAGTTTTCGATCAGTATCGTTAGGTAGAATTCGCGCAACGATATAGTTACGCAGGCAAGCGCGTCGGAGGAGTGGAAGCGTCGCTACATAACGGTTTATCAATGACCCGAGACCATACACTCGTCGCGGCACAAGTTGTCTCCATTCGCGTTTGATAATTTCGAAATTTGCGAGATTCAGCAAATTCGCAATATCCGCAGAAGAAAGCCAATTTTCTTCTACTTGTGGCATCCGCTGCCCCATCACTGATGCTAATTTTAAGATCGGCTCCCAAAGATGAGACCAGTAGGAGATGACAACTCGTGTCTCCGAATCACATAACTGCTGCAATGAATTGAGCATCGTTTCGCAATCCTCAAGCAGCCCAATCAGATCGGCCAAAACGATGACATCAAACGGTCCTTTCAGCTTATTTAGGACCTGAGGATTTTCGATATCACCAGCATAAATCTCGTATTGAGGATAGCGCTGTCTTGCTAACTTTACCATAACTTCACTAATACTCACTCCAACCCCGTGGGAAGGTTTCAGTCTGTCAAGTACTACGCCTATGTCACCCCCTAGAACCAATACCCGCAGTCCCTGAGGGATCAGAAACTGGAGATAACGGAGGTCCCCTTCATGATAATGAATGTTGTGTGCAATCCATCTATCACGCTCATGAGCCATCCTGTTAGCAAGCTCTCGTATGGCCTGTTTACGCGGTGATAATTGGCTTGGTGTATTATTCATTCAAACAGACTCAGTCCGTGTGGCAGATTTCAGTCGATCAATTTCATTGGCACCAATTATGCGTCTATCCCCTTGTGTCAACCATGCAACACCACCTATAAGGCCTATAGCTAAAAGTCCAAACCCAAATAATATTGAAACAGAAACGGCACCGCTAGCTGACACACCGAGTAGGCCTAAAGCTGTAACCATAGCGCCTTCCCGCACGCCCCACCCTGCAATGGAAACAGGAATTGTAGCAACTAAAAATACAAGGGGTATGAGCACAAGACAGTCCCAAAATGTAATAGGCAACTCGAGGTCACGCGCCAAAATATAGACCGCCAAAACAGTTATTATATGCACTGCCATGGCCAGTCCAATGACCGGGATGATTATGGCTGGACTAAGACACATGCGGCGTGCTCCCGATGAAAGCTCAACGATCCCTTCAACAAAACGCCATCGGCACCAGTGTTTGGGTAACGACGCCATCGCAATCAGCACGGCTATAGCAGTTATACCAGCCATGAGTATAAAGGCGAATGCGATTCGCGGACCAAGCTCATGTAAACGTTGCCAGGCCAATGGCTGGCAAAACCCTACTAGGATCAGTAGCCCCCCTACACCGCCGACCCTATCAAGAAGCACACCATTTATCGCAGCGCCAACAGGCATCCCGATACGGGTGCATCTATACATACGAACGGCGTCACCCCCGATGGTTGACGGTAATGCTTGATTAAAGAATAGACCTTCAAAATAGAGCCGCAATGCTGCGAAAAATGGCAGTGGCTGACCGAATAACTTGATAACAAACGTCCAACGCCAAACACCTATTAGTGCCTGCAGCGCCAATAGCAACAAAAATCCCGCTACCCCTTTGAAGGAGAGACCATGCAATTGGTGCAAAGATTCCGACAGATCAATTTCACTCAATACAAACCAAATCAAAGAAATCGTGACGGTTCCCTTGACAATAATTATAACCCAACGTCGGGTATTGGGAGCAGACATGGTGCCTTTCTAGCGTAAGTAGTACGGCCTCAATACCCCGAACGCTCGTGGCGCGCAACACACCCGCTATTGACACCGGTCTATGCTAGGAACATCCTAACGGTGCTGTATCGCTGGGGTGTTCGGTGACTTCGTAAATTATCATCGGGCTGAGAGCAAACCCATCGAACCTGATCTGGATCATACTAGCGAAGGGAGCACTTGCAGCCGACCCAAATTTTCGGTCAAAACTCCGTCACTTGGAGAATGTGCTCCCTAAATAAGGGGAAGTGACATGCTTCGCATAAATCTTTGGTTTATTCCCATTATAATTCTGCTAAATGCAGTAACAACTCCACTCAAGTCGTTTGAGACAAACATTCCCATTCTCGTTCCTATTACAGGGTTTCTTTCACTGGAAGGCACGAGTCAAAGAAATGGCGCCCTTCTCGCCCTAGAGAAGTCGCCGGTGAGCGCAATATTTGAGGTGACAGATACTTCAACGTCGCCAGAAAGGGCAGTGACCGCATTCGAACGTGCAATAAGTCGAGGAAACGTCAGTGCAGTCATCGCACCCATGCTTGGAACACAAATGCTCGCGATGCTGCCGCTCGCGATGGAATACAAAGTCCCACTAGTTACGATGTCTGGAACAGCTCGTATCACCGAAATGGGAAACCCATGGATCTTTCGGTTTTTCCCGGGTGACGCGGTTACCAAAGTCGCGCACGCACGCTATGCGGTAGAGGAACGACATGTGCAAAGACCGGCAATCATTTATCAAACAACTGCCTACGGACAAAGTGGGCACAGACACTTGGTCAAAACCCTAAACTTGCTCGATATTCAACCAGTCTACAAGGAAGGTATAGATACCTCCGTCAAGGACATGCTGCCGCTGATAAACAAGGTGCGACGAACGACTCCCGATGTTCTACTTTTGCACCTCCACTCAGGCCCAACCGCCCTGTTCATCAAGCAAGCACGTGCAGTGGGATTTAAGGTCCCGATTATAGCCGGATCTGCCATGCACCAGCCCTCGACAGCAGCCCTCCTAGAACCGACCGAACTCGGTGGCGTCTGCGCAGAAAGCGGATCTTCACCAATATCGGGAGGTAGTTTGGAACTCGAAAAGTTCGTAGCCAACTACCGCAAGAGATTCAATATTGAACCGGATGCCTTTGCATTGGGCCAATACGATGCGGCCAATATGGTTCTGGCTGCCATTGAAAATGGCGCCAGTAGCCCCGCTGATATTCAGCAGTATCTTTCACAATCTATATATCAAGGTCTTGCGATGACATATAAATCAGACGGCAAAGGCAATATGGCTCACGATGCAGTGATTATATGCTACAATGGACGAGATCGGCGACCAGTCATTGTTAAGCGTTATCACCTGACCAAATCTTCAGAGTAAAGTCCTCGTTATGGGACTAATTCAACTCGTTTTGAATGCCTTCGCACTTGGCTCGGCCTATGCGCTGATAGCACTTGGATTCGTCCTAGTTTTAAACGCTACTCGTGCAGTCAATTTTGCGCAGGGTGACCTAGTCGTAACGGGTGGCTTCATCGGCGCAGCAATTGCAATGCAGCTTCCTGTACCCAGCTTCGTTTTGCTACCGGTCGTAATGATTGCGATGGCTGGATTTGGTCTCTGTATATCTATGTTCGCCTATTGGCCAATTCGATCTCGACCGCCAGTCGCCGTCTTCATAACCACAATTGCCGTCGGAATCATTCTGCAAAATGGAATAAACAGCGTATTAGGTCCAGAACCTCGAACAACACCACCGCTCATTTCAGGTTCTAACCTAGATATCATCGGCCTCATCATAAGTCGTCAATCGATTGCTATAATTTCCACAGCAGTAGTGTTGATCACGGGACAATTCCTAATAACCCATCGCACACAAATTGGCAGGGCTATGCGAGCAACCGCTCAAGACCGTGATATGGCAGCAGCCCTTGGAATCCCGGTTTCACGTATGGTCGCACTAATATTTGCCCTAGCAGGAGCATTGGGTGGTAGCGCTGGTTTATTACTAGCAAACCAGTTTTTCTTGACCCCAACCGATGGCACGAACTTCATGATTAAGGCATACATCGCTGTGGTAATCGGCGGCTGGGGTAAAATTGGGGGAGCAGTTGTCGGCGCAATGTTAATAGCGCTGTTCGAGACAGTCATATCTGCTTGGATAGACTACACGGTCGCTACTGGTCTGTTATACGCGGTCGTCCTCACCATCCTTATGTTCCGACCAAAAGGCTTATTTGGCGAAGTTGAAGGCCGTCGGGCATGAGATCCTGGCTATTTCGTGACATCAACTTTCCTTTGCTAGTTGCTGCTGTTGCCCTGATAATTTGGGCAGTCTATGCAGGTGATCCATACAATCTCCGCCTTCTAACAACAGCTGGAGTCTTTGCAACTGCGGTTCTGGGTTATCAATTTATTTTCGGCTACGCTGGTGAGTTATCGTTGGCACAAGGTACATTCTTTGGCCTTGGTGCCTACACGACCGGCATCATTGGAAGCCAGCTAGGATGGGGATTTGAAACTACGTTACCGCTTTCAATCGTTTTGCCCGTCTTGCTGGCATCGCTAGTAGCAATCCCGGTCATCCGCCTCGAATCTCATTATTTTGCACTGGCGACGCTAGGAATTGGGCAAGTAGTGTTACTGACTGCCATAAACTGGGAAAGTTTAACTGGGGGTGCAAATGGGATACCCGCAGTTCCCGGTGTCAGAATTTTCGACTTCGAAATAGCGCGCGGTTGGCCACTTCTGGCTTTGGTATGGGGTATAGCTATTCTCGCAGGAACCGCCTCTTGGATTATAAAGCGCGGCATAAGGGGACATGCCTACGCTCTAATGCGCAGTGACCCTCTCGCGGCACAAGCTATTGGAATAGACATACACCAATTACGACTTCAGGCGTTTCTCTTCAGCGCAGTGTTAGGTGGCATTGCTGGCTCTTTACACGTTCATACTAACCGTGTTGTTTCACCGGACGTACTCGAGTTCCATATCATGGTCACAATTCTTGTTATGACCGTATTAGGCGGTCGTACGCATATCTCGGGTGCATTCATCGGTGCTGTGTTGGTAAGTCATCTGGCAGAATGGTTCCGCTTTTTAGAACAATATTACTTGCTCGCATATGGCTTGCTCCTCTTGCTCATGGTGATCGCAGCCCCTTGGGGAATTGCCGGAACCCTAGAGCGATTACGTAAAAAATTCCTGCCTGAACACATGCCTCCCACACCAAAACCACAACAAATCATAAATGCTCCTGTACCTAGCACAGGTCTGGAAGTCCAGGGTCTCACAAAATATTTTGGAGGCATACAAGCACTGGATTCAGTATGCATGAATGTCCATCCAGGTGAAGTGCTTGGTTTAATAGGGGCTAACGGTTGCGGCAAGACAACGCTCATTAATATTGTGACAGGACTGGAAACGGCGGATTGTGGTGAGATTAGATGGGCTGGACGACCAATTATCAAAGAGTCGTCACATGCTTTAGTTCGATTAGGTATTACGCGGACTTTTCAATCAACTCGGCTTTTGGAAGATTATTCCGCACTCGACAATGTGGTTGTTGGCAGCTGGAAAGACAAAAAAGTTGATTCGACCTCGATAGCTAACGCTCATGCTATATCACTACTCGGGAAACTTGACGTAGCAGACACAGCTCTGATACCTGCTCGCCTTCTTAGTCAAGGTGTCCGAAGGCGCCTGGAAATTGCTCGAGCTTTAGCCACGAGGCCCAGTCTTATTTTTCTTGATGAGCCAGCGGCCGGACTGACTATAAATGAGAGGAAAGTGCTAACGACAACAATTAAACAGCTATCACGAGATGGCGTAACACTTGTAGTGGTCGATCACAACCTCGAATTTTTATCCGAAATTGCTGATCGAATGGTTTGTTTAAACCATGGTCGAGTAATCGCATCCGGGTCAGTCGACGCAGTACAAAACCACCCAGAGGTAATATTGTCATATCTCGGTGGGTCATCGACATCCGAGAGGGAAATTGATCCCTATGGCTGAGCCACTATTAAAAGTAACCCGGCTAACTGTGAACTACACTTCTAATGTAGCGCTCGACGCTGTAACCTTGAATGTGGACACTCATGAAATCGTCGGGATCTTCGGTCCCAATGGTGCCGGAAAGTCCACCCTCATGAACGCCATAATTGGACTACTAAAATTCGATAGTGGCCAAGTTACTTTTGCTAATAGAACTATTAATGGTTTGCCAGTAACCGAGCGAGCGCGTCTGGGAATTGGCTATGCGCCAGAGGGGCGGCGAGTATTTTCTGGGATGACTGTAGATGAAAATCTTGCAGTTGCAAGTCATGCATCAAGACTCATACGTCGCAGGCTTGCGGATGAAATGTACACGTTGTTTCCGCAGTTAGCCGACCGCCGACGATCCATTGCCTGGCAACTTTCGGGTGGCGAGCAACAAATGCTGTCTCTAGCCCGTGCCCTTATGAGCGAGCCACGGCTGGTTTTAGTAGATGAACCGTTATTGGGTCTATCCCAACGGCTGTCAATTCAAGTGCTCGAAAAACTTCGGGAAATTGCCATGCGAGGGACCGGTGTGATGCTGTGCGAGCAAAATATAACATATGCCCTAGCTCTATG
>CAYQNO010000023.1:0-91742 GCA_964419045.1 uncultured Flavobacteriales bacterium
AGCGCTTGAATATAAGGGTCTCGTTTTCACCTATATGGGACCAATAGAAAAGAAACCTGAATTTCCCGTTTACGACACGATGGATATGCCCGGTGATGAGATGGTTCCCTATGCCATTGATATGCCGTGTAACTGGTTGCAAGTGGCTGAAAATCCCATGGATCCTTACCATGCTGTCTACTTACATACCCGTTCGAGTGGTGTCCAATTTCAGAAGGCCTGGGCACCAGAGGGTGTTATCAAGTGGCACTGGATGCCCGATCGGGTTGGTATATACCTCACCGACTCTAGACGCTGGAATGAGTTTGTTTGGGTGCGTACGGCGGAATTATTTCCTCCATCATTTGCGCAGCCCAGTGACTTTAACCAGAACGCAAGCCGCGAGACTTACTTCGCTCGAGCCTGTGCTAGCAAATGGATAGTTCCGGTAGATAATACCCACACAAAATTAATTGCCTGGAGACATTTTAACGACATGATTGGCAGTGATGCCGACTACGATCGAATCGGTCTCAACAAGGTTGACTTCATGGGCCAGACAGGTTGTGAACGGTCCTATGAAGCGGGTCAGCGCGAACCTGGTGATTACGAGGCTCAGGTGGGACAGGGACCCATAACCATACATAAACAAGAACGTTTGGGTCAGACGGACACTGGTATCGCAATGATGCGTGGCTTAATAAGGCGTCAGATTCGTTCTGTGCTCAAAGGGATCGCACCAGCTCAATTACCATTGAATGCTGAGGGTCGGATTTCTACATATTCGGGTGATTTTGTGATCCGCGTATCCCATGCGGGTGATAACGATCAGGAGAGGGTCGCTGAGGTCGGAAATGAAGTTGGGCGCGCACTCGTCGAGACTCTGCCTCTCTCCTTTGTCGAGCGACAGAGTGAGGTGACACGTAAACTGCGACGGCTAAATAGCTAAGCAGCCTTTCCCCAGTTTTTAGTTGTGATTTGGTAAAGGTGCCGCGTGAATTAATTTAAATATTTCACAAACCACCGGCAAATCTTCCCGCCATTCGCGACCCCATACTGCAAGCTGCTTCTGAAAGTAATCTCTATGACAATTCAACCAGAAGTTAAGACTCGAGTCTCCTTCACCTTCTATAGCAGCGTATTCTTCGGTTACCTCGTTGAAGGGTGTCGTCTCAACTTTGGTTAACTGAACAATCCCACGAGGCCTGAGTTCCACGTCTAGCAATAGCCAATAATCCCCTTCTTCTCGTACGGGTACATTGCTTACCTCAAAATCAATCTCAAGATGCGACGTTGCGCGTTTCTGACCAGCGCAGGCTAACACCGTGATTTCTTCAATCTCCGCAAACAAGTTGGGATCTCCAAATGTCAGGGCGTGGTATTTGGAACTCGGGTCAATACCCGACTCCTTACATGCTAATTCCCAATATTCTTTGACTTCTGGTGCATTAGATCCAATCATTTTATTCCCCCAACATTGGATAATTTATTAATGTTCACATCGTACAAAATTTAGCCTAGTTGTCACGACAGGCTTATCTTATCACACTAATTTGTCAACAGGCTCCCGCCCCTCAAAAAAGGCTGTGAGGTTCTCTATCACCCGCATACCCATCGCCACACGAGTTTCGGTTGATGCGCTACCAAGATGCGGCAGAAGCACTACATTTTCCAGTGTATAAAGTGCTGTGGAAACTTTGGGTTCGAACTCGTAGACGTCGAGACCTGCACCAGAAACGGCGCCACTTTTCAAGACTGCTACCAACGCGGATTCATCGATAACGTCACCACGTGCTGTATTAATGAGGAACGCGCCTTGTTTCATAAGAGCCAGGCGCTCGGCGTTTAGGAGATGGTGTGTAGCTTCGCCACCTGGGCAGTGAATTGAGACAAAGTCGGAATTTCTCAGCAAATCTTCTAATGATGGACACAATACGATGCCAAGTGTCTTGGCATCCTCTTCCCTCATCGGTACCGGGTCGTAATACTGAATATCCATATTAAAGCCATGACGTGCCCGTAAGGCGACAGCTTTACCAATACGCCCCATGCCGATCAGGCCGAGTTTCTTCCCTGTCACAGCGGTCCCCATCATATGAGTTGGCCGCCAACCGGTCCAGGCATTGGCTCGAACGTGACGTTCACCTTCGCCAGCGCGGCGCGCCACCATCAGCATCAACGTAATAGCCAGGTCGGCAGTACAATCGGTCAATACGTCAGGCGTATTGGTAACCGTAAGGCCCTTATTTTTGGCTTCGTCTAAATCTATATGATTGTACCCTACCCCATAGCTCGAGATAATCCGTGCACTCAATGGCGAAGCGCTTAGAACATCACTATTAATATTATCCGATACGGTTGGCAAAAGTGCATCGGCTGTTTGCAGAGCGTCCTTTAGTTCAACCGTCGTCATGGGGCGGTCCTCAGAATTCAATTTGGCATCAAACAATTCACACAACTTTTGTTCGACTATGTCTGGCCAGCGTCGCGTGACTACGATTTTAGGTTGTTTCACTTTTATACAATCCTTTCACCCGTGTTTTTTGGGGGTCAAAATGTGGGTATGGGACCAATTTCGCTTTTAATCGTTTTTGCTGACCGTCCAACTGCCCAATTTCGACAGGTGTGCCATTCTCTGTGTGAGTCGTATCCATACGGGCGAGTGCAATAACTTTTCCAAGAATTGGGGATTTAATGGCAGAGGTAATTTCTCCCACCTGAGCCTTTCCGACGCGAATGGGATCGCCTGTCGATGGAATGACCCCACCTTCGATGTCGAGACCGACCAATTTACGTTGCGGATGAGCTTTACGATTTTCAATGATGGTACGGCCTATGAAATCATCTTTTGTAGTTTCTAATGGCACGGTAAACCCAATACCAGCCTCGAGCGGATTCGTCTGATCTGTAAATTCATAACCAGCAAATATTAAGCCAGCTTCAATTCGAAGTATATTCAGAGCTTCCAAACCTAGCGGTACCAGCCCCATCGGTTCGCCCACCTCCCAAATTTTATCGAATACTAATACAGCATCTTTTGGGTGACAAAAAATTTCATATCCTAATTCTCCAGAGTAACCAGTTCGGCTGATAACACATGATACTCCATCAAAATTCCCAACCCGAGCAACTGTAAACCGGAACCATTCGAGTTCCTCAATGGTGGGTTGAATGGGTGCCGTCCAAAATATCTTTTTTAAAATTTCTCGTGATAGCGGCCCTTGCACTGCAAGATTGGCCAATTGATCGGTAGAACTTCTAACCCAGGCATTTAAGCCTTGTATCTCGACCTGTTTACGCAGCCATAATCCTGACTCATCATTCCCGCCGATCCAGCGAAAGTTATTGTCGCCTAACCGGAATACTGTTCCGTCATCAATCATACCTCCGTGCTCGTAGCACATGGCTGTATATACTACCTGTCCTGTACTGAGTTTTTTCATATTTCTAGTGACGCAAAGTTGCATCAATTTTTCTGCATCAGGACCCGTTACTTCGTATTTCCGTAAGGGCGACAGGTCCATAATTGCAGCTTTTTCACGACATGCCCAATATTCCGCAGTAGCGCCATGATTGGTCATGGAACTTGGAAGCCAGTAGCCATTATATTCAATAAAATTACGCGTATGGCGTTTAAAACACTCATGAAATGCAGTTTGTTTAGTCTTCTCCACATCAGCCTCCGGGGTCTTGCGCCAACCGACTGAACGCTTAAACTTTTCCAAATTCCCATAAACACGTGCCTGAATGTCTGTAGGATTCCAACCATTTGCCGAATCTACGTCACAAGGGCACGCTGTGGATATACACACTAAGTCTGTCAGGGCGTGGAGGAGCACGAAATCCCCCGGTCTAGACCACGGCTCATCAAATCCAAGCGTGTTGGCATCATCAAGTAAAGTATTAAAAAAGAAATTAATCGCCGGCCAACCCTTCCGTGGCTTTATGTCAAAACGGCTTAGTTCGAGACTCATGTTATCGGAACAATTGACGTGACCTGGGTAACCCATGTCTTCATAGTATCGCGCACTGCAAGCCAACCCAAAGGCATCGTGTCTGCCGCAAGTATCTTGCACAATTTCAATAAGGGGCTCCTGGTCAACGTTAAAATACTTTGAATAAAGACCAGGTGCCGGATAACCAAGTCCCATCAGAGAACGTGTGGTAGTTGGATCAATTTCGCGTTCTATTCCCTTATCTAATGCTGATCTTGAAAATGCTTGAAAGTCGGAACATTCGCGCCCTTGGATATCCACAACTTGTATGAATTGACCAGCAAAAACTTCGAATCCTTTAGCTTGGCCTGGTTGGATATTAATGTCTAAGATAGGGTTTGCCAGTGGGGCAGGTGGTTCCAGCTCACCTTTACTTGTCTTCGGATTTGCTCTGCGAACATAAACAATTAATTCAGTCGTGGAATTCTGCTCTTCTGGATTCATCCAAGCGCCAGGTGCACAAATAATTAATAGTCCATCGACTGACGCTATAAAGGTTTCCCTGTCACCTGGTCTGGATCCATCAGAGAAAATTCTTATGGCATCAGCTCTAGCGATATCAAATCCAAACTTATCCAACGCCGATGAAACCTGTCTTGCAGACGCATTGTTCATGTTTAAAACGGATTTTAAACCTTCCGCTTTACCCACACCAATTCCACCAATCATACCGGCGTCTGATGTGCCCTCGGAGGTAAAAAAAACTAATTCGGCAGACTGCAACCCTTCCCAGTCGATTACCGAAATTTCGTCGCCGGTGAAAATTTGAATGGTGCGAGATCCACTGCCTGGCACAACAAAACGTTCCACACCGTAATCAAGAACTGGCAAACCAGGAACAATAACGCCAGCTCGTTCATAAGGCGATTGAATTACCTTGTTCCCATTCATTAGTACGTTCCGGCTAGAAATAAATAAATCAAAAAAAGCTTAGCTGCATCATCCTCACAATGGCTGAATTAACCAAACACAATCCTTCTTTTATTTGCCCATGTGTGAATCAAATGATCGATTGCTAAACCGATAAAAGCTACGCACAAACCAAGGGTTAAACCGTTCCCAATACCAATCTTATCCGACAGCGCTTTTAAAATATATTGTCCTAAATCATCTGTGCCAATATAAGCGCCAATAATCACCATAAATAGCGCAAATACGACTGTTTGATTAACACCGAGCATCATGTGTGGAAAGGCAAGAGGTAACTCAATTCTTATCCATCTTTGGAAGCGAGTAACACCAGACATAGATGCGGCATCATGTAGGGCACTGGGCACACTATGTAACCCCTCAACGGTATAACGCGTTGCAGGGATTACTGCATAAACAATTACAGCAATTAAAACAGAAGTATCCGTTACACCAAATAACATCATTACGGGTATCAAATAGATAAAAGAAGGAAAAGTTTGAAAGGTATCACAAGCTAGTAAAATAAATTTTGTACTGAAGGAATATTGTGCGCACAATGAACCTATGGTTACTCCAATAAAAACGGACGCAATAACGCCAAAAGTCATCATATAAGCTGTTATTAAGGCTCTATCCCACCATTCGGTTAAAGCGATAAATAAAATAAATCCGCCAACAACAAGTGCAGATCTAATGCCACCAATAATAAAACCTATACCCATTACTAAAACAAACGTCGCAACAACTGGCATTCCAAGATAAGCAGCTTTCATAGGCATCAAAATTTTAGTGATAAGAAAAACATTAAAGCCTTTTAATGCATAAAAAAATGTATCCCAAATCCAGTCTACGCCAGCCTGCCAAAATGTTTCAGTTGTAAAACCTTTATTGTGTGGAACTATATAAAAGTAATTAAAACCGTCTCGAAATATAAATGTTCCAACGTATGCGACCAAACTTCCAATTACTAAAACTATAATGAATAAAAGAGAGTATTTATGTCGTTGAATAAAGTTAAGGTCCGCGAAATAATCTACCTGTTTATTTGCCCACGCCAATGACATTTTATCTAGAACTACTGCTATTAAAACAATACATATACCTTGCTCTAGTGCCTGGCCAATTCGTAGTTGATTGAGTGCGAGAAGTAAATTAAAGCCAAGGCCCTTGGCACCAATAAACGATGCTATAACAGCCATTGCAAGACATTGCATTATGACTTGGTTTACTCCAATTAATATATCACGACGTGCTGTTGGAATAAGTACCCAGAACATTAACTGAAAATTATTACAGCCACTCATTTTTCCAGCTTCCAGAACCTCTGGTGACACTCTTTTAAGACCCAATAAGGTTAGTCGTACCATTGGCGGAGTGGCAAAAATTATAGTCGCAATAGCGCCAGCATGGTCTCCTATCCCAAAAAATACCATAACAGGTACCAAATAAGAAAAGTGTGGCATAGTTTGAGCCACATTAAGTAGTGGATTTATTACTGTTTCTATTGCCTTATATTTATAAGCAAAAATTCCAAATGTTAATCCTAAAATGAAAGAAACGGGTGCCGCTACCATTACAAATGATAGGGTTTGCATGGATGGCGTCCACTGACCAAATGTAGAAATATAAATGGAAGAAATTGCTACTAATACTGCTAGTCCCTTACCCTGTAAATTATATCCTAAAATAATTGCACCACCAGAAACAACCGTCCAGGGTAGTGCCGGCCAATATGCCCATTTATTCTCCCTCACCCAATCCCAACTAGAAAAAGAAACAATGGTATTTACGCCGCCTAAGAGAAGATCTCGTAAAAATAATATTAAAAAATTAACCGCATTAGATATAGATCTAGTAATCTCTTTTAATAAGGGTTTTTCTTCAAATTCCTCAATTTCCGGATCAAAAACCTCAATTGGAAACCAATCAAACATTAAATATTCAGCAGTATTATTAATTAATAAAGGAAGATTTTTTATTAAAGGCGGTAATCGCCAAAAATAATTATTTTCAGTATGGTCTATAGAAAAATATAGTATAAAAAATATAAGTAATAGGAAAGAAAACTGAAAATATTTTGTATATTTCTGTATTATACTCATAATTAGTTATTTTTTTTCGAACTCTTGTGAAATAAGACTTCGATAACCCGTGTTGAGTGAACGGTTCCAACAATATTATTATTTAAATCTCTTACTTTAACCGGGTTTTGTTGACTAAGTATTAATTCCGCAGAATTCTCGATCAATTCATCTTTTGATACACTTAAATCACTTGATGTTTTTGAAGTATTGATAGAGTCCATTATTGACTCGATTGTTACGACTTTTCCTCGTGGAACATCCTCGGTAAACCGGCGTACATATTCTGTCGCTGGGTTAAGCACAATATTTGCAGGTGTATCTAATTGTTCGATAATACCATCCTTCATAATTGCTATTCGATCAGCAAGACGTAGCGCTTCATCAAAATCGTGTGTAATAAAAAGAATTGTCTTTTTCAGTACACCCTGCAGCCTCAGGAATTCGTCTTGCATCTCTTTTCTAATTAATGGATCTAATGCAGAAAACGGTTCGTCAAGGAACCAAATGTCTGGTTCAACAGCTAACGAGCGAGCTATACCTACACGTTGTTGTTGTCCGCCTGATAATTGTCGAGGGAAGTTGTTTTCTCGCCCACCCAGACCAACTAGGTCGACCATATCTTTTGCGCGTTTTATACTTTGTTGAGTGCTGTTTCCCTTTATTTGTAATGGGAAAGCGATATTTTCTAATACAGTTTTGTGTGGCAAAAGGGCAAAACTTTGGAATACCATTCCCATTTTATTCCGTCTAAGCTCTATTAGCCTTTTCTCACTTAATGCCAATAGGTCTTCACCATCTATATATATTTTCCCAGCTGTTGCATCCGTTAATCGTGATATACATCGTAGTAAGGTTGATTTTCCAGATCCGGATAGCCCCATTACAACTAATAATGCTCCTTTATATGATTCGAAAGATGCATTATTAACACCCACAACGCAGCCAGCTTCATCAAACTCTTTGATGTCAATATTTCCTGAAGATTTATCAAATAATTGCCGAGCGTTTTCGCCAAAAATTTTAAAAACACCCTGACATTTTATTACGGGATTTTCTGCTTTTGTATTTTGGTTCTGAGAAGACATAAAACACTCCAGTTGTATGGGTTTTATTTGATAATGTCATCCCATGAAAATTAGTAAAAAATTTCCCCCCGCGCTATTTGCGTGGGGGGAAATATATAGTGCTACATACCAGCTTTCGTCCAAGGTTGCCATACACCTTTATTGTCCATTAGCCACTTCTTAGCTGCGTCTTGATGGGTCATTTTATCTGTATCAACTAGTGCAGCCATCGCACCAATTTGACCTGTGGTGAAACTTATCCTCGAATAGGTCATATAAGCGTGTGGATGGGTTTTTGGAAACTTGTAATTAGCTGCTTTTTTTAGCCAGCCTTTGGGTGATCCACATTTACCATCTCCGCCGTCCGCTATTCTACAACCGTCCTTGTATGGCGGGAACTCAATAAAGGTAAAGCCTTCCCCGTCTGTAAAGTTTGGTGTCCAGTTAAATATAACTGTTCCACGTCCTTCTTTCTTCGCGGCTTTGAGCTCTGCCCAGAGGGCGTCACCTGCACCTGCAAATTTTACTACCCATTTATCATCTAAGCCTAATGCCTTCACACGTTCCGGCATTAAATCGCCATGCCAACTTTGAGGTCCCTCTAACCAACGACCCTTGCCCTCCGAATCCGGGGTTACAAAGTTTTTATGACACTTTTTTAATGCTTCCCAATTTGGTAGGCCAGGACATAAACCTTTTTCAATTACCCAGTTAGGAACACCCATTTCCTCTAATGTCAGTGCGGCGTGCGTTCCGGCGTCAATTACGCCACCTTTTGCCATTGCATTATAAAATGACTTTCCAAAAGTAGACTGCCACACCTCATGGGATATAGTGACGTCTCCATTTCTAATTGATTCATAAACTGCCTGAGTATCAGCAGGCACATATTCGACTGTATTACCCAAACTTTCAAAAATTCCCCCAATAACGTAGGCCATCACAACTTGACTTGACCAGTTATGTGTTGGAATTACAATTGGTGAACTCGAATCTTTTGCCATGGCTTGACTTGAAGCAACGACTAAAATTATCGAGAAAACAGCTGATGCTATACAATTATAAACCTTTTTCATAACCCTCCTCCTTGTGGTGGCAGCGTGTTAGAGCACGAAATTATTTAAATCTTAACTTATTCGTGGTTTACCACTGCCTGTTGTGTAGTAATTTACCATTTATTATTATGTAATAAATTACTACTTATAATTACTAATACTTGACTATATCAAGTTCTCAACTTTCCTATACTATACTACCTATTATCGAACTTATTTAAATTTCATCCTAATTATTTAAAAAAATTAAAACGTTTTATTCCTTAATTTATTTACACAATATTAGAAATATGAGAGCTGGATTTCCAATCTGGAGAGAACCCTAAAATAGCCGTGTTGGGGTTAAGGTGCGGATTGAACAAAATATTATGCCACCAAGTGGCCTGGTAACTCGGGTCAGATTTTTCGAGTTTGAAGACGTTACAGGTCAGTTCAAATTGTTGACTATAAGCACAAAATTTTAATATGCATTTTCTAGTATTCATAAAAAATTTGGTGCTAGAAGAATTAGGCGTAAACGTTGCTGTCAACGTATCCGAAAACTCCGCAGGTATTTGATAATAGGCTTCAGAAAATAACTGCAGTGCATTTTCTCTACGTTCTGACGGATCGTTTGTGCGTTTAAAAATTTGCTTTAATTCTAACGTTTTTGAATACGCCGCTTTTTTTAAGAGAACCGTTATAATTTGGCCAAATGGCTTATTTGTTTTTTCTTGGTATACCGTAGGCATGATTGAATTGTCGGGTTTCCCGAGATTTTCACGCATCGCTATTTGTCGAGAGCGACATTGCCAACCGACAAATGCATTGCGGAGTGGCAGTGTATCCGGCAAAACCTCTGAATGTGGCTCAGTAAAGTTCATGCAACATTATACTTCAAACTATTACCTAGCTCATAAGACTTATCGTGCTTAAGGCTAGGGATTTTTTTTCGTACCTCTACTACTTGATCCAAATCAATCTCTGCTTGTATGACACCGGGCACTGTACCACCATCAGCTAATATTCGGCCCCATGGATCAATAATAAGAGAGTGGCCAAAACTTTCACCACCTCCTTCAATAGTACCAATGGCGCAAGCCGACACAACATATGCACCATTCTCTATCGCGCGTGCACGATTTAGTACGTGCCAGTGCGCCTCTCCTGTCTTCTTTGTAAAGGCGGCGGGTACTAGAAGTAATTCTGCACCTGACTGGGCAAGTTCGCGATATAAATGAGGAAATCTCAGGTCATAACAGATAGTTTGACCCCAGCGACCGAAGGCCGTATCTGTTAAAACTGCCTGATGACCTCCACTAACTATAGTGCTTTCTTTATAGACCTCAGTTTTGGAAAGTTGGATGTCAAACATGTGAATTTTGTCATATCTGCTACGTATTAAACCATTTTGATCAATTATAAACCCACGATTAAATATCCGACCATTCGATGCAGTTACCGCGATAGAACCGATGACAATCCACACATTGTTGTGGCGGGCGAATTTCTGAAAACCGTGGAGTACCAAATGCTCTTCTTCCGAGGCTGACGGCGGTAAAAATGTAGCACCCTCTGTTTTCAGACCACCACAATACTCCGGTAAAGTTAAAACTCTTGCACCGTTTCGCACCGCGACCTCTGCCAATGTCAATGCTTCATCTAAGGCAGATCGGAGGTCTGCTCTTGGCTGAGTCTGTAAGCAGGCGATGTTAAAGCGACGTTCCATGATATCAGTACTTCGTGTACGCTCTTCTCAAATGAACAAGGGGATTGCGATCAGACATTTGAAATTTTATCAAAAGTTCGCGCGCTATCATGTCTCGGTCTTGCTGGTTATCGGGGAGCTCAATTGAAGCAGGTATTTGAATCCAACCATTGATATTTCTGTCAAATACTGCTGGGTTTCCTTCCTCGTAACCCATGTGCACGTCTTCAAGCCAATTAAGATCGTCTAAGCCCATAAACTCCATATACTTCAAAAGAAACGGCGTAATCCGATCATAATCAGGTACGAGATTTACGTCATAGCGGTAACCGATATGTTGACCAATTTCCTTTTCGCGTTCACTTTCTAGACCGGCTGTATCATCCAGAAACTGGTCAACATCTTTGATTTCAGAGCCTTGATATTTTTTACCCGCCATAACTTAAAATTCCTTTACAGATGGTGGTAATCTTCAATGCCGACAGTGTGGCTTGTGCCGGCAAGGGGTACTCCGGCCATCGCAGACGATTCCATAGTCAATGCTGCTAAATCCTCTGGCTCTAAGGAGTGGATGTCTGTTTTGCCACAGGCACGTGCAAACATTTGAGTTTCTATAGTCAGTGTATGTAGAAAATTATAAACCCGTTCTGCTGCGTCATCTGGATCAAGACGTTTACGCAACTCCTCATCCTGCGTTGCAACACCGACCGGGCAACGGCCTGTATGACAGTGATAACAATACCCGGGCTCAGAACCTATTTCCGTTTTGTAATTAGCTTCAGGTATGTCCTTGTTACAATTGAGTGCCATCATTGCAGAATGACCAATAGCAATCGCTTCCGCACCCAGTGCGATTGCTTTGGCGACGTCAGCACCGTTACGAATTCCACCTGCGTAAATTAGAGTAATTTCTCCACGTTTGCCAAGATCATCTATGGCCTTACGTGCTTGGCGGATAGCTGCCATACCAGGTACACCCGTTTCTTCAGTTGCTAAATGCGGGCCAGCACCAGTTGAGCCTTCCATACCATCAATATAAATTGAGTCAGGGTCGCACTTTACAGCCATTCGCACGTCATCATAAACTCGTGCGGCCCCAAGTTTTAGCTGTATAGGAATCTGCCAGTCCGTTACTTCTCGGATTTCTTGAATTTTTAATGCCAAGTCATCAGGTCCAAGCCAATCAGGATGGCGAGCTGGTGACCTCTGATCTATACCAGCTGGTAATGAGCGCATTTCGGCAACCTGGTCGGTCACCTTTTGACCCATCAGATGTCCGCCAAGGCCTACTTTGCAACCTTGTCCAATGAAAAACTCGCAGGCATCTGCTAGCATAAGATGGTGTGGGTTGAATCCGTAACGTGATTGAATGCACTGATAGAGCCACTTAGTCGAATAGCGCCTTTCATCAGGAATCATGCCACCTTCGCCTGAGCAAGTAGCGGTCCCTGCCATGGTAGCACCTCGAGCCAACGCGGTTTTAGCTTCATAGGATAATGCTCCAAAACTCATGCCTGTGATATAAATTGGAATATCCAGTTCCAGCGGACGTTTTGCTCGAGGACCTATAATTGTCTTGGTTTCACATTTCTCTCGATAACCTTCAATCACAAAGCGGGTCAAAGTTCCTGGAAGAAACGTCAGATCATCCCAATGCGGAATTTTTTTGAATAGAGAAAACCCACGCATTCTGTAGCGGCCGAGCTCAGATTTGACATGGATATCATCAATTACGTTTGGCGGAAAAACGAACGAGTTACCCAGCCTGAAAGTATCGCGATCAAGTGTTTTCTTAGAGTCATTATCCATTCTGTAACCTTTTCTCAAACCTTAAAGGATGATTTTTTTCTCAGTAGGCTCAAGGTTGTCGTAATTCCACAATTGTTTGCCTGCAACAATCTTAGTGAAGTGTTCTACTCCGCCTTCGGGCATAAGTTCGTATTGCGTTAACTTGCGTTGCATCCAAGACTTATCGACATCGGTCAATTCTGTTGTTACCGCATCGGTACCGAGAGAATGGATTTTGCCGCCAACGTAAATGGTTCCATCATATATAGAATCACCTAAGTCCTTGCCAGCATTACCACACACCACTATTCGGCCGCGTTGCATCATGAATCCTGACAATGCACCTGTATCTCCACCTACTATGATTGTGCCGCCCTTCATGTCTATACCGGTTCGCGAGCCGACAGAGCCACGACAGACAAGGTCTCCGCCACGAATAGCTGCACCAAATGTAGAACCAGCATTTTTTTCTATTAATATAGTTCCAGACATCATGTTTTCTCCACATGACCATCCCACCCGACCATTTATTCGCACATTTGGTCCGTCTATTAGTCCAACGCCAAAATACCCAAGCGACCCTTCAATGATTAAGTTCAACCTATTAAGAATACCGACGCCGAGCGAGTGCTTGCCACGTGGGTTTTTGATTACGATAGTGCCATAGCCTTCAGCCATTAGCTCACGAATTCGCTCATTTACTTCCGTCGATGTTAACTCGTCAGTATCAATTTCTATCCTTTTGTTAAAATCGACGTCAGGTGCCCAAGGATATGCAAATCGTTCTTCTTCATCTGGGTCAAACTCGATAAGCAGCGACCGTCCAGTCAATTGTTCAGTCGTCATGCCCAGCGACTTAGCTCTTTCGTCTTGGCTTAAGAGCTTAAGCTCGGCATCACTTATGCCTGCCATACCCTCACCTCCTCGTCATATGGGTCATAAGTATCAATTTCCTGGGGAAGAATTGAACGGATGGCCACTTCCTCCGACGCCATGGCAATCAGTTGATCACTCTCGTATAGCACTAACGGTTTTGCTGCCATTGTGTCCTTCGCCATGCCTAATTGATTCTTTGTCGCTACCAGATACGTAAAGACGCCGTCAATCTCATCAATTGATCTTTTCAGGCTTTCTTCTAAGGTAAAATCATGGGCTAAATTATATGCGGTATAGACTGCTAGTAGTTCGGAATCACAGTTTGACATGAACCTGTGACCTTCACGTTCCATTGTCCTACGCATTATCCAGTAGTTTGTAATTTGACCGTTATGCACAACGGAAATATCGTTGTATGGAAATGCCCAATACGGGTGAGCTGAACGAATGTCGACATCTGATTCTGTTGCCATTCGCGTATGACCAATAGCATGAGTGCCACTGAAGTCGTTCAGACCATAAGTGTTCCCAACTTCGTTAGCGTCACCCAAATCTTTTATTAATTCTAGCCCATTCCCAAGAGAGAGAATTTCAACGGTATCAATTTCCTCTATATGGCGTGCCATTTCTTCCATATCACCAGATGGGGAAATTACATACCTTAGTGCATAAGGTGTAATGGCAGCATATTCCTTAATTTTTACATCATGAAGTTTGATACGTTTTTCAACTTCAGACACTCTCTTCGCAATCTTGTCCACAATATCGTGGCCGGTGTTCATATCCTCTTTTTCAGCTACTTTGACGCGCATAATGAAGTCGCCGGGATTTGGCGGACCATACACAGCAAAGCCAGTTGAATCGGGACCCCGATGCCTGAGAGCCATGAGCATTGACGTCATTTCACCACCAACGTTCGACTTTTTACCGCGATGAATAACTCCTGCAATTCCGCACATTAAACTGCGCTCCCACTGAAAATTTCTATCCTAACCCCTTAATTGGTACACTTTTTGGTACTAATTCAAGTTAGCCCTTAAGGTAGGCACTCCATATAAGTTTCGTTATCCCATTCGGTAACAGTTGACATGAACCGTTCCCATTCATCCGACTTATATTCGTGATAAAGACGATACATTTCTCCAGGCAATCCGCGTTGCACTACATTATCCTTCTCTAGCGCTTCTAGCGCTTCGCCTAAAGACATTGGTAGCTTCTTAACTTGTTTCCCAGCTTCCATGGCTTCGTAAATATTTCGTTCTTCTGGTTGCCCTGGGTCAAGTTGGTTGTCGATCCCATCATCAACAGCAGCCAAAATTGTAGAACCCATAATGTATGGATTGACCATTGAGTCCACCGTTCTGTATTCGAATCTTCCCGGAGCTGAAACACGTAACCCAGTTGTCCTATTTTGAAATCCCCAGTCGGCAAATACAGGCGCCCAAAAGCCCGTATCCCAAAGACGTCTGTACGAGTTTACTGTTGAGCAACCAATGGCAGTGAGTGCTTGTAAGTGTTGAACTATGCCACCAATTGCTTGAAGCCCTACTTTACCGGGTAATTGTGGATCCTCTGTGTCCGGCATGAAGGTATTTTCCCCGCCCTTCACATAGTGATAGTTTCCGGGCATGCCTGGTAATAATTTTGGATCATTACCAGTTGGGCACAAAACATCTTCACCGCCATGCCAAAGCGACATGTTGTGATGACAGCCAGATGCGGATACTCCCATGAATGGCTTGGACATAAAACATGCAAAAATACCGTATTCGCGCGCGACTTGCGCACAGATCTGGCGATAAGTTGTTAATCTATCCGCGTTACGCATTACGTCGTCGAACATCCAATTAAGTTCCAATTGGCCGGGCGCATCCTCGTGATCACCTTGGATCATGTCCAATCCCATGGTCCGCGCGTATTCAATAACTTTCATGTAGACTGGGCGTAAACTTTCAAATTGATCGATGTGATAGCAGTATGGTTTTGAGTAACCTTCCTTGGGTTTCCCATCCTGATCAAATTTTAGCCACATCATTTCAGGCTCGGTGCCCATACGTAGCTGGAGGCCTCCATGTTTTTTCTTAAACGTATCGTGAAGTCGGCGCAGATTTCCGCGGCAGTCAGCAGTCAAAAAGCTACCAGGGTTCTCACGCTCTTCGCGGTTTCGAAACAGCGTGCAATAGAACCTGCCAACGCGTTTATCCCAAGGGAGCTGCATGAATGTTTCCGGCTCCGGGATACCTACTAATTCAGCTGCTTCTGGGCCATAGCCCAAATATTCACCAGATCTATTTAAGAATAGGTTGACCGTTGAGCCGTAAACAAGCTGAAAGCCCCTTTCTGCAACGGTTTCCCAGTGATCGGAGGGAATACCCTTACCCATAATTTTACCTGTTATTGAGACAAATTGCAGATAAAGATACTCGATACCAAGCTCGTCGATCTTCTTTCGAACTTCTTTTACTTTCGCTGACCGACCGTCAGAGTTGACAAATGTTTCGATGTCCATATTGGCCATTCTAATCTTCTCCCATCTTGTTAAGCGCAACACTTATTCCGAATCATCGATAAGCACTCAGTGTCTTCAGCTCCATGGAAATGGACTATTTGAAACGGGGTGCAATTCGCCTTTTTCGTATCGTTCAAATCTAAAGGGATTCAGTAAATCTTGCCTGTCACCAAAGATTTCGTCTGCAACAAGCCGACCTACACCAATCATTTTATAGCCATGGTTACTATCAGCTATAACGCTGACGTTCTCGTTGAAACAATCGAAGACTGGGAAACTATCAGGAGTAAAACATCCTATGCCACCTGATGGCTCACGATTGTATTGCTCCATCATTCCTTCGAAACGTTGATGGCAATGTGATAGAGCCGAAACCCACATGTGAGCAAAGTCGTCTCCGGATACAAATTCCGGACTAGATGGGCCATATGGATCGATTGCGACGTCATCGGCAGCCTTCTTAACTTTATATGGTGCTGCGCCGCCTTGTATGCCACCAAAATGTGTGTCTGGCTTATAATATATTCCCCACATTTCCTCTGTTATCACCGACCCATCTACATCTGAAATAAGCGGTGCGTCTGAATCAACATGTATTACAGGTGGCATCTCGCTATCGTTGGACTTCAACATACCCGGATCAACGCGCAATACACCTTCTTGAAGTTGCCAGAACCGCCACATGTCTACTTCTTCATGTCGTTTACCCTCCAAATCAGTAACACTAATTTTTTTAGGTAGTCCTAGCATATCCCAAAAATTTCGTACCCAGGGCCCAGCGGCAATTACTACGTGTTTACAGTTTATTGAGCCTTGATCTGTTTCAACGGAAAGAATTGCATTTGAACTATTTTCCCTAACAAATCCCTTGACCTCTATGCCAGTCATAATCTGTACACCAAGATCCTGCGCTTTTTTGGCTAAGCCATTTAGAGATTTGATGTTATTGGCATAACCGCCTCGTTTCTCATGCAAAACGGACGTTATATTCTGCGCGCGCCAGTCGTGAAAAATACCTTTCATATAGCTGGTAGATGCGTCGGCTCCTTCAATAAAAACACTCTCATATCCGATCTCTTGCTGTTCAGAAAAAATTTGTCCGATATCGTCACGCATTGCCTCACAGGAAATTTGCATGTATCCCACCGGGTAATAACAAAATGCTTGCGGATCACTTTCCCAAACGCCTACTGAATGGGCCATAAGATGGCGCATTGCCGGTTGAAAGTAGTTATTACGGATGACACCGCATGCTATTCCGCTGGCTCCAGCGGCTATACTGTCCTTGTCCAGAACAATTACCCGACCTTCAGTGTTTTGACCCGCTTCATTCAAACGTTCTGCCAATCGCCAAGCGGATGAAAGGCCATGAATTCCGGCGCCGACAACAATGTAATCTACGTGTTCTGGCAAACCCAATTTTTCTCTCCCATCACCCCTCTATAAACTCTATTCTTAATTTTAAGGGGGCATTATTCATTTTTTTTTACTATGCCAAAATTTTGTACCAAAAAACAACTATTGTTATGCCAATTTTGCAGATATTGCTTAATTATTATATATTGGTATAATTTTGGTATGTTATTGTTTAGGAAACATGAAAGTAATGAAAAAACATGGATCAACTGAAATTGCTAGCTTATTGCGCCAAGAAATTCATAGTGGAAAATTGGTTGCTAAAGATCGCCTGCCAGCAGAACGAATATTGGCCAAATCATATAACGTTGCTCGTGGAACAGTTCGCGAAGCGCTAAAGCAGCTTGCTCAAGACGGTTTAGTCGAAATTCGTAGAGGTAGTGGAACTTACGTACTGCCGTTGATGTTTGAGACTACAAATAGAGTTATAGAAAACGCTAGCCCACTAGAACTAATAGATGCTCGATTTGCACTTGAGCCGCACATTTGTCGATTGGCAGTTTTACACGCACGTAGACTAGACCTAGAAAAGGCGGAGGCGCTATTACTTGAAATGGAAGGTTGCATGCATAATCCGGAGCGATTTGCGATGCTTGATACTTCTCTTCATTCATTATTGGCAGAAACTACAGGTAATCAGTTGCTGGTCTGGATCATTGCCCAAATAAATGGTGTACGTAATCAGAAGCGATGGGAACGAATGCGGCGTTTGACACTGAACGAGAGGACGATTGCCGAATACAATAAACATCACCGAGAAATTTTCGATGCTATCCAAAGAAGAGAGCCCGAAAGGGCGGCTGCTATTATGATACAACACCTAGAATCAGCCCGACTATCCTTAACCCGTGCAGCGGCGGCCTAAAAAAAGTTATGACCATGCCTGTTTGTTTCTGTCAGCACATTCAATCACATGCATGTGCGTACTCTTCTAATTTGCTTTACTACTAATTTGAAACACCATTATTAATGTTGACTGTTTGTAACCTGTATCGCGCTGGACTATTGCCAGTATCGTTTGAACTTGCCGACGGTGAATGTATTGTTGTGCAGGGCAAATCGGGTTCGGGCAAGACATTATTACTTCGCGCTATCGCTGATCTTGACCCTAGCGATGGTATGGTGTCACTTGATGATAACTTACGTGACACGATGCCAGCACCAATTTGGCGTAGCCAAGTCACATACGTCTCGACAGTTCCTGGATGGTGGCACGATACAGTAGGCCCCCATTTTCCCGATTGGAATTTGGTGCAGCCGTTTGTCGAGGCATTGGGTGTATCCGCAGACTGCTATTCTTGGCCGGTGCAGCGCCTTTCGACGGGTGAGCAACAACGGATAGGACTAATTCGAGCTTTGCTGTTGCGGCCACGTGTCCTCCTGCTTGATGAACCTACTTCAGGTTTGGATGCGTTGACCACTTTAGCAGTAGAGCGACTCATCGGTTCCCACTTCGAGGATGGTGGGAGCGTAATTTGGGTAAGTCATGATGACGACCAGTCAAAACGTCTGGCGCGGAGAAGACTTATAATGGAGAATGGTCGGGCACAGGAAGCGATGTTGTGAACTACATTCGGCTCGACTTTTTCGACCTCGTGATTGCTGGATCCCTAGTTCTGTTGAACGGCGGTCTTTCCCTAGTTCTTCACTTGCAAATAGGGCGCCAGTTCCTGATTGCCGCAGTTCGTATGGTTGTTCAGCTATTGCTTGTCGGAATTGTGCTAACAACATTGTTCTCGCTGGTTTCGCCTTTCTGGACAGGAATTGCTGCACTTCTAATGATCTTATTTGCCGGACGGGAGATAATGATTCGACAGGAACGTAGGCTCACTGGTATTTGGGCATACAGCCTAGGTACCAGCTGCATGCTGGTTGCCGCGACTCTTATAACGGTGTTTGCGCTAACCACACAGGTCAGGCCTGATCCTTGGTACCATCCGCGATATGGCTTGCCATTGTTGGGTATGATCCTCGGCAACACGATGACAGGAATCAGTCTCGGTCTTCATGCGCTCACGACGGGACTGTTGCGGGAACGCGAGGGCATAGAAGCGCAACTATCTCTTGGTGCAACTCGTAGAGAGGCCCTTCTACCGGTAACACGTTCCGCAATGCGGAACGCCTTGATGCCAATCGTAAATGCGATGGCGGCAACTGGACTCGTGGCATTGCCAGGTATGATGACAGGTCAAATTTTGTCCGGAGTTGAGCCTGTAGAAGCCGTAAAATACCAAATTCTAATCATGTTCTTGATTGCAGGTGGAACAGGTTTAGGATCACTTGCAGCAGTGATGGGCAGCGCTTTAAGACTGACTGATCGTCGTCATCGACTTCGACTCGATCGCTTGGCGTCACCCAAGGGTAATGGGTATAACGCGGCACTGATCTGAATTTTGCAACTTAGCCTATTTACCCTAATCTCTTTCTAGTGAGGGTTCGTGTTAATTGACGGACAATTATAAATACAAAACCTGCGGCGAACAGCACCGTAGCCGCAATTACGATGGATGGGCCAGATGGTGTGTCCCATTTTAGCGATGCAGCAAGTCCTCCACCCACTGCTAATGCGCCAACAAGACTTGCAATCATTGCCATTGTCTCTGGGGTTTTTGAAAAATGGCGAGCGGTTGCAGCGGGAATTATCAATAGCGAACCAATCAATAGAACACCAACAACTTTGATGGATACAGCAATTATCAGTGCGATTAACAACATAAATGCGAGGCGTACTGGAAATACAAATACGCCTTCTGCTTCGGCCAATTCTTCGTGTACTGTCACTGCAATGAGTGGCCTCCAGATTACGGTGAGGAAGCCCAGCGTAGCTAGTCCACCACCATAGATCCAATATATATCGAGGGCAGTGACAGATAGGATATCACCAAACAGGTATCCCATCAGATCAACACGCAACCACTCCATCAAGCTGATAGCTATTAGACCCAATGACAATGCAGCATGGGAAAGAATACCAAGCAATGTGTCAGTAGAGAGTTCCTGTTGACGCTGCAACATTAGAAGTAAAATCGATATTATGATTCCTGTTACAATTATACCGATGGTGATATCGATACCGATCAATAAACCGAGGGCAACTCCAAGTAATGCCGAATGGGCCATAGAGTCGCCAAAATATGCCATCTGTCGCCAAACGATAAAGCAGCCGAGTGGACCTGCCACCACCGCAACACCCAATCCAGCTATAAGTGCCCTTGTGAAGAAATCGTCCATATTTAATCGGACGCCTCATCGCTACTACCGTATTCTCTGTCTTTGTTTTGGCTACCGCTAATTAGCGGAATCGCCGCGCCTGAGACATCGTGCGCATGGTCGTGATTGTGGGTATAAAGCGCGACATGTTGGGCTTTGCTTTGACCAAATAGCGCTAGGAATTCAGGATTTTGGCTGACAGATTCGGGTTTTCCCGAACAACAAATGTGTTGGTTTAGGCAGACGACTTGATCTGTTGATGACATGACCATGTGGAGGTTGTGAGAAATCATAAATACGCCGCATCCAAGCCGTTTTCTTAGATCTGAAACAAGGCCGTAGAAATCGGCTTCTCCGGCAAAATCTACGCCTTGTGTTGGTTCGTCCAGAACAAGCAGTTGCGGTTCACGCAGCAAAGCACGCGCAAGTAGCACTCGTTGTAACTCACCACCCGACAATTCCGAGACGTTTGAATTTACCAATGTGGCCACGTCAGTGGCTGTGAGTGCATCCAAAATAGAATCAACAGAGGCGGGACGTGTTAGAGTCATCAGTCGACTTACAGTCAGCGGTAGTACCGGGGGTATTGTAAGCTTCTGCGGTAAGTAGCCTATTGTAACTCCTGAGCGCCGCTGGACACGACCAGTATCGGGTGCAAGTAAACCTAATATTAACCGGGCTAGTGTCGTCTTGCCGGATCCGTTCGGACCAATCAAAGTAACAATTTCACCTGGTCGCACGTTTAAATTAATATCACTCAGAACCTGCTTTTTACCTAACCTTAAGCTAGCATGCTGTACTTCGATGAGTGGTAAATCTAAATAATCATCCATTATTATTGATGCCTTAATTAACCTCTGTGGCTAAATCGTTATATTGTATTATTTTAAGTATATACACGGGCAGTTTTGTGAAGTTCTAATTGGTTATAACTGATAAGCTCGACGATTCTCTTGACGCACTTTACCAAGTGATAAATAGAGTAATGGGAGCGTTAAGAATCTTATCATTACCATCAGAGTCAATAAATAGAGCTAGGCTATTCCTGAAAAGGGAGGCTGGAGAATAGTTCGTTAATATTACCATATTAATAGAGTTTAACGTTGTAGTTTGGTTCTGTGCAGGAAGAAGTCAATAAATCTCTTGGTGCAACAGTACAAATCATTATCATGAGGAGGAGCATGGTCGTCATGGAGCAGAAAACGAGGCTAGCGAAAAAGATTAGATCAAGGGAACTGTTAGTCGTACCCGGTGTCTATGATATGATTTCAGCGCGCATAGCCGACAGACTTAGCTTCGATGCAATTTATATGACGGGCTATGGTGTAAGCGCCTCACATTGCGGACTACCGGATGCGGGACTGGCTTCCTACACAGAGATGGTATCGTGTGCGCAATTAATTGCGACAGGCACATCCACGCCGCTCATTGCAGATGCCGACACTGGCTACGGTGGCCTATTGAATGTGCAACGTACGGTACGTGGATACGAAGCAGCGGGTGTTGCTGCAATTCAGCTTGAGGACCAGGAATTTCCAAAGAAATGTGGTCATACGAAGGGACGTCGGGTAATCCCATCAGCCGACATGGTAACAAAGATCAAAGTTGCCGTTGAAAGTCGCCTTGATCCGGATTTTCTAATTGTTGCTCGTACGGATGCACGAACAACGCTTGGGTTGGATGAGGCATTGAGCCGGGCAAAGCAATACCATGCTGCGGGTGCGGATGTTTTGTTTATCGAATCACCTGAGAATGAAGCAGAGTTTGAACATATAGGTCAAACGATCGATGCTCCGCTGCTCGCCAATATGGTGGAGAGTGGAAGTTCACCGATATTGAGCGCCAAACGACTGGAAGAGCTTGGTTTTACCCTCGTACTCTACCCCGGAACCGGTTTTCTCACGGTAGCATGTGCGTTGGAGCAGGTTTACGGGCACCTAAGAGCACGGGGATCCAGTCTCGAACAACCTTTGTCGTTGGCCACACTTGACGAAATGAACAAAATTATGGGTTTTGATAACGTCTGGGAGTTTGACAAGCGATGGGCTCAGTCATAAGTAGAAAGTGTAACAGACCGTTTCTAAAGGCTGTTACGGTTGGCCTTGAAGTTACTTTGATTAATACGAACGAAAGCGTAGAACAGGCTTGGATTCCAGTTCTTATGACTCTTTCCGGCGAGGTTGAATAAGAATAGTCACGAGGAATTGGAACAACTCTTCTTGGATAAGGGAGATGAGATGATGGTCGCTAATGGGATTACGTCTACTGGAAATTTGTACGCAACAATTGACGCGGACAGGTTGTGGCGACGTCACGAAGAGATGGCACGCTTCGGCGCAACCGCAAAAGGTGGTGTTAACCGGTTAGCATTGACGCAGGTTGACATCGACGCTCATGTGTTACTTTGTAAGTGGGCAGTAAAGTGTGGCTTCACCATATTTGTTGATAATGCCGGTAACATGTTCATGCGACGTGAAGGAACGGATCCGGATGCTGCTCCCGTTATCAGCGGTTCGCATTGTGATACACAACCGACGGGCGGTCGATTTGATGGGATTTTTGGTGTACTCGCAGCATTGGAGGCCTTGGAGTCTATCAATACGGCGGGATTAATAACAAAACGACCGCTGGAAGTTGCTGTTTGGAACAACGAGGAAGGTGCACGGTTTTCCCCATCGTTTATGGGGTCATCAGTTTATGTGGGTAGCGTGGACCTCGAGGTTATGCTGGCAGCAGTAGATGGTCATGGCGTTACAATGGGTACAGCAGTAACTGCCCTGAAAACTGCGCTACCGGAAGCCCGTCATCGCAAACTTGGAGAACCTGTCGCCGCATTTATCGAAGCGCACATTGAGCAAGGGCCTGAGCTCGAAGCTGCCGATGATACAATTGGTATTGTAACGGGTATGCAGGGGACGAGGAAGTTCTCTATAGAGGTGTCGGGTGACGAGGCGCATGCTGGGACGACCCCACGTAAACACCGGAGGGACGCCTTCGTCGAAGCCGTTGCAATTGTCAATGCACTTCATGAATTATTTCACGACGATGAGGATATCGTGCGTTTCACAATTGGCCAGTTTGATGTGTTTCCTGGTGCGCTTGCTGTCGTGCCAGGGCAAGTCTCTTTCAGCATAGATTTTCGTCACCCTGAACAAGAGACACTTGACTTGCTAGGAAATCAAGTTGAGCCTTTGTGTAAAGAAATTGTCAATCATTGCGATGTCAGCGTGGTTGAACCATCCTGGTCAAAACCCATTGAATTCACTGGCACCGTACCAAAATTAATTGAGCAAGCTGTTAAGCGTCGAGAATATTCCTATCGCCATATCTATTCTGGTGCTGGCCATGATGCTCGACATCTAGCAGAAATATGCCCGAGCGGCATGATCTTCGTGCCCTGCGAGAAAGGGATCAGCCATAACGAAGCGGAAAATGCATCGCCGGAAGACCTTGCAGCGGGGGCTCAGATTATAGCGGATGTAATTGTAGACCTGGCTAACAGTATTTAACTATTTTCAGCAGTTACATTTGTAATGCAAAAGACCTCGCCTATAAATATTTTCCGTAATCAAGATTATACGAGTATGTCTTCAAGAACGTGACTATTTAACTTCTATTCGTCGAGGTGATTGTCCAGCTCTCGCTCGCTCCGCCATTAATGTCAATGCAGTCTCAAGATTACGGACGAACCGTCCTCTATCAAAAAATACGTTTGTCTCCCGTAATTTTGTAAGACGATCCTTTAAACCAGTGAATCGTTCCTCTACCAGCTTGACTGCTGTATCCTCATAGGCTTGGAGAGTAGGAGCCACTAATTCGGTAAGGCCCAACGTTGACAGCATACTACTAGTTGCACGACCAGAAGGCGAAGGGCCAGGACAGGTAAGGATCGGAAGACCGGCAGTTAGAGCGTCAAGAGCCGTTGCGTGGGCGTTATAATAGTGCGTATCAAGAAAAATATCAGCGAGACTGTGACGTTTCAGATGAATTGTACGCTCCACTCGCCCACTGGTGAATATAAGGCGTTGTTGGTCGATATCAGCTTTATCTGCCTCATTTTTTAAGGCAATTTCACTCTGTCCACCACGTAGCCACAACACGGCTCCTGTTACTCGCCTTAGAATATTCATCCAGCACTCGAAAATTACCGGATCAATTTTGTAAGGTGCATTGAAGCAACAGAATACTGGTACGTTATCGGGTAGCCCATAATCTATCCTACTCATCTTGACTGGGCTCGGTTCGAAGAATTCATAGGGAGGGATATAGCAGTCAGGTAATAGCACTGGAGCTTCCGAGAAGCAGGTTTCAATATCGGGTGATATGGTAATGGGATCTCCAATGAAGTAATCCATCAGTGACCCTCCCATAGACCCGGGGTACCCGAGCCATGCTACCTGCAAGGCAGCGGGTCTTTGAGCCACTATTTGATTCCGTGCGCCGGCAGTATGCCCTTGTAAATTGATAAGGATATCGATGCCATCATTACGGATAATATCCGCTGCATCTACGTGTGAAGACTCAGATATGTCGTGAAATTGATCCGACTTAACTTCGGCTGATTTGCGATAGATGCTGCCGTCGTCTTTACCGGTTGAGTAAACGTGAACCACAAATTGTCTTCGATTGTGAAGAGCAATAAGGCCGTGCATGATGTGCCCGACGGGATGGTCGCGGAAGTCATCTGATAGATAACCAATTCGTAACGGTCCATTCGGTCGTACTATTGGGATTTCTCGTTGCGGGTGGACATTGGTTCGGCGACAGATTTCTGCTGCCCAACTGTCAGCGAGGAGTTTTTGTGATCGAGCTGAAAGACCCAACATTAAAGAGACGAAAGGACCGGATGATCCAGGCAGCGCAGTGCTAAGTGCTTTCTTATCAAGTGTTGATAGACTTTTACGTAAAGACTTTAACTCAGACCAATCACATATCATAAGACGCGTTGCTATCAGTTTGGTCCGTGCCTGTACTAAGTTCGGGTTATGTTTTAGCACTGCGGTATACGCACTAATAGCACGGTTATGTTCACCTGCATCTACGTACACGTCACCGAGATTAATGAACGCTTCTCCGAGTGTAGGGTTGTGGTGAATAGCATTATTGAGCGAATTTTCTGCACGCGTTAAGTCACCAAGTTCACGCCAAATAGCTCCAAGATTAGCGTGAGCCTCCGAAAAGTCTGGCCTAAAGTGTATTGCCTTCTCAAAGGCTTCGCGTGCTTGATCTAATCGCTGTTGAACTTGCAATACGGAGCCTAAGTTACACCATGAATTTGCATTATTTGGTTGCAAAGTCAGCACATGACGAAAAGCGGATTCGGCTTCCAATGGCCTATCTGCCCGAAACAGAACGGTGGCAAGATTAAAGTGCGCGTCGAATAGCTGTGGATCGAGTTCTCCTGCACGTCGAAAACATTTTAGTGCGGCATCCGTTCTGCCAAGAGCGAGTTCGGCATTCCCTAGGTTGTTATGAATTCGGGCATCTTTATCTTTACGCCCTAAGGCCTGGGCGATAAGTGTAATGGCATTTTCCGGATGGCCTAGCTGAAGTAAGACGACGCCCAAAAGGTGCAAGGCCTCTGTATACTTCTCTTGGTCGCTTAAGCTGTATTTATCCCCAGTATCTACGATACGGCGGTATATGGTCTCTGCCTTCGCTAAATCACCTGCACGATGCCAAGCAAGTGCTTTCTCAAGCTCGGCCGCTAAGTCCATGCCTATTATTCCTCATAGGTGAGCAGCGATTTAAATGGTACTTCCAGCTTGTCTCGCCCATTAAGGAAAGCAAGCTCGATGATACAACAGGCCGCGCACACTTCGCTTCCCAGCTTTTGCACCAACTTTATCGCCGCGGCCATAGTACCGCCGGTTGCAAGTAGGTCGTCCATTATGACTACCTGCTGACCTGGCTGAATTGCAGATGTTTGAATCTCAATGGTATCCATTCCATACTCAAGGTCATAGGTCTGTTCCATTGTCGGTCCAGGCAGTTTGTTACTCTTTCTAATCATCGCGAACCCACACCCAAGTTCCAGTGCTAGCGGCGCCGCAACTAAAAATCCACGCGATTCTATGCCGATGAGTATATCTGGTGTGTAGGGCCTAACATGTTCAGTCAGGAGACTTACGCAGTGTTTCCAGGCGATGGCATGTGCCAACAGTGGTGATATATCGTAGAACAAGATCCCAGGTTTAGGATAATCCGCAAATTGCGCAATATGATCCTTCAATTCCATCAGCACCTAAACTCCATATGTTAAAATTGTGAAGGTACTCTATCTATGTGGTCGTTGTGCCGCAATGTAGGTAGCGGGGTTGCGTTAAGTTATATATTTTTCCAAATTCACGACCGTAGTATGGAATTTTCAGGCGTCATAAGGGTTCGACAAATATGGTAGCCGAAGAACATAGGTTACAAGCACCGGATTTACTGGAACGAGTGACAGATGGTGACCGTTTGTTGTTACGTGCGAGCGGAGCATGGGTTGTAGCGACAATCTCAGAAATTGACCGCTTGGTGAGTGCCATAGACTTGCTTGCAGCGAAGCAGGTACATATTGATCTTAGTAAAGTTACATCGCTCGACACTTCCGGGGCGATGATGTTATGTGGGCTGACCAAGGCCATTGAGGAGCATGGGGCAAAGGTTGAGTACACTGGAGTTACAGAAACGCATCATCCGTTGTTACAACTAGTTGTGGAAGCTAGGCGAGTGCCGCGTGATGTGGAGCTCCCACGCATCAATACATTTGTATTGATGGTTAATCGGGCGGGGAAGGCATTGTTCGACGCGGGCACCGAAGGTATAGCGTTGCTGAATTTCTTCGGAATTACAATAATTAAGTTGTTAAGGGCACTTGTAAGTCCACGCCGCCTTAGGTTCGTTTCGCTAGTTCATCAGATTGAACAAACAGGGCTCAATGCAGTTCCAATTGTGGTGCTTTTATCATTTCTGATTGGACTGGTTTTAGCATATCAGGGAGCAGATCAACTTCGTCAGTTTGGTGCAGAAATTTTTACTGTGAACTTGCTGGCGGTTTCAGTGTTAAGAGAGATTGGCGTCTTGTTGACTGCGATAATGGTTGCTGGTCGTTCTGGTTCTGCATTCACTGCTCAGATTGGTACGATGAAGGTTAATGAAGAAGTGGATGCGATGCAGACGCTAGGCCTAGATCCAATTGAAGTTTTGGTCCTACCAAGGGTAAATGCTCTCCTAATCACCTTGCCTCTGTTGGCATTTATAGCTGATCTATCAGGCCTTCTTGGTGGTGCAGTTATGTCGCTCATTTCGCTTGACTTGAGTATTGTTCAGTTTCTTCGACAACTTGAAGAAGCGGTGTCACTTAAGAATTTTATGATTGGAATGGTTAAGGCTCCGGTCTTTGCATTTATAATAGCTATGGTTGGTTGTTACGAAGGCCTGCGTGTATCAGGCAGTGCTGAAAGTGTTGGTCGGATGACTACGCAATCTGTAGTTAAGGCGATATTCCTTGTGATTGTTGCCGACGCTGTCTTTTCCATCGCGTTTGCTGTTCTCGGTCTTTGACCATAAATCATGATACTTGATCTGGTATTTTTAACGAAAGAACGTAAAATTAGGCGTCTAAACTTCTTGATTCTTTGTTATATTCACCGACGATGACCGAGGATGTAGTTATTAATGTTGCTGGGCTTCGTACCCAGTTTGGAGTTCAGATAATTCACGACGAACTCGATCTCCGCGTACGTCGTGGAGAAGTATTGGGTGTTGTCGGTGGATCAGGAACAGGGAAATCTGTGCTTTTAAGAACAATCTTGGGTTTGACCAAACCAGCGGCAGGGCAAATAGAAGTTCTTGGTGCCGATGCCCTTTCTTTGAGCTCGGCCGCACGAGAGGCAATGACGATTCGTTGTGGCGTATTGTTTCAAGACGGCGCGCTCTTCTCGTCGCTGACAGTAGCTGAGAATATCGAGGTTCCCCTCCGTGAACATCTTGGTTTGTCACAATCCCTGATGGACGAATTAGCAGCATTAAAGATTGGAATGGTGGGTTTGCCTCGAGAGGCAGGAACCAAATTTCCATCGGAGCTGTCAGGGGGCATGCGAAAACGAGCAGGATTAGCTCGTGCACTCTCGCTCGATCCAGAAATCTTGTTTCTCGACGAGCCGACAGCCGGCCTTGATCCCATTGGTGCTGCTGCCTTTGATAAACTAATTCGTGAACTGCAGCAAAGTCTTGGTCTTTCGGTGTTTATGGTAACGCATGATCTTGATACATTGATTGCAATCTGCGATCGAATAGCGGTGCTTGTAGATAAAAAGATTCGCGTCGGTACTTTGGAGGAGCACTTGAACGACCCACATCCTTGGATTCAATCGTATTTCCGCGGTCCGCGGGCCCGTGCTGCGATCGATGCTGAAAAAACACTCTCATAGATAATGGAAACGCGTGCAAGTTACTTGGTGGTAGGCAGTTTTGTCCTCCTTTCTCTCGTTGGACTTGTCGTCATGGTTATTTGGTTGGCTGGTGTAAATCTTGATGAGGAATTCACCTATTATGATATTCTCTTCCAAGGATCCGTCACTGGTCTAAAAGAAGGTAATCCGGTGCGTTACCGCGGTATCCCAGTTGGTGTTGTTTCAGACATGCGGATCGATCCGTTGAACGTCGAACGAGTTCGTGTCGCGATTGAAGTGCCAGCAGATACACCAATTAAGGAAGATGCTGTCGCATCTCTTGAATTTCAGGGAATCACAGGCATTGCCTACGTGCAAATTAGTGGAGGTACGCAGGATTCATCAATGTTACAGTCAAAACCAGGTCAACCTCGCCCGGTTATCCAGTCAAAGCCCTCTCAGTTGCAGGAAGTATTTGATGCTGCGCCGGAAGTGCTTAACCGGTTTGTTGTCCTGCTTGAACAAGCGAGTGGATTGCTTAGTAGTGAAAATCAAAAGAATGTGGCACAAACCTTAGAAAACCTGTCGACTTTTACAGAAACGCTGGCGACTAACACTGTAAATGTAAGTAGCATGATCGCAGATGGCGCATCGGTCATCAGCGAACTCCGCGGTGCTTCCGCAGAAGCCCGTGCAGCTGTTTCGGAATTACGTGGACTCGTGGGTGATGTTCAAGACAGCGTAGATCTCATAACTGGTGAAGCTCGTTCAACGATGGGCGATGTACGCTTACTAACCTCTGAACTTCGTGATAACGCACACAGTCTGGCCGCACGCTTGGACACAACACTGCTAACAATAGATGCGCAGATGCAAGGGTTTGGTGATGAAACTAAGTCGACTCTTATAGCTGCACGCGACGCATCTGAACAATTAGCTAAAATTCTCGAAACTAATCAGGGAGCGGTCAACGATTTTACCACTTCGGGATTATATGAGTTCACACAACTGCTTGCGGAATCTCGTGTGCTCGTTGCATTCCTCATGCGTATTGCGACCGAGATCGAACGTGACCCAGCCCGCTTCTTGTTTGGTGATGCACAAAAAGGTCTGGAGATCAAATGACCAAATTATCTAGATGGACCGGAGCCCTATTTTTATCACTCCTTCTCTCTGCTTGTGTGGAGTTGCCAGGTAGCGGTGATCCCTCGAGGTTATATGTACTCACACCTAAAAGTACGTTTCCGGAAAATCTACCAACAGTAAATTGGCAATTGCTTGTGGAGGTCCCCATATCGGCGGCCGGTTTGAACACGGCGCGAATCGCTGCCCGACATAGCCCGATAGAACTAAACTATATAGGTTCCGCTAATTGGACGGATTTTGCGCCCCGTATGGTACAGACATTACTTGTAGAATCATTTGAAAATAGTGGTCGAATTGTTGGTGTTGGACGGGAGGCGATTGGTTTACGCTCGGACTATTTGTTAAAAACTGAGGTACGGGAATTTCAAGCTGAGTTTACTGCAGTAAAGAGTAGTTCGGTACAGGCCAATAATACCTCGGGTGGTAGGCCAGTTGTTCGGGTTCGTCTTAACGCGAAGCTTATTAAGATGCCACGAAGATCTATTATTGCCTCACGAACGTTCGAGCATGTGGTCGAATCAAATGATAATACTATGGATTCGATCATTTCGGCATTTGATGATTCTTTGGGTAAAGTTCTGAAAGAAGTTGTTGTGTGGACGCTGACCAAAGGTGAGGAACGTTGGGCCAGTTGACGCCCACCCAATCATCTGCAAAGCCCTTCTGAGCGCCATGTGTTTGGAAAAACCTCCGTTATTGATTATCGCCGTGGCCCCAAACGGCGCGCATAAATCGAAGAAAGATCATTCAGCTATCCCCGTTAGTCCCCAAGAACTTGCGAGTGAGGTGGCGTCCTGTGTTGATACAGGAGCTGCCATGATCCATCTGCATGTTCGCGATTCGGCAGGAGGGCACTCACTAGACTCTGATTCATATAAAACAGCGATCGCCGCTATTCGGTCCGAGGTCGGTCAACGTGTCATAATTCAAGTCACAAGCGAATCAGTAGGCAAGTACAGTGTTGAAGAGCAAATGGCTATGGTGCGTTCAGTGAAGCCAGAGGCGGTTTCACTTGCTGTGCGAGAGATATTCCCGCCGGGCTGCGATGAGGTCTTAGTCTCCGAATTTCTGGCCTGGGTAGCTTCTGAGCGAATAATGCCGCAGTATATTATGTTTTCGACAGAGGATTTTGACCAATTCATGTCATTACGTTTGCGTGGCATAGTTCCTGAGGAGTGTCTCTCTGTACTCTTCGTATTAGGCCGTTATTCTAAGTACCAGCAATCCTCGCCCAAAGATTTATTGCAGTTTTTATGTGCTAGCCACAATGTGTCGATGGAGTGGTTTGTATGTGCGTTTGGAGCGGAAGAGGGAAGTTGTGCTCTCTCTGCGGTTACGCTAGGTGGACACTGTCGGGTTGGGTTTGAAAATAATATTTTTCTTGCCGATGGGACCGTGGCACCGAATAATTCGGCATTGGTAAAGCAGGTGTGCGATGGTGCCGCACTTATATGCCGGCCTGTTGCCGACGCTGATTCGGCTCGGTCTTTGCTTGGTTTTAGATAAACGTGTTTAAATTCTTGGCCGCAATGCTTATGGCGACTCTAACGGTCGCAACAAATGCCTTTGCGCAGGAGTCTCCGACTCTAGGTATTGACTATACCATAATCGGTGGAGGCCGTGTGTCGGGACTCTATTTTCCTGCTGCTGGAGCACTATGCGAGATGTTTAATCGTCAGAGTGCCACGACACGCTGTTACGTAGAAAGTAATCCCGATTCTTTTGTTAATCTTCGAGCATTGCGCAGCGGAGCTATAGATTTCGCGATCGTTCAATCGGATTGGGTTCGCCAGGCGGCGATGGGATCTGGGCCATTCAGGGAAGAGGGAGCGCACGAAGATTTGCGTACAATATTCTCAATGCATGGGGAGGCGTTGACACTTATTACAACTAAAAAATTGGGGATCAAAAGTTCTACGGCCCTTGCAAATTTACGAATAAACTTTGGTCCTAACGGGACCTATCAGCGTCTGTTGAGTGATTGGTTGATGGAAGCACAAGGTCAGAATTATGGACATTTTGCCAAGGTATTAGATTTGCCCGAAACTGACCAAATTACTGCATTTTGTAATGGTAAATTGGATGCAATTACTTTGATCTCTTCACACCCTTCATCACGTGTTGCGGACATTATATCACGTTGCAATGCTAGTGTTATCCCAGTGGACCCAAGAGTAGTAAAAAAACTTGTTAAAAAACGGTATGATCTTTCTCGAATTTTAATTCCAAGTAGTTATTACTCAGGTGGTCTAGACATGATTAATAGTTTTGGATTACGTGCGGTCCTAGTGACTAGTGAACGTGTTGATAGCGCTATTGTTGAGTTCTTAGTACGTTCGGTATTTGGAAACCTTGATGCACTGCGCGCGCAACATCCGGTGTTTGCCATATTAAATGCTAAGACGATGACAAAGGATGGAATGGGCGCACCTCTCCACCACGGTGCACTGCCCTTCTATAAAGAACATGGCTGGCGCTGACAATTTGTGTAAATCCAAATTTCTGTGTTTGCTTATTGTTAATGATCTTGCGTAATTTGGAAGATCGTTAGTTTAAGTCCTATTCTCAGGAGCGAATTAAGTATCTCTCATAATTTAACATGGTTAATGTAACCCAGTTTACTGTAAGATTAATTGTTGTTCAGAATTTTTCGCCCCACGGCCGCAATTCGACCTCCCATGTCCATGCACTCCGGTGTTGTCGATGGATGTGGAGATAAGTTTCAGCAATTGAATCAGGATTTAAAAGTCCATCAGCACCCCTTGCTTCGGCTCTTGGATCGTTAGCGCTGCCAATACCGCCGTCAATAACAAAATGTCCAATATGGATATTTTGTGGATGAAGTTCGCGTGCTAAACTTTGTGCGAGCCCACGTAGTCCGAATTTGCCCATCGCGAAAGGTGATGAATTTGGATAACCCTTTGTACTGGCAGATGCGCCGGTAAATAGGATGGTGCCGGAACCACGACCAACCATCTGTATTGCCGCCTGTCTGCTGACGAGAAAACCGCCAAAACAGGTGATCATGATTGCTTTTTTTGCATCGTCAGGATCGATGTCGATGATTGGTCCACGTATGCGATTACTAGGGTTATAAACCACGAGGTTAGGAATTCCGAGATCACTATGGACATTACCGAATAGCTCTTCTACCTCCTTTGGTTCGCTGGCGTCACAAATATAGACACCAGCGTCGATCTCTGATGCTAAACTCGCAAGCTTGCCCGTACTGCGTGCGGCCAACGCGACCTTCATACCTTCGGCATGGCACATTCGTGCAAGTGATGCACTTAGACCGTTGCCGGCACCAACTATTAAAGCTATTTCCTTGTCGGTCATCGTGGGTTCTCCTTATTGCAAGTACACCTTTTTGCGTTCGGTTCTCTTGCTCAGGATTTGCCGACCGCACCAATTGTTTTCTGCTTATGATAAACTTAAACTAAAATGTGCCACCATGTGTTGAGGATGTTGTTGAAACCTCTCAGGATCTAACAACGTGAAGGTAGTTGGAGATTTTCAAAAACAACTGATATATGCCGCCCGTGTCCCAATTCAACACCTAAATTCTATTATAAATTACAGGAGAATATGATGGTAGATACTGTTCCAGAAAACATGAAGGCAGTTGAAATTCGTGATGTTGGTAAAAATAATACCATGGCAGTGGTAGAGCGTCCGGTGCCACAACCGCAGAGTGGCGAACTGCTGGTCCAGGTTGCGGCGACAAGCGTTAACCGACTTGATCTGTTTCAACGGCTTGGCGCTTATCCTGTACCGCCTGGTGCCTCTGATATCCTGGGCCTAGATATTGCTGGCACTGTTGTGGCTCTCGGCCCAAATGTAAGAGGTTGGAGCGTTGGGGACGTAGTCTGCGCCCTAGTAACGGGTGGTGGATATGCCGAATATTGTACGGCGGCAGCCGATGTGTGCCTGCCGGTACCAAAGGGGCTGGACATGGGAGAGGCCGCAGCTCTTCCAGAGACCTTCTTTACAGTCTGGAGCAATGTGTTCGAACGTGTAGGTTTAAAGTCGGGTGAGACACTTCTCGTACATGGTGGTTCCAGCGGAATAGGGACAACAGCAATTCAGCTTGGTGCAAACCTTGGTAATCGTGTTTTCGCCACCGCCGGTAATGAGCAAAAATGTAAAGTTTGTGAGGAACTCGGTGCTGAACGGGCGATAAACTATAATGAAGAAGATTTTGTCGCGATAGTGAAAGAAGGGACTGATGGAGAAGGTGTCAATGTGATCCTTGATGTTGTAGCTGGTGATTATGTGGCCCGGAATCTCGAGGCTATGGCCGTTGATGGGCGGGTTGTTAATATCGCAACTCTAGGTGGAAGTGCGGTTGAGTTTAACTATGCCCTTGTAATGGTAAAACGTCTTACTCTCACCGGATCGACTCTTCGGGCGCGGTCAGTGGAGTTTAAGAAGGCAATTGCGGATGCTCTGTTAACAAATGTTTGGCCGTTGATTGAGAAGGGACAAATACGACCTGTTATTCATGCGCGTTTCCCTTTGTCAAGGGCAGCCGACGCTCATGATGTGATGCAGGCCAGCACCCACATAGGGAAACTTGTTCTTGAAATTTAAATGTACGCGACACCAGGTGGCTTAGCGCCAACATTAATTTAGTCGAAGTCGTGGCAGGCTTACTTGCTCGAAGACCAATCTATGAGGCCTTTCCATATTTTTCTTCATATGCCATGACTGCCTGGGTAAAGCAGTTCATGGGTGCACTGACTATACCAGCGCCTATTTGACCACCGTCCTTTCCACCTATTCCCATATCAAGAACAGGTACGGTGCCTGTTTCGACTACCTTAAAAATATCAATGCCTGTTGGCGTGCCACGATATTTAAGATAGGGGATGCGGTATTCACTGTTTTCTCCAACGGCTATCTTATAAAGGGAGAGATTGCGTCTGACCATTACGTCGGGCTCGCCCTGGTAGTTCTGCAAGGGAAACGCTGCTGCTTGCGCGAAGCCACCTAAACCTGTTGTTTCAGCTATTGCACTGTCACCGCCCATCCAGGCAATTTCATCCTCGGTATGACCAGGGAATAATTTTGGTTCGACAGTTGCCTGATCACCCCTGAACCAAGAATTCTTGTCACCGAGGCCACTGACTCGGATCGCGAATTCCTTACAGTTTAGACACATGCCCGATACTACGCTTGATCTCTCTACACCGTGGGCTGAGTCGGCCACAGCCTTGGCTGAAGCTAGTGATAGTCGCAGGAAAAAATAGTGGTCTTCCGTTAAGGCCTCTACCGTTTTCTCCACGTTGTCACGTTGTTTTTCAGCCACGGCTATAAGATGAGGTACAAGTTCTCGCAGCAATAATAGGGAAGCTGCTGTATTACGACTGTGTAGTTCGTCTCCCATGTGAAGCGCACGTCGCATAACAGGTTTTAACGGTATGCCCTCTGCGAGTCTGATTGCATCACGGATTACTGGAGCCACCACTTTATGGATATAATTTAAACGATCCCGAACGCCGTCGTCATATACACCGTAGTTGAGACGCCGTGGGTTTGTACCTTCGTAAAAATTACAGTGGCCAAGATTACCGAACTTTTTATTTCGGACAACGAAAACTGGCATGGACGCTGTATAAATGCCGGCCAGCGAACCGAGCGCACCGTAGTCATGGGCTCCCGCAACTACTATCTCGCCAGCGTCTAACTTAGCGATGGCGTCATCGCGATCGGAGGCAAGCCCTTCAAACTGCGCACCACCTATGATGCCGTCTCGCTGGCCACCTTCATAGTTTGGCCATGGCATGGTCGGGCCAGCCACCAGGATTGTATTTTCAGTCATTCCTGGAAGGGTTTCAATGGCGGGTAAGACATCCTCAAGAACTGGTTCAGATTCGTCTAATCGCTTGAAAGTCTCCTCATTGGCAATTCTCATTTTATCGCTGAAATCGCTCATAGTTTTTCCTCTAGATCTATTTTGCTCTGGAATTCTCGTTATTCTAGCCAAGTATAGTGCCAACACTTAGGCTGACTGACTTGGCAAATTCAATTGCTGGAATTTTTTGCCCGGTAGAAGGCCGCACGCGTGTCACGAGTATTTGACCGTCGGATGTTGCTACTACAATTCCATCATCAGCCAATTCAGTAACTTCGCCGTCAACGGCCCCCATTTGTGCTTGACGGCAACTTGCCGCATAAACCTGCAACTTATTTCCATCTAGAAGTGTCCACGCACCTGGCTGCGGATCAGAACCTCGAATTAGGTTATAAATTTCGCTTGTGCGCTTACTCCAGTCTATTTCTACTCGTTCAGCGGAACACCAGCTCTCGTAAGTCGCTTTCGACTCATCTTGAATGAGCCTCGGTGCAGTTCCAGCTTTGACTAGTTTGACCGCCTCCAACATTGCTTCCACACCCATGGGGTAGAGTTTGTCAAAATAAACGCTACCAAGAGTATCATTTTCGGTGATTTTAACTTCTTTCTGTAGCAGGATTGGGCCCGTATCGAGGCCATTATCCGGCCAAAATATGGATAGCCCTGTTGTTGATGAACCATTGATAATTGGCCAGTTAATTGAACTGGGCCCACGATGTAGTGGTAGTAATGAAGGATGGTATTGGATTGTTCCAGCGGTTGGAATGTCGAGGAACTCCTTGGGAACAAACAGGGTGACAAAAGCCATCACGCAAAGGTCGGGTTTCAATTCTGTAAACTGTTCCCATACGCTCGGGTCCTTGTAAGACTTTGGCTGATATACCGGTAGATTATATGCGATAGCCGCCTCTTTCAGTGGATCTACGCGCTGGTTTTCCTTTTCAGGCGCAACGTAGACCGCGACGATTTCCTCACCGCATTCGACTAATGCCTGCAGAACTGACTTGCCAAATGCCTGTTGTCCATTTACGTCAATGCGCATGTTTTATCCCCCCCCCCCGATGTTGGCTAATTAATTTACTTTTCATCCTGTCTTATTTGTACTTGTCAGAATTTGATCGTCCTCTTGTTACAAATTATGAATAGACGGGCAAGTTGCTTTTGGTATGAATTTTATTTTAATAGGGCTTTATCGTTAACTATATGCGGGGTGTGTACTAGAAATACGATATCGCGTAGATAGTGGTGATACTCTAAACTTATGATAACGAGTTGGACTAATTGAGGTTGTTGTCGAAAAATATCTGTTGTTTGCGTGTCCAAAGCGTAACCGGTGAATGGCACAATCGATAAATTTGTAAGAATTGAAAAATGATGGAACGGTTTGCAGTTGGACAAGGTGTAAAACGTACAGAAGATCCCAGACTTCTCAAGGGCTGCGGTCAGTTTCTTGATGATGTACCATTACCTCAACTAACGTACGGCTATATTCTGCGATCGCCACATGCGTACGCTCGAATCCGATCTATCAATTGCGATGCTGCAAGAGATGCGCAAGGTGTTTTATTGGTGTTATCTGGCACCGATCTTCTGTCAGACGGTATTGGTCCCCTTCGTTGCGAAATGGACGGATCACGATATGGACTTCGGCGTGGTGCAGAAGATATGTTTCATACCTCGCGTTTTGCACTTGTGGATAAAACAGTTCGACACGTGGGGGACCCAGTAGCCTTCATTATTGCTGAGAAGTTCAATCAAGCGCGCGATGCAGCGGACCTTGTCGATGTCGATTATGAGATCTTGCAGCCTGTTTCGTCCGCGCTCGAGGCTATAAGGGAAGGCAAACCACTTGTTTGGGATGATTGTCCTGGTAACGTTTGCTTTCGGTACGAATTAGGAGACAAGTCAACCACGGAATCCGGTATTGCCAAGGCTGCTTATGTTACGCGTCAGAAATTTTCAATTAGTCGAGTATCCGCAAATACGATGGAGCCTAGGGGCTGCATCGGCGACTACGATCCACGTAATGATCGCTACACGCTGCACGCAGGTTTGCAGGCGCCGCACAGTGTGCGTAACGACTTAGCGGAAAATGTTTTCAGCTTGCCGCAACATAAGATTCGTGTGGTTGCAGATGACATTGGTGGCAGTTTTGGTATGAAAGGGGGCACTTACCTGGAGTATGTTCTTGTCCTTTGGGCTTCAAAGCGGCTTGGTCGGCCAGTAAAGTGGATTAGTGACCGGAGTGAAGCATTTGCAAGCGATAACCACGCACGTGATAATTCATGTGAAGCAAGTTTGGCACTAGACACCGATGGCAGGTTCCTAGCGCTAAAGGTATCATCGGTTGTCAACTTGGGTGCCTATCTCGCCTCGAAAGGTCCTGTTCCCGCAATTTCAAACCTCGGATCGCTTGCGGGCGTATATACAACACCTGCAATTTATGTGGATGTAACAGGTGTATTTACGAACACTAACTCGACGGCACCCTATCGTGGAGCAGGAAGACCTGAGGCTTCCTATATAATCGAGCGGATGATTGATCTTGCTGCCGTCGAACTGGGGATCGACAGGACTGAGTTGCGACGTCGTAATACGATTCCTACCGAGTCAATGCCGTATAAGACAGCACTCACTTTCACCTATGACTCTGGTGAATTTAATAAAAATTTAGACGACGCCTTAGTGTTGGCAGAATATAAGAATTTTGCGGTGCGCCGTAATAAATCAAGTAAGGAAGGAAAACTGAGGGGGATTGGAGTATCAAATACTATTGAGCAGGCAGGCCATGGTCCGGAATCCGCAGAGATGAGATTCGATCCGGGCGGATCACTAACCGTTCTGGTTGGTACCATTTCTCATGGACAGGGGCATCCCACAGTATATAGGCAACTCGTCTGTGATCGCCTCGGATTAACACCTAAATCGGTTCGAATAGTAGAAGGCGATACCGATGCACTTGCTCTCGGTACAGGTACGATGGGTTCACGATCGATGACCACAGGTGGTAGTGCAATTTATCTTGCGACTGATAAGATCATAGAAAAAGGCCGCGTAATTGCTGCACACCTGTTAGAATCGGCAGAAATCGATGTCGTCTTTTCTGCAGGGGAATATTCCGTTTTGGGAACAGATAGGTCGGTTCCGCTCAATGATGTCGTGCGAGAAGCATTCCTGGGCCAAAACCTTCCACAGGGTGTTGAGGCTGGGTTTAGTGAAAGCGCGACATTCCTGGCGAGTTCGGCTAATTTTCCAAATGGTTGCCATGTCTGTGAGTTAGAAATTGATGAGGAAACCGGCGACTTGGAAATTCTTCGATACAGCGTTGTCGACGATGTCGGGACAATTGTTAATCCGTTGCTTATTGAGGGACAAATCCATGGCGGGATTGCTCAGGGCCTGGGACAGGCGCTGATGGAAACCATTCTCTATGACGAAGGCGGGCAACTCATAACTGGTTCGTTCCTTGACTACGAAATGCCCCGTGCAGATTCTTTTTGCTCGATTGATTTGGCTTTCAATTCGGTGCCAACGCCTACAAATCCATTGGGTGTAAAAGGTGCGGGCGAGGCCGGAACGATTGGTTCTCTGGCCGCAGTCATGAATGCTGTTGTAGATGCACTGTCGCCTCTTGGTATCGATCACTTTGACATGCCGGCTACACCAGAACGTATCTGGAGGGCTATTAAAGATGCTCCACTAGGACAGACGGCTGAATAGGCGACGGGTTTGACTAAACGTCGACGGGTTTTTCTATTGTTTTCGAGCTGTGCGCCGCAATTTTGCGGATTGGGGTTCCACCCGTAATATTTTTTCCTGTGGGTAACCAGGCGCAAATCGGAGAGTTATCTTCCCAGATTGTCTTGAACTCACCGGGAACGAAAAACTCAACGAACAGCATTTCTTCGTCCCTACCACATCGGAAGTAATGGCGTTCCTTTTCGTAGTTATATATCACGTCGCCAGTTCGGATTTGGTGAGGTTCTTCGTTGGAAAAGACGGTTCCTTTGCCCTTAATGATGTACTGGAAATGCTCAGCACCCTCGTGGTGGTGATTAGAGGCTTCGGTCCCGGGTGGATAAATGATTAACTCACCTGCGAGCGCCTTCGTTCCAAATAACTTTGGGGTTATAAAGTATATGCGTTTGCGCGCATCATGTTCGGAGTTCAGTACTGGCTCTAGCGTCCAGTCAATACAACCGAAAGGTGGGGGGGTAACTGAGAATGCAGGGTCGAACCGGGCGGCATCTGGTACTTTTGCATGAAGCAATACTGCCCCGGACTTACTGGTTAGCGTCCCGCTAAAGTCGGGGGGGAGGACAACTAAATGAACGTTCGATAGTGAGAGTGGCCCCTTTGTGCCACTGAGGTTTACATTGCCCTCAAGAACTTGCAACCATGTTAGATCAATATTTGTGACGGTAACTGGTATAGAGCCTCCTGGTCTGATTTGCCAGCGCTGTAGGCGGATATTGTCGTTGCTAGTTGTCTTGTCGTCGAGCAATGTTTGCGCAAAAGCATGTTGTCCAATCTCGACAGCGACAATATCTTCCTGATTGAAAATTACAGGCATAATTTGTTTCCCAAAGGGTTGGTGGCATTAATAGAGATCAAGAAATCCGAATCAAGGTTCTAAAAACTGGTCGGAGTGAGTGGATTCGAACCACCGGCCCCTGCCTCCCGAAGACAGTGCTCTACCAGGCTGAGCTACACTCCGTAATCTTTACAAATATACAAAAAATCTGGCTAAGTCGTTGTTCCAGCACCATGGTTAGCAGATATTCAGTTTATTATGGGGTTTGCTCCAAATCTATTCTCACCATCGGTCCCTTTTAAACAGAAAAATATAAATAATATTATGCTACCAATACCTGGAAGAAGATAAAGCAATAACCACCAACCACTTCTGTTCGTGTCGTGCAATCTTCTAGCGCTTACTGCTAAACTCGGAATGATTAATGCTAAGACTGCAATTATGTAAATTGGACCAACAGCCCCACCACCAAAACCCGAAATCGTATCAATCACTCCTGCAACAATTAAGACAATAATGTAGGCGAGAATAAATAACCAATATTCCTTTCTTCGTGCTCGTCCGGAAAAATTAAAATAGTGCTTTGTCACGCTCTCAATTACTAAATTCATCCTGCAATCCTCTAAATTTATGGATTTGGTCAATCACTCAGTACCCAGTTTTGAATATGTCCACCGATAATTTCAGGGACTAAAAGACTTATATTAGAGCTTATTCAATTACTGTTCCAGATGGGGGATATTTCTATTCCTTATGTGATGTATTATTAGTTTTACCAGCTTTCCCACCCATCGGTTCTTTGTTAATGGATTAACTCAAACCCTTAAACCGAAACCTTCCTTAATAACTCTGAACATAGACGCTCCCCAATGACTAAAAACTTCCAGACACCTGATAACGCAACAGAGCAAGGCGTCACGGATTCGAAGGTCGCGGCAGCATTGGAACAGTTGCAGAAGGGTAATGTCGATCGGGCGGATAAACTGCTCCGAGATGCCCTTGTAAAGAATCGCAACAATATCGACGCGCTCTATCTCTTAGGATTAGTGGGCTGCAGGACTCAACATTGGGTTGAGGCAGTTGAGTTGATTGGTAGAGCGATTGAAATCGATCCCAGACGGATTAAATACTATGGTGATCTAGGTGTGGCACAGTTGGCCTTAGAACGGTTTGACGACGCCATGTCTAGTTTCCAACAACTATTGTCACACGAACCCGAAAATGCACTGGCCCTATTCAACATGGGACGTACACTCGTACTTAGCGGAAAGCGTTCAGAGGCAATCCCACTTATCGAGCAGGCTGTCATAACACAACCGACGTTTCTGGAGGCGCGGAGAGCTCTAGCCAGCCTGTTACTAGATCACGGTAGGGCTCCGGATGCTGTCGATCAGTACGAAAAAATTATTCAACAGGCCCCTGATGATATTGAGGCGATTGCCAACTGTGGCGCTGCAATGACAGCAGCGGGACGCGCAAACGAAGCGGTCGCATTACTGTCTGAGGTATCCGCCACGCAGAAGGATAACCCACTTGTTCTCGGTAATCTCGGCCTCTCTCTTGCCGCGGCAGATCGAGGTGAAGAAGCAGTGTCGTATCTTCAGGAAGCCTTGGAACTTGAGCCAGAAAACCCTCGAATTTTGAATAATTTTGGGAATATGTTGCGCAAACTTGGGCGATTAGAGGAAGCCGAACATCATCTCAGTCACGCCCTAGCATTGCGTGATGACTATATAGAGGCTCGGAATAACCTCGCCTTAACGTATTTCGATCAGGAACGTTATGAAGGTGCAGAAATTCAATTAACACAGGCGCTAGCAGTTGCACCCAACGCACCCCGTATTTTAAACAATCTGGGACTCGTTCAGCAGTATACGAACCGCATGGACGAAGCAGTTGTAAGCTTTAGTAAAGCTCTGGAACTTGAACCATCCTATCTCGAAGCCGAAACAAATCTAGCAACAGTTTATTCTGGTATTGGCAATCTCGCTGAGGCAATAAGGATGTTTGATGCCGTGTTGCTGCGAAATCCGACGAACCTCACTGCGCGTTGGAACCGCTGCAATGCGCTCTTACTTAACGGTGATTATGGACTCGGCTGGGATGAGTATGAACTAAGGTGGGCTATGAGCGACGAGGTTCCGAGAACCTTTACACAGCCTCACTGGGTTGATGATGATTTGAGTAACAAATCAATTATGGTTTATGGAGAGCAAGGCCCAGGTGATGTGGTCATGTTCTCCCATTGTCTCGGTGAGTTGATTGCCCATACCAAGCACGTAACTCTTCAGGTTGATGAACGGCTTGTCACTTTACTACGTCGCAGTTTCCCAACTTGTACAGTAGATACAGAGAGACAAGTGGATGGTCTCTGGCGACCAAGTGACGCTGATTTCGTTGTTGCCTTCGGTAGCCTGCCACGTCGATTCCGGCGCAAGGAAAAGGAATTCAAAGTTATAGACGGACCATATCTGCAGAGTGATCCAAAGGCGGTTACACGGTGGCGTAATCGTTACACTGCGCTCGGCGAGGGTCCGGTAGTCGGAATTTCCTGGCGAGGGGGTGCAAATGCACTTGAACGCTCTCGGCGTGTTTTGCAGCTTGCAGATTGGTCTAAGCTGCTTAGTGACCCACGTTTAACTATCGTAAACTTGCAACATGGTAACTGTGAGGAAGAAATCGCCCAGTTCAAGAATGATTACGGTGTTACTATACATAGCTGGGACGACACTGGTGTAAATCTTGATGAGTTTGCAGCTCAGGTCGAATCGCTCGATTTGGTGATTTCAGTAGCGAATACAACCGTGCATTTTGCCGGAGCACTTGATAAAACGGTTTGGATGCTTGTGCCGTCCCAGCCTAGTTGGAGGTGGCAGATTGATCGCGCCGACTCTCCATGGTATCGGTCCGTGCGGATATTTAGACAAGGCAAAGACGAGAAGTGGGGAAGTGTGTTGGATACAATTAGTAAAAATTTAAAGCAGTGGGTTGATGATGGGAGAGTCGCTTAATGCCGCCCGAAAAGGATGATATTTTTCGTATATTCGTAGGTTGGGATAGCCGTGAAGACAGAGCATATCAAGTTTGCAGGCATTCACTTCAAACGAGAGCGAGCGGACCAATTTTGGTCAATCCTTTGAAGCAGGATGCTCTTCGTGAACAAGGGATATATACTAGAAATGTAGATCCATTAGCGTCAACAGAATTTACCTTTACACGCTTTCTTGTACCACACTTAGCTGGTTATGAAGGTTGGGCGCTATTCTGTGATTGCGATTTTCTTTGGTTACAGGATGTCTTCAAGTTAGCCCAGATGGTAGACGATCGCTACGCAATTATGTGTGTTCATCATGACCACCACCCACCGGAGGAACGGAAGATGGATGGTCGGCTGCAGACGCAATATCCGCGCAAGAACTGGTCATCGATGGTATTATATAACTGTGGACACCCTGCCAACGCAGTACTAACACCGGACCTTGTAAATGAGGAGACAGGCCTCTTTTTGCACCGTTTTCAGTGGTTGGATGATTCCCTGATAGGGTCGCTACCTGAAGATTGGAATTGGCTTGAGGGTTGGTCGAATACCCCCAAAAGTGGTTTTCCTAACGCAATACATTTCACACGTGGTGGACCATGGTTTGAGGAATGGTCGAATGTGGAATTTGCTAAATTATGGAATAAAGAACACAAGGAGTGGCGGGTAGCCGGCGGTAGTGAAATGTGCGAGGTCTTCGATTTCTGGTTTCATGAATGTACTCACGAACTTCGCTTCCGTGGTGACGCGAAATTTGATCAGGCGTTACGCAAACGGTTTATCGAGGCACATTCACGGGCCAATAGGGAAGAGTTTTCGTCTTGGCGGGCGACGCCGCAGGGTCGAGTAGCAGAAATAATAATTCTTGATCAATTTTCCCGAAACATGTTTCGGGGTGTTCCAGAGGCATTTGCAAGTGACGAATTGGCTCGCAGCCTAGCCAAGGCGGCCATTTCTGCGGGTGCTGATAAATTATTGCCTCAAGAGCAACGCCTGTTCCTTTATCTACCGTTCGAACACAGCGAAAATGCTGCGGATCAGAACCGCAGCGTCGAACTCTTCTCGACACTGGAAAATGAAAGGGGCCGAAATTCAGCAGTAGCGCACAGAGAAGTGTTTACGCGATTTGGAAGGTTCCCTGCTCGCAATAACGCGCTTGGACGTGAAACAACTGACGAAGAAGCTATATTCTTGGCTGACCCTGAAACTCCTAGATGGAGTCAACCGCGAACATAGTTAAGTTGATGTTGGCGCATGGCCGGTTTATGCTATCAATGAGCCCGCTCAATGCAGAAATCTATGGTGCCAACAAGGGCAGACTTGATTTCGCTATCGGGGAAAATGCCGCAGGCATCTCGGGCTATCGCACCGTAATGTCGCGCTCGCTCGATTGAATCACGAAGGGCACCATAACGCTGCATAATTTCAACTGCTTCATCAAAATCGCCGTCTCTTTGGTTTAAATCTTCCATAGTACGTCGCCAGAATGCTTTATCTACTTCATTTCCTCGTCGCCAGGCGAGCACTACTGGCAAATTAACCTTACCTTCACGAAAATCATCGCCTACAGATTTACCAAATTCAGTTTCGCTGGCAGAATAATCCAGCACATCATCAATTAACTGAAAAGCAATTCCTAAATTCATCCCATAACTTTCTAATGCCTGTTGTTCTGCTTTTGAGCGGGAAGCCACAACTGCACCGAGTTCGGTCGCCGCCGCGAAGAGCTTTGCTGTTTTAGCATGAACAACCTCAAGATAAGCCTCCTCACTTGTCTCCGTGTCATTGGTAGTTACAAGTTGTAGAACCTCGCCTTCAGCTATGACTGCGGATGCTTCTGAAAGAATTGCAAGAACATCGAGTGATCCAATTTCTACCATTATCTGGAATGCTTTAGAAAATAGGAAGTCTCCAACTAGAACTGAAGCTTGATCACCCCAAAGGGAGTTTGCTGAATCTTGTCCACGTCGCAATAACGATTGATCGACGACATCGTCGTGAAGGAGTGTTGCCGTGTGTATGAATTCAACGCACGTAGCCAACGCAATGTGATGTTCACCCTCATATCCACACAGTTTGGCAGCAGCAAGAGTCAGCATTGGTCGTAACCGCTTGCCACCAGCGGCAATGATGTGTCCTGCCAGTTGTGGAATTAGTGATACGGAACTCTGCATGCGGTCGAGAATCAAGTGATTGACACGCTCAACATCGCTGGACACTAGTCCGTGTAAGGCATCCAAGGTAGGCTTATTACCAACCGTATTATCGGGATGTAAATTTACAACTTCAGCCAAAAAATTAGTTCTCCAGATATCTGTTTTGAAATAATGACAACGAACATAGTACAACGTAACCGGTGGTCAAAGGTGCTACATTTTTCAAAATATACCGGAGACTGGGATGAAAGAAGTTTTACGTACATCCGACGAAGTTCAACTTTCGTGGCTCACAGCGCTTTTGGCGGATCACCATATCAACGTAGTAATTCTCGATTCCCATATGAGCGTACTTGGGGGATCTGGTAGTGCTATTCCTCAACGACTCATGGTAATTGAGGATGATTATGAAGCAGCGATTAGCTTGCTGACCCAAGCTGGGGAGATTGTCGGGTCTGAATCACAAAAAATGGCTGATGAAGAGGGCTAAGCGATGAATTATGTATTAGGGGGAAAAGTTATTATTCATCAGAAAAATGCAGGCTACCGTTCATCTATAGACGCGGTCTTTTTGGCGGCAGCCGTCCCTGATGTGGGGGAGGGACGTGTGCTTGATGTAGGTTGCGGCGTGGGTACTGCGGCGCTCTGTTATGCTGCACGTGCAAGAACTGCCCAGGTGACTGGCCTGGAAATTCAGGCCGAATTGGTAGAGTTGTCCGAACGTAACATTAAGGAGAACCATGTTAGTGAAAGAATGAGGGTAATTTCGGGAGATCTGTTGGATCCTCCAGCGGAACTTGAACCAGCAAGTTATAACGAAGTAATGGCTAACCCACCCTATCTTCAGGCCGGTTACGTGACGACACCACCAAACGAAATTAAAACTGTTTCGACGATAGAAGGCGCCGCTGATCTCGCATGCTGGGTTAAATTTTGTCTCAAAATGGTGGTGCCTTCCGGTGGAGTCACCTTCATTCATAGGGCTGATCGCCTCGATGAATTACTTGCTTTGTTGACTGTTGAAACTGGTAATATTGTTGTTTTTCCATTATGGCCCTCGGCTCAAAGTGAGGCAAAACGTGTGATTGTTCGTGCTCGACGGGGAACTAAAGCACCAATGCGTCTTACTGCTGGGATGGTCATACATGGTGAAGGACAGAAATTCTCGTTCGAGGCGGAGAATGTATTAAGAAATGCTGTTTCGTTGGGCTTGTGATTCCTATACTGGATCGATTTTCATACTTTAGGTGTTGATCTATACTTTTATGACACCATGTAATCGTCCATGACGGTAGAACAGTCTGTTAAACAACCAGCCGAGTGGTTGCGTAGAGTACCCCTCTTGGGTGATCACGTAGCCAATCGTTTAGAGCGTATACCTGTTGTGCCGGTGGTAAGGCTTGTGGGCGTAATAGGTCAGTCCGGATTCGGGCGGCGTGGTCTTACGCTTGCGGCTTTAGAGGATCCCATTGAACGAGCCTTCAAAGTATCCCGTGTAAAGGGTGTTGCGCTGGTTGTAAATTCACCCGGTGGCTCGCCAGTACAGTCTGCGTTAATCGCCAAGCGGATACGCACGCTGTCTGACGAAAACAATGTCCCTGTTTATGCATTTTGTGAGGACGTAGCTGCGTCTGGCGGGTATTGGCTTGCCTGTGCAGCTGACGAAATCTATGCGGAGAGGGCTTCGATAATAGGCTCCATAGGTGTGGTTTCTGCGAGTTTTGGATTTTCATCGTTGCTCGAGCGTATTGGTGTCGAGCGTCGCATCCACACCGCGGGAAGCAGAAAGGCTATGCTCGACCCCTTTAGTCCCGAGGATCCAAAGGACATTAAGCACCTCCAGAAAATACAAGAAGATCTCCACGAGCAATTCAAAAATTTTGTTCGCGACCGCCGTGGGCAAAACCTTTCTTCTAATGAAAAGACGCTGTTCGATGGTGAATTCTGGACTGGGCACGCGGCTTTAGAGTTGGGACTTATCGACGGTCTTGGAGATTTACGGTCAGTCATGAGGGATAAGTTTGGTATACGGGTCCATTTTAAACAGATGATACGCCCTCGTAGCTGGTTTCAAAGAAGGTTTGGGGTAGATCGAGATAAATCATTTGCTCATGAATTTGTAAGTTCGATGGAAGAACGTGCACTCTGGGCACGTTACGGGTTTTAATCTAGTTTAGATTATCTGTTACAAACGACTTTACATTATTATGTGACTAGGAATTGGTTTAATAATATTTTGAGTTAGTCACTGGCTGTAACTATTCCCGTTACTTGACCCTGACTCGTTCGCACCATTAAGGTGTCCAATGTTCGGAATTTCCTTCTTAAAATTTGTTGTTCTCATAAGTGTAATATTATTAGTGCTATACGGACTGTTGCGTTTGCAACGTCACTTTGAAATCAAAAACATGCGTATGCGGGGCGGCGTGCAAGCCAAGGAAAATAACGATGCTGCCTTAGCCAAAAATGGAGGCGTTGAGGATACGGTTAGATGCCCGGTTTGCAATTTTTACGTTGCGACGAATCACGTATCTGATTGCGACCGAACCAATTGTCCGTATTAAATTCACCCCGGGTCGTAACTATTTCGGACTGTACCTGACGTTCGGCCCAATTCCAGGACGATTATGGCCTCTAGAAATTGCCTTCAGTCTCTTATCCTAACCTTACATTCGTACTGGTCAGAACAGGGCTGCGTCATTCTTCAGCCGTATGATATGGAGGTTGGTGCAGGAACATTTCATCCTGCGACCGTATTGCGTGCTCTGGGCCCAAAACCATGGCGTGTAGCCTATGTGCAGCCTTCTCGCCGACCGACCGACGGCCGCTATGGGGAAAACCCTAATCGACTCCAGCATTATTACCAGTATCAGGTAATGCTGAAACCGTCTCCCAGAGAGAGTCAGGACCTATATCTTAATAGCCTCAAATCAATCGGTATTAATCCGCTCGACCATGATATCCGGTTCGTAGAGGACGACTGGGAGAGCCCAACGCTGGGTGCGGCTGGTCTTGGTTGGGAGGTTCAGTGCGATGGAATGGAAATCTCTCAGTTCACCTATTTTCAGCAAATCGGAGGTATTAGCTGTGATCCGGTATCGGTAGAATTCACCTACGGGGTTGAGCGGTTGGCGATGTATATTCAGGGTGTGGAGAGTGTCTATGATCTCGATTTTGATGGATCTGGTACAAGTTATGGTGATGTATTCCTTGAGGCCGAGCGTCAATTTTCAGCCTATAATTTCGAGTATGCTAATACGGAAATGCTGATCCGCCAGTTTAAGGATGCGGAAACAGAATGTTCGGCAGTTTTGAGTGTGAATTTGCCGCTTCCCGCGTATGAACAGTGTCTAAAAGCGAGTCACTTATTCAACATCATTGATGCGCGGGGTGTGATAAGTTCAACTCAACGCCAGGCTTATATTGGACGCGTTCGTGCTATGACAAATGCGTGCTGTTCGGCATGGCTTACCATAGTAGAGAAAACCCCAAAGTAATGTCTGAACTTCTGCTCGAGATTTTATCTGAAGAAATCCCAGCACGTATGCAGACGACCGCCGCTGCCGAGCTTGAGCGCCTCGTAGTCGCGGGGCTTAAAGCGCAAAATCTGTGTTTTAAGAATGCGCAAGCCTATGCAACCCCGAGGCGTCTTGTCCTTTTTATCGATGGTTTACCGACGCGGCAACTCGCAAGGCACGAAATGAGAAGGGGACCATCGATTGATTCACCAGATAAAGCAGTACAAGGGTTTGCAAAATCTGTCGGCATCAAGGTCAAAGACCTGGAAACAGAAAAAACCAAAAAGGGAAATTACTATGTAGCGTGTGTAAAAGTTGGTGGCCTAGCTATTAGCGAAATTATTGCAACAATTGTGCGAGAGGCCGTTTGGGTGTTTCCATGGTCAGTATCAATGACTTGGGGTGAGAATCCAAACTTTTCCTGGGTACGACCACTTCAATCTATACTCTGTATTCTTGATGGGAAGACAGTCAAATTCGACATCGGGGGAATTGAGAAAAGTGGTATTATTCGCAAGGAGTCGAATGGAATATCACCTCACGGTTTAACGAGTGGGAATTATACCGTAGGGCATCGATTTTTAGCACCTAATAGAATTAAGATTAAGTCATTCGCCGATTATAAAATGAAGCTGCGAGAAGCGAAGGTCATATTCGACGCAGACGAGCGCCACGAGTTCATCGAAAATGAGCTCAATCGTAAGGCAGAGTCTGCTGGATTATCGGTGAAGAAGGACGACACACTTCTCGCTGAGGTCACCGGTCTTATCGAGTGGCCGGTTGTTTTATTGGGAAAAATTGAAGAGCGCTTTATGTCACTTCCAGATGAAGTTATGACCACAGTTATGCGCCGCCACCAGAAGTATTTTGTTTTTATGCATGACGACGGCACGTTAGCGCCATACTTTGCTTTCGTAGCAAACATTGATCCAACGGATGGTGGCGCGAATATAGTAATCGGAAATGAGCGTGTCCTTGCTGCACGCCTGGCCGACGCTCGATTCTTCTTGGACCAAGATTGTAAGAACACGCTGGAAGGCCGTACACCTGAGCTCGAAGGGCTAGTATATCATGCAAAACTGGGATCAATCGCGGATAAGGTGTCACGACTACGGGCGCTGATACATTTGCTCGCCGGTTATGTTCCTGGGGTTAAGATCGATGCCGGTGAAAGAGCAGCGCTACTTGCTAAAAACGATCTAGCGACTGGGATGGTTGGTGAGTTTCCGGAATTGCAGGGAACTATGGGTCGTTACTATGCTTTGCAGGAAGGGGTATCGTTGGAAGTAGCGGAGGCTCTCGCCGAGCATTATTCACCACTTGGTCCAAGCGATCGTTGTCCGAATGCGCCAGTTTCGGTGGTTCTTGCCCTGGCAGATAAAATTGACACACTTGCTGGATTTTGGTCAATCGATGAAAAACCCACAGGTTCAAAAGATCCCTACGCGCTGCGTCGTGCAGCTCTTGGCGTTATAAGACTCATTGTAGAGAATCAATTGAGGGTACCTCTACAGTCAGTATTAGTAGAGGCCCTAATACCCTTTTTCTCAAATTTTTCTCAAAAGCGGCAGTTACTTGGTGAAAACTTATTGGCCTTTTTTATAAATAGACTAAAAGTTCATTTGCGTGGACGCGGTGTCCGACATGATCTAATCAATGCAGTAGTCGCAATTGATAGTGAAGATGACCTGTTAAGGCTACTTAACAGGGTAGATGCACTTTCGTTGTTCCTGGACACTGATGACGGAAAAAATCTCCTCGCCGCATACCGTCGTGCCACTAACATTTTACAAATCGAAGAGAAAAAGGACGGTGTGATATATAATGCTATCTACGATACTGGTGCCTTTAAGCTGGACCAAGAAAAGGCACTTGGTGCAGCCATGGTAGCCTCGAAAATTGAGATTGATCAGGCTCTAAGCAAAGAAGATTTTTCGACTGCCATGTTAATTCTAGCCCGATTACACATGCCAATTGATGAATTTTTTAACAATGTTACCGTAAACGTAAATGACGCCGCCTTGCGGGAAAATCGCTTACTGTTGATGGCACAAATTCGGTCTACCATGTTCGCGGTAGCCGACTTTAGTCAGATCGAAGGATAGTGTAACAAATGAATAATAGGGTACATGACTGATCTTAATTTTTTGGGATACTGGATTAGCGAAAATAGACCAATAGTTCAGCACAGATTGTCAATTAGGACGTACGTTTGTAGTTGTTGCTACTCGAATTTCTAATATTATCCATTTGCCCTCCGCAACAGGCCTTATGGAGAGGCCAGACACTCAAATGTATCTCCATCAACCTGGAGGTTGCGAATATTTTTACGATGCCATAGCGCATAAAATAGCAGAGTCCATGCCGCATAACGCGAGCGTTTGTTATTGCTGGTATAGAGATCTTCAACATTCATTGGGTGACAAATTGATTCTACGGCAGGATCTCTGGCAACCAGTTTACCCAATTTATCACCATGGCGACCCATCCATTCGCCTACTGGGACTGTAAACCCGCGTTTTTTTTCAAATGGCTGAGAGGCTGGAAAATTATCTGAGAGCCATTGCCGCAACAACCACTTGCCCCGACCGTTTCGAATTTTGAAGTTATCCGGTAAGGAAAACACCGTGTTGGCAACAACCGGGTCAAGTAATGGTGTCCTACCTTCCAGACCATGGGACATTAGGCAACGGTCGAGTTTGGTTAACAGGTCATTTGGCAGCCAGTCGGAGATGTCTGTGGCTTGAGCTATCTGTAGTTTTGTTCTGCCTTCGATGGCTGCGGTTGATTCGGCCGAGGCGATGCCGTCGCGCCAGGCATTATTCACTTGTTTGAGAATTCTCAACCCATCGAATATACCGCGAGGTCGAATAGCCCTTCCACCCTGCCAAATTGGCCGTAATACGCTCCGGTATCTACCGTAGCCAGCAAAGAGTTCGTCACCGCCTTCGCCGGTTAAAACTACCTTTAGCTCCTGTGCAGCTTCTCGTGCAAGTTTCCAAGTAGGTAAGATGGCGTAATCGGCAGCTGGATCATCCATACAGCCCGCAATCTCTGGCAAAAGTGTCCAAAAATCCTTTTCACTGAATTCTACTTCATGGTGCTCAGCACCCATACTTTTTGCCAATTTGCGCGCGTGAGCTCTTTCGTCATGGATACCTTGTTCAGAAAAGCCCGCTGTGAATGTCTTAATTGGACGGCTAGCTTGCTGTGCCATAAGTGCTAGTACAGTTGCTGAATCAGTACCACCCGACAAGAAAAGCCCAAATGGTACATCCGAACGTTGGTGCTTTTCTACGCTATCTCTTAGTGCTTCATCTAAGCGTGCCAATGTGGTCGTCGTATCGACTACATTAGAATTAGGGACAGGTAGAGCACATTTCTGGGTTCGACTGACTATACGCGCGCCGCGGATCTCCAATGTTTCACCGGGCAGTACGCGCGAAATGCCTTTGTAAATTGTATTACGACCACAGGTGAACTGAAGTTGTAGTAACTCATCGCGATGTTCCGGGTCTTCATCGGCTTTGACTATACCCGATTCTATCAATGCACGGGGCTCTGATGCGAAGGCGAATAATTCCGGTTTTTCAACGTAGTAAAGCGGTTTTATTCCAAATGAGTCACGTGCTAAAACCAATCGACCTTGAGCTGGATCATGTATAGCAATTGCGTACATGCCGCGCAGATCGTCCGCAAAGGACAGTCCATTTTGGCGGTAGAGATGAAGGGGAGGTTCACAATCCGACTGCGTCGCAAAGTTTATCGCTCCCAGCTGCTCACGAAGTTCGATGTAGTTATAAATTTCGGCATTTGCAATGAGGACTATTCCACTCGGATCATAGATAGGTTGATCACCGGTCATCAGATCAATGATCGCCAGTCTTGTCATCACCATGCCAACCGATCCAGCTACATGCTTGCCTTCCCCGTCCGGGCCACGATGACCGAGTGCACGCGCGAATCTATCGAGAATTCCAATTTCAGGTGTCTTACCGTCATGTAATACGACACCAGCGATACCGCACATTATTGTGAAATCCGATCAAAGAATTCGATGTATTGTTCGACGACTGAATTTTCGGAATAATCTTGTAAATAAGCATTGCGCCCCCTAGTTACCAATTCGTTGGCAAGATCGTTATCCTGAAGTAGGTGGGCAATCGAACGAGCTAGCGCTCCTGCATCGTCAATCGGAACTAGAAGGCCAGCACCACTTGACTCGATTAACCATTTTGGGCCTTGTGCGGCGGCTGCAACGACAGCGCATCCATGTGCCCAGGCTTCTGTGATAACGTTACCTAAAGGTTCGTGGCGCGATGGACATATGAGAATATCGGCTGTTGTCATAAGTGCGGCTACATCGTTTCGCCAGCCTAGAAAGCGTACGCGATTAATAATCCCAAGGCGGCGGACGTGTGCTTCCAAGGCTAGTCTCATTCTCCCTTCGCCCGCAATCCAAAGATAGGCATTTGGGATTTCTTGAAGTGCATCGAGTAAGACGTCAAATGCTTTATTTCTGTGGAGTCTACCTACTGCTAATAACAACGGAGTACCATCAGGTGTATTGAATGTTGACCGAGCTATTTTTGTCGCAGGGGTAGATTCGACGAAATTTGGTAGATAAGTAGCGCGGTTTATTGGCCAGCCTTCACGCACAAGATAGTCATATATGTCCGGTGTATTTGCGATTAAATGATCGCAGTGTTTATAATACTTGAGTTTATAATATCCTCCAAGACGAGCAGTTAAAACGTGTTTTCCTTTTGTACAGAATCGGGCTGCTCGACTCATCCAAGCGATTACTATGTCAGGATCAAATGAGCTAATTTCTCTTTTCAATCGGGGTCGAGTAACGAAATCTGGTATCCCGCCAAACGGCAATTCCACAGGATCCAACCCGACCTCACGCAATGCCGCTGCACGTTCCTTGTTGCGGCGAATGATCACGTGTTCTTCAATTCCGGCTCGTGAAAGAGAGTTGACAAGGCGGAAAAAAAAGGCTTCAGCACCTCCGTGGCGTGCGCCGGCCATCACCTGAACTACACGTGTCACTCGTCCTCCAGTCTTGCTTTAAGATAAGATAAAATGGGGTAGAGTGCTGCAAAAAGAGCGATGAGAAATCCATAAGGACCTTCACGGTAACCTCTTCGGCCAATGTAACACTTCCAAAACCGTGAAAACAAACGACGAATATTTTCTGTAATACCACCAATATTGCCGTTCTCCCTCAGGTCAGCTGCTCGCGCAGAGGTGTAACGATCTAGTCGATGAATCATGTCCGAAATATCACGATCCACGTAATGAATCATAGGTGTAGTCAGTTTTCCCCGTCGGCCATTAAATAGAACTTTTGGATGAATTCGCTGTTTTCCCCATTTTTTGGCACCGGAGCGAAACAATCGCGCTGTTGCGCTTACGCCCCAGGCGGCTCCCCAGCCGTAGCGTACAAGACGATCACCTATGTAGTTATCATACGGTATCAAAAAGTAACTATTTGATGTTTGTGAAATTGTGTCACGTATTTCGTTTGCCAGCTCCATGGAGACCCGTTCGTCAGCGTCTACCTCGAAGATCCAATCTCCACTACAAGCATTAATGCCCGTATTACGTCTGACACCCTCGATCTCCCATGCACCTTCTATTAAACAACTGGTATAACGAGCCGCTATTTTTCGTGAGTTATCAGTACAACGGTCAAGCAAGACAACGATTTCATCCGCAAATTGCACTGAATCTAAACAGTCTGCAAGTTGCGCTTCCTCATTATGCACAACCACTAGAACGGATAGTTGGGGCTTTGAATTCATAGTGGGACCATTTTAGTTCGACACCAGAGCGATCTCGCCGCGGTCTCGACTATGTCTACCGATAGGCTGCCCATTAGCGATCCAGTTTTTCTGTGGTCGTAGTCAGAGGCGCCCACAAGCTCCTCATAGGTTTCTGGAGTTTTGACCCAACCGGTATGTTCTCCCCACGGCGCATATAGTTCGGGATGGCTGGGCCCAAATAAACTCAATGTGGGTAACCCGACAGCGGCAGCCATATGGGTGAGACCTGAATCGTTGCCGACAAAAAAATGGCATCGTTTGAGGCAAGCTATTATTCCTGTTAGATCTGCTTGGCCTACCAGATCAATAATGCGCTCTTTGGAGAATGCATGAAACAGCGCCTCTACCTGGCTTCGTTCTTGTGCTGCCGCAATTACAGCGATGCGAGCGTCCGGCAGTATCCCGTCTTTGGCGGTTAATGCCTTTGCTAAAAGCAAAAAATTCTCGCAATCCCATTGTTTACCCCTCCAATTTGCTGCTGGCGCGAGTGCCAATACTGGGGAACCGTCGGGTATAAGTTCAGTAGCCGCCATAAGGTCACGGTCATCATTCCACAAAGTAGGGCTTGGTGGATTGTCCTCCTTACCTATGGTAGCTGCGAGTAACCGTACGCGATGTATTTTCTTAGTTGATTTTGGCAAAATGCAACGCTTGTGTGTTCGGAGCGTCCACGAGATCACCGAACGCCTTAAATCAACTATCATATCCCAACGAGTTCCAACACATTTATGCCAAAGACTAACCCAATGCATGCCCAATGGTTGTTTTTCAATTATGATTACCTGCTCAACACCTGGTATCGCACGAAATAAAGTCGCGGCTGCGGGTCCGACTGCGACGCTAACCTTTGCCAACGGATTTTGATCGACAAGGGATTGGAGAATTCCCGTCGACATGACAGCATCTCCGATACGGTTAGCCGTTATGAACAATAACTTCATGGTTAGGCATGATATCTGAATTCATTACTACCGGTATAGGCAGTGATAATACAAACATGAAATATTACTTGTATTGAGTGACTTAGGTATCATGTTGTTTTGGCCACTTATTGGTGAAAGTAGCTATAATGGTAAACATGAAATACATCGTTTTAAATTCCCGGGCTGTACTTACAGTTGGTGGCACGGACCGTGCAGAATTTCTGCAGGGTTTAATTTCTAATGACATCAAACTTGCTACTTCGTCTAGTGCAATATGGTCAGCCCTACTGACACCACAAGGCAAATATTTACACGACTTTTTTATACTTCACATGGGAACAAGCTTTTGTCTCGACTGTGAGGCCCAAAGAAAAATGAATCTAGGTCAGAGGTTAAGCCGATATAAACTTCGTTCTAAAGTAGAGTTAGGTGTCGGTGCAAACTTAGTCATAGTAGCATTGATCGGTGATGCTGTGCCCGGGACGTTGGGTCTTTACAACAAACCAGGCAGCGCCGGAGCATTTGGTGATGGCATCGCATTCGTCGACCCGAGGCTCTCAGCGATGGGCGCCCGTGCGGTTCTTCCACGCGCCACCGCAATCGAGGCACTGCAGGACTTGGGCTTTACTGAGGGAAATATTGAGGATTACGATAAACTTCGCATCGGACTCGGGCTATCTGATGGTAGTCGTGATCTAATTGTTGAAAAATCAACTTTATTAGAGAGTAATTTTGAGGAACTTAACGGCCTTGATTGGGACAAAGGTTGCTACATAGGCCAGGAATTGACAGCTCGCACTAAGTATCGTGGTCTTGGGCGTCGTCGACTAATGCCAGTAAAAATTGAAGGCCCAATACCCAATCCTGGAACTCCAATCTTTGCAGGTAAAATGGAAGCAGGTGAACTTCGCTCAGCAATTGACGGCGTAGGACTTGCGTTTTTAAGGCTCGATCGAATTAATAAGTCCAAAGAAGATGGAGTTGTTCTTGTGGCTGATGAAGCTCAGATTATACCCTTAAAACCAAATTGGGCGCGTTATTAGTATCTTCGTAATTATTTCACTTTATCTTATTTTATCTTATTAGAACCGAGCTCTCGTGTGAGTACAGATTAGTAGTGCTTTGAAAAGTACTTAATTTAGATATATTCAACCCAAATCGATTTTTGGGCAGGGGGTGTTGAAGGTGCTTCCGATATAACGACTTTTGAAGAACTAGTTAAGCAGGTTGATTCCTAAAAGGGCTCTGCGGTAACGACTAATAATTAGAGCGGAGAAATTTCACAATGACTACTGGGTCTTTTACTGCTTTGGTCATCAATGATGATGGTGGTGCGGTAACTCATAAGGTAGAACAAATAGAGGAGTCGGCTTTACCCAAAGGGGATGTTCTCGTAAGGGTTGAATATTCAAGCCTCAATTATAAAGATGCAATGGTTCTCAAAGGATTGGGTCGGTTAGTCAGAAACTACCCTCACGTACCGGGAATCGATCTTGCTGGGACGGTGGAGAAGTCTACCTGCAACCAGTATGCAGTTGGTGATAGGGTTTTATTAACTGGATGGCGTGTCGGAGAGGCACATTGGGGCGGATACGCACAAAAAGCGCGTGTCTCTTCTAACTGGTTGGTTTCGGTTCCAAGAAAATTTTCTACTAGGCAGGTGATGGCGATTGGAACTGCTGGCTTTACAGCAATGTTGGCGGTGATAGGCTTGGAACAACATGGGCTTGGTACGACGTTAAGTCCTGACAAAGAATCTGAATCTGGTGAGGTTTTGGTAACGGGTGCATCAGGTGGTGTTGGTTCAATAGCTGTTTCTATTTTAGCACAACTCGGCTATCGCGTTACGGCATCGACCGGACGACCTGAACTCGAAAACTATCTGTATTCACTTGGGGCTTGTGAAGTCGTAGCGCGTAAGTTGTTGTCAGAACCATCCGACCGGCCACTTGAATCAGAGCGTTGGGATAGTGTGATCGATACGGTAGGAGGAATCACACTAGCGCGCGCAATAGCGCAGCTTAAATATCGTTCATCGGTAGCTGTCTGCGGTCTAGTGGGCGGTGTGACACTTGAGACTAGTGTAATTCCGTTTCTTTTACGTGGAGTTAATCTCCTTGGCATAGATTCTTCCATGCAACCCTATTCTATTCGTGAAATTGTATGGCAACGTTTAGCTCAGGAATTACAACTACAAGTGTTGGACAATATGACAACTGTAATCGGCCTAACCGACTTAGTCGAGTATTCTGAGCAAATTCTTGACGGCCAAATCCGTGGACGTGTGGTGGTAGATCTCAACACCTGATTTGAGGTATAAAATATAGTTCTATCACCGGGACTAATTATCGCTGAGATAGGATAAAACACTAGGGACTTGGTTATTTTAATTGCGAAATTTAATAGGTTTAAAAAATCTGTCGCAAAAAAGGTCGCGAAGATAGAGGCTTGAAGTTATTCTAAATATTGGTGTTCTATAGAACATTATTTTAGCCATATCATTGGGCAATAATACGGAGAGGTATTGATGGCTGGTAAGCCTCTGAGTGACATTGAGATTGCACGTGCTGCATCCATGCAGCCAATCATAAAAGTTGGTGATCGCCTGGATATTCCTGAACAACATTTATCACAGTTTGGCCCTTATAAGGCCAAGCTTGCCTTTGACTTTATTGATTCTCTGAGTGATAGACCAGATGGAAAACTTATACTGGTCACGGCTATTACGCCGACACCTGCTGGGGAGGGTAAGACCACCACGACAGTCGGCTTAGGGGATGGATTAAATCGCATTGGCAAGAAGGCAGTGATGTGTCTGCGTGAGCCGAGCCTCGGACCATCGTTTGGAATGAAGGGTGGCGCGGCGGGTGGTGGTTATGCCCAAGTTGTGCCAATGGAGGATATCAATCTTCACTTCACAGGTGATTTCCACGCCATCGGTGCTGCACACAATCTTCTGTCCGCACTCGTTGATAACCACATTTATTGGGGAAACGAAAAACGACTCGATAGCCGTCGTGTTAGCTGGCGCCGGGTCGTCGATATGAATGACCGAGCATTGCGCGATATAGCATGTTCACTAGGTGGCGTGACTAATGGCTTTCCGCGTCAGACCGGTTTTGACATCACGGTTGCATCGGAAGTCATGGCTATCTTCTGTCTTTCTACAAGTTTGAAAGACCTAGAACGCCGACTTGGGAACATTATAATTGGGCAAACAAGAGAACGTGACCCTGTGTATGCTCGTGATCTCCTTGCCGAAGGACCGATGACTGTTCTTCTAAAGGATGCACTGATGCCAAATCTGGTACAAACACTGGAAAATAATCCCGCGTTTATCCATGGTGGGCCATTTGCAAATATCGCCCATGGATGCAATTCGGTGATGGCGACAAAGACTGGTCTTAAACTTGCTGACTATGTAGTCACTGAAGCTGGTTTTGGTACTGACTTAGGTGCTGAAAAATTTTTCGATATTAAATGTCGTATGAGCGGACTAAAACCGGCCGCGGTTGTTATAGTTGCGACGGTTAGAGCACTTAAGATGCATGGTGGTGTTGATCGAGCTGATCTAGGAGTGGAAAATGTTGCAGCAGTAAAAAAAGGTCTAGAGAATTTGGCGAGACATGTGGAGAACGTGAAGCGATTTGGTGTTCCACCTATCGTTGCAATAAACCAATTTGTCGCAGATACCGATGCTGAACTTAAGGCTGTATCTGATGAAGCAACGTCACTTGGTGTTGAGGCAGTAGTTTGCTCCCATTGGTCGGATGGTGGTGCCGGTACTGAGGAGATGGCGCATAAGGTTGTAGAGCTGGTCGAAGGCGGTACTGCCAATTTCAAGCCCCTCTATCCCGACGATATGTCGTTGTGGGAAAAGACTAAAACCATTGCTCAAAAAATTTATGGTGCGGACGATATAACTGCCGACCAGCGCGTTGCCGATCAATTTAACCACTATCAGGAATCGGGTTTTGGTAAGTTTCCGATTTGCATGGCAAAAACTCAATATAGTTTTTCAGCCGATCCCACGTTGAAGGGTGCGCCCAGTGGATTTATTGTGCCTGTACGCGAAATTCGACTGTCCGCCGGTGCTGAATTCTTGGTTGCGATTTGTGGTGACGTTATGACCATGCCGGGCCTGCCTCGAGTTCCAGCGGCTAACAATATTAAAATCAACTCAGCCGGTGATGTCGAAGGCCTGTTTTAACGATTAAAAGTACTTGCGCCATTTATGCACGCGGTAAAATACAAAACTGTGTTTGAGGATTTGTACATCGAATTTGTCCGTACATCTGAGTATAGATAGAGCCGATAGCGTTCACCTACGTTGACTCTAAAGCTAATAGGAGTAGGGAATATGATCATTGATCATCGTACGTACACGTTTCATCATCGTAAAATCCCAGAGTTTCTTACAATTTATGAGCGCGATGGCCTTCCGGTTCAGTTAAAACATCTTGGAAATTTGGTTGGTTACTTTGTCTCGACAATTGGTGCCCTCAATCAAGTAATCCACTTATGGGGTTATGAGAATTTGGCGGATATGGAGGCACGACGAGCTGCTCGAGATGCTGATCCGGCTTGGGAAAAATATTTGACGAAAACCGCTGGTTTAATTCTCAGCCAGGAAACAAAAATCCTAAAGCCAACATCATTTTCGCCGATCCGGTGAACAACATGGCCTCGTTCAAGTGCCAAATTCTTGTGGGAGCTTGGTCGGGTGCAAGCTAGGTATCGATTGGCGTATCAGTGCGACTGCCCCATTCCGACCATGAACCATCGTAGAGTGCATTATTTTCATGACCGAGCTGGTGAAGACCTAGCAGTAAAACAGTAGCGGAAATTCCTGATCCACATGAGGTTACGATTGGCATTTCCAAATCGACGCCACATTTTGCAAATAAAGGTCGTAGCTCGTCTTTATCACGCATTGTACCGTCTTCGGCCAAGAGGTCGAGATAAGGGAGATTGAAGGCACCTGGTATGTGTCCCGCGCGCATTCCGCTACGTGGTTCTGGCTCTGCGGCAGTGAACCTTCCGGTCGATCGAGCATCTAGGATTTGCTCATCCTTACTCCCAATCATTGCTAAAACATCGTCTAGTGAACGGACTAATTCCATATTAGCCGTAGCCGTGAATGTAGTTGGATTTGGATCACGTGTTCCCGATTCAACTGATCGGCCTTCACTACTCCATTTCCCCATACCACCGTCGAGTACGGAAATGCGCTTTTGGCCAAACGTACGGAACATCCACCAAACACGGCCTGCTGCTGCCATGGTGCCGCCATCATAGGCTATCACATGATCGCTGTCGGTGATGCCAAGTTTGCCGACACTTTCGGCAAATTCTTTGGCGTCTGGAAACATGTGCGGGAGTGGGTTCGTGGTATCGCTGATGTCGTCGATATCGAAGAATACAGAACCGGGAAGATGAGCGGTCGCAAATTCACTTTGGCCATCTCTATTTTCTGCCGGTAGATACCACGATCCGTCAACTACCTTGACATCGTCGTCGTTTAGGTGGGCAGCAAGCCAATCAGTCGAAACAAGGGAATCACTATACTTGGTAGTCATTGGATTATACTTTCTCGGATGTGGTTTCTAAGAAATGTTCGGAATGGTATTTGTCACTTCGACAGAAGAAATTTTTTATATTCATAACGGAATTGTTTTGCTTGGCGTCTTAAAGTGCTCGTAGGTACCTTGATTGATATCGAAACCAATACGCTCTGAAAGGGTTTCTAGAGCACGGCCATACATGTGCAGATGCATTGTGGGTAAGTTGCCTTGGTTTTCTATGCTGTGAATGTCGTTGGGCAACAATGTGACTCCGACGTTCGGTCGGACAACCACTTCCCGGTCAAATTCGATAGTTGCCTTGCCAGCCACAGAACCGTCATCAGTTCGACGGAAGAGCCGGTTAACCTCATTCCCTTCTACTGCTGTTACCACCGCCCAGGTCGTGTGGTTGTGGGGCCTTGAGTAGTGACCGGGCATTACTCGATTCAAATAAAGAGCGAAGGTTTGATCAGCATCCACAGAGAGCATATACCGTCGCGTTGTATCGCCGTCGGTAGGCACTGGAAAATCGCTTGCCGGAAATAATTCGATTTGAGTTGCGAGGTCATATAGTTCTTCACGAACACGCTCAAGAGAGGTAGAGTTTACACCATTATTTTCAATAATGTTGTGGATATTCTCCACTATCTTCTCGACTGTAACCTCTCTCAGATCCGCAATCGATACAGTCTCGGATAATGCTGTCATGTTACTCTCCTTGTACCACTCGAGATGTCAGACGGTTCTATCGAACCTAACGTCAGCAAATGCCTGCTGCAAGCGCTTGTATCAATTAGCGTAAGCGGCTAAGAGTTTTACAGACCCTTCTTGATATTGGGGCTACTCTAAATTAACGTTTGTATAAGAAACACCTGATACTTCCCAGGAGTATAAATGGAATGACATTTAAGAGAGCAGCAGAGTTTGGTTGGGATTGGATATCTTTGCCCAAAATTGAGGGCACGTCATCTCGCCAAGCACATGTGGCGCTTCCTGAAGGCACGGTAGAACGTCAGCTTGGCAAGGAAGGGTTTTATGGGCCAGCAACGCACATGTATCATACCCATCTACCGACTGAATTTTCAAAGTTTGAAGGTCCGTTGCATGGCCGAGCTTGGGATCTTGGTGAATATGAAAACATCGATAGCTCACCCTGGGACGCTGTCGAGTGTGTATCCAATAAACACTGTAATATTCGTTTCTGGAATACGAAGGGAAAAATGACTCACCTGGTACGTAATGCCGACGGTGATGATCTATTGTTCATCCACGAGGGCAAAGGTCACCTATATTGCGATTATGGACATCTGGAATTTAGAGAGGGTGATTATATCGTTATACCACGCGGTACCATGTGGCGTACTGAGCCTGAGGGTAGTTTGAAGATGCTAATGATCGAGGCGACCAATGAATCCTTCAGATTGCCAGACAAAGGACTGATGGGGACGAATACGGTCTTTGATCCGGCTATGTTTGATTGCCCGGTCATTGATGATGCTTTCAAGGCGCAGCAGGGTGAAATTAGCTGGCAATTGAAAATCAAGCGGCGTGGACAGATATCGACCGCGACGTATGCTTTTAATCCGTTGGACGCTGTCGGCTGGCATGGTTCTCTGTGCCCAGTACGCATAAACTGGCGCGACTTGAGGCCGGTGATGAGTCATCGTATGCATATGCCTATTTCTGCACATACTACATTTGTAGCTGATCGCTTCGTAGTATGCACATTTGTGCCACGGCCGTTAATCGAAAGTGACCCAGAACTTGTACGTGTACCGGCTTTCCACTCAAATGATGAGATGGATGAAATTGCATTCTATCATTCGGGTAGTTTCATTCATCGAGAGGACCTTGCTGAAGCGATGCTGACTCATTTACCATCAGGCTATATCCATGGTCCGGCTCCTGACATGATGAAAAATGCTTCTCCATCCACTGGCGTTGAGACGAATACTTGGATTGATGGTGTGGCAATCAGCATTGACACACGGGACGGAATGACAGCCAAGAATATTCCTGATGAGCTAGAGCGAATCGACTGGCACCTCGCTTGGCAGGCTCCGGCAGCTAAGGCGGCGGAATAGGACAGGGAGAATTTTGGCATAAGCAGTTTAGGTTATCTGTTTCCGCCGGAAATTACAAAATCACTGTGGCGTGCTAATTGGGTGGGAAGTAGCCTGCCAGTATGTTGATTTGGATAGTATCATGAGGACATCAACTTCACGACGATTTGTGCGTACAGCGTCTCATTGGGGAGCCTATTCGGCGGAAGTAGTAGGTAACCGTGTCGTCGGTGTGAAACCGTTTGAGAACGATGAATATCCCTCCGCACTTCTCCAATCGATCCCGGATATGGTTCATGGTTCAGATCGTGTTGATCAGCCATATGTGCGAGAGAGCTTTTTAAGACTTGGTAAGGGCAGTAACCGCGCTGGACGCGGAGTTGAACCATTTGTTCCTGTTACGTGGGAGACTGCCCTTGATCTTGTTTCCAGTGAAATCCGAAGGGTCAAAGAATGTTACGGTAACGCCTCTATCTATGCTGGTTCATTCGGCTGGGCGAGTGCAGGGGCGTTGCACCACGCGCAGGGGCTAGTCAAACGGTTTATGAATTGTTACGGCGGCGCGACTGTATATACGTCAGGGTATTCAATGGGTGCAGCAGGAATATTATTGCCACGCATCTTAGGAAACGCGTCTGCAGCAGCCGGTCCAGTAACTACCTGGTCGAGTATTGCTGAAAATACCGAGCTTATGATTTCATTTGGTGGGCTTCCGCTAAAAAACATGCAGGTAGAAGCATTCTGTGCCGGTGAACATTCAGCCGAAAAATGGGTTCGTAAGATTGGTAGTGGCGGCTGTGAGGTTGTCTATGTTGGACCAGTTCGGGGCACGGATGTTGCCGATTTTCTTGACGCTGAATGGATTCATCCAAGGCCAGGCTCGGATACCGCGATGATGCTAGGTATAGCTCACACAATCGTTACTGAGTCGCTCTATGACCAGGATTTTTTGAGACGATATACGGTTGGTTTTGAGCGGTTTTTAGCTTACCTGATAGGCGAAGTAGACGGTACGCCCAAGACACCCGAATGGGCTGAAAAGATTACGGAAATTAGTGCAGAGAAAATCCGGTGTCTGGCGCGCAAAATGGCAGCTGCTCGCACAATGATAACTGTTAGTTGGTCGCTGCAACGCGCAGATCATGGTGAGCAGCCGTTTTGGATGGCAATTACACTCGCCGCAATGTTAGGTCAGGTTGGACTGCCGGGAGGTGGTTTTGGTTGCTATGGTTCAGTTAACCGTCTCGGTAATCATCACCGCGTGGTGCCCTCTCCACACATGTCACAAGGCGAGAACCCAATAGGCAAAGCTATTCCGGCTGTATGCATTACCGATATGTTGCTTAATCCGGGTAAAATGTTGGACTTCAATGGCACCAAATTAGCTTACCCGGATATCAAGTTGATTTACTGGTGTGGTGGCAATCCGTTTCATCATCAACAAAACCTAAATCGATTGCTACAGGGTTGGCGGTGTCCAGAAACAATAATTGTCAACGAAATTGCCTGGACAGCCACTGCGCGACACTCGGATATTGTACTGCCGGCGACCTCGACGCTGGAGCGGAACGATATTACTGCAAGTGGTGGTGACCGTTATTTGTTTGCAATGCATAAGGCGATAGATCCAGTAGGTAGGGCCCGCAACGATTTTGATATATTTTCTGATCTAGCTGAGCGTCTTGGATTTAGGGAAAAGTTTACTGGGGGTTTATGCGAAAACGAGTGGCTGCGTTATCTCTATGACTTGTCATGTCAACAAGGTGCCCGGCATGGTGTGGAACTACCGGAGTTTGAGGTGTTTTGGGAGAGAGGTTTTGTTGACGTTGAGCCGGCAAATACGCCGATGGTCTTGATGAGTGACTTTCGCAACGACCCAGAGGCGAACCCGCTAAATACCCCGTCCGGTAAGATCGAGATTTTCTCCGAGGCAATCGCCGCATTTGATTACGAGGACTGCCCAGGGCATCCGACTTGGCTAGAGCCAGGAGAATGGCTGGGAGCAAAGGAAAAGGTAAAGCGTTTTCCACTCCATCTGATTTCTAATCAACCTGCCGGTCGGTTGCATAGTCAAATGGATAGTGGGCGCATTAGCAAGGGTTTAAAGGTCGATGGCCGAGAAGCAATTTGGCTTAATCCGATAGATGCCGCTGCACGAGGTATAGCTGATGGTGATACCGTACGCGCATTTAACCAACGCGGACAGTGCTTAGTGGGGGCGAGAGTTACCGACTCTATCAGAAACGGTGTAGTACTTATTCCAACTGGAGCTTGGTACGATCCGGTGAAACCAGGACAAGTTGGCTCACTTGATCGCCACGGTAATCCTAATGTGCTGACGTTGGATAAGGGAACGTCGAAGTTAGGTCAGGGATCAATCGCACAATCCGCATTGATTGAAGTCGAGAAATGGCAAGTGGATGTACCCTTAGTCTCTGTCTTCGATCCCCCGCGCGTCGTGGCTAGGTAACACTAGTGTTAGAGCTCTACAATTTTCCGCCTTCGACGTGTAGTCTCAAAGTAAGAATTTGCCTCGCTGAGAAGGGGCTCGAATGGATAGATCATCGGATGGATTCTCGAAAAGGGCTACATCTTCAACCTGAATATTTGAAGCTAAACCCAAATGGCGTGGTGCCGACGCTCGTTCATGATGGTAATGTTATAACTGACTCATCAGTTATCTTAGAATATCTCGACGAAGTTTTTCCTGAGATTTGCATGACGCCTGATGACCCGGTCCAACGTGCACACATGCGTAAGTGGCTCCGCTACTTTGAAGAAGTTGCGACACCCGCGGTTCGCTATCCATCCTTTAATAGTGTGCTTATTCATGCTTTCAGAAAACTACCAAAAGATAAGTTTGAGAGGGCAGCCAAGTCCCGTCCTTTGAGAAAAGGTTTTTATCTTCGAATGGGACAAGATGGTTTTGGCGAAGAGGAAATCGCTAAGGCTGTTGATGACATCCGTAATACAGTCCACCGGATGGAAGATATGCTTGCCCGCGGTGGTCCGTGGCTATTAGGTCCAAAGTACACTCTGGCAGATATTTGCATTGCGCCTTTGATTGATCGAATGGAAGATTTGGGCTGGGAGCAAATATGGGAAAACAATCATCCCCACGTTACTTACTGGTTCGGACAAATAAAAAATCGGCCAGCCTATGGAAAAGCTTACTATGAGGGTGCACGTTTTTCTGAAATATATCCAGAACTAGGGCTCGGACGCTCGACTCCACCGAGGTGACCTTGATCGTATTGCGGGGCTTTGAAGCATTGCCCAACTGTGATAACGCTTCGTAAGATAAAAATTTGCAAATTGTTGAACAGATAAAATTTTTTATGGCCGGCATCAAACAAACTGATGTTTCGGTAAGGATACTGATTAATGAAATCGCCAGAACCAACGATAATAAAGCCTGAAGACATAGATCCTAGACACGACTGGCGTGGAGCGATTCCTGCCCCCGGTCACACAGCGGTTGATTTTGAGGAGCGTGTCGATTTTAGGCGACTCCACAACTATCGTCTTGCCTGTACGCGCAATGCGCTCAAGAATTCTGAACTTGGAGCTCTATTGTGTTTTGATAATAACAATATTCGATATATCACCAGTACTAACATTGGCGAGTGGGCACGCGACAAGGTTGCACGTTACGCATTGCTTGCGGGCGGAGAACAGCCTCATCTCTGGGACTTTGGCTCAGCAGCGGCACATCACCGTATTCATGCGACTTGGTTGCCACAAAGTTGTTGCCACGCGGGTATGGTCGGGCTACGTGGTGCCGTACCGCCGAGTGCAGGTCTTATGCGTAAGGCCGCGGAGGAGATAAAGGCGATGCTTGTGCAAGCGGGTGTTGCAGATCTACCACTCGGAATCGATATTGCCGAGCCACCAATGATTTTCGAATTACAACGGCAAGGTATAGATGTAAGGGACGGCCAGCAGGTCATGTTGGACGCTCGGGAAGTAAAGAGTATGGATGAGATAACCCTTCTGAATATGGCTGCAGCCATGGTGGATGGAACTTATCAGATGCTCTACGAGGAGATGAAACCTGGTGTCCGTGAGAACGATTTGGTCGCCAAGGCGAATGACATGCTCTACTCTATGGGCTCTGATGATGTCGAAGCTATCAACGCTGTTTCTGGCGAAAGGGGTAGTCCCCATCCTCACAATTTTACCGATCGGATATTGCGTCCAGGTGATCAAGCATTCTTTGATATTATTCAGTCCTTCATGGGATATCGTACTTGTTACTACCGTACCTTCAACATCGGCAAGGCGAACGATGCGCAACGAGATGCCTACAAACAATGTCGTGAGTGGATTGATGCATCAATCGAATTAGTGCGTCCAGGTATGGGAACCGACCAGATTGCTGCGGCCTGGCCAAAGGCAGAGGACTTCGGATTTAGTAACGAAATGGAAGCCTTTGCGCTCCAATTTGGCCACGGAATTGGAGTGGCCCTACACGAGAGACCAATAATATCGCGTCTTGTCTCATTCGACGAGCCGATGGAACTCAAGGAAGGGATGGTATTCGCGCTTGAAACATATTGCCCAGCAAAAGACGGCTTCTCAGCAGCACGAATTGAAGAGGAAGTAGTCGTCACGAAGGATGGTCCGCGTGTTATAACACTATTCCCGGCTGACGAGCTCCCGGTTGCTAATGCTTATTGATTCGAACAAATGCTCCTGGATGGATATGGAGTATCTGGAGAACAACTAGTGACATTGCAAACAAAAAAAACTAAGGCGCCAGATTCAGTATCATCGACAGGAGTAAATGATGACATCGGTGAAGATGTGAGGCTTGCGCTGTTCCGTTCACAATTCGAAATTAGACAGTTGGAAAAACGTGCTTACGATATGTTTCTGCAGAATTTGGTGAAAGGTACTAGCCATCTTGCAATCGGACAGGAAGCTATTGCTGCAGGATTCGCAACCGCCATGAGTCCAGATGACTACACTTACTGCACTTATCGTGGTCATGCGCACACTTTGGCGCGAGGTGCATCGATGTCAGGTATTCTTGGTGAGTTGATGGGTAGAGAATGCGGATTGCTTGGTGGTAAGGGTGGGTCCATGCAGCTTACCAGCGTCGAACACGGTGCGATGGGGTCGTACGCAATTGTCGGTGCACATCTGACGATCGCAGCTGGTGCCGCTTGGTCAGCTCAATATCGTGAAACAGATCAGGTTACTGTTTGTTTTTTTGGGGATGGAACAACGAATATTGGTGCTTTTCATGAGGCGATAAACCTTGCAGCGGTTTGGAAACTGCCAATTGTCTTCGTATGTGAGAACAATCTTTATATGGAATATACGCCGATCGGGGAAGTGACAGCAGTTGAACATCCAGCTGCAGATCGAGCAAGCGCCTACGGCCTTGACTCCATTATAGTCGATGGTAATGACGCCGATGAGGTCTACCGCGTGGCACAAAAGTCGTTTGCTCAGGCACGAGCTGGCAGTGGACCATCTCTGATAGAGGCCAAAACCTACCGTCATGGCGGCCATTCTCGTGCAGACCCAGCAACCTATAGACCGGAAGGTGAACTTGAAGCTTGGCTTGAGCGTGACCCAATCCCGATGTATCGCCAACGTCTCTTAGATTTTGGTATAGCGGAGGCCGTAATTGACGCCATGCAAGCCGAAGTGGATACAGTAGTTGACCAAGCAACGGCTGTGGCAAAAGCGTCTCCTACACCACCTCTTAAGGTCATTGAGACGGAAGTCTGGGCCGACGGAAGCTCGTCATGGCGGAATTAACATATCGCGAATCAGTAGCAGTCGCTATTGCTCAGGAAATGGAGAGAGACGAGCGCGTGGTGTTTCTGGGAGAGGATATTGCTGGTGCTGGAGGTGTGTTTAAATCGACAGTCGGCCTCCTCGAAAAATTTGGTCCTACACGGGTACGAGACACACCCATCAGCGAGCAGGCTATTCTCGGGGCGGCAATGGGAGCGGCTATGACCGGACTTAGGCCGATTGCTGAGATCATGTTTTCCGACTTCTTTGCGGTCTGTTGGGATATCATTGCCAATGAGATAGCCAAGACCCGCTATATGACAAACGGCCAGATAACACTGCCATTGGTGGTACGAACTGCCAATGGAGGTGGTTCACGGTTCGGCGCCCAACACTCTCAGAGTGTTGAAAATTGGGCGATGGCCGTGCCAGGGCTCAAAGTTGTAGCACCGTCGAATTCAGCCGATGTCATCGGTCTTCTTGCGGCGGCAATTCGCGATCCAAATCCGGTAATCTTCTTCGAACATAAATCGCTTTACGCGACTAAGTGCGAAGTACCAGATGGCGAATACGTCGATACAATAGGTTCAGCTAAAATTGTACGCGACGGAACCGACGTGACAATTTTGGCACTTGCAGCAATGGTGCCAAAAGCACTGGAGGCGGCAGAACAACTTGCTTCGGAGGATGGACTTAGTGCAATGGTGATTGATGTCCGCAGTCTCGTACCACTTGACACGCAAACCATACTTGAGGCGGTCAAAAAAACAGGACGGCTCGTTACTGTTGAAGAAAACCCGCGACTTTGCGGATGGGGTGCCGAGTTAGCCTCAATTGCTGCTGACGAATGTTTCCACGATCTCGACGGTCCGATTGTTCGTATTACGACACCGCACGTACCTTTGCCATCAGCGGATAACCTTGAAGACGCGACGCTGCCAAATGTGGAGCGGATAGTTGAGACGATACGTGCGCGAATCGACTGATCGTGCAGGCGAATAATTTTACGACTTATTTATAAAAAGAAATTTAACTCTAAATTTGTAAATTGGGGAGGCTGGGAGAAGTAGTAATGGACGTGGTGATGCCTCAATTAGGTGAGACCGTAGCTGAGGGAACCATCATGGTTTGGCACAAGAAAGTCGGTGAGCGGGTTGAGGCCGAGGATCTACTGTTTGAGGTGGGAACCGATAAGGTGGAGACAGAAATACCTGCCGCAGTAAGTGGGGTTCTGGCAGAAATCCTTGTGGCCGAAGGAGAGACCGTTGATGTCGGTACTCGGTTGGCGGTCATCGATACTGACAATTTAACCACAGAGAAATCGCCACAAGAATCAAAGAAGTTCAAAGCGGAAATTTCTAAGTCAGTAACACCGACTTCTGTCGGTCATGCCCAAAACAGGCTGCCAAGGGGAAAATCGCTGTCGCCGGTTGTTCGCAAACTTCTTGATGAGCACAGACTTGATGCTAGCGAGATCAAAGGTACTGGAGAAGATGGACGTATAACTCGGCGAGATGTGTTGTCCCATATAGAAATAAATGGTGAAAGTGGGATAAAGACTATTCAAGCTGTAGAGGGCACGCAGGTAATCCCGTTTAGTCGTCACCGTAAGGTTACCGCCGAACATATGGTTCGATCAAAATCAACTAGCCCCCATGTATTGCAGGCAGTTGAAGTTGACTTCCAACGTGTAGATGAAGCCCGCGATGCGAGACAAGTGGAATGGCAGAAAAAAGAAGGGTTTGTGCTTACCTATCTAGCATTCATAGCTAAGGCTGTCTGCCAGGCAATGACTGATTTTCCTTACTTGAACGCACATGTGGATGGCGACAGTCTCGTTGTCCACGAAGCTGTCCATTTGGGCATAGCGGTCGATCTCAACTTTGAGGGTCTCGTTACACCGGTGATTCGCGATGCAAACTCGATGACGACAACCGAGTTGGCCCGTGAAATCTATAGTTTAGCGGAACGCGCGCGAGAGAAAAAACTCCGGCCTGACGATTTTAACGGGGCTACGTATACCCTCTCAAACTCCGGTTCATTCGGCACGCTTATAACGGCACCGATAATCAGCCAGCCGCAAGTGGCCATTTTGTCGGTCGACGGCGTCACTAAAAAAGCGGTTGTTATCGCGAGTAATGGTGTAGATAAAATTGATATCCGACCGATTGGTATACTGGCACAATCCTTTGATCATCGTGCTGTTGACGGCGCGTATTCGGGAGCCTTCCTTAAGAAGGTGAAAGAAATTATTGAGTTTCAAGATTGGTTGGCTCAAGTGACGTAGTCACGTTTAGAAGGAAAAATTGAATAATGGCAGACGATATGCTCAAAAAACACACCGTCGGTTGGATCGGGACCGGCCGAATGGGATATGCAATGGCTTCGCGGCTGTTGAAGGCTGGGGCAGACGTATCGATTTTCAATCGGACCCGTGCGAAGGCAGAGCCTCTTGAGGAATTTGGTGGTAAAATTGTTGACTCGCCAGCTAATCTTGCAGATCGCGATATAGTCTTCACGATGGTAGGCGGACCTGACGATTTTGAGGCGGTTACACTCGGTCCAGATGGTGTTTTGTCGCGCATGGACAGGACTCCCAGCCTGCTGATTGATTGCACGTCTATTTCAACAGAGTCAGCGGCCAAAGTCAGCGCTGCGGCAGCAAAGATCGGAACCAAAATGCTGAATGCGCCAGTCAGTGGTAATGCCAAGGTTGTTAGTGCTGGTCGCCTGAGTATTGTCGCGTCTGGTGCGCGTGAGGCCTTTAACGAATCGTTACCTTACTTGGAGGTACTCGGTGAAGGGGTGAGTTATGTGGGTGAAGGAGAACTGGCACGTATGGTAAAAATTTGCCACAATATTTTTCTTGGTGTTGTCACTCAGTCTCTTGCAGAAATCACCGTGCTTGCTGAAAAAGGCGGTGTACAGCGGCATGCCTTTCTTGATTTCATCAACAAGAGCGTTATGGGCTCAACTTTTAGCCGGTATAAGACACCAGCCTACGTGAATCTTGATTTTACGCCGACCTTCACTCCAACCCTGTTAAAAAAGGATATGGATCTCGGGTTAAGTGCTGCACGGGACTTGGAAGTACCGCTCCCCGTTGCAACAGTAGTCCGTGAAATTATACAAACGCTTATCGGTAATGGGTATACAGATTGTGATTTTGCTGCCCTTTTGGAGCTTGAAGCAAAAGGTGCGAACCTTGATCTCAAACCTGAAAATGTGGAGGTCGATTCTGGCCTCTGAACTGCTGTACTATGTCCGAGCGATTAGACAGGTGAGGGTTTGCTGAGAAGGATAGAAAATGCCTACTGGCTTATTTGATAACCATGCGCACATGGGCCCTAAAGAAAAGATTGAGATTGCTGTTGCAAAACAGATGACGGGGTTCCCAAAAGACCCTCCGGAAGCAATGTTTCGAGTGGATCGTAATCTTGAGGCGATGGATAAGCAGGGCATAGAACATCGTGTATTGTCGCCGCCACCACTCCTCTACGGCTATGAACTGGCAGCCAATGAACAACCTGAGCATTGCCGCCGAATCAATGATTGGATTGTCAAAGAGACCGAGGATGACCGCCTGTTTCCAATGGGTATCCTGCCGCTTGGCGCACCAGACGCGGTTAGTGATGAGCTAGATCGATGCGTGAATCAGCTAGGCATGCACTATTTTGCCATTGGTACCCATGTGGGCGGCGCTCACCTTGACAAGGAGGTTCCTGAAGAAGTTTGGCAAAAGTTCAGCTCGACTGGTGTTCTCGTCATGATGCACCCCTGGAACCAAAGGGATACTGATCGGCTCGATGCCTATGGTTTAGAAAATACATTGGGTATCCCAATCGAAACGGCTGTCGCCGCGGCCCGTCTTATAGGCGCCGGCGTGATGACACGGCACCAAGATCTTAAAGTTATGCTTGCACATGGCGGAGGTGCATTGAGCGGTGTATTAGACCGTATGGATAAGGCTTGGGAACTTTTTGGTAAGGATTCGGATAAGCCGAAACCGTCGGAGGTAGCCCGAAAATTTTACTATGATACAGTTGTCTTCGCGCCTGAACATTTACGATTTTTGAGCGAACTAGTCGGCTCAGATCGAATTCTGTTTGGAACGGATAGTCCTTTTGGTATGGGTATAGACGATCCCACGCGGCTACTGGCCACGTCAGGCGTGTGTATTTCCGATACAGCCTGAACTTTACCATTGGCTAGCTAGCTTGTTGCTCTCGGTATTCCAATAACCAATTATTGATCCTCAACATTGTTATTGGGGCTATTCAAGGTGTGGAGCAACTGCCATCATCCACGCGACGCTGGTAGTCTTGGCCAGTATTATCTCTGCCACTAACAAGGTGCGATGAAAGGAGAGTCAGATGCCACTAAAGGCTTATTCAATAAATATGTCAAAGATTACGGATATGGAAAAATGGTCGGAATATGGAAAGAGGGCCGGCCTATTGTCGACTGCCGCCGGCGCCAAGGTTCTAGCATTTCGGGGCCGACAAACGGTAATTGAAGGGGAACCGATTGACTATCAGACTACAATCCTTGAATGGCCAAGTTACGAGACAGTTGTTGAGAACTTCGCATCTCCAGAGTACCAGGCAGCTAAAAAGTTTCGTGAGGGAGCGGGTGTAATGCAAATGGTTGTGGTAGAGGGCTACGAGGAGCCTACCTAAAGTTATCGACAATTACATTTAGTGGTCAGTGGAGTAGTAAAACATGTTGCGTGATCATAGGTATATGGTGTGCGAAATGAACACTTCGACACTAGCCATTTTTTGCATTTTCATCCTTTGCATAACGAGTGATCCATGTGCCCCAAAAGCCGCTCCGCTTTCCCCAGATGTCGCCGCAGCACCAATAGGAAAAATTCCTGCCGAAATTGTTGAACGCAACGTGTTCCGAGCAGCGTTCGTCCGCGCGGTTCCTTGGGCGTTTCGGAATAGGCACGGTAAATACGTAGGCTTTGAGATTGATGTGGCCAAACAACTCGCCAGTGACATGGGTGTAAGGCACGTAGGTTTTCCTACCACATTTGGCTCAATCATCCCTGCGCTTATCGCCAGGCGATTTGATGCCATTGTGAGTAGCATGGCAGTTACACCCCATCGTCGAGCGACAGTTGTATTTACGGATCCATATGTGCCCAAGGGAGCTTTTGGTGAAAGCGTAGTTGCTAATCGAGGGGTTAAAGCAAACATCTCCGATCTTAAATCCCTTAATCAATCGGAAATCGTAATTGCAACCCGACGCCACTCGCAATCTGCAGTAATAGCGTTGGAAACTTTTCCGAATGCCAAGCATCAAAATTATTTATCCCACGCTCGGGCTATAGAGGTCGTTCTTCTTGGCAAAGCGCACGTAGCTGTGGGCCCAGAACCACATCCGACGTTGTGGTCTCTGGAGAATCCCAGGGAGCTTTATATGCCGTTTGGCGAGAAAACTCTTACAGGAGGCATCAATGCGATAGCCGTAAGATTCAACGATCGTTACCTGCTTGACTATCTCAACCAGTGGATACGTGCACGTAAAGAGGATGGTTGGTTGACCGAACGGTTCCGCTATTGGTTTCGATCGACAAAGTGGTATGACGAGATGATTAGTCCCCCAGGTCGTTTGAAATATTACGAATGAGTTGCCGGAGTCGTAAAAATTCGGATTGCCAGTAGTGTTGTAGGTATGTTTTACAAAGGCACAACTGAATGTGGAATTCATCCCAAATAGAAAAAGATTGGAGAAAAAGAGTGAGGTTTTATTTATTGATCTCATCAACCGGTGTTCTTCGCGAGTGTGACGGTGGTCGATTTTACGACGGATCCTTTGTTGTCAGCCGAGAGGCGGCTTGAACCATGGTGACTAACATGGATGACAGACGAGGGAACATTGGCTGCTAGTGAGGGGGGGCGAGAAACGCAGGACTTACCCGAAAATGCTGCGATTGCCGATACCAAGATTGACTTGTCCAATCTTCTGGATGATTGCTCGATTGAAATCGCTCCAACACCCACGAAAAATATCAAGGAATTTTGTAGCTATCTGCCGGCAGGTACCAAAATCTATATTGTATCGCTCGCAGGACGTGACTTTGCAGATATTATTGCTACTGCTAAGGACCTTCGAAATGAAGGATTTGAGCCGATTCCGCACATTGCCGCAAGGTCAGTTAATGACTACGATCAACTCGAGGAACACCTTAGGAAACTTCAAGATGGAGCTGAAATAAGGGAGGTCTTGGTCATCGGCGGAAGCTGGTCGCAGCCGGTAGGCACTTTTGACAGTAGCTTAAAATTGCTCGAGACCGGTCTTTTTTGTAAGTACCGTATTAGTCGTATAGGCGTTGCAGGACATCCAGAAGGCCATCCCTCAGTAAGCGATGACGTTTTATTGGAGGCTTTGCATCAAAAACGGGAGTTTGCGAAAACTGTTGGTATTGAATTATTTGTCGTCACACAGTTCTGTTTTGACTCATACTCGATAATCACGTGGGAGGAGAAAATTCGTACGAAAATTGGTGGGTTACCCATCCACGTTGGTGTCCCTGGCCTCTCATCGATAACGGGTCTCGTAAAGTATGCCCGAATTTGTGGAATTGGTCCGTCGGTTAGCTTCCTGACGCATGGGCTAGATAGGCTCGTCAAGTTGGCAAAAACATGGACGCCGGACCAACTTCTTATCGAACTCTGTCGACACAAGGCCGCAAATCCAGAATTTAGTATGGAGAAAATACATTTTTACAGTTTTGGTGAGTTATCACTGATAGCAAAGTGGATAAACGCTGTTCGAGATGGAGGTATCGCTTTCAATCAGGATGGCCAAAATTTCAGCGTAATACCAAATTTTCAGCAGTTTCGACGAAAGATTTCTAGGGGCGATTAGGTATGAACGAAGCAAATATGTTTAAGTTAATCAACACTAAAGTGAAGTAATTCGTAGTAGATGACGGCTATTGTTAGTGAGCTTATCCAGGAGGACTTTATGACCCACGACTCATTTTTATTTACCAGTGAATCAGTGTCTGAAGGTCATCCTGATAAATTGTGTGACCGTATTTCAGACGCGATTGTCGATACTTTTTTGGCGGCAGAGCCGACAGCCCGTGTCGGGGTCGAGACGTTGGTGACGACGAATCGAATTATTTTGGCGGGGGAGGTGCGCGGACCTGATTCTATTACTGATAATGACATGAAGGAAGTTGCTCGCGCTTGTGTTAAGGAAATCGGTTACGAACAGGAAAATTTCCATTGGAAGACTGCTTCTGTCGATGTACATGTTCATTCACAGTCAGGCGATATAGCGCTAGGCGTTGATGCACGGGGCAACAAGGATGAAGGTGCAGGTGACCAGGGAATGATGTTTGGTTACGCCTGTCGCGAGACAGATGTGTTGATGCCAGCGCCCATCCACTTTGCCCATAGTATTTTGCGCTCATTGGCCGATGCGCGACATTCTGGAGCCGAACCGGGGCTTGGGCCCGACTCTAAGAGTCAGGTTACGCTACTCTACGCACATGGGAAACCTGTGCGTGCCACATCGGTGGTTGTCTCGACGCAACATAGCGAGGATTTAGATCAGGACGCCGTACGTGAAATAGTTAGACCGCACGTTGTAAACGTGTTGCCCGACGGCTGGATGTGTAACGATGACGAATTTTACGTGAACCCGACTGGCCGGTTTGTAATCGGCGGTCCAGACGGCGATTGCGGGCTTACCGGTAGGAAGATCATTGTCGATACCTATGGCGGTTCTGCGCCGCATGGTGGCGGTGCATTCTCGGGCAAGGACCCATCAAAAGTCGATCGTTCCGCCGCATACGCCGCGAGGTATTTAGCGAAGAACGTGGTTGCTGCAGATCTTGCTGAACGGTGCACAATCCAGGTTTCGTATGCGATTGGCATTTCCAAGCCGCTATCATTGTATGTCGACCTCCATGGCACGGGCGAAGTCGAGGAGGCGAAGTTGGAAAAAATATTGACCGAAATGGTGGACTTGAGCCCGAGGGGAATACGCGAGAAATTGGAACTCAGTCGGCCGATCTATGCACGCACGGCGGCCTATGGGCATTTTGGTCGTACACCTGATGCCGACGGTGGGTTTTCTTGGGAGCGTACGGATCTTGTGGACAGGCTAAAGGCAGAATTTTAATCATTTACCGGGTAGCGACTAACATCGCATCCATTAGGTTGGATGTGCCACAGACAATTATTTTAACGCGTCGCCGGTAACTCTCATGCCTGACAGCAATTTTAAAATTTTCGACTTTGCGCCGACTGTTGATGATTTTCGTACAGCTCTTGTTGCTGGAATGTCCAAACCACAGAAAGAGGTGCCAAGTAAGTTTATTTACGACAAGAGAGGATCAGAGATTTTTGGCCACATCATCGATCTCCCCGAGTATTACATACCAGGGGCAGAGCAGAAAATACTTGCAGACCATGCAACCGAGTTCGCTACCCTCTTAGATTCGCATTGCTATCTGCTTGGCTATGGTAGTGCTGCTAGCGTAAAAGTACGCCTTCTTCTTGACGCCTTGCCCGATCCAGCGGTTTACGCACCACTCGATATCTCGCGAGAGGTTCTTATTGACGGTGGGCGTGCGATTGCTAAGGACTATCCGGCACTCCGTGTCTGCGCGATCTGTGCGGACTACATGCAGACCGTTAATCTGCCGGTGCCGGTCGGTATTGAAATTGGAAGAAGAGTTGGGTTTTTCCCTGGTTCAACGATCGGTAATGTGAGTATCGAAGATATTTTACATTTTTTAAAAAATGCGGCGGCTTTGCTGGGTGCCGGTGGCGCATTGATTGTTGGTGTCGATCTGAAAAAAGACGTAAATGTGATCCGTACGGCTTATAACGATAGTCAAGGAGTGAGTGCGTCCTTTCAGCAAAATCTGTTGTTTCGAGCAAACCGCGAACTCGGCTGTGATTTCGACATCGAAGGATTTCGACATCGTGCTGAATATGATGCAGTTAAAGGACGTGTGGAGATTGGCCTTGTTAGCCTCAGGGAACAAACTGTAACTCTGCAGGATCATGAATTTTTGTTCAAAACCGGTGAATTTGTCCGAACTCAGTTTGCCTACAAATTCACGATTGAAGAGTTCCATGCCTTGGCGTTGCGCGCCGGATATATGGTTGAAGAGACTTGGACAGATGTCGATGATCTGTTCAGCTGCCATCTGCTTGGCATCATTTGAGGGAAGATCCAAGAGAAAATGGTGCCGCCGGAGTGAATTGAACACTCGACCCCGCCCTTACCAAGGGCGTGCTCTACCTCTGAGCTACGGCGGCAAATCATTGATATATTGCAGGCCTTATGCCATAGGGTAATGTTACAGGCAACTGGCGTTAAAATTGTTGTGAACGAACAATTGAAAAATGGACAACCGCGGCTCAGTGAAAAAGGAGCGGCTAAGGCTGAAAGTCGTCGTCTTCGCCTTGCTGCTGCCTTGCGCAAAAATTTGCGTCGCCGCAAAACACAGAAAGTTGCGCGAAAGACTGCGAGGTCTTTAGACAATTTGGATGGTAGGCTCACAGGCGGTAACGAATAAGTAGTTGTATGTAACTTTTGTTGTTTATAGCATACCTTGTGGCCGTTCCCTTGTGGTAAGCCTAATCATGCATTAAAAGTGACATTGAGCATTTTGCTGTGACGGAACATGTGATCCTAGTTCCGCAAACGAGGTTCCTGATGCAGCCTCTTCCCTCGTTTTATTTTTCCATACAACTCACTGTTTGTATCATGCCCCATAAAATCAATCGATTACGTCTCGTTAGGTATGGCAATAAACGACATTGTCTGAAAGAGGGTGATAAATGACTCCTCCAGACAATAAATTGACGAGGCAAATATCTCCCAGCTCACTAGTCCAGTCAGATACATCAAGTGGCATGGATCTTCTTCGTATCACAGGTGGTCAAAGACTTCATGGGCAAATTCGAATTGGAGGAGCTAAGAATGCTGCTTTGCCACTTATGGCAGCGAGCTTGTTAACTGAGGACACCCTCACGCTCACCAATTTGCCGCACCTTGCAGATATTACAACACTAGCTAATTTATTGGTGCAACACGGTGTTCATATAGCCATGGAGGGAGATGGAGGGGAGCGCGAAGGTCGCATCTTGTCGCTGACGGCAGCTGAGATTAAGAACACGACTGCACCATACGACTTAGTTCGAAAGATGCGTGCTAGCATTCTCGTTTTGGGGCCACTATTAGCGCGTTGTGGCCAGGCATTGGTTTCGATGCCTGGCGGCTGTGCAATAGGAACACGCCCTGTCGATTTACATCTAAAAGGGTTACACCAACTTGGTGCCGAGATTGAGCTCGAGAATGGTTATATACGCGCGAAGGCACCACAGGGACTCGAAGGTGCCAATATAGCCTTTCCGTCAGTATCAGTTGGAGCAACAGAAAACTTGATGATGGCAGCCTGCCTTGCCAACGGTGAAACTCGTCTAGTGAATGCAGCACGCGAACCAGAGGTGGTTGATCTTGCAAATTGCCTGGTGTCAATGGGGGCTAACATCGAAGGTATCGGGTCCGATACGTTATTTATTCAAGGTTGTGGAAGTCTCACTGGCGCACGGCATCGCGTTTTACCAGATCGGATTGAGGCAGGAACCTATGCAGTTGCTGCGGCAATTACACACGGAAATATTGAACTTATCGGAATATCGCCGGTTCATCTAAGCGCAGCAATAGAGACACTTGCGAATGCTGGCGTGTCAGTCAAACCAACCGAGAACGGTATTTCTGTATCATGCTCGAAAGACGGGTTAGTCGGGGTCGACGTCATGACAGAACCGTATCCTGGTTTTCCAACCGATCTCCAGGCCCAAACTATGGCGTTGATGGCTAGCGCCAAGGGTGCTTCCATGATTACTGAATCGATATTCGAGAATCGTTTTATGCATGTGCCAGAACTCAACCGAATGGGTGCCAACATCACTCTGCACGGTGCCTCCGCAATGGTACGAGGAGTTGAGAAGTTGACGGGTGCGCAGGTGATGGCAACAGATCTGCGAGCGTCAGTTTCCTTGGTATTGGCAGGATTGGCGGCCAATGGCAATACTACTATAAATCGAATTTATCACCTTGATCGGGGTTATGAGCGACTAGTAGATAAGCTTTCCGCCTGTGGTGCGATAATTGAGCGCGTAAGTACATAGATATGGTTAGCGGAAAAACTCAAAAATTAATGCTCCATGCCAAAACGCACGAACAACTAGCGGTCATTGCGACGATGTTACAAGATTCTCTTGTACCGCCGGGTGATATTTCCTTTCTCGAGAATGATCAGAGTTTTGTAATGGTATTGAATCGATTCCGCTGGGAAACTCCAGTGCAAAGTGACACTCCGTATGAGCGTGTACTTGCGGGATTGCGATTTGACGCGGTTAAAAGCGTTAAATTTCGTGGTATTAACCGGCGGAAAACAGGCACTTTCTTGTCTTTACTGACAATCGTATATGATAACCATCAAGTTGTGCTCCATTTCGGTGGTGAGCGCGCGATCCGACTTGAAGTTGAACGTTTGCTTTGTACGGTCCAAGATTTGGGTGATCCATGGCCAACCCATCTCAAACCTCAGCATGAACTAGGTTGACAAGTAACTTCGTATGACTAACAGCTCTGCTGAAAACATAAAACATAGATTAGCAAGTCGGGGACAACGCCTAATCTTGGCGTCCGAATCTCCACGGCGTCACGAACTTCTTAAACAGATAGGTATTAAGGTGGACGCTGTTGCGCCTGCAGAAATCAATGAATCGGCTTTTGCCGGTGAGAAACCAGCAAAACTGGTATGCCGTCTGGCTGTTTCAAAGGCCGACCGTATAGCTAAGCAAAATCCGGATTCCTTCGTTCTAGGTGCTGATACCGTGGTTGCTTGCGGGAGGCGAATTCTCCCCAAGGCGGAGAGCATAGATCAGGCCAGAGAGTGTTTAAGCATACTTTCCGGCAGACGCCATCGGGTCTTGGGTGGCATTGCAATTATTTCACCGGAAGGCAAAATACACACACGTGTCGTAATAACAGCTGTAATCTTTAAACAACTTTCAAAGCAAGAAATTGAAAGCTATGTATTAGACGATGAGTGGCAAAATAAGGCTGGTGGATATGCAATTCAGGGTCGAGCTGCCGCCTTTGTTCGTTTCATCAGTGGGTCATATTCAAACGTTGTTGGATTACCACTATTTGAGACGTCGCAAGTTCTTCATGGCATTGGGTTCCGGCGCCTAACGTAAGCATGGATGCACACATCGAAGTTTCGCCAGCAGAAATTCGTATCGCGTTAGTTGATCGAAATGGCTGCCTTAGACGTTTACTCGTTGAGCGTCTCTCGGCTTCGAGTGTCGTGGGCGGCATCTATCTTGGCCGAGTGAAAAAAGTTGAGAAGAGAATGGGTGCTGCATTTGTAGACATCGGGTTAGAGAAGCCAGCGTTTTTAAGTAGGGTAAAGGGCTTGCATGAAGGTGAGATAGTAATAGTGCAAGTCATTCGTGATGCGTGGAGGAATAAGTCAGCGGGTTTAATGCTGTTTCCGAAGCTAGAAGGTCGCTATCTTGCGTTTGGTGCGTGTCGTGACGATAGACCTTCAATCGAATTTGAGCGTAACGTTCATAATAGTGAACGTCGCGCGCGCTTAGAGACCATTATACGTAGCATAATCCGAACGGGTGAGAGCGTCCGTGTGAAACTAGCGGCAGAGACTATCGCTGAAAATCAACTGGCGATGGAGGTAGATCGCTTGCGGCAACGTTGGCAGATTGTTAATGACGTCACGGTAACTGTGAAACCACCCTATTTACTTGAGGATGCACCAAGGCTGGTAAAACGCGTTCTATTAGAAACTGCCACGATGAGTACTATTATCATCGATGACCGAATCGTCTATGAGAAAACAGCAAGCCTTGCTGCTGAAGAAATGCCAGATTTGGATGGGAAAGTGGCTTTTCATAGTGACGACGAACCTTTATTTCGTGCTCAGGGTATTGACGAACAAATAGAAGAAGCTCTGGAGAGGCGAGTTGTAAGCCCGTCTGGCGCAATTCTTACATTCGATCATACTGAGGCGCTAACAGCGATTGATGTGGATTTGGGTAATGCAGCGACCACAGGAGGCGAGCCTGAAGAAGTTTATGCGAGGACTAATCTGGACGTAGTCCCCCTCATAGCCCAACAAATTTTGCTGCGTAATCTTGCTGGCCTAATAGTTATTGATTTTATATCGATGCGAGATAAAACTAATAGGCAGTGCGTTGTAGAGTTGCTGCGGGAGGTATTGCGTGATAGCTCGGACGGTGCTGTCGACGTCCTGGGTATGACAGCGTCAGGGCTTGTTGAAGTAACACGACAGCGTCGAGGTTCTTCATTGGCTAATTATTATATTCAAAATCAACCACCGATTTCGAACCCAGAGGCACTTGCCTGTGCCGCCTTACGTGATGCACTAAGAACCCGAGGACCAGGTCGGCCTTTTCTTGTTGCGGCGTCTGAAGTAATCGCCACTCTTGAAGGATCGCTTTTACCGGCGCTGGAGGAGACCAACCGCCGTCTTGGGCAACCGCTTGGTTTTAGATCGACACCGGGTCAAATTGGTTTTGAGATCGTATTGGAATAACCTTTTGTATGTCGACGAAACCTTGCCCAATCTGTCGTAATACGGCTGTAAAAAAATTCCTCCCGTTTTGCTCGCTGCGTTGCCAACGAATTGATCTGGGAAGATGGTTTTCGGAGAGTTATCGTGTTCCTACCGATGACGTGCCTGACAGCGCTCCTGAGTCGTGGGTAGGAGGAAATGAAGGTACAGATGAAGCTTTAGAAAATTGACTTCGCCTGGGTTGCTTGACTGAAGATTATTATTGGATAAGAAATTTAAAAAGGCTGGTTCTAGTGGAGTGCTGGACAAGAGCTGCTTTTTTCCCTATTTAGGCATCCAGTTAGTTTGAACATTTGCCCAGGTAGCTCAGGTGGTAGAGCAGGGGACTGAAAATCCCTGTGTCGGTGGTTCAACTCCATCCCTGGGCACCACTTTCCTTGCGGTACCGTATCTAAATTATCGGAACTGTTATCATTGATTTAGAGGTTAGTTTTCGGAACGCTCTGCATAGGTGACGTCAAATTCCAAGCAAGTGCCGTGCATTCCCACTGAGAATTAATGCCTTATCATCTTCGGTTAAACCAGCATGCTTCGTTACTACCTCTACTGGTCGGTCGTAAGACATATCAAAGCAAAAGTCGCTGCCTAAAACAACCCGATCTGCCCCAACAAGTGAGATTAGATACTCGAGCGCGGGTTGGGCGTGCGTGATTGTGTCATAATAGAAACGACGTAAATATTTGACTGGAGCGGTCTTCAGATGATGACATTCGTCGCGAACCCCCCAACCATGGTTGATGCGGCCGATTAAATAAGGAAATGTTCCTCCAGCATGTGGTAGACAAAATGTGAGGTTTGGAAAAAGGTCAAGAACTTCACCAAAAATTAAATGCGATGCAGCGATAGCAGATTCGGTTGGATTTCCAATAAAATTGGTTAGGTAAAACTGTTCCAGTCTCTTCGGATCAACTACCGTGATAGGATGTAAAAATATTGTCAACTGTAGATCTTCGATGGCCTTGTAGACTGGAAAGAACGATGGATCTGAAAGCTCCTTGTCGAGAATACGAGTTGCCATATAAATACCACTAATTCCCGGTTGAGGCGCAATTCGGTTTAGTTCTACCACTGCCAATTCAGGGTTTTGCATGGGTAGAATGGCTAGTCCGAGAAATCGTTCCGGGTAGGCTTGGTGTGCAGCGACACAAGCGTCGTTATAAGCTTCAGATAACCGTAGGGAAAGATCTGGAGAAGCCCAATATACCATTGGTTGGGTTAGCGAAAGCGCGTGAATACTAACACCTTGTTTATCCATTGAGGCAACTCGAGTTTTTAGGTCATAATAGCGACGCTCTAACGGCGGGGTATGCACTCCCGCGCCTTTAATTACCGGACCACCCGGATCATCAAATGTGCAAATGACATCAAACTCAGCTCCCTCTTCAGCTATTAGCTTCAGGTAGCCTTCAGGATAATAATGTGCGTGGATATCAATAGCTTCAAATTTTTCCATTTTATTTCTTTTAGTTGTACTTCCAAATATTGCAATTACCGATAATTTTTTTGCTCTATGGAGGGGGAAGTAGTTTGATTGCTGGTATAACAGTCAGCATGTGATCTTCTATTTCAAGGTATAATTTGATCAAAATAAGTAAATTTTATTGGTCACGTGGAGTTTCCCTATACCCTTATTCAAAACAATCAGGAGTAATAATATGACAAAAACAGTAGGCGTGATCGGTCTCGGTATAATGGGGGGCTCCATCGCTGCCAATCTTGTTAAAGGGGGGTTTAATGTCATTGGTTGCGATATCATTGAGGAACGGCGAAATGATCTTGAGGTTGCGGGTGGAACTACGTTTGATACCGCCCGAGAGGTTGCGCACCAATCTGAAATATGTATTACGTCGCTACCGAGTGTAGAAGCGCTTTGGAAAATTATCTCCGGAGATAATGGGGTTATTGAAGGTAAAAGAGATGGTCTTGTCCTAGCTGAGTGCAGCACCTTACCACTCGATGAAAAAGAAAAGGCGTTTCGAGTGTTAGCCGATGCCAATGTGACAATGTTGGACTGCCCTATCAGTGGCACAGGTGCTCAGGCTATTACTAAGGACCTTTCGGTCTTTGCCAGTGGTGATCAATATACAGTGGAGAAAGCGTCGGCAATATTTGAGGGGTTCTCCCGAAGTCATCATTACCTCGGGACGTTTGGGAACGGCAGTAAGATGAAGTTTGTCGCTAATTTACTTGTTCATATTCACAATGTAGCCACCGCCGAGGCGCTTGTACTTGGTATGCGGGCCGGACTCGATCCAAAACTCGTCTACAATGTGATACCCTCTGGTGCCGGAACGTCGCGCATGTTCGAAGTTCGGGGCCCCATGATGGTCAAGGGTAACTATAGTCAGGCCACTATGAAAATTGATTTGTGGCAAAAAGATATGGATATCATTGAAAAATTTGCTGCTTCACTTAACTGTCCGACTCCATTGTTCAGCGCTAGCAGACCTTTCTACGACGAGGCGCTAACACTTGGATATGGTGAGGAGGACACCGCCTCAGTGTGCGCCATAATGGAAAAAAGAGCAGGAGTTAAGCGCTAATAGTAATCCCTAGCATTAATGAACTCTACGAGGCTATTACTCCGCTGCTGCCGCTGTACCTTGTTCCTCGGCAATTAACTTTTCCAGAACTCTCCGAAAACGGAGCGCCGCAGAATCAAGTGAAAGATCAATGTTAGGTGTGGTCATCTTCTGAAGGCCTTTATATACGGCGTTCAAAACCTCTCGGTCTTCTAGGAAAGCAGCCCGAGCGCCATCGGCAGCTAATTTACTAACTTCTTCGTTATCTGGATCTGTATTTCGGTGTTGAAGCCAATGATAGCGCGTTGCGTGTTCATTGATAGGTGTCATGAAGTGATATGATATCATTATATAGGCATCATCTGGCAGTTCCTTATCAAAGCCGCCCGTGCCAGCCGGGGTGAAGACTGACTTGTTCAGGGCGAGTGATGGAAAGCGCACTTCATAGTACTGCAGCCTGTCACACTTACCCTCGAATTTAATCATAGCTCCGTAAAATGGCGGGGGGTCACGATTTTCCATCCAGCGCTGGACGACTACACCTTCGTCCGTCACTTTTATATTGAGTCGTTGGTCTTCTGTTCCGGCACCTGCGAAAGAAGAGCGATGGACCCAAGCTACGTGAGATGGGTCTAATAGGTTGTCCGTGAGCAAAAGATAATTGCAATCGCAGGTTAGCGCGTCTCCGCCCACAAGTTTCCAGGTAGGGTCATCGGCATTATCGAGTTGAATAACTTTTTTCTCATCTGCGAGAGATGGATCTCCCATCCAAACCCAGACAAGTCCCCACTTTTCGGTAACCGGATAACTACGAACCTTAGCACCGGGAGGAATGTTACCCTCTTGAGTTGGTGAAGCAATGCAAGCTCCTGTACAATCAAAGGTAAGTCCATGATAGCCGCATTCCACGGCGTCTCCCATAATCCGACCCATAGAGAGCGGAAGCTTGCGGTGGGGACAGGCATCTTCAAGCGCGACAGGCGTGCCTGCCTCCGTTCTGTAAAAGACAATATCCTCATCAAGAATTTCGAGGTGTTTGAGCGTACGGTCAATTTCTTGACTGGTTGCCGCTACATACCAAGTATTGCGAAGGTACATGGTTATTTACCCATTAGCTTGTTGAACAAGGTGGTCTCTGACAGACCTTCAGTTTATATAGGTGCTCCCTAACGTCCTATCTGTATTCTAAAGATTTAAATTGTAACGCCTTCGGCATTCCTGCAACCCAAATCTTGAGAATTGGCAAAATTACAACAATCTCGATATGCAGTGGAACGCAAAATTCACGTATGTTCCCAACTGTCCATATCCTCTGTTGTTGGTGGGGATAATCCCAAAATATCTCCTTCTGTGGTCACGCCGAGACCATTCAGCAGCCGATTCGAATAATTGAAGTAGGCACAGATCTGGTTTGCCTCAAAAATTTCACCATCGTCTGCTCCAGCTTCGCGTAAGAATATAATATCATCTTCTTCCATCTGGTCGGGGTGCAGTGTGAGTTTGCGGACGTACCTTAAGAGTGCAAGTTCTTTCCCTTCAAATTCTATCTCCGGCTGACCTATTGAAAATGCCTTAAAAATTGAGTCTGCGCGCTCTTGATCGCCAATCAATCGGCTCATACCGGCAAAGTGGTGTGAGACAGCATAATCACATTTGTTGCTAAGGCAGGTATAAACACCAAGTGCCTCTAAAAACCAGGTGGGCATTTTGTTACCTGTATGATGTAATATGCTCTTATAGATTGCGCTATGACCTTCCATTGTATGTGGCCGCAAACTATGAATTTTCATTACGTTGTCTACATTATTATTCGGTCCTTTGACACGGTCGTACAGCTCACGCAGATATCCTTCAGAATCATCATACGTGGTCATATGAATCCATGCGGTCATTACTACTCCTTCATAAAATTATGTAATTTTGCGACTTAATTTACTGAATATTCCAATGTCAGACTCATAGTAGAACAAGTGACCATAAATTATGCTTATTTCATACCGAACACACTATCCTCCATAAACAGATTTTGTCTATGGTGGTACTTTAATTGAATTCACTGTTATCTGTGTATCCTGACGAAAATGTATTTTGAATACTGTGTGTCATAGTGCATTGATGTCTGGTCTGACGTAAATTGTGATGGATAAGAAAGTAGAACATGGATAGGAAATTCTTATGTTAAACGCAGCGATAATTGGGCTAGGCCGCTGGGGACAACGTCTTGTCAATTCGGTGCAAAGGCAAGGTAAACCAGTGGGCGAACTTATCCACATTACGCACGGTGTTACCCGCACAACTTCTAAGGCGATGGAGTTTTGTAAGACGCAGGATATCACGCTCTCTGACGACTATGACGCTGTTTTGGCTGATGCTACAATTAGCGCAGTTATATTGGCGACGCCGCACTCGCAACATGCCCAACAAATTGAGGCTGCGGCGTATGCTGGTAAGCATGTATTTGTTGAAAAACCACTGACCTTAGACAAGGCAAGCGCAATTAAAGCCATTTCCGCATGTGAGAAAAATCGAGTAGTTATGGCCCTTGGCCATAACCGACGATTTCTCCCAGCAATGCGTGAATTGAAATCGATGGTTGATAGCGGTGACCTTGGTACCATTCTTCACATTGAAGGGAATTTTTCTGTTCCTGGAGGCCTTGACTACGTTCCGGGTATGTGGCGGGCCACAGGAGAAGAAAGCCCAGCAGGTGGTATGACGGGAATGGGGGTCCATGTTACAGATGCTATGATTCATTTGTGCGGGGAAATTGAAACTGTGCGCTGTCAGAGCCTCAGGCAAGTGCTTCAGGTTGATATGGATGATACTACTTCATTGTTGTGCCGATTCTCGAACGGGATGTCAGGTTATCTTGGTACGTTGACAGCGACTGCACGTATTTGGCGCCTCCAAGTTTTTGGTACGAAGGGTTGGGCACACATGCGTAGTCACGAAATCTTAGATGTTCATCTTATAGGTGATGAGCTCAAAACCAAAATTTACCCAGAAATTGATATTGAGCATGCTGAGCTTGAAGCCTTCGCCAAGGCAGCTTTGGGTGGCGCGCCATATCCATTGTCTTCGCATGACGCAATTCACAACATAGCCGTATTTGAAGCGGTACTGGCATCAGCGTCATCGAACGCCGATCAGGTGGATGTCGACCGGTCTACTTCGAATTAGGTAATGCGGAATCGCTCTTAACGTTTTCCATGTGAGCGTCTAGAGTGGACTCATCCATTAGCACTGAAGTTTGAATTTCATGAAACACTACTCGATTTTTAGTCTTCTCAGAAATGCGGGTGACTATCACCAGTCTTGGGAGAAGGCATGGCGCAGCCCAGAGCTAAGACCTGAATATGATGTTATTATTGTAGGTGGTGGTGGGCATGGCCTAGCGACCGCTCATTATCTTGTCCGAGATCATGGGATAACGAATGTAGCAGTAATCGAAAAGGGGTGGCTGGGAGGCGGCAATACCGGCCGCAACACGATGACGGTCCGTTCCAACTATCTTCGCGAGGCGTCAATACCTTTTTTTGACAAGTCTATCGCAATTTGGGAGCAGCTGAGCCAGGAGCTTAATTACAACATCATGTTTAGCCAGCGTGGCATGGTTTCTTGCATTCAAAGTGCGGGCTCCAGCAAGGATGCCATGCGACGTGCCAATACCATGCACATATACGGTGCGGACTACACAATGCTGACACTGAGCGAGGTCATGCGCATGGTTCCAATCCTTCACAATTCGCCACAAGCTAGACTCCCGGTTCTCTCTGGTGTGTTCCAGAGACGGTCAGCAATTGCACGACATGACGCTGTCGCATGGGGTTTTGCCCGATCGGCTGATGCGGGTGGTGTGGATATAATTCAGAATTGCGAGGTTAAGGGTATTTTGAAGACGGGTGATAAGATCACGGGCGTAGAGACGACGCGTGGTGTAATCCATGCAAAAAAGGTTGGTGTCGCAGTAGCTGGTCACGCTGGTGTCGTAGCTAAAATGGCTGGGATGCGTTTGCCCATTGAAACACAACCTCTTCAGGCGTTTGCATCAGATCCGGTTAAGCCTATTTTAGACATAGTCGTGACTTGCCCCGGTTACGGTGTCTATTTGTCGCAGTCTGACAAGGGCGAACTTGTAGTAGGTGGTGGTGCCGATCCCTATCCATCTTACGGCCAGCGCGGGACACCAGTGATTACGGAACACGTGATTGCCGGCCTTGTAGAAATATTTCCAATTTTCCGTCGGCTGAAAATGCTTCGCCAATGGGCAGGTATGATTGATATTTCTTACGACAACAGCCCAATTATTTCTAAGACCCCAATTGGAGGCTTCTATATAGATGTCGGTTGGGGTTCCGGAGGGTTCAAGGCAACACCAATATCAGGCAAAATGTTTGCGGACCTCATTGCCAATGACGAACCAAACGATCTGATTAAGCCCTTTAGTTTAAATCGGTTTGAAGGTGGAAAGCTCATTGTGGAAGGTGCAGTTGCAGCTAATAGGATGTAGGGTGATCTGTCTGCGTGGACATAGTATTAGACGCGATGGCTTCCCTCGAACCAACTATAAACGATTAGAGGTGCTTGCTGTTGTACGACCCCATTTTCAAGGGACTCAGGGTTGACATTCCGGGTTTAGACAGATTTAAGAGTATGTATAGTGTGCGTTGAGGAATGTGCACCTAATCCGGGCTGACAGGTGGTATTAATTAGCGCTGGATCTGACACCATCCGATTTGTAATTAGAAAATTTCCTTGTTAATGGGGGTTTGGCTTTTAGTGGGTAATATGAAACGTTATTCGATATTCAGCCTTCTACGTAATTCGATGAGTTACCACGATGACTGGCAACGAGTCTGGCGCAGCCCCGAGCCCCAACCAGAATATGATGTCATCATAATTGGAGGTGGTGGTCATGGTCTGGGTGCCGCTTATTATTTGGCTAAGGATCACGGAATAACCAATGTAGCGGTGCTTGAAATGGGTTGGATTGGTGGTGGAAATAGTGGTCGCAATACCATGACAATTCGATCTAATTACATTCGCGAAGTCAGTGTTCCATTTCATGATTATTCTATTGGACTTTATAAAAACCTGAGCAAAGCGCTGAACTACAATATAATGTTTAGTCAGCGTGGAATGGTTTCGTTTCTTCAAAGTGCTGGCGCAACGCGAGATGCCATGCGCAGAGCGAATACCATGCACATATATGGCGCCGATTATAAGATCCTAAATTTAGATCAGCTAAAACGCCTTGTTCCAATCTTCGACAACCGACCGAGTTCACGGCTGCCAGTATTTGGTGGGGTTTACCAACCACGAGCAGCCATGGCGAGGCATGATGCGATCGTTTGGGGCTTTGCACGAATGGCCGATTCTCATGGTGTTGATGTAATTCAGAATTGCGAGGTAATTGGGATTAATCGTGAGGGGGGACGTGTTACTGGTGTTGAAACAACACGTGGACCAATAAGGGCAAAGAAAATAGGCATGGCTGTTGCTGGCCACGGCAGCGTTGTTGCAGGGATGGTGGGCCTCCGTCTTCCAATCATAACACAACCGTTGCAGGCATGGGTGTCGACACCCGTTAAACCGATCCTCAATACAATTGTCGTTCCTGGGTTTGGTGCCTACCTCATGCAGTCTGACAAAGGTGAGCTTGTTATCGGTGGGGCAGCTGATCCTTACCCTTCTTATGCACAACGCGGAACAATGCCGATCCAGGAATCAGTCAATTCCGCGATGCTGGAAGCGTTTCCTATATTCAAGAGAATGAAACTATTGCGACAGTGGGGTGGTCGACTCGACATTACTCATGATAACAGTCCCGTTATTTCTAAGACTCCTGTCGAAGGTTTTACCGTAGACATTGCAGGTTCAGGCGGATTTAAGACAATACCTGTCGCCTCAAAAACTCATGCACACCTTATTGCGACTGGAGAGCCACACGAACTCGCGCGCGGATATGGTCTCGACCGTTTTGAAAAGGGAAAACTCATTATTGAGGGTGGTGTTGGGGCACGTTGGTAGTCAATTGGTATTAGGATCGGTTGTCAGTTAAGTGTGACTATGGGAAAATTAATGAAACGCTATTCGATCACGAGTCTTTTCCGTAACGCGCTGAATTATCACGAGAATTGGCAGCTCGCTTGGCGTAGTCCTGAGCCCAAGGCAGAATACGATGTGATTATTATCGGTGGTGGCGGACATGGTCTTGCCAC
>CAYQNO010000024.1:0-13242 GCA_964419045.1 uncultured Flavobacteriales bacterium
GTCGGCTGGGGTTCGGGTGGATTTAAAGCAACACCCATATCAGGCAAAACATTTGCACATCTGATTGCCTGCGATGAACCGCATGAACTTGCAAAGAGTTTTTTATTAAACCGATTTGAAAACGGCCGACTCGTGATAGAAAGTGGCGTAGGTTATAATCGGGGATGAAATAAAAAGGCTACGTTCAAAAACTCGCTATTTTAAGGCGCCTTGACATTCCGACTCGATGACCATATTCAGAAAATCTCGAATGTGCTACTTGCCAATATTCAATCAAAAATACTTCAAATCAACGATTGGCTCTATTTCTCTAACTTTGCTCTCCGATTAAAGGAACATTACAAGCAGGAATTTTGGCAATATCGTGCCGAAAAACGTTGTAAATCGGGGAAAAATTTGACCTTTGGATGCATATCCTCGTGGTGTTGCGTATATATCACAGAAACCAATGAAATTGACTTTCCACTAAGCCAGTCTGTTCAACATTGAATTATTGTATTAAATGTATCTCCAAGATTTCGAAACGAGTTGTTTGTGGGATGCGAATCTTTTTGGTGAGGGCGCTTATGAAAAATATAAATTTAGTAGCTTCTCTGGCTGCTTTTGTGGCGGTCGTCTACGTGACCCCGTCAGTGGCAGCTGATAATACTTGGTACACAGAACTTGCAGTGGGCTACAGCGACCCAGAGTCCCCTAATTACAGGTTCAAGAATGGGGTTGAAAAGGTTCCACTGGACACGGACTACAGTGCACGCCTCACGGTGGGCCGTGATTTTGGTAAAATCCGTGGGGATATTCGTCTCCAATATTTCCAAATTGGAAATCCCTCAACGATCGGTTCTACGACAGTTATTAACGCTGATGTTCATTTCCTCACGGCAATGATCAATGGCACCTACGACATCGAGGTCCATGAAAAGGTAACGCCTTTCATTTCGTTGGGCGCTGGAGTTGCGGGAGGACGTGGTGAAGGTACTACGTTTTCTTCGACCGGCGTAACCGATTCGGCAGGTGGTAAGGCCAGCACTGAAGTTGGTAATAGGGTTGTGGCTGCGCCTGCTGTTCGTGCTGGACTTGGTGTTGCATTAAACCTGAGCGACACCGTGAGCCTCGTTATGGATTACGACTACCTTTACAATTTCGCAAGTGAAGCGACAGGTAAGATTGATGATTTTGACATCCAGACAGGAAGTGTTGGTTTAAGAATTCATTTTTAATTTTAACGCGCATTTAATTTGTGAAGATGCGGAGCTCTAGGGCTCCGCGTTTTTTTTCTTAGAATTCGTAAACTAGGTCATTGGCAACGAAGTTCGCTATTTTTGCGACGCTCCACAGAGATTAAGCATTTTAATCAGTCCGTGTCGACGACGATACCGGACCCTGCGCCGGTTAATCGCGAGGCTTCCGTCGATTCGACTAGAAGACGATCTGCGTATCCCTTGATACGTAACCACATTTCTCCATCAACCTCGGCAGCTTCACGCTGAAGATGCCTAACAATAATCATTGTTAGGCAATTTGGATCCCATGTAGCTAAACGCATCATAATTTTTGTAGAGTCTGCTATAAGCAGATCTCGAAACTCGCCCTTGATCATCGCGAGCGAACCTCTCCAACACACCGCTTCTGCCACTCGGCCGCCTGACACGGTCCAGGTAATACTCTTATTCTTATCCAAATTGGACGAGGCGACCAGGATCTCAAAAAGAATCACAACTGGGACGTCAACATCTTTTAGGATAATTGGACTGTCACACCATTCAGCATTATTCCACGATAATATGAGATCACATGCGGAAGGACCTGCGCATAATGCAGATAACGTTTGGTCGGTAGACTTTGGGTTGAAGGCTCCTGTTATGGCGCTTTCGATATCGAACCCCGTTGATAATCCTTCATCCACAGCTTCAAGAGCGTCTACAAAAGCCATAAGCGATCCAACGCCACAAGCCATCATATAACGTGCTGCCCGCCCTGCATCCTCTCCAAGACCGGGTGAAAGCCCTACTGCCTCAGTTGCTTTGGAGACAACGGTTTCAACCTCACTCAGAGAGATGTACATGGTTCGATTAGCGGTTTTACGGGAAAGAAACACCAATTATCAGCAGAATCTCTGTCGAGCTCATCTTCGAGTGGCGCACCTTGGTACATAGTTATACGAGTCCAAAGATCTGATTTCGGGTCAAATTTTGAGGCGCCAAAGAAGGCAAGCTTGGCACGCAGTATGTCAATTGGGCCACACGATATCCCAATTAAGTTATCCTGAATTTCGGAATACTCATATTGAGCGCCAATCTGCACTCTACGTACAACGTGGCGTAGTTCATCGTGATACATCAAAAAAATGGCCATCATCATATCACTTTTGGTCTCGGCAAGTGCCATTCTTAAAATAGTCACATCACGCGCAACCGCAATTCGCATTTCCTTCTCTACACCGGGTTCCACGTTGCGGGCACCACGGCGTGGTTCCATTTTCTCCGCCGAGTAGTACCAAAAATAATGACTCTCCCTAGGATCCTTAAAATCGACGGAAAGTGCCCAGCTGTAATAACGGTCAATAATTGTTACCATATCCGCCACTGTCATGCTCGGATCAAAAGCCTCTTCATGATCCACCTGAAGCTCTTCGCCCAGTTCATCAGTCAATTCTGGATACGGCTCGAGCAGCAAAGACACCAAAAGCTCTTGAGCCTCAATTGAAAACACTCCTTCCGCCTTTTTATAAAGGGTATCCCAAGGAGAAAATTCATTTAAGAGGTTTCCACTTTCATCTACCCACTCTGACAACATCCGCAGATCCTTATGCAACTCTGAGCTACCACCCATGCTTCGCTCATCACAAACTTTCCACTCTGCAATATGCCGTACGGCTCGGCAGAGTAGTTCACGGAAGCAAATTTGTTGGTCAGGCGTCGCGACATCAAGGGATCGAACTTTAGCGAGCGCAGTCTCTCGCGCATGAAACCAATTATGGATAAGTAAAGGATGTCTGATCAAAAATGGAGCCATTCCAAGGCCCGTCGCATTACCAATACCGAGATGTCGTTTAAGGTGCCGATCGAGGGTTACCGCGCGTTTTGGATCCCTACAGCATGCTAGATGTTCAACTAAATCTATCGCAAAGCAACGGATTAGGTAAACGGCTAATAATTCAGCCTGATACGGTGGCGCGAGTTCCGGTCGCTTAGCATAGCGGGTACGATCAGCGGTGCCGAACTTTCCGTTGCCATATACGGCCGTAGTTCTCATCAAGTATCCAACAGAATCGATAATATCCAGATCAGGTTGTAACCCCTGCGCGAGACTCTCGACAACGTGGTTAAACAACCGCAGACTCTTGTTAGCGCGACTCAAGACCAAGTCAGACGCCTTAAAACGCCCAGCTTCCTGCTTTGGCGTCTGCTTTGCAAGGCGGTCTATGTCAGATGCGCTTGGAACTCCATCGAAAAGAGAAAAAGTTGCGTCCCAGGCCTCAGCAATAACTCTGTCCATTCGGTGCTCAGGGTCGAGATAGTGTGAAAAACAAACAAGCGTATAGTGATGCTTGGGTGTCGACACTACATAGAGCGCCGTGCCATAACCTTCGTCGTCAAGGTCAAATTGTATTCGCTCGACGCTCCAACTCTCGCGATGCATACGTCGAATCAGGCGCCGCATAAAGCTAATCCGCGTCTGGAAGGCGACCCCCATGCGGGCCAACCGCATAACCTCTGATGGAGGGCGAATCATTAACTTCGGGGTTTCAGTGAGTGTTCTTGTTATCAATTTTTAGTTTCCTGGGATTCGAAGGAAAGTTCAAAAAAGTCTAGCCAGTTTTTTCCTGCGATTTGTTCAACCTCATGTTCAGAAAACCCAATATCACGAAGTCCCTGTACGATATTGGAAAAGCCAGAATTGTCGCAAAACCAAACAGGTGAAGTTGGAAAACCAGATTCCATCGCAGAGCCCTCACCAAAGTCAGTCTCTCGGGTCCAAGTGCCATTGCGCATCCACTCAACGACGCTATCTGGCTGATCTTGACAAAGGTCACTACCTAAACCAATTCTGTCGGACCCGATGAGTTCTACGGTCCTCGCAACCATGGTGCAGAAATCTTCAAGTTTACAATCTGACTTATCCTTTAAATGATGCGGATATAAAGATAACCCGAGCATCCCACCACTTTCAGCTAGTGCCTTCAGAACATCGTCGGACTTGTTCCGAACAGCAGGATGCCAGAAGTACGGGTTGGCGTGGGTAATAGCAATTGGGCGCTCTGAAATCTCTATGGCCTCGAGTGTCGAACGTTTTGCCGAATGACTCATGTCTACCACCATGCCTACCCTATTCATTTCTCTGATCACCTGGCGCCCCATTCTGGTGATCCCTGGGTCCTCCTTCTCATAGCAACCAGTAGCCAGAAGACTTTGGTTGTTATAAGAAAGTTGCATGAACCGAACACCTAACTTGCTGCAGATCTCGACAAGGCCAATGTCATCCTCGATAGGCGAGCAGTTCTGAAAGCCAAAGAGTATTGCCGTTCTGCCCTTGGCGTGGGCTAGGCGGATATCTTCAGCAGCAACACCGTGGACAATCAGCTCAGGAAATAATTCGAATCGCCTGTTCCAAGCGATAATATTTTCAACGGTTTCCATAAAGTTCTCATGATAACTTACCGTCACGTGCACGGCAGCAACACCTGACTGGTTCATTTGACGAAATATCTTTTCAGACCAGTTACTGTATTGCAAAGCGTCTATTATGAACGAATTATTGGCCATGTCGGATCCCCTTTTTGGAAACGCAGGTACAGATGCTGAATGTCTTTTTCCATTAAAAACTTGAGAGTATGATTGTCCGTCCCTGGTATAATCTTTTTTAGTATCTATTAAAGTGTCCTTACAATTGTTTATGCCAACACTTAGTCTATTCAAACGCCAGCAAGGTGCCAATATTGTTCGATTATTTGCTGATAACTAAAGTCGCATTCAAACATAAACATACTCTCTTAACGGTGAGAGGCCGATGACGTTGCAAGTAAATCAATGGATCTACATTGGAAATGATAGTTTTGACCCTTCGTTTATCCTAGACATTGCAAATGAATGTTCCGACGATGGGAATTTTGATCAATGACTGAATCAAGAATACTAGGCCTTGAGGAAATAGGTGAAATTGTAAAACATACATTGCTTACCAATGGAGCAAACGAAGAAACATCGCAAGTTCTAGCAAACGTCATTATGTCAGCCGAACGGGACGGACACACAAGTCATGGTTTCAAACAGCTACCGAGTTATGTGTCGTCAATCCGTGAGGGCTGGGCAAACGGACAAGCTGTGCCAATCGTTGAGTCACCCACTGCTGCAATACTGAGGGTGGACGGTGGCAATGGCTACGCGCAGATAGCGCTCCAACGCGTTTGCAATCAAGCTATGGAAATGGCTCGCCTCAGCGGGTGCGTTGTCATAGCATTGCGGAATGTCCATCATATCGGGCCATTAGGACCAGATATAGAGCCATATGCCGAACAAGGATTTTGCGCACTTACATTTGTTAATACTCTCGCCTTGATGGTCCCTTGGCAGGGCGAGGTTGCAGCTTTTGGGACTAACCCTATGGCATTCGCCTGCCCACGCCTAAATGGCCCACCGATTGTATGGGACCAAGCCACAAGTGTGATGTCGAAAGGAAAAATTGCTGAAATACATTCAAATGACGAAAAGCTTGATGAGGCTGCTGGCTTAGACACCGACGGGGTTCCCAGTCGAGACCCAGAAACAATCTTAAAATCGAAGCGACTCCTCCCCTTTGCCAAACACAAAGGTTCGGCAATCGCGCTCATGGTGGAGGTTCTGGCAGCTGCAATGACTGGCGGTAGTTTGGCCGTTCGGGAAAGACCAAGCGACGAACCGGAAGCGGTGTCAAAAGATTGCGGTCAGCTTATGATTATAATCGATCCCGATATTGTCAGCGGCAAAGAATTTGCCGAAAACCTAATTCCCCTTCTGGATGTTCTGAACGATAACGGAACAGCGCGTATCCCCGGTGATGGTCGGCTTACTCATCGGGGTCAAACACTGGCGTCTGGAGTAGAGGTGAGCACTAGTTTGTTAGCTGATATAGAAGAATTAACCAAGCTGTAGCGCTCATCCTCCAAACTTTTTCAATTGGTTAGAGAAAATATTAGTTCAGCTTTAAACGTGACCAGAAACTAAGTGCTGCGATTGTTCCTGTGGCAATCATTGGTGGTATACTCAATGGAAGACCATGAAATACTGCCATAGAAATTATGACAGCGCACATCACAGAGAAACCGATAGCGGCACCCAAAAGAATTTCTTTTTGGTTATCCACTTTCTCAACGTTTCTGGATTGAAATGCAAAACACACAACGATAAACAACATACCAGCCATAATTTGCCGATTATTTATGCCGATTTCCAAAGCTAACCCTTCGGCACTAGGGTACGACTGTAAAACAAAAAATTCTGGAACAGCAACAAAGGCAATCAAAAAAATTAGGGGCACTGCTGCAACTATAGACATCATTATCTTATATGGCATATCAACTCCTTAATAATTAAAACATTTACAGTGATAATCTCGAGCTAGGCTTGCGCCGGGTCCAAATCCGGTGTCATGACGTCCTCACTAGAAAGATGTTCTACCGTTTCCCCCGTTTCTGTGAATGTTCTGGTGACATGATCCGTCCCGTATATCCACATGATAGTCATTGGTTCTTCACCAACGTTGATAAACCGGTGTGGCTCATTTGCCGGTATATAAGTACTATCATAGGGTTTAAGCCGGGTGCACTTGCCACCAGTTTCTAGTTCTGCCAGGCCCTCTAATAACGTTACCTGCTCATCACAGTTATGGGAGTGCATGGGCACTTTTTTTCCTGGAGGAAATTTGGTTAGGCCCGAAGTAAAATTTTTTGCCCCGCAGCGATCGCTGCTAACGAGAGGCGTTGTTACAACACCGTCACCTCGCTTAATAATAGGCGTTTCACCTGCCTTGATGATCATCGTCTCTATCATGATATTCTGAGCTCCCATTGCCTAATTTAATTCATAGCCTTTGGGATCCGGGAAGAATGATGATGCAAAATTGGATGTTCGCTACCCGAATCCGTCACGAATGTGTATCGAGAAGGAAATGTTTGGTGCATACCATCCACATCAAATTTAAAGTCATAGATGCCATTGATCATGCAACCATGTTCTCCAATTCGGCGACAAACAATTTTCTTTTCATATAGCACCACAATCAGGTCAGATTTTCCGAAAAGCATTGTGAAATAATTTGTCAACTCTGCCCTGTCTCTAATGATATGGGGAGAAAATGTAGGGACCAGGATTGCACTGGGGTCATAGAGTGCAATCAATTCATCAATCTTGCCTAAATTAACAAGGCTAACCCAATATGCTGGTAATTCCAACGCCTCAAACGCACTTTTCAAATTTAACTCCTCGCTGGCGTTCACGAATATTTATGATGTCACTTCTTACGACCGGCTGAAAACCAAAATATTTCGCCTGTACAACGTCTACAAACATACTATTAGGTGTTTTTCTTTGATATGATCAACTAAATCCAACATCAATCGATTAACTAGTTTGATAAAATATTTTAATTAAAATAACTACGTGTTTATTGAAAATTAATTGTATTTTACGATTTTTTCTTAAAAGTTAATTTTAAATATAGAAGCCTTAGATTTCTAATAATTCAGTATTTCTTGCACATTTCTGTAATCGTGTCATTCTGGCTATCATATTCCATTACACACTTATATCTACTTTCCGATTTTTGGAGAATGTGCTCCATAACTTGTACATAACGTTTTAGGTCACTGTAAGAATGTGTACCGGAACGAATTTCAATATAACTTTTTTTCTTTACTACCATCCAACCATCCTTCTTGAGCTCGTAAACCGTTAAAGGACTTGGCCTGCCATTTTGCGCATATAATGGTGTGAATACATTCAGACTGAAGAAGAGTATGAGGAAGAATCTATACATTTGACTTATAATTTAGAGAGACAAGTCGCGCTTTGCTCGGTGACTATTGGTAGAAGATGTCTTTTCACCCCTTGTTGCAATCTATTTTACATCCATCAACAAAATTTAGGGCAACAAAATAATGGAACCATTGAAATTATCTAAGTATTTTCTCATTGTTGCCTCTATCACGATAATTAAGAACATCATAATTTTGCAACCTTGAGGGGCTACACTGCTGTATTTAGCACTGGACCTAATTTTTTATTAAGGGAAGATTAATGGTAGAGGCGCTTACCGACTTTCGAAGCCGCATAGATAATTTAGATGACGAAATTGTTTGCCTCCTGGCCAAACGTTTCGCAGTGGTGCGGCAAGTGGCTAATGTTAAGAGAACTAAGAATATCCCGGCGGTACTTCCAGACCGGATCGAGTACGTTATAATGAGAGCAACCAAGCATGCAGAGTCGTTGGATCTCGACCCTGATTTTGTCCGAAAACTCTATATATGTATCGTAGATGAAGCCTGTGGAATTGAAGAAGAGATTATCGCTTCATCTTGATTACTCGTGCGCTTCGGACAGCAACAAATCAGATTGGATAAATTGGGAGAGATAATGCCCTACAAACCTGGGAATTACCTAGTTGTTTGAATAATACATCAAAGTTATTGTTTAAATTCTTGGCAGTATGTTTGTAAGCCAATACAGTCTAATCCGATTTTGCTCCCGCAGTTGTTCCAGGCTGAGCCACTCGGTCAATCTGCGTAAGGGTATCCTCACTCAAAATAATTTTTACAGCCTCCGCATTCTCACGCAAATGTGATACACTTCTGGTTCCTGGGATGGGGATAATATTAGTGGCCTGATGTAGAAGCCACGAGATGGCTAATTGTGCTGGAGTTACATCAATATTACTCGCTAGGTTCACTAAAGGTGCAAAACGATCCCTATTAGCTATCAGGTTTTCACCCGTAAACTGTGGCATGCCATAGCGGATATCACCTTCGGCAGGCGAGTCAATCACGCCAGCCAGGGCTCCTCGTCCCAATGGGGACCAGGCAACAAGAGTAATGCCTAGCTCCTGTAGCTTCGGTAATAATTCTTCCTCTGCTTCACGATGCCATAAGGAGTACTCATTTTGGACTGCTGCAATCGGATGGATGTTGTGAGCCCGACTTGTTTCCTCAGCAGTCACATTGCTCAAACCCAGGTGGACGACCTTACCTGCTTCAACAGCTTCAGCCATCGCCCCAACTGTATCTTCAATTGGAACAGAGGGGTCAGGAGCATGAAGGTATAATAAATCTATTGTATCAACAGCCAGTCTACGAAGGCTACCATCGATAGCTCTCGACACATAATCCGGCCTGCCGTTGACCATGAGGGGGAAACCCGTATTTGTATAAGTTTCCGTACCATCCTCATTTTCGTCAAACACTATGCCAAACTTTGTAGCTATGAACGCCTCTCCAAGGTGTTGCGTGAGCGCTTGGCAGACCAACGTTTCATTATGCCCCTTACCATAACTGCTGGCTGTATCGATCATCATTCCTATGTTCATCGCCTCAGAGATCGTCTCAACTGCCTGTTTGTCATCCGACTGCCCATAAAAACCTTCATTAACCATGGCGCCATAGCTGATAGCAGCAACATATGGCCCACCTTTCCCCAAACTACGTTTATCCATTGCCTAACTTTTCTCCCATCATCCTTCAGCCACCCTGAAAGCTCAAAGGATAAAAAAAATATCTCCCGCGTGCTTAGTAGTGCTATGTGAGGAATGCGATATTACCTGACCAAGCCTTGTCAGAGGTTTTTCTTTTCAACAGTGGATTATAATCCTGGGCACGAAAACGTTCACATATCAACCAATAGTAGATATTAGGCGCAGAGGAAATGGCGGCACTAGATTAACAAGAAACACCACACACCTGGCATTGTTTGGAGTGGGATTTGAACCTAGATAAATGCCAACCACCCTCTACGTACGTCCAAAAAAGTGCAGGCGCACTATATAATCGTGCGCCTGCATCTGATTAACCCTAACCAGGTTGTTTAAGTAGGATCGCTATAGACCCTAACCCTGTTTCGGAATTAAGTCCTTCCATGGGCGTCCTTCGAACCAATAGTGATAGCGCTCTTTAAGGAAGCCACTAATGGTTTTTTCACGCACCCAGTTGTTGAGATAATTCAACATTACTTGGTCACCCTGGCGTATAGCAATTCCAGCATCCCAAGGCGCCAGTTTTTGCCCTGGAATTGGAATGTACAGCTGATCTGGCCAGTCCTCTACTTTCCAGATTCCTATCATCGCTGATGACCATACCGCGTGTGCCCTACCACTCAACAATTCTTGGTATTGCGTATTTTCGTCATCAAACTGCATAACCTTAGCTTTAGGCATGAATCGATTTACGTTAGTCACACCGGTCGTGCCACGACGTTGAGCAAAAATTACGTCAGAGCTGTTTAGATCTTCCATCGTTTTAAATCCACCAGCTACTTTTTTGTTTGCTACTATATTTGCACCACCCTGCTCGTAGGGAATGGAAAACGCTACTGTCTGCGAGCGTTTGACATTGGCAGACATACCACCAATGACGCAGTCAATTTTTCCGGATAAAACTGATGGAATTAGACCGTCCCAAGACATCGCGATCAACTCAGTTTTCCAGCCCGAATCTTTTCCGAGTTGATTAGCAACATCAATTTCATAGCCAATCAATTCACCCTTCAAGTCCCGCATCGCCCACGGGATAAAAGTTGAAAATCCGACCTTTATATTCTTTCGCTTTTTCAGCTCCGTAAGCAAACTACCTTTTACTACGTCTGCTGGGTTTATCCCTGCTGCCGCCACCGGCTGGGCGGTAGCCGCGACAGCCATCCCAATCAGAGCTATCAGCGTTCCTGTAAATACTCTACGTGGTATCATTTAGACTCTCCCTCGCTTTGAAACATTTCAATCTTGTTAGATCGATTTCTCCCTCGCGGCGTTAGTCATAACATTTTCAAACCCAAGGGATCCGCCGTTCTACGCGACAAATTACACGTTTGTAGTCAGTGGTCAAGCTGTATGCCCTCTTACCACCTTCCAAAACGGTGTCGGAACTGCCATTACGGACACAAAGTTGCAACACCTTCACATTACGCTTAAATATGCCCGAGAATGAGATGGTCCGATTTATACGGCCTTCGCAAGAAAAATATTTCACCCGAGGAGAACTAAACATGGATCGCGATCAAGAACGAGCAATTGAATGGGACTGCGCCAAAGTTCACCATAGATATTATATTTTAGGAGACGCTGGTGACCACGAAGAAGCCTCCAAATCATTCACTGAAGACGGTGTTTCGGTTTACGAGGGCCAGGCATTACACGGTCGCGCCGCAGTTCTAAAGTCGTTACAAACCAGTCATGGACCGCGGTTTACCCGTAGCTTTGTAGCCAACATCGTCGTTACCGTCATAGATGAGCAAAATGCCGAAGCCGTGTCCTATGTTCAACAATATTTTCAAAATTGGGACGAGGTCAAAGACGGTACAATTCCATCCTTACAGCCTTATGCGCTATGTCGCCACGACAACCAGATGGTGCTCACAGACGATGGCTGGAAGATCAAACACCGCAACGTCAGTGAGTTGATCCGCCGATCATAAATTTTAGTCGGAAGGTTTTTTTGTTAATTTTGAGGTGATTGGACTTGTTTTATCCAGTTTCCTGTCGGAGTCACCCGCATACAGGTTAACCCTATACGTTTAACTCTTAATATCACTGTTAGATTTTGGAAGATAAGGTACATAACGCGGCCCATAAATTTGCTTTCAATTACTATGTTTAAGACCCTCCAAAGTCCCTTTCCGTTCCATCGTGAAGAAGTAGGAGAAGTAGGCTATTAGGGGTATCAGTTATGGCCGTTGTGACTGATACCCTGTTGAAGTTCTATTCTTGCAACCACTCTGTACAAAGGGGGATAAGTTTTGCCACAGGTAACATTAGAGGAGATAGAAACAACGGTAGCGACTGCATTAGAGAGGCATGGTGCTTTAACTTGGATAGCAGCTGAGGTCGCGAAGGCTGTGCGCAAAGCGGAGGCCGTTGAAAATCGTATCTGTGGCCTCTATTACCTAGAAAGCTATTGTAAACAATTAAAAAGTGAACGTGTCAAAGGAAAGGTAGAACCAGTAGTCACTCGCCCTCGCCCCGGGATCGTGCGTGTCGATGCACGATTTGGATTTGCGCAACCAGCATTTTCACGGGCATTACCCGAAGTAGTTTCAGCTACACTTGAATGTGGGGTTGCCAGTCTGGCAGTAAACCACGCACACACATGTACATCTCTGGGATTCTTCACCGAACAAATAGCACTTAAAGGGCTGATCGGATTAGGAATGACCAACGCGTCACCAATCGTGGCGCCACCGGGCGGAAAGACACGCATAATTGGTACCAACCCTATTGCATTCACGGTACCGGATGGCAGGGGTGGACTGGCAATGCAGTTTGATCAATCTACAACCGTGGTGGCCTTGGGAAAAATAACTATGGCAAAGGCCGCAGGTGAGAAAATTCCGGAAGGCTGGGCTCTAAACGCCTGTGGCCAACCCACAACAGATCCGGAGGCGGCTATGACAGGATCACTCGTAAGTACGGGTGGATACAAAGGTTGGGGGTTTGGCTTAATGGCAGAGGTACTAGCAGCAGGATTGGCTGGCGGTGTAATAAGCCGTGACGTAAAACCGCTAAAAGCTCCCGAAGGACCACCACATAATCTAGGACAATACTATTTGCTGATGGATCCCGACGCATCTGGAATATTCTATGAGCGTTTGCAACAAATTAAAGAAGCCATCGCACTAGATAAAGGAGCACGGATGCCGGGGCAAAACAAGCGAGAACAAAATCCAGTAGAGTTAGATAATGCTGTTTGGGAACAGACTCTCACACTTGCAGGTCTAAATTGACTTTTCACGGGACATGGGAGTTAGGGTTATGAAGTTTGGCGTCGGCCAGTCAGCAACTCGGCTTGAAGATCAACGGCTGTTGACCGGCCAGGGGACTTATACGAGTGATATCAACCTCGAAGGGCAAGCATATGGCATTGTCGTACGATCCCCATATGCACACGCAAGGTTCAGCCATATTGATACATCGGTAGCAAAGGCATTGCCTGGCGTCTTAGCGATTTACACATCCGTTGATATCAAGGCTGCCGGACTAAACTCCATAAAATTTTTGCGAGCTTTTGATAAC
>CAYQNO010000025.1:0-15093 GCA_964419045.1 uncultured Flavobacteriales bacterium
TACAACAGGACTTCCCACCTTCCCTAATGGTTGTTACATCTGTGAGGTTGAAATCGATCAGGATACAGGTGCCTTTGATATCGTAAAGTTTATCGCCGTGGATGATATTGGAACTATCGTGAACCCACTCCTCGCTGGTGGCCAGGTTTCTGGCGGGATCGTCCAGGGAATAGGTCAAGCAGTGTTTGAAAACTGTGTATACGACAATGAGAGCGGACAACTCCTATCGGGATCCTACATGGATTACTGCATACCACGTGCCGATGACCTGCCAGCATTCGAGATGAAGTTCATCGACGATATCCCTAGCACAAACAACCCGATGGGCATGAAGGGTGCAGGTGAGGTTGGAAGCATGGGCGCACCACCAGTGGTTGTCAATGCAACCCTGGATGCATTGTCGGTGTTCAATGTTTCCGGTATCGACATGCCAATTACCCAAGAAAAGATTTGGCGCTTGATAAACTAAATGGATCAAATAGAAGGAATTAACGCCGGTATAAGCCGTAGATCGGAAAAACATCGGCTAGCAACGACCCCAACCGAATAGTTCAATACCTATATCTGTAGATGGCAAGCAATCCTCATCTCATATTTGATAATCACCCTGCGGAATGGAGTAGAAGTTCAAAAGTCAAACTAACATATGCTTTAGATTAAGGTATATTATCTGCAACTTTTTTAGATAGGCAGGAACGAGGCAATGAGTATTTTTAGTATTGGGGCTATCCTTGTTGGACTTTCTGCCTTGTTTGGTTACGTTAATCATCGAATTCTTCGCCTGCCCCACACGATCGGCCTGGTAGTGATTGCGTTAGCAGCATCGTTGGCAGTTATCGGATTTGATCTACTCAATCCCGCCGCTCAGATTGGTCAGAAATTGACTGGTGTTCTTCGGCAGATAGATTTTAATAAAACCTTAATGCATGGGATGCTGAGCTTCTTACTGTTTGCCGGTGCATTGCACGCTGATTTTTCTGCGTTCAAATCTCGACGTCTAACAATTGGTCTAATGGCTGTCCTCGGAACATTAATCTCTACCTTCGTGGTTGGGACACTGATGTGGCTGTTGCTGGGATTATTGTCGTTCGAGATACCCTTTATCTGGGCATTAGTGTTTGGCTCATTGATTAGCCCCACTGATCCAGTGGCGGTACTTAGTCTTTTCAAAACTGTCGAAGTTCCCGACACTCTCAAGGCTAAGATGGCCGGAGAATCTCTTTTCAACGACGGTGTCGGCGTGGTCGTGTTCACAGTAGTTGTAGCAGTTGCGCTTAGTGGTGGCGTACATGGCAGTGAATTAGGTGTAGCCGAAATTATCAAACTGTTCGTTACCGAAGCTGGCGGCGGCGCTATCCTCGGCCTAACTGCCGGATACATCGGTTACCGTGCCATGCACGGGATCAATGACGCTAGCCTCGAAGTTCTAATCACTTTAGCACTGGTGATGGTCACCTATTCCCTGGCCCTCTATCTCCATATGAGTGGACCAATTGCCATGGTGGTCGCCGGCCTGTTCATCGGAAACAGCGGCGTCAAATACGCTATGAGCGACCAAACTCGTGATTACGTTTTAACGTTTTGGACATTGATTGATGAGATCCTTAACTCAGTACTATTCCTGTTAATCGGTTTAGAAGTATTGGTTGTCACTGTAAGTATCGACCATTTAAGTGTAGCGCTTTTAGCTATTCCCGTTACGCTTTTTGCCCGAACGCTCGCAGTAGCCGTCCCGATTACTATCCTCTCGCATTGGAGAACCTTCACTAAGGGAGCTGTTCCAGTGTTGATCTGGGGTGGGTTGCGAGGTGGGATAGCAGTTGCCCTGGCCTTGTCCCTGCCAGACATTGAGTATAAGGATACAATTCTGAGCATAACGTACGGAGTCGTTCTTTTCTCTATTATCGTACAAGGCCTAACAGTTAAGCCACTGGTCAAAAAGATGGTGCGTTAGACGCAAGAGTTCCAATATTGACACCCAAATTTTTAATCAGTTCATAAACCTTCGATGTTGGATAACTGGGTCCTGTTCTTCTTCATTAAAAATGCGTGGTATCTTCTGGCTTTATGTCTTCGGTAAGGCAAGTTTTGTAATAGTTGGCATCTTCATAGTGGATCAGGAGTGGACTTATTTTTTAATTGGATTAATGAACTGGATATAGTCTGGGTCAGAAATTTTTGCACTAAGTCAATGAAACGGTGAAATGTGTGCACTGCTTAAATATGCAGGCCACTATTCTCAAAGTTAGGCTTTCTCAAACTATCAATTTTTTTCAACGCACACTGTCCTGCGATTTGCCATCAGCTGTAACATGACGTGCTAGACTATCGTGAACTACCCGAACAGAATGGCGAGTTAACCATATTAATGAATTTTACGGAGGGATCATGGCATCTAAGCTTTTTGAAGAAGGTCTAGAGGTCCGCAAACAAGTGCTGGGCAGAGACTACGTAGAGCGTTCGCTTGATAACGCCAACGCCTTCAATATGCCGTTACAAGAGTTTGTCACCGAGGTAGCATGGGGCCGCGCCTGGAGTAAGAGCTCACTGTCACGAAAACAAATCAGCCTTAACAATCTATGTATGCTGGCAGCTCTAAACAGAGCTACTGAATTCGAGCTCCATTTCCGTGGCTCGTTACGTAATGGCTGCACTCTTGATGAACTGCGTGACACACTACTGCAGATTGCAGCTTATTGCGGCGTACCAGCTGGTGTTGAGGCCTTTCGAATAGCAAACAAAGTGCTGACTGATGAGGGCATTAAGATTGATGAAGCGTAAACCTTTTTGAATCAGCGGGGGAAAACCAAGTTGCTTAATATACTCGTGAGTTTGGACTAGCCCATGGCTAGTCGCCTACCCGCTTATGGAATGGCGTACAACAAAAATTTACCTCCCCTATACTACTTTTTTTGCAGCCGATAGCATTGTAATGAATATCAACTATACAAGTTTCTGGGAAAGGTCAGGTAGATCCACCACCATTACAAGCGATCATCTGGCCGGTCACATAGCCGCCCTCTTCGGATGCCAAGAAGCCACATAGCGATCCGATGTGTAGAGGCTCACCAGCGTATCCGAGCGGTATCTGCGCGATTGTCTCGGCACTATGTTGACCTTCTGCTGATCCTGCATCGTCGGGTGCGATGTAGCCAGGTGAAATTACGTTAGCGGTAACACCGCTTGGACCAAATTCCAAAGCCAACGATTTAGTCAGTCCCCAGACGCCATGCTTCGCGGCTGAGACCGACGCACCTCCAATTCTCCCTCGAATCGAGTTCATACCTGTAAAGTTGACGATACGCCCCCAACCTTGCGCAACCATTCCGGGCAGAAAAGCTCGCGACAAGCGGAAGGCAGCATTCATATCGATGTCCATCACCCGTTGCCACTCTTCGTCCGTCGTCTTCAGGAAAGGACCATGTGGTCGAATCGCCGCGTTATTCACAAGGATATCAACGGTTCCAAAACGCTTGAGCGCTTCCATACTAATTCGCCTGATCGCTTCCGGATCACCAACATCACCCATAGCTACCAACGCCTCTACCCCTAATCCAACAGCTTCTGCGGCTACCTTCTCGCACGCCTTGCGATTCCGTGACCCGTTGACGATCACGTTACTTCCACGCTTAGCCAAATCAAGAACGATGGCACGTCCTATCTTCTGGCCCGAGCCGCTAACAAACGCAGTTCTGATGTTCTTACTCATCAATCAATTCTCCCGTCATTAACTTCGACATTTTCAGTCATGGTTGAAGTTCAATCAGCTCGCGATAGACTTACCGAAATCGAGTCAGATAGAAATTACTTCTACCAGAGGATAAAGAAATTCTAGATTGATCTGCATCCCCCAGCTAGTGACATTCAAAACGCTTCTGCAAAAAATCTTCTAGGAGACACGTTCCAAACTTTGTTTCTTTACATTTCTTGGTACTATTTTCTGCGCCATATACTGGAAAATATCCCAGACGGGACCTTCTAGATCCACTGGCCCCAATTTGCTTGGCGAAGAAAAGCTTGACTTCAGACCACGTTGAAGTCCCTCGAGCCTTTCTTTATCTTCTACATAAATTTGATGGAGTAGATCTGTTGGCGTCGCTATAGCCTTTTCTATCGGTTCGGGGTCGAATGACGAATAACCCCAGCGGAGCACAACCCGATCCGCCGAGCGTGGTCGTAGACATTTATAACTTACCCCGCTCGAGCTCAAGGCAACTCCGTGAGACGGATAAACACAAAACATCATCGAGTAACGTTTTTCGTCGTCTGTCACATCATTGTGATGTGGCGTACGTGTTGGATAATCAGGAACGTAATATGATTTGTATCCGGTGTAACCTTCGCCGCCTGGTATCTTCTTACATAGACGCGTAGGCGTAATTTTGTGTAGAGAATTGATGTGCGTTACGCTCAGATGGTAGCCCTCCATGAAATTTTCAGTAAGACATTTCCAATTCGTTTCCCAGACGTCCTCATTTACAAATTGATGTACCATCTGTTCAGCGTGAAAGTTTTGCACAAAAGGTTCGAGTCCCTTAAGGCGTGGCGCGAGTGGCTTCGCCCTACCATCCAAATTCACATAGAGAAAGCCATGCCAAAGTTCGGTCGCAAACTTTGGCAATCGACATGTCTTAATATCGAATTCCTTGACCTTATCCATGTGGGGCGCCCGCATGAGCTGGCCCTTATCGTCGTAGGTCCAGGCATGATAGGGGCAGACAAAATTTTTACTGTTGCCCTTGCCCTCAGCAATTACCGAGGAACGGTGACGACAGACATTCGAGAGCACACGAATTTTGTCGTCTCGGCCGCGCACAACAATTAGAGGCTCGTCTATCAGCTCAGTTGTAAAGTAGTCGCCTCGGTTAGGTACTTCATCGACCCGTCCAAGACAGATCCATTCCTTGCGAAAGATCTCTTCTCTCTCATATTCAAGAAATTCCTCGGAGGTGTAGAATTCATTCGGCATCGTTCGAGACTGATTAAATCTCCGTCCACGAATTTCACCGAGAACTAGTTTTATCTCCTCGATAATTTTGCCCATTTTTCTACCCAGATCTCAGCAAAATTGAGCCTCAAGGTGAGGCTGATAGAGCTGAATATATTACCGTATCAACAAGAGTTTGGCAGATGCAACGTGATCCGTTGTGCAATTCCATTTTAATAATATTTAGGCAAATACCTGATAGTGTTAGCGTAACGGATACATTACCCCTTGGCAAATTACTGAGTAATGCATCGTAATTACCAATATGATACCCTCCAAACCTTAATGAAACGTTATTCGATCTTTAGCATTTTGCGTAATGCTCTTGCCAATCATGATGGCTCAGCGCGGGTATGGCGAAGTCCTCAACCTAGATCTGAATACGATATAGTAATCATCGGTGGAGGTGGGCATGGACTTGCAACTGCCCATTATCTAGTGAAAGACCACGGATTGACTAACGTCGCGGTAGTCGAAAAAGGTTGGCTTGGCAGTGGTAACACGGGTCGTAACACTATGACGATTCGCTCCAACTATCTGCGCGAAAGCTCAATCCCATTTTTCGACAAGTCCATTAAAATGTGGGAAAAACTAAGCCAAGAACTCAACTATAACGTCATGTTTTCACAGCGTGGCACACTTAGGCTCATCCAAGGTGCTCGTGATGCTCGAACCGAAATCCGGCGAATGCATACCATGAATGTTTTTGGTGCAGACTATCAGCGGTTATCGCTAGACCAGGTTAAAGAGATTGTTCCTATTTTGGAGAATGCACCGACCGCGCGCTTGCCCATCATCGGTGGAGTTTACCAACCAAAGGCCGGTTTAGCCCGGCACGATGCTGTCGCCTGGGCCTTTGCCCGTATGGCCGATGCTCGAGGAATTCATATTATTCAGAACTGTGAGGTCACAGGGATTAATCAAAATGGTAAGAGAGTTTCCGGTGTCGAAACCACAAAGGGACCAATCCGTGCCAAGAAAATCGGCGTCGCTGTCGCAGGTCATGCTGGCGTTATTGCAGACATGGTTGGCTTGCGTCTTCCAATTGAGACCCGGCCGCTGCAAGCATTCGTCTCCCATCCTATAAAGCCTATCCTCAATACGATAGTGAGTTGCGGAGCTTATGGCACCTACCTTATGCAATCGGACCGCGGGGAGCTTGTTGTTGGTGGGGCTGCTGATCCGTACCCCTCATTTCAGCAACGCGGCACCTCCCAAATTACAGAACAAGTAGTGGCAGGTATGTGCGAGGTCTTTCCAATTTTCAAGCGACTGAATTTAATGCGCCAGTGGGCAGGAATGATCGATATTTCATACGACAACAGTCCGATAATCTCGAAGACGTCGCTCCATGGATTCTATCTTGACGTTGGTTGGGGTTCAGGGGGATTTAAAGCAATACCAATTTCAGGCAAAATGTTTGCAAATTTGATCGCGAATGACGAGCCGCACGACTTGATTAGTCGTTTTAACCTCCGACGCTTTGAGAGTGGGAAACTAATCCTGGAAGGGGCAGTAGCGGCCAATCGCCCTCACTGAAGATTCATCAATAAGTTACTCGTATATGAGGATAGAAAAAAGCCGATTGTATAATCGCTTTCGGTCAAATTCAGACAGTTTTGCACACAGTATCAGTTTGGATACCCTACCTCCCCAAGAGCGTCGCCAATCTCTACTAAAATGGCCGGGTCATCGATAGTTGCTGGAACCTTGAATTCCTTTCCATCAGCGATTTTCTGCATAGTACCACGCAGGATTTTTCCAGAACGAGTTTTTGGAAGGCGCTGCACTACTGAGGCAGTCTTAAACGCGGCAATAGGTCCAATCCGATCACGCACCATCTGTACTACTTCATCTATAATTTCTTGATGATCGCGGTCTACACCTGCACTAAGCACTAGGAATCCAATCGGAATCTGACCCTTTAGCTGATCCTCAACTCCTATGACTGCACACTCGGCAACATCGGGGTGGGCAGCTAATACTTCTTCCATAGCGCCTGTGGATAGGCGGTGCCCGGCAACATTAATTATGTCATCAGTACGTGACATGACGAATACATAACCATCCTCATCGATAAACCCTGCATCAGCCGTCTTATAGTAACCGGGAAACTCGGATAAGTACGAATCTATAAACCGCTCGTCGGCGTTCCAAAGCGTCGGGGATGTTCCGGGTGGTAACGGCAGTTTTATTACTAGTGCCCCAATTTCACCGGGCTTAACTTCTTGGCAAAAATCATCAACAACGTGCACATCACTTCCGGGTACCGCTTTTGTCGGGGAACCCTCCTTTATCGGCAGTTTTTCAATGCCGAGGCAATTGGCGCAGATTGACCAACCGGTTTCTGTCTGCCACCAGTGATCAATCACCGTAACACCAAGATTTCTCTCCGCCCATTGGTAGGTGTCCGGATCCAGTCGTTCACCCGCTAGAAAGAGCGCCTTGAGTGAGGATAAGTTGTAGTCTTTGATCAACGCCCCCTCTGGATCCTCTTTCTTAATGGCGCGGAAAGCCGTCGGTGCGGTGAACAACACACTCACTTTGTGTTGGGATATGACTCGCCAGAATGCACCTGCATCTGGTGTTCCTACGGGCTTGCCTTCATACAAGACCGTAGTATTACCATTAAGCAATGGCGCATAAACGATATAGGAATGGCCTACCACCCAGCCTACGTCTGAAGCCGCCCAGTAGACCTCGCCAGGCTTGACGCCATAGATGTGTTTCATCGACCATTTAAGTGCTACTGCATGACCTCCATTATCACGGACCACTCCTTTCGGTTCACCGGTGGTCCCGGAGGTGTAAAGAATGTAGAGCGGATCAGTCGCGGCAACAGGAACGCAATCATGTGGCTCAGCCAAATTGACAGCTTCGTTCCAGTCAACATCCCGGCCGGGAATTAGTGCACATTCCTCCAATGACCGCTGAAGAATGATACATGCCTTGGGCTTGGATCCAGCCAGTGCAATCGCCTCATCTAATAGTGGCTTATAAGGGATGACCCGGATTCCCTCTATCCCGCAGGAAGCCGAGACGATGACCTTTGGGTTACAGTCGTCGATACGAACTGCCAGTTCGTTGGCAGCAAAACCACCGAATACGACTGAGTGAACCGCGCCAAGCCGCGCACATGCCAACATTGCTATAACCGCTTCGGGAACCATCGGCATGTAGATAATTACGCGCTCGCCTTTTGTGACGCCGATGCCGGCTAGCACACCGGCAAAGCCAGCAACCTCATCCCGGAGTTCGCGATAGGTGTATGTCTTGACCGTGTCGGTGACCGGACTTTCATATATTATTGCAACTTGGTCGGCTCGGCCGGTTTCCACATGGAGATCAACGGCATTGTAGCAGGTATTGAGTACGCCTCCAGCAAACCAACGGAATAATGGGGAATTTGATTCGTCGATGACCTTGTCCCAGGTCTCAATCCAACAGATATTTTCTGCCGCCTCAGCCCAAAACCCGACGGGATCTCTCAGTGACCGACTAAAGACTTCTTCGTAATTGGAATTCATATCTAATATCCCTTTTACCGCCCGCTAAACTCGATCCTATCTCAGGGCCTAATGAGCAGGATTCGTTAATAAATATTTATCTTATAAATGGAACAGTTGCTCCATATTTCCAGAATAAAATTCTGCTTTGGATCATAAGTGAGGGTACAATGCTGCAAATACTTGTCTCCAATATGTAATAATGCTTAGCGATTACTTATAAGTTCGCTGGAGATAAGAGTATTCGAGGATTGGTTATTGCTATATCGCAATTATGGATTATTGTGATGAGCAAACGTTGCCCTAAAACGTTGCCACATTAATTCGCCAGCAGTTATTGGCGGATATTTTTTTGTTTTTTTGGTACCTCCGCAAGTAGGTAGACAGTCAATCACAGTGTCATATCCAGCGTGAAAGAAAAATGGCGATGAGTATCTATCTTTACTACCAGAATTTATAACCCGGTGCGGATTAGACCTTAGAAGGTCATTACTCCATCGCTGAAGCTCATCCCCAATATTAACTACAAATGTTCCTGGTATCGGCGGCACATTAACCCAGTCCTCGTGCAATGATTGGACCTGAAGACCTTGATTTTCATCCTGAGTAAGGATTGTGATTAACCCATAATCCGTATGCGCTCCTGTCCCAATTTCACGAGGCGAATTTGTACTCGATTGTGGTGGATAACGGAGCATACGCAACATAGCCAATGGGCCATCCAGTTTCCCGGAAAAATAATTTTGTGGAAGCTTAAGACCCACAGCAATTGAGCGCATAATTATTATTGAGAGAGCCGTCATGCGTTCATAATAAAGTGTGGTTATTTCCTGAAAGCCATCTATATTATTTGGCCATTGGTTAGGACCATAAAATGGTTTCCCAGCAATTACACGCTCATCATTCAAGTCATGTTCGGCCATGACATCAAAACCTTCTTTGAGATCGAGGTTGATATCAGGGTCGTTGTTTTCTGCGTGAATTGGAAAATACCCACGGTGCGCATTAGATTTGCGGGCGTCGACCCTTAATTTTTTATTAAGTGGCAGGTTAAAAAACTTTCTCATATTACTCATGTGTTTATTTATTAGGTCATCATCAATTCCATGATTGAAGATATAAAAGAAACCGAGGCCTTTGCAGGCATCGATAATAGATTTCGCAGCCGGTACAGGATTATTGTCCAGAATTGATTGTTGTAAATCAATCAACGGAACTTCGTCCCGAAAAGTAGAAGCGGTATAACGGTCAGCCGGAGTATTCAACATTCTTGTTACTCTATGCGCTGATAGCAAGCGGGAAAGAGTTAATGATTCACAAAATTATAGACATATCTCAATATAGGAGATCTTAAATCCTATTTGTTATTTAAAATTCTTCATCAAAAATTCATGGACCACCCTAACCGAATCATTAAACGATGGCTGATGAAAAGCTTTCTGGAACTCACCTCTCGTTGGATGTCTTTTCGTCCTCCTTTTACCTAACTCATCAAACTTCCTGGTTGCTCCCTCATATGCAACTACATCAATCGGTCCAGGATAACGTTCTTTCAAGAGCATATTGTAGCTCTTCTCTGATTCTAAAACGTCATCCTTCCCATAAAGTATTAAGGTGGGGCGATTAATTGGCCCTGATCTTTTCCATTCACGAATACCCGTGAGGTATTTCAAATTTGGATAAAAAGCGACGACTCCCTTGAAGATAAGTTTCTTAGATATCCTAGGCGCCATTTTTTGCAAAAATAATGCAGTAGATCCGCCCCAGGACCACCCTACTATGCCGATAGATTTACCTTCAACGTATGACTGTTGACTCAGGTAAACAGTAGCCGCAACCGCATCCATCATCCGCTGCTTCATATCAACTGTTTCCCAAGATTGCATAATGGTACCGCGGCGTGGGTCCGTATCATCGGTATCATGAACACACAAATGACCTCTGGTGCAGTAGCTATCTACAAACAATACCGCAAAGCCCTTCTTAGAAATCTCCTTTGCCCACCAAAGCTGATAAGGAAATATACCACCTGCTCCATGTAAGGCTATCAGAGCTGGGAAGGGTCCATCACCTTCGGGTTTATAAAGACGTGCGTCTAAATCTTTACCGTCCCCCTGGCTCTTCACGCCTTCTATAGTCACTTTGTTGTTTTCTGCAACAGCAGCCTTATAGTCTCCCAATGTGACAGCACAGGTAGCATAAGGGCAGACAATTCCAATTAAGAAAATAATCCCAGGAATAATTATTGTTTTTTGGACTTTATTCATCATTCTTCTCATCCCTAAATTTTTGAATATTTTTTACCTTAGAAGTGCGATGATCGCCATTGAAATGCTTCAAAACAAATTGTTAAGCGGGACGTTAGTAATCTTAACTTTATCTCAAGTTATATCCTAGAGTACATCTTGAGAACGGTTACTTCAGCACGCAATTCGTGATTTTCGATCATGGCTAATCCCTCCTTCCACCTCAGGTTGGAGTGCTAGACGCCTGGCCCAAAAGCCATTCTCGAAATAATGTTTTGGCTGGAGCCGTGTTTACCCTAATTGGACGCAGAAGATAAAAAGAAAATTCAGACTGTAAAGAAACATTTATGGGTTGAACTAACTCATTGTTCCGAATCATATCTTCGGCTAGTCGCCGTCCTGAAAGAGCAACCCCCTCTCCCCTGATAGCAGCCTGCATTAATAGTAGATAATTGTCGTAGCGGAGCGCCTTAGTATCGGCCCGATCCTCCAGGCCAAAGGCCTCAAACCAGTTGTTCCATCGGATCCAATTACGGTCAAACCGTGATAGCTTGAGGAGCGTCGTATTGTAGAGATCTGATACCTGGGTCATTGGACCATGTTCTTTATAATAAGTTGGGGGGCAAACCGGGAAAATATCGTTACTAAACATAAAATCAGCCTCTGTATTAGGCCAAACCCCTTGCCCATACCGGATAGCAAAGTCTAGTCCAGCAGTGCCTAAATCGCGTACCCTTGCTGATGCTACAAGGGAAATATCAATGTTTGGAAATTAGGTTCTAAATTTTGCTATTCGCGACATCAACCATGAAGATGCAAAAGTCACACTAGAAGAAATAGTAATGTCAGCTGAGCCTTCATCGATACGTATTTCATCACATGTTCGTGCTATGTGTTCGAAACCCATTGAAATAGAATTGAATAAAGATACACCTGATTCAGTTAGTTTAATTTTTCGGTGCTGTCGATCAAAGAGCCGTATACCGAGGGAATCTTCGGCAACCTGAATTTGGCGACTGACCGCAGCTTGCGTAACCATCAATTCCAACGCTGCGATTGTAAAACTCTGATGTCGCGCAACAGCCTCAAATACGATCAAGCTATTAGCGGGCGGCAGTCTATCTTTAATCGTTGCATAACTTAAAGTAATGTAATTATAAATATTTTGTTTGTTTACATATCACATGTGCGTGTGCGCATAAAATGAACTTATATACTAACTAAAAACACTGAACTGTGCACCAGCACTGAATTATGGGGGTTTACGTGATGCGAACCGGGAATCATGCTCTCTTCATACCTGGGCCTACCAACATACCAAATCGATTAAGACAGGCTATGGATCTGCCGCTTGAAGATCAGCGGGCGCCAGACTTCCCGTCGTTTACCCTTTGTTTGTTGGAAGACTTAAAACGCATGTTCAAACAAGAAGATGGAAGAGTATTTCTCTTTCCAGGTTCTGGTACCGCAGGATGGGAGGCCGCTATATCTAATACCCTCTCACCAGGCGATACCGTCTTGGCATCAGTTTTTGGGCAGTTTTCTTTTTTGTGGGTTGAGCTCTGCAGGCGCTACGGTCTTAACGTCCAAGTTATTGAATGTGAATGGGGAGAGGGTATTCCAATCAAAAAATATCATCAAGCGCTTACAGCCGATAAGAGTCATGAGATAAAGGCGGTATTGGCCTGTCATAATGAAACTGCAACAGGCGTAACAAGCGATATTGCTGCTGTCCGAAAAGTTATAGATGATGCAAAACACCCAGCACTTCTAATGGTCGATGGAGTAAGTTCAGTAGCCAGCATAGATTTTCGCATGAGTGAATGGGGAGTTGACCTGGCAGTTTCTGCATCACAAAAAGGGTTCATGTTGCCCACTGGGTTAGCCATTGTCGCAGCAAGCGAAAAAGCTTTAGTAGCAAATAAAGATGCCCATTCTACGCGTAGTTTTTTTGATTTTCAGGATATGATAAAATCTAACGATAATGGTTATTTTCCATACACGCCTGCCATTACCCTTTTTCGTGGGTTGAGGGCTTCTATAGATATGTTGGAGGAAGAAGGGCTAGACAATGTCTTTTCCCGTCATCATCGACTGGCTGAAGGTGTCCAAAAGGCTGTAATTGATGGCTGGGGTTTAAAGCTCTGCGCTAAATCTCCAAAATTACGGTCAGATACAGTAAGCACGATCTGCGTTCCCCACGGTTACAATGCTGATGAAATCATCCAAATTGCTTATCATCGTTATAGTCTATCATTAGGTTTAGGTTTGAATTTACTAGCTGGTAAAGTGTTCCGTATAGGTCATCTCGGTTGGCTGAACGAATTGATGATATTGCAGGCTCTAGCAGGAGCAGAAATGGCCATGCGTGACATAGGATTAAAAATTGAGCCAGGGTCAGGTGTTGCAATTGCAGAAGAATATTATCGCGAATAGGTGGCAGGAACGACCACAGTTCCATAATTTGCTAGGCAAGAACAAGCGGTCAATACCTAAAGTTTAGACATACATTTAAGTAACATGAATAGCTGAAAGGCTAATTTGGTAGTGGTTAGAAAGTTTAACTCTATCCTCCGTACCATCGTGTCATACCTATAATCCCTGCGGTTGCATAAAATAATTGAAGAAATAATATTCCTTTATGGTTCCCAAAGTATGACCATAACCCAATCAAAGCAGAGGAAATTAGTAATAGTGTGAATCCGATAAATTCAGCACCAATGTTCATCGCAACCAGTAATGAATACAAAATTGCTGTTGCAACACCGCTCCACTCTAATAAGTTTTCCTTTGTCAAATCCATCTTGCGATCTCCTCCTCATACCCAAAAACTACCTAAGTTACACCTTTATCTAAGCAAAAAAATAAAATGCTTATTTGCGGTAAAATTTTAGCAATGCTACATTTGAATTTATCGTGGAGGTATCATGAAAACTCAAAAAAAAATCGATGACGTCGGCAAGATTTTGGATTCACTGGCTGGGATAAGGGATTTAGATGAAAACCACGCACGCTCGCTACCGGCTGGTTTCTATTCTTCCGAAGCTTTTCTCGAACTCGAGAAAGAAGAAATATTTCGTAAGGAATGGATCTGCCTCGGCCGAGTAGATCAAGTCGCCAAACGCGGCGACTACTTTGTAACACAGCTCTTGGACGAGCCACTAATTGTTGTCCGCGGCCAGGACAATAAGGTGCGCATCCTCTCAAATGTCTGCCGTCACCGCTCTTCAGTAATTATAGAAGGCTCGGGTAACGCTAAGAATTTTGTTTGCCCCTACCATGCCTGGACATACGCAAACGATGGACAACTTTTGCGCGCGCCCTACATGGAACAAGTCAGTGGCTTCGAAATTAGCGGATGTCGACTGCCAGAGATGGCCTCTGAAATTTGGCGCGGTTTTATCTATGTGAACCTTGATGGCAAGGCGAAACCTCTCACGCCGCGGTTAAAAAATCTCGAACCCTACGTTGAAAATTTTCACCCGGAGGACATGACATTTCAACTTGCGAGAGATGAGTTTTGGCCAACAAACTGGAAGTGTCTAGCGGAGAATTTTCTAGAAGGTTACCATTTGAGCACAGTCCACAACATAACCCTCCATCACCGTACTCCGACGCGCCTCTGTGAGAAGATACCGCCTGGCGAAGGATATACCGGTTACAAGTCCCACTACACTCGGAAGACTCCCCAGCGTAAACCGTACCATCCTGACCTTACGGCCGAGGAAAAACGATACGCTCTGTTTTTTTGGGTATTCCCTTCACATCTAGTGTCCCTCGGTCCGGACGGCATTGGCTCGCTTAGCCTGCAACCCCGTGGCGTCGGTGAAGTAGCCAACAGAGTTGTAATGTCATCATTCACATCTAACAACTCAACCCGGGATATCGAATTGCAGATGGAAAAGTACGACACGATAATGGCAGAAGATCGCGCTCAACTAATTCGTGTCCGCCGCGGATTGATGTCGCGTTACGTGGAACCAAACCGCTTGGGTCCGCCAGATCTCGAAGGTACCGTCTGGGACATGTTTCAGTATATGGCCCGGCAACTGACACCCGATAATGAAAATAGAGCCAGAGTCAAACGTGCATCATGAAATTGGTAAAATTATTGGGGAAAACTCTGATATCAATATTGAATGTAATAACAGAGTTCACTGGTAGAGCTGTCGAACAAAGAGACATTGGCATTACTTGGACTAACTAGCGATAACAAGACATGGTCATGAATTTGCAAAGTGTTAACGGTGTTAATGAAATTTTGGACGCACTGGCAGAGATTAGAGATCTTGATGCCAGTCAGGCACACTCGATGCCGGCCGGTTTCTATGCGTCCGAAGCATTTCTTGAACTC
>CAYQNO010000026.1:0-37957 GCA_964419045.1 uncultured Flavobacteriales bacterium
GGACCGGGCCCGATGACTTAGAAATAAAAATTCAAGAATTACGTGAAATTACAAACTGGGAGAAGCCAATATATGTCAAAATTGGAGCTACCCGGACCCAGTTTGACGTGCCTCTCGCGGTCAAGGCGGGTGCCGACGTGATAGTGCTTGATGGCATGCAAGGTGGAACTGCCGCAACGCAGGACGTGTTCATTGAGCATGTCGGTATTCCGACATTGCCGGCAGTACGCTTGGCCGTTGAAGCGCTACAAGAACTAGATATGCACCGCAAGGTACAACTCATCGTATCGGGAGGTATCCGAAATGGCGCTGATGTCGCTAAGGCACTCGCTCTGGGTGCTGACGCTGTTTCCATCGGTACTGCGGCAATGATTGCACTCAACTGTAATGCGCCTATCTATGAGGAAAGTTATGCTGAACTTGGTACGGCCCCCGGCTTTTGTCACCACTGTCATACTGGTCGTTGTCCAGTAGGCGTCACAACTCAGGATCCGGTACTTGAGAAGCGACTTGATCCAGAACAAGGTGCCAGACGTATGCGTAACTATCTTTCAACAATGGTGTTAGAAACGCAGACGTTGGCTCGGGCGTGTGGCAAATCGCATGTCTTGAACCTCGAGCCTGAAGACATGGTGGCTGTTACTGTTGAGGCAGCAGCGATGGCACAGGTACCATTGGCAGGCACGAACTGGATACCCGGTATGGCAGGATCATAAGTAACGACCATTAGTTAAGGTAGTCGATGCGATAACGAGTGAATAAATGAAATTGGGGAGGATTAACAACTATGGCTAGAGACTTGGCACGTATCGCTAAAGAAAAGAAGATTCAGTATTTTCTGATAAGTTTCGTAGATATGTTGGGCGTGTTGAGGGCAAAACTAGTGCCGGCACGAGCCATCGGTGGAATGCAAAAAGAAGGTGCTGGATTTGCTGGATTTGCAGCGTGGCTAGACATGACGCCAGCTGACCCTGACATGTTTGCTATTCCTGATCCCGATAGCCTCATTCAGTTGCCATGGAAACCTGAGGTAGGGTGGTTGGCTGCTGATTTGTGGATGGATGGAAAGCAGGTTGAGGCTTCACCACGTGTCGCCTTGAAACGTCAGATAGAGAAAGCAGCCAAGCGAAACTGCTATATGAAGAGTGGTGTCGAGTGTGAGTATTTCTTGGTAGCGCCTGATGGTAAAGCCATTTCCGATTCACGAGATACGCAGGAGAAACCTTGCTATGACCAATCGGCGCTAATGCGCCGCTATGATATAGTAAGTGAGATTTGCGACGGCATGATCAAGCTGGGCTGGGGTCCTTATCAAAACGATCACGAGGATGCGAACGGACAGTTTGAGATGAACTGGGATTATGATGATTGTCTCTTGACGGCTGACCGTCATGTTTTTTTTAAATTCATGGTTAAATCGGTAGCCGAGTTACACGGGCTGCGCGCTACTTTTATGCCTAAGCCATTTCTTGATCTCACGGGTAATGGCTGCCATGCACACGTGTCCGTCTGGGACAAAGCGGGTAAAAAGAACCTGTTTCATGATCGCAAAGGCGAATTAGGCCTCTCTAGGCTGGCCTATCAATTTCTTGGCGGAGTACTTAATTCTGCGGATGCGCTTGGGGCTATTTTTAACCCGACCGTAAATAGTTACAAGCGAATTGATGCCTCTGTAACGACCTCTGGTGCCACCTGGTCACCTAATGCGATAAGCTATTCGGGAAATAATCGAACTCACATGGTCCGGATTCCTGACGAAGGCCGCTTTGAACTCCGACTGATGGATGGTGCCGCTAATCCTTATCTTCTTCAGGCAGGGGTTCTTGTGGCCGGTCTGGATGGGATTTCCAATAAGCGAGATCCGGGCAAGCGACTGGATATAAATATGTATACGGATGGTCATCGATTAAAGGGCCTACGTCGTTTGCCTCTTAATCTACTAGATGCGATTAGGACGTTTGATAAAAGCAAGGTAATCCGAAATGGATTTGGTGACGATTTTGTTAATGCTTATGTAAAACTCAAGGAGAATGAGTGGAAAAGTTATTCAGGTGCGATTAGTCAATGGGAGCGAGATCACACTCTTGATGCCTGACACACAAAAATTTCTTTGTCACATGGTGCTAACCATTTGGGTGATATGGCCAGCTTAGCCCTTAATTTCTAAGTTGTTATCTATCCATATATCATTAAGTGACAATTCGACACCGAGTGGTGCCAGATTGAATCCTTTAACTTTAGATCGTCGAACAGCGAGCAGGTCTATGAAAAATGGTATAATCGATGGCACTTCGAGTCTCATCTGATTTTGCGCCTGCCAATAAAGTTTGGCTTTCTTTTTAGAATCGACTGTCGAGAGTGCAGCATCGATAATCTTGTCGAAGGTTATATTATTCCACCGTGTCTGATTCCATAGTGCCGTCGAAGTGTATAGGAGATTAAGTACATGACCCTCACTTGGCTGCATGTTGTAATATCCAATGTAGAAATTTGCCTTGGTCCAAATTTGTCGTAGATATTTTTCAGAATTTACTCTTTGAATATGGATATTGAAGCCCGCCGTGCGGGCCATTTGACTAATAGAAGTTGCAAGTTTCAGCCTGCTCTCAGGGCGATCTGATGCGATTAGTGTCAGCTCGATACCCGATGGATAGCCGGCTTCAGTCAAAAGTTTTTTTGCACGACTGACATCTGGTTTTAAAGGTGGCTGAGGAGTGTAATAAGGGTATGCAGCCATTATGGGAGTATCCCCTCCAGGCACCCCATAGCCATTGAGGAGTTCACGAACCAACACATCACGGTCGAGCGACAACTGCAAAGCCTTCCTAACCCGAAAATCGTTAAAGGGTTTAACATCGTTCGCCATTACAAGGTCAAAGAAGCGGCCAGATCTGATTCGAATCCCTTCAATATTGGGCTGCTTAATAATCCGTTCGAAGTCTGCTGATGGGACTTCGAGCATGAGATCAGTCCTATCATTAAGGAGTGCTTCAATTTCCTGAGCTGAATTTTCGAACACGTGTTGTTCAATTCGCGCAAGATAAGGTCTGTCTTTTTGAAAATATGTGGGATTCCGTTCGGCAATAACAAGGCGTGAGGGATCGTATGCCAGCATTCGAAATGGTCCAGTTCCAAAAACTTCACTGTCGAGTTTGCTAATTTCTGACTTCAGAATATTCGCCGGTAAAATTTTTGCTGCTGGATAGGCGAGCGCAACCGCTTGGTCGCTATAGGCCTTGCCTAAATGAAATCGGACAGTACGGCGATCTAGAATTGATATATCCTCTATCGGTCCGACGTTGCGTCGAGCAGGTGAGAGTGTCTCCTTTTTCAAGAGTGTATGAAAGGTCGCAGCCACGTCTTCTGCTGTGAGTTCCGGGCCATGATGGAAATGAACACCCTCGCGTAGTCGGAATGTCCATTCTGTAAGATTGGTGTTGCTGCTCCAGGACTCCGCCAGATCAGGAATAGGAGAAAGATCATCGGCTAGGCGCACTAGGTTATTGAAAAACATCTCGCCAAGCATGTATTCGGATTGGTTGCCATGGAGCATTGGGTTAAGGTTATTAGGTATACGCGAGACACTAATTCGCAGCGTTCCGCCGTAGCTTGGTGAAATCTTTGTAGAATGTGTGTTAGTGCTGCTAAGTGGTAAAATACCAGCTGCCAGATATGCTGTAATAAATTTGCGTTGCGTCGTCCAAATCATGCCTAAGTTTGCCGCCCGACTTAAAAAGTCTCGTCGGCATATTAGTGATCGGGAAGATGCGCCACGCATGAATCACACTTAAATTCGTTCGAGCCGGATTAGTAGGCGCGAAGATAAAGACCCGATGGATGTGAATAGCATTATCGAAGCCATTGTTAGTTGTGCGTAATGTTCAAGAAATCCGACGGCAATGGTGGCTACTGCGGACATTAGCATCTGCAAGAATCCAACTAGCGCTGATGCGGTGCCGGCGATCTTAGGATCGACGCTCACCGCTCCTGCCAAATTATTTGGCAGGGCAATTCCGTTGGCCAGACCAAGCAGAAATACCGGTCCCACAATAGCCAAGGTACTGATGTGCCCAGTAAGTGCCACTGCGACCATCACTCCCGTACTAGTAACCGCAATCACGTTGCCCACCACGATTATTTGATCAATGCTGTACGTGTAGGTTAGCCGACTCACAATAAAATTTCCTGCAATAAAACCTACTGGCATGAATAAGGTGAGATAGCCCACCATGTCGGGTTTCATTCCCATAATTTCAATAATGACGATTGGCGCACTCGAAAAAAAAGCAAAAAAACCTGCCGTCAAGAATGCCGTGTTGAATGCGTAACACAGAAAACTTGGTGAACGCAGTAGTTGCGCATATCCGCTCAGTATTGATGGAGAAATTAGTCCAGTTACTTTTGAATTGCGGTTCGTTTCTCGTAATTGTGCTTTGGTAGCAATAAAGGTGACTAGGCATGCTATTGCTATGAAGCCAAAGTTGGCACGCCAACCGAACAGCACGTGTAGTTGTCCACCGAGAACTGGTGCCAAGGCTGGAGTTAATCCCATAGCCATTCCCAAATAGGCCATGATTTTGGCGCTTTCTGTACGGTCATAAACATCGCGCACGATTGCACGGGTTAATATGACCCCAGCGCACGCACCAAACGCTTGAGCTATTCGTGCTGTAATCAAAAACTCAATAGATGGAGCAAAAGTACATATGACACTTGCAACAAAAAATATAACCAAGGCATATAGTAGTGCTGGTCGACGGCCAAACCTGTCAGAGATTGGACCAAAAACAAGTTGTGAGAACGCAAAACCAATCAAGTAGAGTGTCAAAGTGAGTTGAACGTTACCCATACTCGTTTCATAATATTCCGCAATTGCGGGCATGGATGGGATGTAAATACTAATCGCGAGCAAGCTCGTACCAATGATGATTACAAGCAAAGCGATAGAGGGTCGGTAAGTTGAATCGAAAATGGGAGTAGACATAATCAAGGCCCTGTGGATTACCAAACATCGTTTCATAGTTCTAAATTGATTCGGTGAAAAAGCGTTAGATCACCCACCTATTACATTCTTGTGATGCGTTACTTATGTATTTTTCGAACTATGCAGCCAGTAGACACGCCTATATCCATTATTCGAGTGCAAAATTTAACGGCCTGTTTTCTAATCGCAAATGCACCGGTCATGAGGCGAAAAAATATTCCTTTATTTAGCCCAAGATCTACACGTTTGATCACCGGTTCTAATCCCTTAAAGATTTCCGGGTAGCTGTTGACCATCGCACGCCAACTTTTTAGTGAGTAATCAGTATTACGATAAGCTGCAAGTTGAACCCTATAGGCCAATTTTGTGACTGGATTAGTGGTAGGAGAGGTAACCGTTAATGGGCTTAGACTCTGTGCATCATTTTTTGTCTTCGGCTGGTGTGTGGAAGTCAATAAATTAATTTTCTCAGTGGACTCTTCCAAGGTTTTCACCGTCACAGGTTCCCTTTGTGCTAATATCACAACCCGCACCTTGGCGTGCTTATGATTTTGTGCTGCTGCTTTTCGATACCAGCGGAGAGCTTCCACGAAATCCTGGTGGACTCCAAATCCCGCCTCATACATTGCAGCCAGATTGAATTGTGCATTCGGTAGACCCTGTTGAGCTGCGCGCCTATACCATTTAGTCGCTTCTTTATAGTTTTTGCCAACACCACGCCCCTGATCGTACATCCAACCGAGATTGTTTTGGGCGACTGCAAAATTTTGTATCGCGGCTAAACGATACCAGCGTATAGCCGTGACATCATCTTGAGGCGTTCCCATACCTTCTACATACATCAAGCCGACATTGTTTTGTGCTTCTGGCAAACCTTGTTCGGCTGCCAAACGGTACCATTTCAGAGCCGTCTTGTGGTTCTGTTGCACCTGATCACCTTGAGCAAATCGTAGCCCAAGGTTGTTTTGCGCAACAGCGTTACCTTGTTTTGCTAGGTTGGTTAACTGTTCAATACTTACTGATGGAAAAGCGCTGACTTGTGCCCCCGTAGTCTTAATAATAAAATTAACGGCTACAAAAATAAGTGGAAACAACAGGAGCGTATATCTCACATTTAAAAGTGAATTTCTTAATGTACCTAGTCTCAACACCATCTTCATAAGCTTGATTCTGGATTACTAATATTAAGAAACCCAATCTGGACCCAGTCTCTCGTGAAGAAAACTATTAAACTGCCGATCGCTATCGCAATCCCGTATGGAACGCCGTGATTAGAGTTAAAATATCGCTTTGCCCGTGAAGGCAATACCTTGCTACCTACTAATCGCTTTGCTAAGAGCCACACTAAAGCTAAGAACCCGCCGGAGAGTGATATAAAAAGGAGAAAGGGCACCAAGGCTGTCCATCCCATCCATATGCTGGCGGCTGCCAAGAGTTTGGCATCACCGCCACCGAGTAGACCTAGGTAAAATAGAATTGCAGCCACAATCAAAACCGACACACTGGTGCTAGTATTAGAAAGTGTTTCGTAAGTCCAGAAATTATCCTGAGCTATAGTAGCGATGAAATAACCACATATCAGGACAAGCGGTATCCAATTTGGAATGGTAAAACTAAACATATCTCGCAGGGCTGCATAAGTCATGCAGACTGGGAAAGACCACACCGCCACAATGTGGATTCCTTCAGTAATTGACGAAAACAATTGCTCCCCCCATTTTTCTAATTTATGGGGGATATTAAGAAATAGCTAGATTAATGCATCATATTGACGTCTAAATATTTCGGAGGAGTCGCACCAGGCGTTTAATGTGTTCTCCAAACAATGTTGGCGTTAAATATGATCCAGCTACTCGCTTTCCGATTTCCGAAAGTGTTGGATATGGGGCTATCAGCCCTGCTATTTTGTGTATTTTTTGTTTCTCTCTCGTTGCAAGTACCCATGGTAAAATCAATTCGCCGGCATGTGCGCCGACTATAGTAGCGCCACGGATTCGTCCACGACTACTCATGATGACTTTGATCATCCCATCAAATTCTCGTTCTACCAGCGCTCGGTCATTGTCTGAAAATGGCCAACGTAGTACACGTAAATCATCACCAAACCGCTCACGGCTGTATGCCTCAGTCATACCAACCTGAGCGAATTCGGGATCAGTAAAGATAACTAATGGCACGGCATTATAATTTACCTTAGCTGGTAACTTGAACAATGCATTACGGATTACGATACTGGCGTGATATCCTGCAACATGGGTAAATTTGTAAGGGCTTGCCACATCACCAATAGCAAAAATTTTTTTGTTTGTTGTCCGGAGTCTCGCGTCAACCGTTACGCCCTTTTCAGAGTATTCTACGCTAGCTGCTTCCAAGTTTAGTTCGTTAAGATTAGGGCTGCGGCCAGTAGCGATGAGTAAATGGGACCCGTATACCCGCGATGTTTTGCCATCGACTTTGGCTACGATAGATATGCGTTGACCATTCCTTTCGACATTTGTGATCGTAGTATTTTCGTAAATAACAATTTTTTCTGCCAGTAGCCGCCGACGGATTAATGCGACAGCCTCAGCATCATTGCTGCCAAGAATTGTGAACCTCTCAATAATAGTAACACTAGAGCCAAGTCGGCTGTAGGCCTGCGCTAATTCAATACCAACTGCGCCACCACCGATGACAAGCAGATGTTCAGGTTTACGATCAAGGTCAAATATACTCTCGTTGGTGAGGTAGGGAACTGAATTTAGGCCGGGAATCAAGGGAATTAAAGGTGAAGATCCAGTGGCTATAACAAATCGACGTGCACGAATTTCTCGGCTACCCACAACTAAATTGCGAGGCCCGGTAAAATGTGCATTTTCAAGGATAACTTCAACACCCAACCCCTCAAATCGTTCAACGGAGTCTTTTGGCTCTATAGATTTGATTACTTCCTTTAAGTGATTCCGAATTGATCTAAAGTCTATTTCCGGTTCTCTACCGGTGATTCCAAAACGACTACTATGCCGAATTGCATGTGCGGCTTTGGCCACAGCTATCAGCGATTTGGACGGTATACATCCGTTATTCAGGCAGTCTCCACCCATTTTATGCCGTTCAATTAATACTGTCTTAGCTCCCATCATTGCAGCACCAGCAGCTACTGAGAGGCCACCAGATCCAGCACCAATCACGCAAATGTCCGCATGAAAAGGGTTGCTCATTTTTCTACCATCCGCTGGGTAGTCGTGAGGGTTGATTTAGACAAATAAAAATTATGCATGGGTGTAGTCCGATTAACTAGATTTTAGAAAATTCCGTTAGGCTAATGTTTTTGTGGCGATTTCGTAGGTTGCTCGTGACAGTTTTTTATAGCTGAGTACACGTTTGACTTCGCCCTTGATCAGAATCTGTCGGTCTTCGTCATAGCGCCGCCAATGTCCAAACAGCGTCAGTAGGCGTGCAGCGACCTGAGGGTTCAACCTATCAAGTTCAAGAACACAATCAGCAAGGAAGCGGTAACCTTTCCCGTTCTCCTCATGGAAGCGAAGCAAATTTGCCGATGCGAAGGTACCAATTAACGCTCTTACGCTGTTTGGGTTGTGTAGCGAAAAAGCAGTGTGTGTTATGAGCAGTTTTATTGTTTCGAGTGTTTTCGCTAGAATTGATACCGCCTGAACCGCAAACCACTTGTCTAGAACTAGAGCTTCATCACGCCATTGTTCGTAGAAGTCCTCAAGAGCTTCTTGCCGTGCTGGATGATCAATATTAGTCAAAAGGCCTAATGCTGCCATTCGGTCTGTCATATTGTCTGTACTGCGATACTGATTGATACACAAATCCAACATTTCGGGATCATCGAGTGAAATTAGATAGTTTAGCACTCCGTTCCTCAAGCTACGTCTTCCAGACTCTTCTGCATCTGGTGAATAGAGGCGATCACTTGAATGCGCGTGGTATGAATCAATAAGTAAATTTTTGAGCTGTTTTGCAATGGTTTGGCGTAGTCCTTCGCGGGCCCAGTGTATTGCCTCGACATCAACTACCTTCATCTGGTCACCAATATAGGCCTCGCTTGGTAGACGTATCGCCTCGGCAACGAAAGCGCATTCTAAGGAATTCTCGGTTAGTAGCTGACCAAGCGCATTTACGTAAAGATTAGTTTCCGCCGCCGCAGGTTCTACGTTGTTCTGGTATGCCGATACTGCTTCCAGCAACAGTTCTGTTGCCATTTGCTGACCTGCTTCCCAGCGGTTGAAAAGGTCACTGTCGCACGTAAACAACATTACACGATCTTCTTTTCGGGTCAGCTTCATTATGACAGGGGCCGAAAATCCACGCAGGAGGGAGAGGATCGGACGTTTATTAATATTCTTAAATTGAAAGGTCTGCCGCGCCTTATATAGTTGTAATATGTGCAGATCCGCGTTTGGTTTATCCTTGTCACAAATTATAGGTGAAAGCGGTAATTCATTGCCTTCATCGTCAAGTAATCCAATAACTAGGGGCATATGTAATGGTTGTTTCACCGCTTGACCTGGTGTTGCCGTACAGGTCTGTTCCACAGTTAACAAATAGCTGTTTGTAGCCGGATAGTAGACATCGTTTACTATGATCTCTGGAGTTCCAGCCTGGTCGTACCAAAGTTTGAACTGAGTTAGATCCTGTTCCGATGAATCGGACATTGCTGTGAGGAAATCTTCAATGGTGGCAGCCTGACCATCGTGTCGCTTTAAGTAAAGGGAGAGACCTTTGCAAAAAGCTTTTTCTCCAATCAGAGTGTGCACCATTCGTACTATTTCTGCGCCTTTCACGTATACTGTTGCAGTATAAAAGTTATCGATCTCGAGATAGGAGCTAGGTCTTACGGGATGAGCGAGTGGTCCAGCGTCCTCGGGGAACTGTGAGGCCCTGAGTACTCGCACGTCTTCAATACGTTTGACTGCACGGGAACGCATATCAGATGAGAATTCCTGATCTCGAAAGACCGTAAGACCTTCTTTGAGACTGAGTTGGAACCAATCGCGGCATGTAACGCGGTTACCCGTCCAGTTATGAAAGTATTCGTGGGCTATGACTGCTTCAATCCCTGCGTAGTCACTATCTGTAGCAATGGCTGGTTTAGCTAAAATATATTTGGCGTTGAAGATGTTAAGACCCTTATTTTCCATCGCTCCAAAATTAAAGTCTCTAACAGCAACGATCATGAAGATGTCCAGGTCGTACTCGAGACCAAATTTGTCTTCGTCCCACCGCATTGCCCGTTTAAGCGAATCCATCGCATGGGCACAGCTATCCTCGTTACCCGGTTCAACGAATATCTTGAGCTTTACTATTCGGCCCGACGCAGTTGTAAAATGGTCTTCAACCGCTACAAAATTTCCTGCGACCAACGCAAACAAATAGGAAGGTTTGGGAAATGGGTCTTGCCATTTTGCCCAATGGCGTCCGTTTGCCAACATACCGCTATCAATATTGTTGCCATTAGAAAGCAGTACTGGATACCGCTCCCTGTCCGCTGTGATGGTTGTAGTATAAGTAGCCATCACATCTGGATGGTCGGGAAAATAGGTTATTGTGCGAAAACCTTCCGCTTCGCATTGAGTGCAATAGCTGCCGCCAGATTTATAGAGCCCCTGGAGCGATGTGTTTTCATTAGGCTTTATGGCTGTTTCGATAACTAACGTAAATCGGTCAGGCGGTGAAAAGATCGTCAGCTGTTCGGAATCTATCTTGAATGTGTTCTTGACCAGTGGCTTGCCATCAATTTTGATGGAGACGAGGTCGAACCCCCGACCATCGAGATGAAGTGGTTCTCCGTTAACATCTGATGATAGGGATATTACAAGCTGCGAGGTGACGTGAGTGACTTCCTCATTTAGGTCAAAATTTAAGTCCACCGTTTCAAGTTTATATGTAGGCGGTCTATAGTCTTGTCGTAGGATCGGCTCGAGAATGTCTTCGGGCATGATGTGATCGATTTAAGATGATGGGTGCAGCGATTGGTCAGTGTTGCGGCGCACTAACAAAAGGTCAATGAATAAGCTGAATAAATCCAGTGCAAAATTTTTCCATATGCTGTTCAATATTGTTGGGGGGCACAGCACCGTAATTTTGGTGAGGTATTTTACAAGACGCTGTCCGTGATAAGTAATACTGCTGTTGGCAATCTTAAAAAACTTTAGTCAAAGAAAGGCGGTCCACAACGGCCCGTAACTTCAACATTCGTATGTCAATCTCAAGTTGGCTTGACTTCAGCGCTATAACAAGTGCATTCGCGAACCGCAACTACGCAATCTATATAGGTGGTGGTTCGTTATCGATGATAGGGTTCTGGATGCAGCGCGTTGCTGTCGGTTGGCTTGCTTGGCGTCTTACGGAGTCGGGCTTATGGCTCGGTATTATCGCCTTTGCTGATTTGGCTCCTGCTCTATTCATCGGTCCTATCGCTGGTACGTTTGCCGACCGCCACAGTCGCCTGAAGGTCATTTTGGTATGTCAATCACTGGCTATGATCCAAGCTATTATCTTATGGATTCTTACAGTGACCAACATTATTACCATTCAGTTGCTACTCATCCTCACAACGCTGCTGGCGTTTTTCTACGCGTTCGCGCAACCTTCACGTATGTCGTTGGTCCCGAGTCTTGTTGGGCCTAATGACATTGGTGCCGCAATCGCAGTCAATTCTGTCAGCTTCAATCTCGCACGCTTCATAGGACCTGCGGTCGCAGGAATTGTCATCACGACCATGGGAATAGCTACTGCATTTCTACTCAACGCGCTTACTTTTATTATTTTTCTTATTGCGATGTTTCAGTTGCGTTTACCAGAACAACAGACCCCTGAACGTGCATCAGGCGGGTTTATTGCTGAAATAAGGCAAGGTTTTCGCTATGCGGTTCTCCATCCGGCAATTGGTCCATTGCTTCTTATTGTGACGTCTACATCCCTCCTTGCAGCGCCAGTTCTTGAGTTACTACCTGGTTTTGCGGATGCCGTATTTGGGCGTGGCGCAGAAGGTTTGGCTTGGTTAACTTCGGCAAGTGGAGTTGGCGCTACAATCGGTGGAATTTGGCTTGCCAAGCGGGGTACGTTGGCAGGACTAACAAAAGTAGTATTAGGGGGCACTTTGCTATTAGGTGCCATGGTTGTTCTCTTTACAAGTACGACTAACTTCTGGATAGCGGTTGCAGCAACTATATTTGTGGGATTTGCGCGACTGATAGGTGGTGTCTCTGCACAGACCCTAGTCCAATCGGTTGTAGAGGAGCATATGCGGGCACGTGTGATGGGGATTTATGGCCTTTTTTTCCGAGGTGGTCCGGCCCTCGGGGCGCTAATCATGGGCGCACTTTCCGAAGTGTTTGGGTTGCGTTGGCCTATTGCTGTCGGCGGCATACTTTGCTTCTTTCTGTGGTTCATATTTCAGCGCCGACGTTACAGTTTAGAATTACTTTTGGAACCTACAATCGCTTCTGGCGAGTCGATAAAGTTTCGATCATAGAGTCGATGTTCTAGCATAGATGACAATCAATGGAAGACGAAGGTGATGAACTGGTAAACGGGGATAAAGACATTCATAGCTCCGGGTCACTACGTAAGCTTTTCTCGAACAGGAACTACACGCTTTACACCTCCGCAAACGGCGTTTCACTAGTTGGTCTTTGGATTCAACGGCTGGCCGTTGGCTGGCTTACCTGGCAACTCACCCACTCTGCCTTTTGGCTTGGTGTAATTGCCTTTGCGGACTTGTGCCCGACTCTTGTAATTGGACCCTTGGCCGGCGCCCTGGCAGACCGACATAGTCGACTGCATGTTGCCTGGGTGACACAGGTGTTGGCCTTTACTCAAGCTGCTATTCTTTGGATTATGACATGGAGCGGTGTCATTACAATTTGGTGGATATTCCTTCTTACGTTCTTGCTAGGTATATTTCACGGCGCTGGTCAGCCGGCGAGACTGGCACTTGTAGCGAGTCTGGTACGCCGTGATGACCTAGGGACGGCGATAGCTTTCAACTCAGTTATCTTTAACTCTGCTCGATTTATAGGCCCTGCCGTAGCAGGTATCATCATTACTGAGATAGGGGTTGCACCAGCATTTCTAATTAATGCACTCAGCTTTATAGGACTCGTCATTGTCCTGCCTCGCCTTAAACTACCAAACGCAACGCTTAAAAAAACATCGACTCACAGTTTAATAGGCGATGTATCGGCAGGGTTTAATTACTGTAGTCATCATCCAGCGATCGGGCCACTTTTGTTAATGATGTTAGTAGCATCGGTACTGGCTGCGCCCGTGACAGAACTGTTGCCGGGATTTGCTGATGAAATATTTCATCGTGGCGCTAGTGGTCTCGCTTGGTTAACTTCGGCAACCGGTGTTGGGGCAGTAATTAGTGGGCTCTGGCTGACACAACGTCGTAGTGTCGTCGGGCTGACGACACTTGCTATTACAAGCCTAATGCTACTAGGTGGTTCCGTGCTCGTTTTCGCTTTAACGTCTAACTTTTGGACTGCTGTAATTGCGATGATGGTCTTAGGGTTTGGACGACTGTTGAGTGGTGTTAGTGTACAAACGCTCATCCAGATGTCTGTTGACGAAGAAATGCGCGCTCGCGTTATGTCGCTCTACGGTGTTTTGTTTCGTAGTGGGCCGGCTGTTGGCGCTCTTGCTATGGGTTGGCTATCGGGAAGTTACGGCCTGCGCTGGCCAGCAGTTGTAGGGGCTATACTATGTATTCTCTTTTGGTTACTAATACGGCGTAAAAGTGCAAACATTACACAAATACTTGAAAGGTCGACAGTTTAGTTTACTGGCGAATAGTGTGAGACAAGGGTTGGTATTGCGTCCTCACAACTAACATGTTCGTCCTCCACCATTCCGATTAAGTGTGCAAAGATTGAGTGTGCGGCTGCACGATGAAGACGAGGATCATGATTTGCGTAGATCGACCGTACAATTTCTTCGATGGTATATTCCCCGTTCCTAACACACCTCAGAATTTGGGTTATGCGTTTTGCTCGATGGTTAAGAAAAGACGTCACCAGGGACTTGGGATTGGTGATGGCCGGTCCGTGTGTTGGTCGAAACAATTGGTCATCGCGCTCGAGTAATTTGCGTAGTGAACTCAAATAATCACCCATTCGCCCGTCCGGTGGTGCAATGACTGTTGTGGACCAACCCATGACGTGATCCCCTGAAAGTAACGTTGCCTCCTCAGCTAGTTCGTAACAGAGATGATTGGAGGTATGACCCGGAGTGTGAAGCGCTGTGATGGTCCAACCCGGACCGTTAACAGTGTCACCATCAGACATCGTGTGGTCTGGAATAAAGTCAAAGTCCGCACCTTCTTCCACTGAGGAGTCAGACCTTTCCCCTCCATGGGCCCCAAATGCAAACGTAGCTGAACCGGTCAGGTGGCTAAGTTCAGCAGCAGCAGCCGAGTGGTCGCTATGTGTGTGTGTAACGAGGATGTGTGTTACCGATTCACCACGTATGGTCCGGAGAATTGCATCGATGTGGGCTTTCTCAGCAGGCCCAGGATCAACAATGGCAACCTTATCATGACCAATGATAAATGTGCCAGTTCCATGAAAAGTGAATGGCCCAGGGTTACGTGCAATGACACGGCGGACTAACGGGCTCAACCGGGTTGTAACGCCGTATTCGAACTTCATATCTTGCACGTAAGGTATGGACATTCATTGTCCCCGTTCGCCAAAATACCCTCCCCGAGGGGCTGCCCGCAAGCCAAGAGGGAGGTCAAGGAAATTTACACGTTTTGTCTCTAAGATTGTTCTAATTGGTTCTAGCAGATAAAACGTCTCAGATGTCATGTCCAGATAGGAGTAGCATAATGTTCACCACGCGCCCGGAAATACTTGGAACTTTCGGGGCTGTCACCTCAACTCACTGGCTAGCCTCCGCTGCAGGGATGGGAATTTTGGAGAGAGGCGGTAACGCTTTCGATGCTGCGGTGGCCGCCGGGTTGGTTCTTCAAGTCTGTGAGCCACACCTGTGTGGTCCTGGGGGTGATCTGCCAATAATTTATCATAATGCCAAACGTAATGAGACTAAGGTGATTTGCGGTCAGGGACCAGCGCCAGCTCAAGCCACCATAGATCACTATCGAGGTCTCGGTATCGAATTAATGCCGGGCGCAGGGTTGCTGGCGACGGTCGTGCCTGGCGCGTTTGATGCTTGGATGCTGATGTTGCGCGACCATGGCACGATGACCCTAGAGGAAGTGTTTGAACCAGCAGTCTCCTACGCGGAGAATGGTGTTCCTGTTGTACCGTCAATCAGCCAAACCATCGAATCCGTGCGTGATCTCTTTCTTAATGAATGGCCAACATCGGCGGCTGTTTACCTAGATGGTACAAATGCCCCGGTACCCGGCACATTGTTGTCCAATTTGGCATTAGCTCAAACCTGGCAACAATTGATCCGTGAAGGTAAGGCCGCGGGAAGAGATCGTGTTGAACAAATAGAAACGGTACGGAATGCTTGGGCCGAAGGTTTTGTGGCAGATGCTTTGGATCGGTTTTGTAGAGAAAATAAGCTAATGGACTCCAGTGGTGAGCGTCATGCAGGTGTTCTAACAGGCGACGACATGGCGGATTGGCGAGCGGTATACGAGGATCCGCTGGAATACGATTACAGAGGGTTGACGATTTTGAAGACAGGTCCATGGGGCCAAGGACCGGTATTTCAACAACAACTCGCTTTACTCAAGCATTTTGATCTTGATGCAATGGATCCATTAGGTCCTGACTTTGTCCACACAGTTACCGAGTGTGCCAAACTTGCATTTGCTGACCGAGAGAAATTTTATGGAGATCCGACATCGGTCGATGTACCAATAGACGTTTTACTATCAGACGATTATAACGCTTCACGCCACAAACTAGTCTCCGATGAGGCGTCACTTGAGCTACGACCTGGGACGGTCGAGGGTTATGGTGCCGACATAGACTACAATGCGCGGGTTGCTAAGGACATATCGGCTATACCGAGCTTTATTGGAATTGGTGAACCGACAATGGTAAAATCCGCTGACGTTAAGGGCGATACCTGTCACGTGGATGTGATAGACCGAGATGGCAACATGGTGTCTGCAACTCCAAGTGGTGGTTGGTTGCAAAGTTCGCCAATAGTGCCAGAACTGGGGTTTTGCTTGAATTCGCGTGCACAAATGTTCTGGCTGGAAAAGGGACACCCTGCAAGTCTTGCACCTGGGAGACGTCCACGTACTACACTTACACCATCACTCGCACTGAAAAATGGACGTCCCTATATGGCATTTGGAACACCAGGTGGTGATCAACAGGATCAATGGCAACCAATCTTCCTGCTCCGACACATACATCATGGGATGAGCTTGCAAGAATCCATAGATGCACCTTCATTTCACAACGATCACATGCCAAGCTCATTTTATCCGCGATTAGCGGCGCCTGGACGGTTGTCGATCGAATCTCGCTTCCCAAGTGAAACTCTAACAGAGCTAGCTGGCCGAGGACACCGTATCGAAGTGGTTGGCGAATGGGTGGAGGGCCGAATGAGCGCAGCAAGCCGCGAAAATGGGATCATAAAAGCAGGTGCAAATCCTCGTGGAATGCAAGGGTATGCTGTTGGTCGCTAGTCAAGAGTTGTAACTCGTGGGACCTACAAATTATGTGTTATGGAAATGCTCGTGGTATAATGATCTGTGACTCATTTGCAGAGTTTATTGGCTCAACAAGAGGGTGTAAGCATCATGCAAAGCATTTTCCGTCTTTTGTTAACGTGTGTGCCTATATTTATCATTCTGAGTTTGATAACCCCCATTACAGTAATATCTGCGCCAGTAGCAATAGTGGAAGATGTAAGTGAAGAGGTAATCACACCGCAGTTCATGGATATAGTTGAAGAAGGCCAGGTGATTATATTGGAAACAGGACAAAGTATTACGCTTGGATTTCTAAGTTCGTGTAAACGCGAAATTATTACTGGTGGCACCGTTACCGTAGGTCGTGACGAAAGTCAGGTATCTGGTGGTTTGGTTGAAAGGGAACTCGTTGACTGTGATGGTGGCGATTTACAACTGTCGAAGGGACAAAAGGAGTCTGCGGGAGTCATAGTATTTCGTAAGGTGCCGACAAAAGGTTCTAAGAAGCATAAACCGCAGCGAATCCTTTATGGTGTGAGCCCGATGATCAAGTTATTGGGTGTTAAGGCATCAAAAAGTGTCACAATGACGCTTGATCGAGTAGATGGAGTTGAAGAAAGCTATGTGATCAATGTCACGGAAGGTGTGGTAGATCTTTTAAAAAAGAATATCAGACTTGAGCCGGGAGGGCTGTACGTTGCTGCGGTTGGTGATCACAATGTTGTATTTCGAATTTCGCCGCTGGCGAACAGTAAAGATAATTCTGTTCTCAGCCGCCTGTTGGCCTTTTGAAGTAACTACAACTGCATGCGGTATCGTTACGACTTTGATCGATTAAGGTAATGCGATTACGTGACGTTCGCAATGTAGTTCTCGCCGCAGGTATTGCTGCTGCGGTGACCTGTTTGCCGGCGCTCGATAGCTTCGATCGACTGGACCTGGACGTCTTGCACTGGTTGCGAAATCTTACGAGGCTGTATACCGAACAACAACATCCGTCACAAGTAGTCGTAATCGCCATTGACGAATCGACATACGAGATGCAGTTTTTTAATGGGAAACCAACCGTAATGTGGACACCGCAATTTGCGAGTGTCATGAATGGAGTGCTTGATGCGGGTGCAGCTGTGGTTGGTTGGGACATCGTGTTACCAATCTCAGTTGGCGCCACTTTTGCTGATCGAAAATTTGACTTACCGCTATTACGTTCCCTTGCCCGTGGGCGTCGTGATGGCCGCATCGTTTTAGGTGAAGCCTTTGGCGACAAACCAATTCGGCCACATCGATTGTTTAGCATTGCTGCCGGAAGAGCACAAAACGTTCGAGCACTAAATATTCATACAGATCCAGATGGAATTATTCGCGGGGTGCCCATTTTTTTCGATAGAAAGAAGGGTGACGTAATTACGAGACAGTCCTCATTTGCACTTGAGCTGACAACCCGCGCTACAGGCACTAAACCGGTAATTGGTGACGGCAAAGAAGTAAGTCTTGGAGATTATCTTATTCCAGGATCTGCAGAAAACGTTCTTAATCTCAACTTTGATGGTCGTCCGGGTGCCATTCCTATCTATTCGTTTGGAGATCTATATTTTTGTGCCAAGCGGGGCAACGAATCTGACAAACGTTATTATAAAGATAATTTTGCTGCCAAGATTGTGGTGATAGGTGCTGTTTTAGAACAACAGGACCGTCGTCTGGCCTCCAATCGATTCATCACCTCTCCTGACTCAGCAGGTGCTCCGGAATCATGTATTTCCAAGAAATCGGCGTCTTTTGGAATGACTCGTCGCGCCTATCCCGGTGTACTAATTCACGCGACCGCTATCAACAATCTCATGCAACGAAACATATTAGAAATTAGTTCCCGTGGTTCGCGGGTGATAATGGCCTTTTTGTTATCGCTCGTGGTTGCGGGGTTGACCTTGGTGACGCGTTCTCCGGTTCGTTGCGGTCTAGCAGGGCTGGGTGTGTGTCTACTCTGGACGGGTGTGACGGTTTTGGCATTTAAAGATGGTGTCGTATTACCACTTTTTGATGCACTAGCATCTAGTAGTCTCAGTTTTGGCGGATTGCTTGGTTACCGTTTCGTTGTAAGCGATCGCGAGCGTGCCCGAATCACGAAATCGTTTTCTCTATATCTAGCTCCAGCGGTAATGGAACGCATGCTATCTAAAGGTAGTTTGCCTGAACTTGGCGGAGAGAGTCGGCAATTAACCGTCTTATTTTCCGATTTAGTGTCATTCACCCCTGCTTGTGAAGGTATGAGTCCTGCTGAAATTCTCAAGTTTCTCAATCAATATTTGGCGATCATGAGTGATACAATTGAGAAACATGGTGGTTTTGTCGACAAATATATAGGTGATGCTGTAGTGGCAGTGTTTGGAGCACCGGTCGATGATGAAAACCACGCGCTTTCAGCGGTGAGAGCAGCTTTGGAATGTCAACGGATTCTTGAAGCTCAACAGGATGAATTCAATTTACCCGGCGGCGATAAAATCAAAATGAGGATTGGCGTGAATACGGGTGATATGCTGGCAGGTAACATTGGATCGGCACGACGTTTTAACTACACGGTTATGGGCGATGCCGTGAATTTGGCATCACGCTTAGAAAGCGCCAACAAGCAATATGGTTCGCAGATCTTGATAGGCGACAGCACTGCGACTCTTTGCAGTAAATCGATCCGACTTCGTATGCTGGATACCGTTCGTGTTGTTGGGCGATCTCAACCTGTCAATATCTTCGAACCATTAGGAGAAATTGAGGAGACTAACCGAGACTATTCTCTTAACAATATTATTGAGGGTTATGCCGATGCACTTTCTGCTTATAGAGCTGGTAACTTTGAGGCGGCTCTGAAGGGTTTTTTGGCGCTGGAGGGGGATCTTGCGGCACAAATGGCGGCTGACCGCACCCGCGCGCTAATAAATTACCCACCCCAAGCGCCATGGGATGGCATAACGGTTCTAGGCACCAAGTAATGGCCTATTTGTGATACTAATTCTGGCTTAACAATCTGAAGATGTAGCCTTGCATGGTCCTGCATTGCATATTAGTTAGGATATGGGGAAGTTTCCTAGGCACTAGGGGGTGGTCGGTCTATTATGATGCAAAAGCAGGTCACCATGGCTCAACAAAATCATAGCAAGGTACTCATAATTGGATCTGGGGCGGCTGGGTACACCGCTGCAATTTACGCAGCGCGGGCCAATTTGTCGCCAACACTTATAACCGGTATGGAACCAGGTGGACAGCTCACGATCACAACTGACGTCGAGAACTACCCCGGATTTGCGGAAGCCATTCAAGGGCCGTGGCTGATGGAGCAGATGCTGGAGCAGGCAAAACATGTTGGGACAAAAATTATTAACGATTTGATTGTAGAGGTTGATTTTTCGCTGCGTCCGTTCAAGTGTAAAGGGGATAGCGGGCGTGTGTATTGTGGTGACACTGTTGTAATTGCAACTGGTGCTCAGGCCCGTTGGTTAGGATTGCCGTCAGAGCAAAAATTTCAAGGCTTTGGAGTATCGGCATGCGCGACCTGTGACGGTTTCTTTTTCCGCGATAAGGAAGTTGCTGTTGTAGGGGGCGGTAATACAGCGGTGGAAGAGGCTATTTTTCTTACCAAATTTGCCAGTAGGGTGACGCTTATTCATAGACGTGATCAGCTTCGTGCAGAGAAGATTATGCAAAATCGCCTATTCGAAAATTCAAAAATTGATGTCGTGTGGAATAGTGTTGTTGAAGAGATAGTTGGTAACGAAGATAATCTGGGAGTTACTGGTGTATGCATTCGTAATACGCACAGTGACAAAAGAGATGAAATTGCGGTGGACGGGGTTTTTATGGCAATTGGTCACGATCCAGCGACGAAGGTCTTTCAAGGCCAAGTGGATATGGATAAAGAGGGTTACATCCTAACGACTGCCGATAGCACTGCGACAAGTAAAGCAGGCGTATTCGCGGCTGGTGATGTCAAAGATAAAATATTTCGCCAGGCAGTTACCGCAGCAGGTATGGGATGTATGGCAGCGCTCGAAGCTGAAAAATATATATCTGAACATGTGAATACAACTAACGTAACAGCTGATTAATTAAATATTAATTAGGATATTTTCCGCACGGCAGTTTTAAATGTTCACCAACGAAAGGCGCTAGGCGACAGTTAGACTTGGATTGACCGTGAGTAACCTTGTTCTGAGGTAGTGAAAACATTACAATCTAAGGTACATCAAGGTCTGCTGTATAAATGTGAGGCGGGATCCTTGTACGAGAGCGGAATTTAAAATTCTCTCGCTGTATAGGGAGATTTGGGCCTGCCAAGGAGAGAGCTCCCCGAGATTTAAAGTAAGGCCGAGCCATTTGGTTTGGATACCTTTCCACCACTGACACTCAAGAAATCTGGAGAAGAGTAAATGCGCCAACTTGTCGAATGTGTCCCTAATTTTTCGGAAGGCCGAAATAAAAAAATAATAGATTTAATTGTTGAGGCGATTTCAACTGGCGGAGGGAAAGATGCGCAAGTTCTCGATGTGAGCTCTGACGCTGATCATAACCGTTCCGTGGTGACCATTGTAGGAAGTCCCGCAGGAGTTGAGGCTGCGGCATACTCTGGAATCGCGAGGGCAGCAGAGCTTATTGATCTTAACAAGCACAAGGGTGGGCACCCGCGTATGGGTGCGACTGACGTTTGTCCGTTTGTGCCAGTGAACGGTGTAACGATGGACGAATGTGTGGAAATTGCCAAACGTGTCGGTGAGAAGGTCGGCCGGGAATTGAAAATTCCAGTTTATCTTTATGAGGCGGCAGCTCAACGTCCTAACAGGCAGAACCTTGCGAATATAAGACGCGGCAAGGACGCGTATAAGCAACTTAAGGGAGAGATAGGATCGGATCCTGATAGGACACCAGACTATGGCCCGAGCAAGCTCGGGGCAGCGGGGGCAACGGCTGTTTCTGCGCGAGCATTTCTAATCGCCTACAACGTATATCTTAATACCAACAATGTGGAAATTGCTCGTGAGATTGGCAAGGCTGTCCGTCATCTCTCAGGTGGGCTGCGGTATGTTAAAGGGATGGGTCTTTTGGTTGATGGTCAAGCTCAGGTAAGTATGAACCTAACTGACTATACGAAGACACCAATACCCCGAGTTGTCGAAACTATCCGCAAAGAAGCACAACGCTATGGCATTAATATAACGCATAGTGAACTCGTTGGTTTAATTCCCCAGGCAGCTCTTGTTGATTCAGCAAAATGGTATCTACAACTGAATGACTTAGACTCTTCTCAGATACTAGAGAATCGACTTGGTGCTGAAGAGACTGATGGATCGGCTGTCGGGACGTCGTTTATTGATGATTTAGCAGCCGACACAGCAACGCCAGGTGGTGGGGCAGCGGCGGCATATTCAGGTGCAATGGCGGCTGGTCTAGTAAGTATGGTTGCAAAATTGACCGTTGGCCGAAAGAAATACGCGCGTGTTGAAACGGAGATGAAGAAGGTCCTAAAACAGTCAGAAAAATTACGAGATGAACTAACGATGGCGATCTCCGATGATACAGCAGCTTTTGACGCCGTCATGGATGCCTTTAAACTACCAAAGGAGACGGTTAAGGAGCAGGCCGCTCGGAGTAAAGCGATCCAAAAGGCAATGTCGGGCGCGGCTACTGTACCATTGAAGACAGCGCGTGCAGCGGCTAAGACACTGGATCTCGCAGCAATTGCGGCAGCCAAAGGAAACATCAACGCCATTTCGGACTCGGGTACAGCGGCCCATCTTTGTCATACAGCACTGTCCGGCGCAGCACTTAACGTAAAAATCAATGCGAACTCAATCAAAGACCGTAAGAAAGCTGCCAGCTGGGTAAAAGAAATTAATAAACTGGAGACCCGTGCTGCTAGCACTTTGAGAAGCATCGTTAAGACTGTTGGTAAGCGTATGTAAGAGAAATTGTGGTGTTTGAAGCTGAATTAGAAAAGCTGGCAGTGATTTGACATGGGGCTAATCAGATATGTGGCAAGGACTATGGATTAATGCCAATCTAGCAACGATGGAACCAAGTGGTGCGTCCTACGGTGCGCTAGAGGATGCAGCGCTCGGTATAGACGATGGGCATATTGTCTGGGTTGGTCAAATGAAAGATTTGCCGGGTCGGCCAGAGACCTTGGCTGCGGAAGTCTTTGACGTCGCCCAATGTTGGATAACACCAGGCCTAATCGATTGCCATACGCATATTGTCTACGGTGGTAATAGGGTTCGCGAATTTGAGATGAGGTTGGAAGGTGCAAGTTATGAAGAAATTGCTCGCGCCGGAGGTGGCATAGTCTCGACCGTCAAAGCTACACGCGAAGCCGACGAAGCTATTTTGATAGCTGAGGCTACTAAACGCTTAACGAGTTTTCTGAATGAGGGTGTGACAGTGCTTGAGATTAAGTCTGGTTACGGTCTTGATCTTGAGACTGAACTGAAGATGCTAAAAGTGGCACGAGCATTGGAATATGATAATCCGATCAAAATAAAAACGACCTTCCTGGGTGCACATACGATGCCACCGGAATTTGAGGGTGGAGCTGACAAATATATTGAGTTCGTTTGCGAGGAGGTCATGCCGGTTGTTGCTGAACAAGGACTGGCTGACGCTGTGGACGCGTTTTGTGAAGGCATCGCTTTCTCCGTCAAACAAACTATGCGAGTATTTGACAAAGCGATGGCTCTCGGATTGCCTGTAAAGCTCCACGCGGACCAACTATCCGATCTCGGTGGAGCTGCATTAGCAGCACAGTATGGTTCTCTCTCTGCTGACCACCTTGAATACTCTAGTGAAGAAGGTGTCAGAGCGATGGCGAAGACCGGGACGGTCGCTGTTCTTTTGCCAGGGGCATATTATTTTTTGCACGAGACTAAGCTCCCACCAATTGAATATATGCGTGAGCATGGTGTGGTAATGGCACTAGCGACAGACTGTAATCCTGGCTCGTCACCGGCACAGTCACTCCTTCTGATGATGAATTTGGGATGCACTTTATTTCGCATGACTCCAGAGGAGGTGCTGGCAGGTATCACGCGTAATGCTGCGAGGGCATTAGGTATGGAAGCAACTCATGGCACATTGACTTTGGGGAAATCAGCGGATTTTGTGCTGTGGGATATAGAAAATCCGGCGGAGCTCGCCTATCACATTGGTGCCAATCCTTGCCATCAGGTGGTGCAGGCAGGACGAGTCGTTAGGACTCAGTGAGATACCTTCAAGAGCAGGCAATTACGTAGGCGTTTGTTTCCGAGTGGACTGTGAAGGGTCAGTATTTGTCTTGCCAATTATCTTAACTATTAGGTTATGAGGGAATACTCGGTAGCAGGTCTGGTACATAGGTATGCAGAATCCCACTCTTAATTAGATCCTTCACGGCGGTAATGTCGGGCGCAAAAAAGCGATCGGTTTCCCAATTTGCCGCGCGTAACCGAATTTCTTTGATCACTTCGCACAGTAATGGTGAAGAGATGAGCGGATGGTGGAACTCTATTCCCTGTGCTGCCGCCAGTAGTTCAATTGCTATGATGCCCGTTACATTGTCCCCAATTTCCGTTAAACGATGGGCAGCGAATGTGGCCATACTGACATGGTCCTCCTGGTTGGCAGAGGTTGGAATGGAGTCAACGCTTGCCGGATGGGCGAGAGACTTGTTCTCTGACGCGAGGGCAGCGGCCGTGACCTGAGCAATCATAAATCCTGAATTGAGACCACCGTCTTTGACTAGAAAAGCTGGCAACCCACTAAGAACCGGATCGACTAATAGGGCAATACGTCTTTCAGAGATTGTTCCAATTTCCGTCATCGCGATAGCCAAAAGATCAGAGGATATTGCTACGGGCTCGGCATGGAAGTTGCCTCCCGATAAAACATCTCCATCCTTATGGAAAACCAATGGGTTATCCGACACCGCATTGGCTTCTCGACCAATGACTTCTGCTGCAAAGTTCATATGGTCTAATACAGCGCCCATAACCTGAGGTTGGCAACGGATAGAATACGGGTCCTGGATCTTCTCACAGTTCTTATGTGATTCGCGGATTGGACTACCTTCCAAAAGATTCATGTAAATAGCTGCAACCGCCCGTTGTCCCAGCTGACCACGCACAGCATGAATTCGGGGATCAAACGGCGTATCACTCGCCATGGCCGCATCCACGGATAAGGCGCCTGCTACAATTGCCGCAGTAAATACGTCCTCAGCTGCAAATAGACCAATAAGAGCAAGTGCAGTGGAGACCTGAGTACCATTGAGTAGTGCCAATCCCTCTTTTGGACCAAGGTTAAGAGGTTCCAGTCCGGCTAAACGAAGACCGTCCTTTGCCGCTATGATTTTGCCATTGTGACGAACTTCACCGACTCCAATCAGTGCTGATGCTAAATGTGCTAGTGGAGCGAGATCACCTGAGGCACCAACGGAGCCCTTGGCTGGGATACAGGGATGAATCGAATGCTCAAGAAGCGCAAGAAGGGCTTCTATAACCTGCCAGCGTACCCCTGAATATCCGCGTGCCAGTGCTGCGACTTTTAATGCAATTATTAAACGGACAACATTATCCTCGAGTAACAGACCCGTTCCTGCACTGTGCGATAATACAAGATTACGCTGTAGATCGGGGAGTTCCGATGGTTCTATACGTGTTTTGGCTAGCATTCCAAAACCTGTATTAATTCCATAGACCGTGTGGCCTTTACTCACGATATTCTCTATGGTTTTTTCAGCTGCATCCACGTTAGCTCTGCTGTTGGGATCAAGCAAAACTGATGCTTCACTTCTCACAATACGTCTTAAGTCTGTAAGCCGGAGCGCGCCAGGCTGAATTATAACAGAATTGTCAACCATAATGCTTAATCCCCGGCCCTCGTCTGGTGGCTAAAAATCATCGAGCGTATATTCACTAATATTCCTGGAAATCACCATTCCCTCGACATCTTCACGAAAAGCAAGAAAGTGCGGCGTTAAACGGTGGGTATCAAATGCGGCCTCAGATTCATAAACTTCATAAAGTAAAACTTTATTATCTGACTTTTTAGGTAACAGAACATCGAACCTGAGGCACTCCTCTTCGGTTTCAAGACATGCTGCACGATGGCGGTTAAGGCGTTGTAAAAATGCTCCCATCGTGTCCGGATTAATTTCCAACTCAGCTGTAATGGCAAACTTGATCATCGCTGTCCAATCATAGGTAGGTTGAGATGCATTTCGTTGGCGCATGCAATTGCATCTTCATATCCGGCATCCGCGTGCCGCATTACGCCAGTTGCTGGATCATTCCAGAGAACGCGTGCTATACGCCTTGTAGCGGCTTCGGTTCCATCACAGATCACCACCATTCCACTATGTTGAGAGAAGCCCATACCGACACCGCCGCCATGATGAATAGAAACCCATGTTGCTCCACTTGCACAATTTAGCAGGGCATTTAGAAGTGGCCAGTCCGATACTGCATCTGAGCCGTCGCGCATAGCCTCGGTCTCGCGATTGGGGCTGGCAACAGAACCCGAGTCAAGGTGGTCGCGTCCGATGACGACCGGTGCTGTAAGCTCGCCGTCGGCTACCATCTTGTTGAATGCGAGGCCAATCTTGTCTCGTTGGCCAAGGCCGATCCAGCAGATCCGTGATGGTAACCCTTGAAACTGTATTCGCTCACGCGCCATATCGAGCCAGTTGTGCAGGTGTGTGTCCTCAGGAATTAGCTCCTTTACTTTCGCATCTGTTCTAAATATATCTTCTGGGTCGCCTGACAATGCGGCCCAACGGAAAGGTCCTTTACCGCGACAAAAAAGTGGCCGAACATATGCAGGGACAAACCCAGGAAAATCAAAGGCTTTTGTCACACCCCCATCTTTTGCAACCTGACGAATGTTGTTACCGTAGTCAAAAACAGGTATGCCAATTTTATGAAAATCCAACATGGCTTGGACATGTTTGATCATTGATTTTTTTGCAGCTGCATCTACTTCCTTCGGATCACTTTGTTGTTTCGATTCCCATTCACCGACACTCCAGCCTTCCGGTAGGTATCCATGTATAGGATCATGTGCGGATGTTTGATCGGTTACAGCGTCAGGTCTAACACCACGCCTCAACAATTCTGGCAAGATTTCAGCCGCATTGCCTAGCAAGCCTACAGAAACAGGTTCACGTTTTGCGCAGGAATTTTCTATAATTTTCAAGGCGTCGTCGAGATCATCGGCCTGCTTGTCTAAATACCCCGTTTCTAGTCGCCGTTGTATTCGACTCGGTCGACATTCTATGGCGAGCATCGATGTCCCTGCCATCGTTGCCGCTAGGGGTTGGGCACCACCCATGCCTCCCAATCCCGCAGTCAGAATCCACTTACTACGTCCATCACCGTCAAAATGCTGTCTGACGCATTCGACAAATGTTTCATAGGTCCCTTGGACGATTCCCTGGCTACCGATATAGATCCAAGAACCGGCAGTCATCTGGCCATACATCATGAGACCTTTAGCGTCGAGATCGTGAAAATTTTCCCAATTTGCCCAATTTGGAACTAGATTAGAGTTGGCAATTAGAACTCTCGGTGCATCTTCGTGCGTACGAAACACGCCAACGGGCTTACCTGACTGGACAAGTAGGGTCTCATACTCTTCAAGGGTCTTCAAGGAATCCACAATACGCTCGAAGCAATCCCAGTTGCGAGCAGCACGACCAATTCCGCCATAAACCACTAGTTCATCGGGATTTTCTGCAACGTCTGGGTCGAGGTTATTCATTAGCATGCGCATGGGCGCTTCAGTTCTCCAGCTCTTAGCTGTGATCTCAGGCCCCCGTGGCGCACGTACAACTCGAGCGTTTCCCACGTATCGCGACTTACCCATAAATTCGACTCCAAGTATTCAGAATTATGTCCCTAGATATTCCTAAATTACGCGCGCTGAGTACTAGCTGCAAGTCTAAGTCGGTTGGTGGCGCAAATGCTTTGCCTCGATAATTGAAAAGACTCCTTTGTTATGGAGCTTCGAAGTAGCTGTGTTTGATTAGGAGGTTGTATTACTGATCTATTGGATACCGTATATCTGCGAACCACACAGCATTATTCGTCCAATTTGGAGTCATTCGCGGCGTTGGCTACTTATGACCGTATGGCAATTGTTAAAATTATGGATATAGGTCTGTCCGATGCTGGGGTAGTTATATTTATTTTTTAGTCAACCCTTTAGAGGTATTTACTATACTAGATACGAGAAACGAAAATTCTCAGATGAGAAATAAGGTTTCCTATTGGGATCACCATCACAAACACGAACTTGACGGAATACGATTTAGAGAGATGGATGGACTATGGCTAATTGGTGGGGGGAGACGTTACACGACGGTCTTAGGATCCAGTTGAGGGTCAACAAGCTTCTACATGAGACCAAAAGTAAATATCAACATTTAATGCTGTTTGAAAATGATACGATGGGTCGCGTACTGACACTCGACGGCATTATTCAAACTAGCGAACATGATGAATTCATATATCACGAAATGTTGACGCATACCCCTATTCTCGCACATGGCATAGTACGAAGTGTTCTAATTATTGGTGGTGGGGACGGCGGCATACTGCGTCGAGTACTTATGCATCAGGGAGTCAAACATGTTGTGATGGTGGAAATTGATGTGCGGGTAATAGACTTGTGTAGAAAATACCTATTTTCAATCTGCGGCAATGCGTTTGAGGATCCTCGTGTAGAAGTTATAATCGGTGATGGTGCAAGGTTTGTCGCAAGAGATAAGCACCACTATGATCTCATTATTGTTGATTCACCTGATCCCGTGGGGATTGCCAATGTTTTATTCAGTAAAAACTTTTACCGACATTGCAAATCTCGGCTAGCAACGGGAGGTGTAATAGTCACCCAAAACGGCGTGCCGTTCTTTCAAGGCTCGGAACTCGAGACGACAATACGCCACCTTCGTTCTCTGTTCATGGATGCCACATGTTATGTTGCGCCCGTACCGCTCTATGTAGGTGGGTTCATGGCATTTGGCTGGGCCAGCGATGATGTGACATTGCGCGAGGTCCCGGTTGATGTCCTGACTGAACGTTTTGAAACGACCGGACTTGAAACACGCTATTATACTCCAGAGGTACATAGTGCTTCGTTTGCGCTTCCAGAATACATCAAATTACTGACCAAATTGATTTAGTGCGGTTTAGATCGGGGTGAACTTCACATGAAGCGTAAGGGTAGATTGGGCAATGTTTTGGTGGTTTCACTGTATTATTTGGCCTTGCAATACTATTACGAAGTACTGATATGTTAGTTTTCCAGCTCTATGTTTAGTTTTAATGACTTTTGGGGTCGTAGTTATTGTCTAAAACATTAGCCGGCCGGTGAGGTGTATCTATGTCTGGTTCAAATACAAATTTGGAAATAGGAACGAAGTTGGATGGCGATGTGATTTTAACATCGGCCAGCGATGTAACGGAGAGGTGCCGCACGTTGCCCGACAACGACAAGGATGCACATTTTGCACACATTATTACGCGCGACGGAGTTCGATATGCAGGTGTCCATATTATAGTTGATATGTGGGGCGGACAGCATATTGATGATTTAGAATATATTGAGACAACACTCAAGAAATGTGTGGAAGCGTCTGGTGCAACTTTGCTACAAGTCCAATTGCACAAATTTAGTGAGAATAACGGTGTAACAGGTGTTGCGGTATTAGCAGAATCGCACATTGCACTGCACACATGGCCAGAATTTGACTATGCAGCATTTGACATATTTATGTGTGGCACATGTGACCCTCTAAGGGCTGTCGATGTATTGCGTGAGTCGTTGATGCCAAAAAGAACGGAAGTCAGCGAACAATTGCGTGGACGGATTGGCTCCAACAAGTTGTAATAGCAAACCGAATATATTTTTCACGGATCGAGGTGCCGATCCGGTTGTGGTTATTTTCAAAGAGCATCGACGAATAAAATTTTAATTTCATTAATTTTAACAAGGCATTAATTGGTGTGTATTTGTTTGGTTGCATGGTTCACATCACAAAATCAGCAATTAGTGTTTTGAGGTATCTATGAGTTTCGAGCGTCTGCCAACAGAGCTATGGGTGCGCGCTCATGTGCGTCGATACTCTATGCAAGGTATCCCGGTTGTGATCGCGAGGCGTGGAGATGAACATCGTGGAGCAGTGGTTATCAAAATCAATCGTTTGGAAGACGGGTGCGCTGTTTTAACACAAACGAGTGATCTTGATGGTAACATCGCATGGCTAGCAGCACTTGATGGAAAATTGGTCGAAGAGTCGGAAGTTGACGCATATATAGAACGTCAGATCGGACGCGACAGGGATCTCTGGGTCGTCGAAATTGAAGATCGCCAAGGCCGCTGTCTTTTCGATGGTGAAATTCTTTAGGTCAAAGAAGAAAATTACGGTGCTAATAATATGAAGCCCAGCTGTCCACGCCTTTCCCTGCACGTTCATTGCCAAGCTCCCCTGAGAAGAAAAATTACATTATTCAGCTGCAACTAGAGAGGTACTACACTGCTAAATAGAATTTTGAGGGAGATGAGACGATGTACAAAATGTTACATCACTTTATTGCTGGGCAAATAGATGAGGGTGGTAATAGCCGTACTGGGTTGGTTTTCAATCCGACTACCGGGGAGGTGGATGCAGAGGTACCCTATGCTAGTGCAGATGAAGTTGACAAAGCGGTAGTAGCAGCAAAGACGGCCCTAGAAGATTGGTCAAGGACATCAGTAACTGAGCGCTCACAGATTTTGTTTCGGTTTCGTGAACTGATTACTGAAAATATCGATATTTTGGCTAATATCGTATCGCACGAGCATGGCAAAACGATAGCTGATTCAAAAGGTTCGATCCAACGGGGCATCGACGTCGTCGAGTTTGCATGTGGAATTCCGCATCTCATGAAAGGGGAGTATTCTGCTAACGTTGGTGGTGGCATAGATACTTACTCGGTACGAGAGCCAGTGGGTGTGGTTGCTGGGGTCACGCCCTTTAATTTTCCGGTCATGATTCCCTTGTGGATTGGTGTGATAGCCGTCGCTTGTGGCAATTCATTCATAAACAAACCATCTGAGAAAAACCCTTCAGCACCTCTTTATCTCGCTGAATTGTGGCAAAGGGCGGGTCTTCCGGATGGAGTATGGAATGTAATTAACGGTGATAAAGAGTCGGTTGATTCACTTCTTGATCACAACGGCATAGCTGCTATCAGCTTTGTAGGGTCAACAAGGGTTGGCGAGTATATTTACAAACAGGGTAGTGCAACTGGTAAACGGGTGCAGGCCTTTTGTGGTGCTAAGAACCATATGGTAATTTTACCAGATGCTGATATGGATCAGGCGGCTGACGCATTGATGGGAGCGGGCTACGGGTCAAGTGGCCAACGTTGTATGGCAATTTCAGCGGTTGTGCCTGTCGGAGAAGCGGCAGCAGAGGAAATCATCAACCGAATAGTGCCGAGAGTTCAGGCGTTAAAACTTGGTCCCTACACAGACCCAGAATCGGAACTCGGTCCGCTAATTACAAAAGATGCCAAAAAGCGAGTGGAAGGTTACATAGATGAAGGGTTAGCCGATGGTGCGAAGCTTTTGGTCGATGGTCGAGGCAGTACATTACAGGGTTATAGCGATGGATATTTTGTTGGTGGAACGCTGTTTGACATGGTTAAGCCAAATATGTCCATCTATACCGATGAAATATTTGGTCCGGTGCTGAGCGTTGTGCGGGTCGAAGGCTATAGTGCTGCTGTCGATTTAGTAAACCACAACGAATACGGCAATGGAGTCGCGGTGTTTACGCGAGACGGCAATACTGCTCGTGAATTCTGCAGTGATGCAGATATTGGTATGATAGGCGTTAACGTCCCAATTCCGGTGCCTATGGCGTTTCACCACTTTGGAGGTTCGAAGCGGTCGAAGTTCGGCGATTCGCTAATGTATGGTCCGCAATCTATAAATTTTTTTACGAAACTGAAGACAATCTCATCACGCTGGCCAACTGGTGGAGTAGTTGGCACACAGTTTTCTATGCCAACCAATAGGTAATTCAACAATACGTTAGCGACCCTAAAGCAATTAGTATAGAAAACCGTATTTTAGTCGTTCTTATGGTCTCCAAAAATTTGATCAGGGCAATCAGAGATCATGGTCTTTACGCCCCATGACACTACCTCTTGGGCACGTGTTTGGTCGTTAATGGTGAAACAGAATAAATTTATACCATTGTTGCATACTTCCTTTGCGGCCTCACGGGTTAGATGCTGGTGATTAATATTTACAAGGTGACAGTCGACCCTATTGACGTTTGCTCGCCAATCTTCAGGAAGAACATTAAAATTCAACATTCTAGGCAAATTCGGCGCAATATTGCGTGCGGCTTCGAGTGGTTCCGGGGCGAAGCATGATATGATCGGAGGCGGGAATGTATGAGGCCAGTTGTGAGCGAGTAACTTTGCTACTTTTGAGCCAATTTTCGGGTCTTCTCCAGGCAAAAATTTAATCTCAACATTGGCAGCAATGCCCAATTCAGACATAAGTGCTATTGCCTCATTGAGAGTAGGAATTGGCTCACCTGTAAATTCAGGAGAGAAGGAGGCTCCTGCGTCGAGTGTCCTTAATTTTGTCAAAGGTGCCTCTTGGAGTAACCCCTGTCCACTCGTGGTGCGATTTAGGGTTGCGTCATGCATTAGCACCAATTCACTGTCAAGAGTCATACGGACGTCTAGTTCGACCCACTGAACACTAGTCTGTGAGGTGTGGCGGATCGCGGCGAGAGTATTCTCAGGCGCATATTTTCCACCGCCACGATGAAATATGGCTCTGGTGACATTAAGTGGTTTGGGGATTCGTGTTATCCTTGTCACCCGTTTAGTCGAATTGCCATACTTGCTATGTAGGCACTATAGCAAATGAGGAGTCCACTCCCTTCGATGCGGCTGACACGCCATCCACTTATGAGGATGGGCAAAATCACGAGTGACGCCGCGAGCATTACCCAAATATCGATGGACGCAATATCCTGTGCTACCGGTAGTGGTTTAACAATTGATGCGATGCCGAGGATACCAAGAACGTTAAACACGTTACTACCTAGAATGCCAGCAATAGCCACATCTGTATGACGTCGTATCGCTGCCACAGCGGTTGCTGCAACTTCGGGAAGTGAGGTACCAATTGCAATTAATGTAAGGCCGATTACGGATTCCGGTACGTTGAACGCGCGCGCAACACCAGTTGCGCCTTCTACTAGAAGTGTGGCTCCTCCTATAAGCCCTACCAAACCAAGGGCTAAATATATCGTGATTCTAACAGCACCAATAGGAACATCTCCTGACTCACCTGCCTCCCGTCTATGTAGTTCTCCTGCCGCATTATTATGGTGAACATCCTTGAAGTAGGACCACCCAAGAAAACTGGCAAGTGCGCTAACCATTAGGGCACCCTCTAGTGATCCAACCTGGCCATTGAGTGCGAGCAGAACGAGCAGGAAGGTGACAATCAGCATCATTGTGCCATCCCGTCGCACAGCGCGTGCTTCACAAGCGAGGGGGCAGACCACTGCACCGATTCCCATTACCAGCAAAATGTTGGCAATGTTACTGCCAACAACGTTACCAACACCAATGTCTGGTTGACCACTTAGAGTCGCTCGAAGAGTAACAACAAGTTCTGGCGCGGATGTCCCAAAGCCAATGACTGTTAAACCAATCACTGCGGTTGAAACACCGAGTGCGCGGGCTAGAGCGACCGATCCGCGCAACGTAACTTCACCACCAGCAAATAGAATGATTAGCCCGATGATGATTGATGCGCCGTTAATCATTTTGTAGATACTGAATTACGAAAATTATTGAATACAATCATATTGTGGTGATGCTGTTCGCGAGTGAGTGGATTTAGCTGACAATGATTTATTTGTTAGTTAGTTCGGACCTGCTTACTTAGCAGAATAGCAGGAGAGCGTGATAGTTAAAAACGTTCAAAAATATTTAGCGTAGCGTGTCGCAGTATTGAACCATCCATTGTAACGTTTGTAGCACTAAGGTGTCGGCAGATTCACTAGAAACTAGGTATTACGCAGTCGTTGTCAGTCCAGTTTTCCAATCTCGGATACACGTAATTTAAGTTTTCTCAAGTGATATGGCGATAAGCGTCGTCGTTGTCACGTGTATTGTTGCGGTGCTAACGAATCCACTTGAGTGAAACCTTATAGTAGCGCAGAACTGTTCTGCGGCTGTAAAAATTTAGGAGAATGGTGTTGTGTGATGATCAGAGCTGGTGGGATGAGTGATGAAAAGGCAACATTATGTACGTCAATGATGTTCACTATCGGTCGATTTGGCTCGAAAATGATGGGTGGCAAGTGGCCATCATCGATCAACGTCGACTGCCGTTTGAGTTCATTATTCAGAAATTAAATACTTTGGAAGCAGCAGCTGATGCCATCCGCGGCATGGCGGTTCGTGGAGCACCACTCATTGGCGCAACAGCAGCATACGGTATGGCGTTGGCAATGCAAAAAGATAGTTCAGATGATATGTTGTCGTGGGCATTCGAGCAGCTGCTCAATACACGCCCAACAGCGATCAATTTGCGTTGGTCATTGCTGGAGATGTTGACGATTCTGGAGCCATTAGAAAAAAAGGCGAGGGCAATGGCCGCCTACGCGAAGGCCGCGGAAATTTGCGATGAAGATGTATCTATTAACCACAGGATCGGATGTCACGGATTAGCTCTCATTGAGTCCGCAGCAAAATGTAAGAATGGTGAACCAGTTAATATTTTGACGCACTGTAATGCGGGCTGGCTTGCCACAGTAGATTGGGGCACAGCGACTGCACCCATTTATATGGCGCACGATAAGGGAATTCCTGTCCATGTTTGGATCGACGAAACACGTCCCAGAAACCAAGGGGCGAGTCTCACTGCTTGGGAACTTGGTCAACATGGTGTGCCGCACACAGTTATCGCCGATAATGTAGGTGGCCATCTGATGCAGGTGGATATGGTTGACCTATGTATCACCGGTACAGACTGTACAACCGCCGAGGGCGATGTTGCCAACAAGATTGGGACATACCTCAAGGCCTTGGCAGCGCAAGATAATAATGTCCCATTCTACGTGGCACTTCCGTCGCCGACGATAGACTGGACGGCGTGTAGTGGCCTATCGTCTATTCCAATTGAGGAACGCGACGGTATGGAGGTATCACACATTACTGGTCGTGATGACAAAGGGGAGATTAAGACTGTACAGATAACGCCAGATAATTGTGATGTTGCTAATTACGCCTTCGACATCACGCCAGGGCGACTAGTAAGTGGCCTGATTACAGAGCGTGGTGTTGCTGATGCGAGTCGTGCGGGCCTAGAGTCTTTGTTTGGCACGGAACATTGAGGACAAGTTTAGCGGTTTTCTTGTTATTCTGCCGAGAAAGCCGTATGGCTATCGAATTTTCGAGAGGCTTTTGATGAAAAATAGATGGTCTGAAAAAGACGCTAAGGCCATGGCGCGTAAACATGCGTCATTGCAGGTCAGTCGAGATTTATCAAATCGGGTGTATACGTCGCGACTACTTGGTCGGGAGCCGAAACTAGTTTTGCACGGTGGTGGAAATACATCCGTGAAAATCTTGGTGAAGGACCTATTCGGTGAGAAGATTGAGGTATTGTGTGTCAAGGGCAGTGGATGGGACATGGCCAATCTCCAGCCGGCTGGTCTGCCGGCTGTTAGGCTTGAACCGTTGAAGCATCTGCGCGAGCTCGACAGGCTTAGCGATAGGGATATGGTCAACTTTCAGCGATTAAACTTGCTTGATGCGAATGCCCCCAATCCGTCAGTTGAGACATTGTTGCACGCCTTTTTGCCCCACAAATTCGTTGATCATACTCATGCAAATGCCGTTTTAAGCATAACTAATCAGCCGAATGGTGAAGTTCTGGCAAGGGAAATTTGGGGAACCCGTATGGGCCTGGTGCCCTACATAATGCCAGGATTTGATCTTGCTAAGGCCGCGGTGGAAGTGTTTGACCAAGATCCAAGCGTTGAAGGATTGATATTGCTCAAACACGGGATATTTACCTTCGGATCATCGGCTCGGGAAGCTTATGAAAGAATGATATCTGCTGTAACGCTCTCCGAGGCTCGTATCTCAAGCAAACGAAAACGAGTCTTTGCGAGTGTCACATTGCCAAGATCGATCGCCTCCGCTTCTGAGGTGGCTCCACTCATTCGTGGAGCCTGCACATCGCACGAGACAAATGGTGAGTATCGTCGACTGATAGTAGAATTTCGCACTAATCCTAAAATTCGTAACTACGTCAACGGTAGAGATCTCGCGAACTACAGCCAAGTTGGTGTTATTACGCCAGACCACACGATACGCACTAAGAATATTCCTATGCTTGTACCAGCACCTGTCGCTGGGAAAATGGATATTTTTTCTGTGGCACTGAAGAAAGCAGTGACCCGATATTCGAATAATTACAGAGCCTATTTTAAACGAAATAATGCGCGGGTCCTAAATTCTAAACGTGAATTAGATGCCGTACCTCGTGTCGTATTAGTGCCTGGTCTCGGAATTTTTGCGCTCGGAACATCATCAACTGCTGCTACCATTACTGCGGATCTTGCTGAGGCAACTGTTGAGGTCATTACTGATGCGGAAGCCGTGGGCCGTTACGAGTGCCTTGGTGAGGCAGATCTGTTTAATATTGAATATTGGTCCCTTGAACAGGATAAACTGGGGAAGGGTAACGAGGGGCCGCTTACACGACAGGTGGTGGTGGTTACAGGCGGAGGTAATGGCATCGGTGCTGCGACGGCTCTAGCTTTTGCCGAACAAGGAGCAGAAGTAGCGATACTTGATATCAATGAGAATTCAGCCAACAAAATGGCGCTGTCGATTGGGAGTGGCACATTGGGGCTACAATGTGATGTTACCGATCAAAAGTCAGTAAGAAAGGCGTTTGTAGACATTTGTAAGGCATTTGGTGGGGTCGATATTGTCGTCTCGAATGCCGGTGGCGCCTGGCAGGGCCGCATGGGCGATATTAACGATAAGGCGCTAAGGAAATCATTCGAACTAAATTTTTTTGCACACCAACGTGTATCTCAGGCTGCAGTCAGCATAATGAAAGCACAAGGTACGGGAGGCGTACTCCTGTTCAATGCCTCGAAACAGGCGGTAAATCCTGGATTAGATTTTGGTCCCTATGGAATACCAAAGACGGCGACTCTGGCCCTCATGCGTCAATATGCGCTGGATCACGGTTGTGATGGAATCCGTGCGAACGCAGTCAACGCCGACCGCATCAGGACTGGATTACTGGACGGCAAGACAATCGCTGCTCGGTCTGCTGCTCGCGGGGTTAATGAAGAGCAATACATGTCAGGCAACCTTCTGGGCCGTGAGGTGAGAGCGGTCGACGTAGCCCAAGCATTTGTAAGTTTAGCGCTCGCGAGAGGTACGACAGCAGCGGTAGTTACGGTTGATGGTGGCAACATTGCGGCTGCTATGCGCTGAATTATTTGAAGATAATTTGCCATTTGATCAAAGTCCGGACTCCATAAAATTCTTGATTAACTCATAAGGATTATTTTATGAAACTCCTAAGATTTCTTTACGTAATGTTAGTAGCGATTACGCTCACTTTTTTTTTGGTACGTGCCGTGGCAGCAACTGATCTTGAAAACGCGCTTTACCTGGATCTAAAGAATGGTCGTGTTGTTATAGAACTATTTCCCGAACATGCGCCGAATCACGTGGCGCGAATCAAGCAGTTAACACGTGCGGGATTTTACGACGGGATCGTTTTTCATCGGGTGATTAAGGGATTCATGGCCCAGACCGGTGATCCAACAGGAACCGGTACTGGTGGTTCAGGTAAAAATCTCAAAGCTGAATTCAATTCATTGCCACATCTGCGTGGATCTGTTTCCATGGCTCGCACTCAGAACCCTGACAGTGCAGACAGCCAATTTTTTATCGTGTTTGAACGTGCTCAACATCTTGACGGACAATACACTGTCTGGGGGCAAGTTATCGATGGCATGCAATTTGTCGACAGCATTAAAAAGGGATCAGACTCCGATAACGGGACTGTCAACAAGCCAGACAAGATTATCCGTTTGAGGGTGGCAGCAGACGCTGAAGGCTAAAACACATTATTTGTGAAAGACTTAAGTTGTTTTATGTTGGTTTTGAACACCCCATGTTCGTTTTCAACATGAAATTTTTTAGTTCACGGGGTGTTCCTTCAGCCACAATTGATCCAAGTTCTAAGTTATAGGCGCGATCACATTG